>NZ_JBVVOY010000001.1:0-861186 GCF_055807535.1 Bradyrhizobium sp. Kon37
AAATCGCTCTGCAGCCTGGCATCTGCCGGAATCAGGAAATTCGCGCCGTTCACCTCGATGCCGTGACCGGCGTAATAGACCACGGCCATGTCGGAATCCGCGGCAACCCCAGCAAAATCGCGCACCGCCTGCCGCATCTCGATGACGCCGAGATCCCGGCGCAGATCGACGACGTCGAACCCCATGCGCTTGAAGACGTCGCTGATCGCAGCCGCATCGTTGTCGGGATTGGCCAGCCGCGCAACGCTCTGGTAGTTGGACACGCCAAGGACCAACGCCACCCGCTTGTCGGCCTGCGCGGTCGGCGCCGCGACCAGGGTCAGAGCAATTGTCAGCGCAACGCGGCCGGCGAGACGCTGCAGGCGGGACATCGGAGCCGGTGGGATCAATCCGACCATGGTGCAAGGCTTCAATCCGTAAGGAGTCCTTAGGCAGGCTCCGGGAAGATTTCGAGGGTCTCCTCCCCTAAGTCAACCCGTCTGTGGCCTATCTCACTTCCCCCGTGCCGCCGTCGGCGTCAGGCCGAACCGCCGGTGACATGGCAGCGGCCGGCGACGCTCGACGTGATCCAGGGGCCGTATCAGCAGTTCTACAAGAACAATCCCGGTACCGCGCGCACTGTCATGCAGCGACTGCCGAGCCCGCCTATGCCGCCGGACAAGCCGGCTGCGACGAAGCAGTAGGCATCGCGTCGGGAACGCCAGAGCGATGCCTTGCGCCCCCAAGATCTTGCGCCCCCATGATTATGGGTGTCGCGGCGCCCGCACCGCGGCTAAACTTGGCCCTGCGCCGCGGGGGACACGCGGTGCAGGGCGATGATCATGACCGAACAGGGCGAGACGGGTGAAGCCATCACCATCCTCCTCGTCGAGGACGACGCGCCGACCTGCTGGCGGCTCCACGATGCGCTGGTCAAGGCCGGCTACGAGGTGCGCAGCGCCGGCACGCTCGCAGAGGCCCGCGCCGGACTCGGCGAGCGGGCGCCGCGCGTGCTGCTCACCGATCTGCGGCTGCCCGACGGCCACGGCGTCGAGCTGATCCGCGAGACAAGGCAGCGCTTTCCCGACACCGAGATCATGGTGATCTCGGCGCTCGGCGACGAGGAGAGTGTGATCTCCGCGATCACGGTCGGCGCCACCGGCTATCTCCTGAAGGATGCGTTCCCCACCGATATCGCCACCACCGTGCGGGATCTGGTCGCCGGCCATTCGCCGATCTCGGCCTCGATCGCCCGTTTCATCGTGCGCAGAACGCAAGGTACCGCGCAGAATGCGGCCGAGCCTCCGCCGGGTCCCGCCCTCAACACCGCAAGGCTCACCCCACGCGAGATCGACATCCTCTGGGGCATCGCGAAAGGTTTCAGCTACGCCGAGATCGCGAGCCATCTCGGCCTGTCCCGGCAGACCGTGCCCGGCCACATCAAGAACATCTATCGCAAGCTCGAAGTGCACACCCGCAGCGAAGCGGTGTTCGAAGCGGTGCAGCAGGGCCTGATCAAGCTGTGAGCGAGATCGCGGCGAAGGCACCGGTCAAACCCGCGCGACGCCGGCTGCTGGTCTCGCGACTCGTGCCCTATCTGCTGCTCCAGGCGCTGATATTGGTCGCGACCGTCCTCGGGCTGCGGCTGCTCCAGCCCAGCGACCCCGACGACTTTGCCCTGAGCGAATTCTCGCTGCGCGAGGACGGCGTGGCGCGTCCCGTGACTTTGCCGCATTTCACGTCGTCACGCTATTCCCTGGCCGACCCGCCGCTCTACACCGGCGCCTTCACGTTCCGCCGCGGCGATGCGGCGTCGGGCTGGTCGGTATTCCTGCCGCGCTTCAGCAACGCGGTGGAGGTCTCAATCAACGGCGTCGTCATCCTGGATTCCCGACGCGATGCCAACGCCAACCGGCCCGACCGCAACACTCCGCAGATCGGGTCGATCCCGTCCTCGCTGCTGCGCGAGGGCGCGAACGAGATCACGGTGCAGCTGTTGGTTTGGGGACCGCTCAAGGGCTTTCTCGACACCGTCTATGTCGGGCCGGATGCGGCCTTGCGCCCGGCCTACGAGACACGCACGCTGATGTTCGTCACGTTGCCCGTGGTGTTCTCCGCCTGGCAATCGATCCTCGCCGTCATCCTGGCGATCATGTGGCTGATGCGCCGCCGCGAGCCGGTTTACGGCGTCCTGGCCGTGGCGATGGTGCTCGGCGTGGTGCAGGCCTTCGCGCCGCCGCCGGTGCCCCCCGTCAACACCTCCCGGCTCGCCGCAGTGTTGCTCGCGTCCGCACCGATCGAGAGCGCCCTGGTCGTCGTCTTCGGCGTGCTGTTCTTCGGCTGGCGCTGGCCGCGTTACGGCATGCTGCTGTTCGCGCCGGGGCTCGTCGTGTTCGGTGTCGGACTGATCGCCGGCCCGCCGCTGCCGCGCATTCTGTTTCTCCTGTTGGGGATTCCCACCGTCGGGCTCTGCCTGCTCCTGATGGCCTGCGTCACCGCTGCCGCAGTGGTGCGGCGGCAGGACGCGGCAAGCTTCACGCTCGGCTGCGCGGTGACCATCGTGCTGATATGCTGGGTCCACGACATGCTGTCGGTGTTCGAGATCGTGACCGACGAGCGCATCTTCCTGTCGCGCCTGTCCTATTCGGCGATGCTGGTCGCGATCGGTGCCGGCTTGACCTGGCGGTTCGCGCGCGCGCTGAACCAGGTCGACAGCTTTGCCGGCCAGCTCGTAACGCGCGTACGCGAGGCCGAGGAGCGGCTGAAGGCGAGCTTTGCCCGCGAGGAGGAGCGTGCACGGGCCGCCGCGCTTGCCAATGAGCGCACGCGGCTGATGCGCGACCTGCATGACGGCCTCGGCGGCCAGCTCATCAGCATCGTGGCACTGTCCGAGCGCGGGCACGAGGGCGCGACCATCACCGACGCCGCCCGTGCGGCGCTGAAAGACCTCCGCCTCGTCATCGACTCCATGGACGACATCGGCGGCGACCTGATGCTCGCACTCGGCTCCTGGCGCGAGCGCGCGACCGCACAATTGCGACCGCACGACATCGCGCTGGACTGGCACGTGGCGACGCCGCAAGGGCTGCCGCTGCATCCCGAGCTCAGGCCATGGCATGTCATCCAGATCGTGCGCATCCTCGACGAGGCCGTGACCAATGCGGTCAAGCACGCAGAGGCCCGCCGCATCGCGGTCACCATTGAGACGGTCGACGGAGGTCAGGGACCGTACGGTGTGATCAGGGTCGCGGATGACGGCAAGGGCTTTGCGAACGGTTGTGCGCCGGTCGGCAGCGGCGGGGCCACCGACGCGAGCCAGACCGCGCGGGGCCTTCGCAACATGAGGAGCCGTGCCGCGCGCTGCGGGGCGATGCTCGATCTCGGTTCGGATTCCTCAGGCACGCGCGTGCGGCTGCAATTGCCGCAGATTTTCCCCGACAGCGATGCCGCCGTCGGCTGAAAAGCCCCCTCTCCGAACGTGTGGGACGCGCGGAGAGAGGGACGGGCCGGATGATTTTCCTGCGGAGGACGGGGGGGTTCGTCCGCACGGCTCCTTCGCCCGAACTCTTTCGTTGTTCTCAGCGCACGCCCACGCGATTGACCGGACCACCGCGATTCATCGGCGTGCCCGCGCGCACGCCGACACCGGGCGCACCGACCCCGGGTGTCGCCACGGCGACCGCGGTGGCCGGCGCTACCCTCACCGCTGCCGCCGGTCGTACCACGCAGCCTTTGGGTATGCCGACCGTCTTGCAATAGACCACCGCTTGCGCCGGGCTCGTGCCCAGCGACACCATCGCCGAACCTGCCAGCGCCAAAATCGTCAACCTGGCGCTCAGCGCTCCCGCTCTTTTCGACATCTTGCTCTCCTGCTTGCCGTTCGGCGTCCCGATGCAATCACCGGGTCTCGCAGCCGACGTGCAGCCTGAATGACAAAAGACGGCGCGCCGATACATGCCATGAAAATGGGGGTACGGCGGCGGGACGGGCTGGCCGATGCCATGAACATGGCATGGACCCGCGCCCGGCGGTCGCGAGATGGTCCGGCCCGCTTGATCCCAGGCGGGACCAACGACATTCCCAAGGAGGTGTTTTATGAAGATTTCGGTTCTTGCCGTACTGCTGCTCGCCGCGACCGCCCAGACCGCCGCTGCGCAATCCGGTCCGACCCCGCAGGAGCAGATGACCTGCCGAAGCGACGCGAGCAAATTCTGCGCCGAACACATCGGCAAGCCGCCGCAGATGAATGCCTGCCTGCGCGAGAACAAGTCGAAACTTTCGGACGGCTGCCGCAAGGTCGTGGAGTCGCACGGCGGGTGAGTGGTCGCCGTCCACAGCACAAATCTCGCCGGTGTTGCGTCAGACCATAGCCGTCGATGCGCCCGTCATAGATCGCGCGCGACGGCGAGGACGGACTTAATCGTCGTCGCCGAATAGCCTGATCTGCGGAAAGCCGCCGCGCGGCCGGCTCGGGACCTCGCGCGCATCGGCATCTTCGCGGATGTTGCGCGCGACGTCGTCCCAATCGGTCCGGTCGCGCATCCCACGCGGCTCGCGGGAATCGTAATGACGGCGCTCGGCCCAGCGCTCACGGCGCTCCGTCCGGCGCCGTTCAGACGTGGCCCGCCTGACGTCAGAATCCCTGGCCTTGGCAAAGGCGTTGTCGGGTGGGGATGACGGCTCTGTCGACGCCTGCTGTGCAGCAGGCTTCGCGAGTTGCGGAGGCGATGCCGGCGCTGGCTTGGGCGGCTCTACCGCAGCCGCTTGCGAGGGCTGTTGCGCTGGCTGTTCAGCGTTGGCCTGAGTGGTCTGCGTGCCGGGCTTCGCAGCTTCGGATTTTGCTTCAGGCGTGGATTCGGGTTTAGCGTCTGATTTGGCTTCGGCCTGCGCTGGCGCGGCGACCATGGCGCCGAAGGCTTGCGAGCCGGTGAGATATTGCAAGCGCTCGGATGGCGCGTCCGTCGTGGCGGGCTTGGCGTCAGCGCGTTGCGCCATCTTGCTGGTATCAGGCCCCTGCTTGGGCGAGACCGGATTCATGATATTGCCGGCGACAATGCCGCCGCCGAGACCAATGGCGATGGCTGCGACGATGGTTCCTGCACCGACGAAATAGGCTGTCGAGGCGCGCATTGGTCCACTCCCTCTTTGGAGCGGGCAACGCTTGTCAATTGCCGGATGTTCCCGATATAGCCGCAATTCCGGAAGGAACTTGCGGGTTAGATCTGCTGCGCCACCTTCTCGAGCCCGATGATGCGGGCGAGCTTGCGCACTTCCTCTTTCTGGTCGTCGCGCAGCTGGAACAGCAGCGGCATCGCCGCCGACTTCAACTGCTGGACCTCGTCGCAATTCGGATCGATCGGAACACCCTGCACGTTCGGATTGGACAGCTTGTTTGCCGAGATCTTGCGGACAACATTGCGCAGCGCGGTTTCGACCGAGGGCCAGTAATATTCTTGCGACGACGACAACTTCAGACGATCCCTGATGCCCGCGATCTGCACGTCGGAGAGCAGCGAATAGGATTTCTGCGGCTGCGGCTTGGCGACGACCTTCGGCTTGGCCGGGACTTCGACGGCAGGAATCTCTGCAGCGGCCGGAGCCTCGTTCACGCTCGCCTTGGGCATCGGGAAATCGGATGGCGTGGCGGCGGCAAACGCCTGGCGCAGCGGTTCGGTCAGCACGGGCATTTGCGAGAGCTTGTCGGCAGGAACCTGGACCGGGTCGAACGCGGCCGAGGCCAGTGCCAGCGTCGGAACCAGACGATCCGCCTTGGCGGCCCGATTGGTTGCAAGCGGCTTGGGTGCCGGCGCCTGCGTGATCATTTCGGCGCTGACGCTGGGCACGCTGTCGCGGCCGAGAATGGCGGTGGTGGCGGCGCCGAGGACGAGGAAGCAGGTCAGCACAACGATGGTGATGGCTTTCGACAAACGTCTCTCCGCAACCGGCTTCAAGTCCACGTGATCACTGCCCGGAAACTGGGCGAAAATTAAGGCTTAACCGTGCCATTGCGACGGCAATCGCGCGGACTACGGCGACATTGCCTGGAAAGCTCAACAAAATCAGGCAGCTATCGCCAGATCGTAGGCGTCCTGGATGTCGGCCACGATCTCCGAGGCCTCCCAGACTCCGCGCGGCTCGACCGATTGCAGCGCCACCGTCCAATTGCCGCCCCGGCGGGTGCGGGGGACGCTGACGATGTCGAAGCGCACATTGCGGCACAGCGGATGGCGGGCCAGCGCATGGGCTACGCGAACACGAATCTCGTCCAGCGAAGCCGCCGTCTTGGCGTTCAGAAAGTCGAAGTCCATCGCCTGTCCCTCTCGGTCCTGATTGGCGGCCGTGAGAGGGATTCTTGCCGGGCGTTGGTTAATCTGCCGTTAAGTTGGGGCCTCTAAGGAGCGCTCGATTAACCGTGAGGGGCGACAGGCCCTGTCGGTCTCCGCATTTTTACGGGGAGAGGCGGCCACCCGCTTCCCGATACTCCGCGACCGTCCGCGCGACGAGACCGTTGACCTCCATCACTTCGGTCACACCCGATATCGAATGCCCGCCGCTCCAGATATCGCGCCAGCGCTTGGGGCGGCTCTCGCGTGCGTTGACGTCGATGTCCTTGCCGATGTCGATCGCGCCGCGCGCCGGCAGATCGTCGGGGTCGAGACCGGCCGCGACGATCGACGGTTTGAGCATGCTGGTCTGCAGGCCCGTGAACGCGGTGGTCAGCAGAATGTCGTCCGCGCTGCCGTCGACCAGCATGCGCTTGTGACGCTCGTCCGCCATGCTCTCGTTGGTCGCGATGAACTTCGTGCCCATGTAGCCGAGATCGCAGCCGAGCACTTCGGCCGCGCGCAATGCGTGGCCGTCGCTGATGCCGCCCGCGAGCACGATGATCCCATCGTAGAACGCGCGCACGGCGCGGACGAAGGCGAACGGATTGAGCCAGCCGGTTTGCCCGCCCGCGCCGGCGGTAAGCAGCACGAGCCCGTCGGCACCTGCTTCCGCCGCGCGTTCGGCGTGGCGGATCGAGGCAACGTCCGCAAGCACCAATGCACCGGCGTCGTGCAGCGGCTTGAGCACCGGCGTGGGGGCGCCGACCGAGGTGATGACGATCTCCGGCCTGTGGTGCAGCAACACGGCGAGATCCTGCTCCAGCCGTGCATTGGAGCGGTGCACGATCAGGTTTGGGCAAAGCGGCGCGGCCTTGCGGCCGGTTTGATCTTCGTGCCGCAGCAGCCGCGTTTCGATGTCGGTGAGCCATTCATCGAGTTGTTCGGTGCTACGGCAATTCGCGCTGGGGAAGCTGCCGATCACGCCGTTGCGGCAGGCCGCGACCATAAGCTCGACGCCCGACACCAGAAACATCGGCGCGGCAATCAGTGGCAGGGCGAGGCGACCGTGGAAACGTTGCAGCCGATCCGACGTCACGCATGCCTCCCCTCGCGCGGGCTTTGTCGTTCCATCCCGCATTCCCTATGCTAGCGTTGCGGCAAACATTGGCACGCCAGAAGCCGATGACAAAGCAGCGAGGAAACATATGTCCGATCCGCTCCACGCATCGTCGCCGACTTGCGCGCAGGCGCTGCGGGCACTGTCGCGCTATCCGAGCCGCACTGCTTTCGCCTGGCCCGGCGGATCGCTGAGCTATCAGAGCACCATCGACCTGATCGGGCGCATCCAGGCCGTGTTCATGCGGCTTGGATTGCAGCCCGGCGCGCGGGTCGCCTTCCTCACCGCGAACCGCGCCGACACCTGGTGCGCCGGCGTCGCCGCGCAATTGTCGCGGCTCTGCGTCACCGGGCTGCATCCTTTGGGATCGCGGGGAGACCAGCTGTTCCAGCTCGAGGATTCCGGGGCCGAAATGCTGGTGGTCGATGTGGCCGCCTTCCGCGATCGCGGCGGCGAGCTCGCCGCGCAGGCGCCCTGGCTCAAGGCGGTCTTCACCATGGGACCGGCCGACTATGGCGTCGACCTGTTGCAGGCGATCGAGAGCGAAGGCCATGCCAGCGCGCATTGCCTCGCCGGCCCCGACGATCTCTCGACGCTGAATTACACCGGTGGCACGACCGGCAAATCAAAGGGCGCGTTGCGCTACCACCGCGAAAATGCCGGGGCCGCGGCCGCTATCCTCGCCGATTTCGAGATCCCCGATGGCGCGCGTTATCTCGCCGTCGCCCCGATCAGCCATGTCGCCGGCACGAAGGTGCTGCCGACGCTGATGCGTGGCGGCACCGTGCACATGCTGAAGGGTTTTGATCCCGAGGCCGTGCTGGCGACGATCGCACGCGAGCGCATCAACTTCACGCTGTTCGTGCCGACCATGATCTATGTGCTGCTCGATCATCCCGCGTTGAGCAGGACCGACCTCTCCTCGCTCGAACTGGTGCTCTATGGCGCCTCCGCGATGTCACCGAGCCGGCTGATCGAGGGGATCGAGCGCATCGGGCCGGTGTTTTCGCAACTCTACGGCCAGACCGAATGCTATCCCATATCGGTGTTGCGCAAGGCGGATCACGATCCCAACAGGCCGGAGCTGTTCCTGTCATGCGGTTTCCCGATCGCGGCGTGCGAGGTCAAGATCCTCGACGACAACGACCAGGAAGTGAAGACGGGCGAAGCCGGCGAAATCTGCGTCCGCGCTCCACACGTCATGGCGGAATACTGGAAGCGGCCGGACATCACCGCCGAGACGCTGAAGAACGGCTGGGTGCACACCGGCGACATCGCTCGCAAGGACGATCGCGGCTACATGTTCATTCTCGACCGCAAGAAGGACATGATCGTCTCCGGCGGCTTCAACATCTTTCCGCGCGAGGTCGAGGACGTGCTGTCGCAGCATGCGGACGTGGCCATGGTGGCGGTCGTTGGCATCCCCGACGAGAAATGGGGCGAAGCCGTCACCGCTGTCGTCGTCTTGCGCGAAGGCGCAAAACCTGACGCCGATGAACTGATCAATCTGGTGAAGACGCGAAAAGGCTCGGCCCATGCGCCGAAGCAGATCCAGTTCGTCAAGCAACTTCCGGTGACCGGCGTCGGCAAGGTCGACAAGAAGGTGCTGCGCGCGAGCTTTTGGAGCGGGCGGGGCCGGATGGTGGGATAGATAGGGTGCCTTACCGCTTCTCGATCACCAGGCTTTGCACGGCGCGGCCGAAATAGCCCTGCCGGTCGGCGAGCCGCGACATCGCAAGCCCGGCGCCATCTGGACCGATCCAGGAATCGCCGTCGAGCAGGATCCATTCGCCGATCGGCTGGCGCGAAAAGCTCACAGTGAGGTCGGCGTTGATATAGGTCCAGGCGCGGAAATCGAGCGACGAGGCGGTGCCGTTGGAAAAATCGGCCGCGACCACGGCGCGCATCGCCTGCGAGAGCGGTTCGCCTGCGATCAGGGGATGGTCGACGCGAAACCAGATCGCGCCGGCGCCGGCCTGGCCGAAGCGGCCGCGCGCGGCGCGCATCGACACCGATCGCACGAACGGACTGGTGGCGGCATGACCGTCCTCGAGCAGCGAGTCCTCCGGCGACGGCAGCGTAACCGGCAGCGCCTTGACGTCCTCGGGCAGCGTCAGCGCCTGGCGCTTGATCTTGAGCACGGTGGCGCCGACCACCTGTACGCCGTCGGCGAGCAGCTTGACCCCGCAGAGCTGGATCTTGCGGCCCTCGCGCAAGATCTCGGTCGCGATCGTGAGCGGTGCCACCGGCACCGGGCGCATCAAGTCGATGGTGACGCGCGCGATGTCCATTGCAACTGGCGTCGGAATTCGCTCAGCCGCCCACGTCACCAGCGAGGCCGGCGCCGAACCGTGCTGCATACGCCGGTCCCACGGGCCCGCGGCATCCGGGCTGGTGACGACGCTGTCGCCGTCGACGCGGTAGATGGGGGTCATTGTTTCTCCGTGATGCACATCCGGCGCTCAGCGAGAGCTGTCGTCCGGTCCCCCGTGCGCAATTGCGCACCAGGCCGGGACGACTAAGTTCACAACGGCGGATCGACTGCCTCGTCGTATTCCTTCTTGAAGCGCGCGATCATTTCGGCGGCGGGCACGATGCCGTCGATGCTGCCGACGCCTTGGCCTGAACCCCAGATTTCCTTCCAGGCTTTTGGCTTGGCACGCTCGCCGGAGGCATCAGTGCCGAAGTTCATCTTGGAGGGATCGGACGTCGGCAGGTTCTCCGGATCCATGCCGGCGGCGAGAATCGACGGCTTCAGATAGTTGCCGTGCACGCCGGTGAACAGGTTGGAATAGACGATGTCGTCGGCCGTCGCGCCCGCGATCATCTCCTTGTACTTCTCGACCGCATTGGCTTCCTTGGTGGCGATGAAGGCCGAGCCGATATAGGCAAAGTCGGCGCCGAGAATGCGCGCGGCGCGGATCGCCTTGCCGTTGCCGATCGCGCCCGACAGCGCGATCGGGCCGTCGAACCATTTTCGAGTTTCGGCGACGAACGCCAACGGCGAGATCGTGCCGGCATGGCCGCCCGCGCCCGCCGCGACCAGGATCAGGCCGTCGGCGCCCTTCTCGATCGCCTTGTGCGCGAACTTCTGGTTGATCACATCGTGGAAAACGATGCCGCCCCAGCCGTGCACGGCCTGATTGAGCTCCTCGCGCGCGCCGAGCGACGAGATGATCATCGGCACCTTGTACTTGGCGCAGAGCTGCATGTCGTGGTCGAGCCGGTTGTTCGACTTGTGCACGATCTGGTTGACCGCAAACGGCGCCGACGGCTTGTCGGGGTGCGCGCGGTCATAGGCCGCGAGCTCTTCGGTGATGCGCGCCAGCCACTCGTCAAGCAGCTCCGGCGGCCGTGCGTTCAGCGACGGAAACGAGCCGACCACGCCCGCCTTGCACTGCGCGATCACGAGATCGGGCACCGAGATGATGAAGAGCGGCGAACCGATCACGGGGATCGACAGGCGTCCCCTAAACAAGGCAGGCATGGACATTGCGGAACGGTCCTCTGTTAGCAGACGCATTGAAGGTTGGGAGCATACCAACAAGGCAATCTTTCCACTGTCAAGTATTGCGTTTTGGCGCCGTGGAGGACGGCGTTACCGCAATTCCAAGCCGCGGAATTCAGCGCGGGACGACGCCATCACGCAATCAGATCCGGATTGATCAGCCGCTCGAACGAGAACATCTCGTCCCACTTCTCCTGCGTCAGCAGCTTACGCTCGACCACGACGATCTGGTGCAGCGACTTGCCGCTCTTGTAGCCCTCGCGCGCGATCTCGGCGCATTGCTTGTAGCCGAGCAGCGGCTTCAGCACCGTGACGATACCCAGCGAGTTCAGCACCATGTTGCGGGTGTGTTCCTCGTTGGCAGTGATGCCCACGACGCAATTCTCGCGCAGGCTATTGACCGCGCGCTCCATGGTGCGGATGGAGAAGAACAGCGCGAACGAGATCACCGGCTCCATCACATTGAGCTGGAGCTGGCCGGCGGACGCCGCGAGCGTCACGGTGGTGTCGAGCCCGATGACGAGGAAGCTGGTCTGGTTGACGACCTCGGGGATGACAGGATTGACCTTGCCCGGCATGATCGAGGAGCCCGGCTGAAGCTGCGGCAGGTTGATCTCGTTGAAGCCGGCACGCGGGCCCGAGGCGAGCAGGCGGATGTCGTTGCAGATCTTGGTTAGCTTGCTCGCGGTGCGCTTGAGCACGCCGGAGAGCTGCACATAGGCGCCAGTATCCGACGTCGCCTCGACGAGGTCGCCTGCAAGGATGAAGTCGACGCCGGTGAGCGCGCTCAGATGCCGGACCGCGAGCTTGGGATAGCCGTGCGCAGCGGTGACGGAGGTGCCGATCGCGGTGGCGCCGAGATTGATCTCGCGCAGCAGCGCGCGGGCCTCGGAGATTCGATCGACCTCCTCGCCCATGGTGGTGCCCCAACCGCGGAATTCGGCGCCGAGCGACATCGGCACCGCGTCCTGCAAATGGGTGCGGCCCATCTTCAGCACGCGCTCGAACTCGCGGCCCTTGGCGAAGAACGCCTCCTGCAACTGCCGCAGCGCCGTCATGTAGCTCTCGAGCCGCAGGATCAGCGCCAGCCGAAAGGCGGTCGGATAAGTATCGTTGGTCGACTGGCCGTAATTGACGTGATCGTTGGGGCTCACGTGCTGGTAGTCGCCCTTCGCAAAGCCGAGCGATTCCAGCGCGAGATTGGCGATCACCTCGTTGGCGTTCATGTTGGTGGAGGTGCCGGCCCCGCCCTGGATGAAGTCGGTGACGAACTGGTCCATCATATCGCCGGCGATGACGCGATCGCAGCCCACGATGATGGCTTCCGCGACCTTGGTGTCCACCGCGCCGAGATCGCGGTTGGCCATGGCGGCGGCCTTCTTGACGTAACCGAGCGCCTTCACGAAGTAAGGCTCCTGGTTCATCGGAATGCCGGTGATGTGGAAGTTCTCCTTCCCGCGGATGGTCTGGACGCCGTAATAGATGTCGTCGGCGATCTCACGCTGTCCGAGGAAGTCCTGCTCCGTGCGGCTCATGGGCGCTCCTTGCTTTGCTCGCGCGACGTCCTCAGTTCTGGCACAGCGCGCTGGTGACGAAGGTATCGGTGCGGCAGTCATCCGGTTTGCGTTGCCTGCCCGGGATCAGAACCTTGGCCGAGCACTTTTCCGCGGAATCGGCATTCAGGCTCTTGCCTTCCGTGTAGCCCTTGCTCTGGCAGAGTTTGTCGGCGGCGAGCTTGCAGTCGGGCGCGCCGTTCGACGAGGCCGGACAGGCCACGCGTCCCGACACCATGGTCGACGGCTTCGCCAGGCGCGACAAATCGTTCATGGTCTCGCTCGGGCTTTTGATCGGCGGCAGGATCGAGGGCAGCTTGTCGAACAGCTTGCCCATTTCGTTGATCAGCCCGGGATTTTCCTCATGCGCCGGCGGCGACGGAGGGGCTGTCGAGGGCGCCGGTGCGGCCTGCGGTCCTTGCTCCTGCAAGCCGAGCGCCGGAGGTGCGGATTGCGGCCATCCGGTACCGCCGGCAGCGAGCAGGAGGGAAAGCACCGCAAATATCAGCGTGCCCAGTCGCAAGACCGCATTGCCGGATCGAAGCATCATGACGGCAACCGTAGCCGAACGAGACGCGGCGGCAAAGCGCCTTGGGTGTTAGATCAATTTGACTGCGACGACAAAGCCGAGCACGAGCACCGCGGCGCCGATTGCCACCACCAATCCGAGATGCTTCTCGATCTTGACCCGGATCCAGTCGCCGTAGCGGTTGAGCAGGATCGCGACGATGAAGAAGCGCCCGCCACGCGCCACGATCGAGCACAGGATGAAGAGTCCGATATTGTAACCGGCAAAGCCGGATGTGATGGTCACGAGCTTGTAGGGGATCGGTGTCAGGCCCTTGAGCAGGATGATCACGGCGCCCCATTCGGCATAGGAGGCACGGAAGGCGTCGACCTTGCCGCCGAGGCCATAGACCTCGATCAGCCAATGGCCGACCGAGTCGAAGAGCAGCGCACCGATGGCGTAGCCCAACAGCCCACCCAGCACCGACGTCGCAGTGCAGATCCCCGCATAGACCCAGGCGCGTTGCGGGCGCGCCAGTGACATCGGGATCAGCATCACGTCCGGGGGGACGGGAAAGAAGGAGCTTTCAGCGAAAGCCACGGCGCCCATGATCCAGAGCGCGTAAGGCTTGTGAGCGGCGTCGATGCACCAGTCGTAGATACGTTTCAGCATGGCGCCGCGATGAAGCACCATGGGACGGATTTGTCCATGCCGAGATGGGACCGATTTGTGCCAATACTAGTGGCGCTTGCGCACGGTACGGCCTTCGAGCGCGACGATTGGCCGCCTGGCGACACGCGGTGACGCACCTTTAGGCAGTTTCATCGCCGACTTCGGCAGCTTCTCGGCGATGCCGAGCATGTCTTCACGCCGCGTCATCTCGCGCCAGACGTCCTCGGGGCGCACGCCGGCCGAGGCCCAGAGCACGGTCAGATTGTAGAGTAGATCGGCGCTTTCCCGGATCACGGCTTCGCTATCGCCGTTGACCGCGTCGATGACGACCTCGATAGCCTCTTCAGCAAGCTTCTTCGCCATTTTTGACGGGCCGCGCTGAAACAGCCGCGCGGTGCGCGATGTTGCCGGATCAAGGTCCCTGGCCGCGAGCACAGCCAGATATAGCCGCTCAAGCGAATCACTCATGTACGCAAAGCTACTCTAAACCCATAGCGGGGACGTTAACGCACGACAACAAAAGCAAAAAGCCGGCCGTCGCGGCAAGCGCGACGGCCGGCTGGTCAACACTTGCTAGCCAAAGCTAGTAGCAAGTCGAAAGGTTACCTTGGCCGCCTTGCGCGGACTGGTACGGGCCGCCGCAACGGTGATACGGGCGCGGACCGATATACGAGTCGCCGCCGTAATAGACCGGACCGTCGTCGTAGTAGACCGGGCCGCCGCCGTAATAGGCAGGAGCATCATAAGCGTAGGCGTCACGAGTCGCTGCGATTGCGAGGCCGGTGCCGATAGCACCGGCAATGGCCGCGCCGGCAAGGGCCGCACCGCCGCCGCCACCATGCCAATGGCGGCCGCCCGCGTATGAAGCGGTCGGAGCCATTGCGGTCAGCGCCAGCACCGCGGCGGTAGCGAGAACGGCCTTACGGCCGACAAATCCCGAAAATCTATCAAACATGTCCTGGACCCTCCTTGGGACCTCGAATGGTGCCTGATGACAGGCTCGTGTCTCTCAAACACCCGCATCCCATGTTGGGTTCCCCTACCCCAACACAAGCTGAACGGGGTTGCGTGATCGTGACGCAACCGCCGCTCATCCGCCGTTCATGTTGGCGCGGACAAGCTTGTCGCCAGCCGGCGCTCCGAGCGTCACCAAGCCATAACAACACCGGACCGGCGCGACTGATGTTCGAATTCGCGACAATCGCTCTTCGCGGCCTGCTGGCCGCTGCAATTTCTCTTGCGGCGCTGACTGCGCGCGATGCTACCGCGACCGAAACCGCCGCGCCCTCCATTGCGATCCATTTTACCTTCGACCGCCCGATCGATGCGAGCATGGCGCCGTTCTTTCTTGCCGCAAAGGACGGCAGCTTCAGCGCCGAACGTCTCAACGTCTCCTTCAGCAGCGCGGCCGGATCGCCGGAGGCGCTTGCGCGCGTCGCCAAGGGCGACAGCGAGCTCGCGCTCGTCGACATCAACGAGCTGATCCGCTTCCGCGACAAGGATGCGACACTGGTCAAGGCGGTGTTCGTGCTGTTCAACCGCGCGCCCTACGCGATCATCGCCCGCAGGAGCCGTGGCATCCACCTCCTGTCGGACCTGGACGGCAAGACCGTCGGCGTTGCCGATAGCGATCTGTCGATGCGGCTGTGGCCGGCGCTGGCGCAGCAGAACGGCATCAACACGGCTCACGTGAAATTCCACAAGATCAGCGCCGCGGTGCGCGAGCCGATCCTCTCCGCGGGACAGGTCGATGCCGTCGCCGGCTTCAGCTATCTCTCGGCAGTGAACCTGCGCGACCGCGGCGTACCAGGCGGCGATCTCGTCGCGCTTCGCTATGCCGACTATGGTTGCGAGGCCTATGGCTTTGCCGTCGTGGTCAACCCGGCTTTCGCCGCGGCCAAGCCGGACACCGTGAAGGGATTCGTTCGCGCATTGATCGCCGGCATCAACGCGACCATCAAGGAGCCGGCGCGCGCGGCAGACGAGGCCGCGAGCCGCATTGAGGACGGCGACCGCGATCTTGAGCTGGAGCGCCTGCGCACCGTCCTCGTTGACAACATCCTGACCGACGAGGTCCGCCGCAACGGCCTCGGTGATATCGACCCGGCGCGCATGGATCGCGCGATCGACCAGATCGGGCAGGATTTCAAATTCCGCAAACGACCGGCGGCGGGCGACATCTTCGACGGCGGGTTCTTGCCGCCCGTCGCAGGGCGGTTGATCAACTGAGCAAAACCGACAGCTTCCGCTATATCTCGCCGCCGATCCCTGATTAGAGTATGGGCTCACTCCGTTCTACCCGCCCGAGCTCCTCGCCTATGCCCATTCTCCGCCTCTACACCCGCGTTCTCGAGCTGCTCGGCAAGGAGGCACGGCTGGGCTGGCTGCTCGCGGTCGTCAATCTCCTGCTTGCGGGCTCGCAATTCGCCGAACCGGTGCTGTTCGGCCGGATCGTCGATGTGCTCTCGGGCAAGACGGTCGCAGGCTCCAACTCGGCCTGGCCGTTCCTGGTTGCATGGGTCGCGTTCGGGCTGTTCACCATCGCCTGCAGCGCGGTCGTAGCGTTGCAGGCCGACCGGCTCTCCCACCGCCAGCGGCAGGCCGTCCTGACCGACTATTTCGAGCACATCCTGCAACTGCCGCTGACCTTCCATTCCGGCACGCATTCGGGCCGGCTGATGAAGGTCATGCTCAACGGCACCGATGCGCTGTGGCGGCTGTGGCTGGGCTTCTTCCGCGAGCATTTTGCCGCCATCCTCTCGGTCGTGGTGCTGCTGCCGCTGTCGCTCTACCTGAACTGGCGGCTTGCAATCCTGCTGTTCGTGCTCTGCATCGTCTTCACCGCGCTGACAACTTTCGTGGTGCGCAGGACCTTCGGCATGCAGATGGAGGTGGAGGAGCACTACAGCGAGCTCTCAGCGCGCGCGTCCGACGCCCTTGGCAACGTCGCGCTGGTGCAGAGTTTCGTCCGCGTCGAATCCGAGGTGAAGGGCCTGCGCTCCGTCGCCGACCAGTTGCTAGCAGCGCAAATGCCGGTGCTGTCGTGGTGGGCCCTCGTCACCGTCATCACGCGCGCCTCCACCACGATCACCGTGCTCGCGATCTTCACTTTCGGCATCGCGCTGCACGACCAGGGGCTGACCTCGGTCGGCGAGATCGTGATGTTCGTGAGCTTCGCGACGCTTCTGATCCAGAAGCTGGAGCAGGTCGTGAGCTTCATCAACAACGTGTTCATGGAAGCCCCGCGCCTGCGCGAGTTCTTCAACGTGCTCGATGCGGTGCCCGCGGTGCACGACCGGCACGACGCGATCGATGCGGGTCGGCTCTCCGGCCTCGTCGAATTCAACGACGTCACCTTCTCCTATGATGGCAAGCGGCCGGCGGTCGAGGACCTCTCCTTCACCGCGCTTCCCGGCCAGACCATCGCGCTGGTCGGCGCAACCGGCGCCGGCAAGTCGACGGCGATTGCGCTGCTGCATCGCGCCTTCGATCCGCAGTCCGGCTTCATCAGGATCGACGGCATGGACGTGCGCGGGGTGACGCTGACATCGCTGCGGCGGAACATCGGCGTGGTCTTTCAGGAGGCGCTGCTGTTCAACCGCTCGATCGCGGAGAATTTGCGCGTCGGCAAGCCTGATGCCACCGAGGTCGAGATGCGCAAGGCGGCGGAGCGCGCGCAGGCGCTCGAATTCATCGAGCGCAGCGGCGGCTTCGAGACCAATGCCGGCGAGCGCGGCCGCATGCTGTCCGGCGGCGAGCGCCAGCGGCTGTCGATCGCCCGTGCACTGCTGAAGGATCCGCCGATTCTGATCCTGGACGAGGCGACCAGCGCACTCGACGCCGTCACCGAGGCAAAGGTGAATACCGCTCTCGACGAAGTGATGAAGGGCCGCACCACCTTCGTGATCGCCCATCGCCTCTCCACCATCCGCAATGCCACGCGCATCCTGGTGTTCGAGAATGGACGTGTGATCGAAAGCGGAACTTTTGATGAACTCGTGGCCAAAGGCGGCCATTTCGCCGACCTCGCCAGGGCTCAGTTCATGGTTCAGGAGAACGCACGGGCCAGCGTGACAGCGGCTGAGGCTGCCGCGACGGCCGCCAAATCATTTTAGCAAGTCGCCTTGGCAAGTCACCTTGGCAAGTCCCCATCATATCGTCGAAATTCGGCCCATTTCATTGCGGAATACCCCGCTGATGCCCCTATTCCCGACGCACCAGCCGGTATAGGTTTGCGGCGCCGCAAGCGGCGGCGCTGGATTTCAGAACCGAACATCAGATCACGAGAGCCGACCGGAACCGGCGGGTCTCCAAGGACCGGAATCGGATAGTGCACGCTCTTCGCCCGCTGCTTCGTCAATCCCTGTTCAACCTGCTCGCCGCGGCACTCGCATGCGGCGCATTGCTCGCGCCGCGCGCGGCGAGCGCCGAAGCGCTGCTCCTGATCGAGGCCGACAGCGGCAAGGTACTGCAGGCGGAAAACGCGACCATTCCCTGGTATCCGGCTTCCGTCACCAAGATCATGACCGCCTATGTGACGCTGAAGGCGGTCAAGGACGGCAAGCTCACACTCGACACAATCCTCACTGTGTCGCCGACCGCAGCCTCGCAGTCGCCCTCGAAGATGGGGTTCCGCCCAGGAACGCAGCTTACCGTCGACAACGCACTCAAGATGATGATGGTGAAATCGGCGAACGACATGGCCGTCGTGCTCGCCGAAGGCGTCGGCGGTTCGATCGACGGCTTCTCGGCGCTGATGAACGACACGGCGCAGAAGCTCGGCATGACGCAGACGAGCTACGTCAATCCAAACGGCCTGCCCGCCGACGGACAGATCACCTCCGCGCGGGATCTCGGCATTCTCGCGCGCTCGTTCCTGCGCGACCTGCCCGAGTACGAGTATTTCGTGCATATTCCGGCAATCCGCTTCGGCAAGCGCGTCACCGGCAATTTCAACAAGCTGATCGGCCGCTATCCCGGCGCCGACGGTTTCAAGACCGGCTTCATCTGCGCCTCCGGTTACAACCTCGTCGCATCGGCCACCCGCAACGGCCGCCGGCTGATCGCCGTCGTGCTGGGCGCCAACTCCGGGACCGCGCGCGCGGTGAAAGCGGCGCAGCTGCTGGAGCGCGGCTTCTCGCAAGACAATCTCACCTGGCTCCGCCCCTCGCTCGGCACCGTCGACAAGCTGGTACCGGTCGATGCCTCGCCACCGAACCTGCGTGACGACATGTGCGGCGGCCATCGCAAGCGGCCGGCCAGCGACGATGACGACGCGCTGATCGCGACCAATGGCGGCACGTCCGGGTCCGCCTCGGCCACGGGCGGCGAAGCCCAGGTCACCTTCTTCACGGCCGGGCTTCAGCCGCCGCTGATGAAGGCCTCCGAGCTGATGGCCTCGGCCCCGGCGGCGGCCGAGCCCGTGCTGGTGTATACCGGTCCGACCCGCACCGGGACCGCCCTGATCGCGGCGGTCGCGGCCGATGCCGACCAGCAGGCGACGCCAAAGCCGCGTGGCAAGAAGTCGCGCGTCGCCAAAAAGCCCGACGCGGCAGACAAGCCGAAGGATGCCAAGACGGCGGCGGCAAAGCCTGACAGCAAGCCGGTGGCGGTCGCCAAGCCGGCCGACGGCAAATCCGCAGCCAAGCCGGCCGGTACCAAGCATGCCGCAGCCAAGCCCGATGCGGTGGCAAAGCCTGCGGTGAGCGGCGAGGCGGCCAAGCCCGCCAAGCCCAAGGCCGCGACCAAGCCCGCCAAGCCGGCCAACAACAGTTAACGGCCGACGCGAGGCGACCGCGCCGCACTTCGCACTTGCGGCAGCGCCATTGCGAGGATTCCGGTAGCCACTCCCTGACGTTTGTCTTAAGCCTCGACCGCTTGCCACCCGTTCCGGCAGGCTCGATACTGACGGCAATGAGGCAAGCCCGAGACACAACGGGCTCTGGTCAATGAGGGGAGTTTCCATGGAGCGCATCTGGCTTAAGCAATATCCGCCCGGCGTCCCCGCCGATATCGAGCCGACGCAATATTCATCGCTGGTCGATCTTCTGGAGGAGAGCTTCGCCAAGTTCGCCGACCGCAAGGCGTTCATCTGCATGGACAAGTCGATCAGCTATCGCGATCTCGACCAGATGTCGCTGGCGATGGCGTCCTACCTGCAAGGACGGGGCCTGCAACGCGGCGCCCGCGTCGCGATCATGATGCCGAACGTGCTGCAATATCCGGTAGCGACCGCGGCCGTGCTGCGCGCCGGTTTCGCCGTGGTCAATGTCAATCCGCTCTACACGCCACGCGAGCTCGAGCACCAGCTCAAGGATTCCGGTGCCGAAGCTATCATCGTGCTGGAGAATTTCGCCCACACCGTCGAGCAGGTGATTGCGAAGACGCAAGTCAAGCACGTCATCGTCGGCAGCATGGGCGACCTGCTCGGCTTCAAGGGCGTGATCGTCAATCTGGTCGTCCGCCGCGTCAAGAAGATGGTGCCGGCCTGGTCGCTGCCGGGCGCGGTGTCCTTCAACGACGCGATCTCCGCGGGCCGCTCTCTGGCCTTCAACAAGCCGAAGCTGTCGCCCGGCGACGTCGCCTTCCTGCAATATACCGGCGGCACCACCGGCGTGTCCAAGGGTGCCACCCTGCTTCATCGCAACATCGTCGCCAACGTCCTGCAGAACGACGCCTGGCTGCAGCCGGCGATGGCCGCACCGCCGCATGTCGATCAACTGATGGTCGTCTGCGCGCTGCCGCTCTATCACATCTTCGCGTTGACGGCCTGCTACCTGCTCGCGGTCCGCGCCGGCGGCTGCAATCTCCTGATCCCCAATCCGCGCGACATCCCGGGCTTCATCAAGGAATTGGCGAAGTACCAGGTCAACAACTTCCCGGCCGTGAACACGCTCTACAATGGCCTGATGCACCATCCCGACTTCAAGAAGCTCGACTTCTCCAAGCTGAAGATCTCGAACGGTGGCGGCATGGCGGTGCAGCGCCCGGTCGCCGAGCAATGGAAGGCGATCACGGGCTGCTCGATCGCCGAAGGCTACGGCCTGTCGGAGACATCTCCGACGCTGACCTGCAACACCACGACCGATCCCGAGTTCAACGGCACCATCGGCATCCCCGTGCCCTCGACCTGGATCTCGATCCGCGACGACGACGGCAACGAGATGCCGCTCGGCCAGCCCGGCGAGATCTGCGCCAAGGGCCCGCAGGTGATGTCGGGCTACTGGAACAGGCCGGAGGAGACCGCCAAGGTGATGACCGCGGACGGCTATTTCCGCACCGGCGACATCGGCATCATGGACGAGAAGGGCTACACCAAGATCGTCGACCGCAAGAAGGACATGATCCTGGTCTCCGGTTTCAACGTCTATCCGAACGAGATCGAGGAAGTGATCGCGAGCAACCCCGGGGTGCTCGAATGCGCCGTCATCGGCATTCCCGATTCCAAGTCGGGAGAGGCGGTGAAGGCGTTCGTGGTCAAGAAGGATCCGAACCTCACGGCGGAGGCCCTGGTCAAATTCTGCCAGGAGCAGTTGACTGGCTACAAGGTGCCCAAGCACATCGAATTCCGCACCGACCTGCCAAAGACTAACGTCGGCAAGATCCTGCGCCGGCAGCTCCGCGACGAGAAGAAGGCGGAGGCGGCGTAAGCGCCTCTTTCGTTCATGACCGACGACAGCAACATCAGCCCGGCCGGCATCCTCGCCTTCTGGCGCGAGGCCGGCCGCGATGCCTGGTACGAACGCAACGACGTATTCGACGCGGAGGTCAGGCGCCGCTTTCTCGCCCTGTGGCAGAAGGCGGTCGCTGGCGAGTTCTCGTCATGGGAGGCGACCGACGAGGGCGCACTCGCGCTCGTCATTGTGCTCGACCAGTTTCCGCGCAACATGTTTCGCGGCACGTCGCAGGCCTTCGCCAGCGACGCGTTGGCTCGCGACGTCGCCCGCCGCGCCATTGCGCGGGGTGCAGATCAAAGGATCGACCCGGTCCTGCTCGAATTCCTCTATTTGCCCTTCATGCATTCCGAGCACCTGCCCGACCAATTGCACTGCGTCGCGCTGTTTCAAAACACCGACAATACCGAAAACCTGAAATACGCGCGTGAGCACGCCGACATCATCCGGCGGTTTGGCCGCTTTCCCCACCGCAACCGTCTGCTCGGCCGCGACACCACACCGGACGAGCAGGCCTTCCTCGACGGCGGCGGGTTCGCCGGCTGATGACATAAAGGTGAAGGGTCCCGCCCTCACCGCCTGCCCTACCGGCAACATTGTGCACCGCCGCCGCACGGTCTAAAAAGCGGGACCGATTTTCAGGGAGACTGACGATGGCGATCCAGACTGGCGACAAACTGCCCGACGCGAAATTCCGAGTGATGACGGCCGAAGGCCCGCAGGTGAAGACCACCGACGATATCTTCAAGGGCAAGAAAGTGGCGCTGTTCGCGGTGCCCGGCGCCTATACCGGCACCTGCCACAAGATGCATCTGCCGAGCATCTTCCTCAATGCCTACGCCCTGAAGGACAAGGGCGTGGACACCATCGCCATCGTCTCCGTCAACGACGCCTTCGTCATGAACGCCTGGAAGCGCGACACCGACCAGCGCGACGAGGCCATCTTTCTGGCCGACGGCAATGCCGACTTCGCCAAGGCGATCGGCATGGAGCTCGACGCCTCCGGCAACGGTCTCGGCATCCGCTCCAAGCGCTATTCGATGCTGGTCGAGGACGGCGTGGTCAAGAAGCTGAACCTCGAGGCGATGCCGGGCAAGGTCGAGGTGTCTGGCGGCGATACTCTGCTCGGGCAGCTGTAAGTTTTAGACCCTGCCCTTTCCAAGGATGACGTCATGCCCGGGCTTGTCCCGGGCATCCACGTTCTTGGTCTTGCGCGGCAATGCGTGGATGGCCGGGTCAAGCCCGGCCATGACGAACAGAGAGACCTACTCCGCCACCCGCGCCTGCAACCGCGCCTTCACAATCCCGTCGCGCGCGAGCTGATCGGCGCGTTCGTTCTCGGGATGGCCTGCGTGACCTTTGACCCAGTGCCAGCGGATCTCGTGCTGCTTCAGCGCAGCATCGAGGCGCTGCCATAGTTCGACATTCTTCACCGGCTTCTTGTCGGCGGTGCGCCAGCCGTTGCGCTTCCAGCCGTGGATCCAGCCGGTGATGCCCTGACGGACATATTGGCTGTCGGTATAGAGATCGACGGTGCACGGCTTCTTCAGCGCTTCCAACGCGGAGATCGCCGCCATCAATTCCATCTGGTTGTTGGTGGTGTGGCGCTCACCACCGTTCAGTTCTTTTTCCTTGTCGCCGAACTTCAGGATCGCGCCCCAGCCGCCGGGCCCCGGATTTCCCGAGCAGGCGCCGTCGGTGTAGATCGTGACAATCGGAAGCTCGCTCACGCCACCAGCCCCGACGGCAACAGCCCATAGTCGCGCACGCTGGAAACGCTCTGGTGGAAGCGCAGCTTGCGGATATATTCCAACGGATCCTTCGGCCTGACCAGCGCGCCGGGCGGAACGTTGAGCCAGTCGACCAGCCGCGTCAGCAGGAAGCGCATCGCGGCGCCGCGCGCGAGCAGCGGCAGCGCTGCCTCTTCCGCCTCAGACAGCTTTCGCACGCGGCCATAGGCACTGAGGAAGGCCCGCGCCTTGGTGACGTTGAAGGAATGATCCGGCTCGAAGCACCAGGCGTTGAGGCAGATCGCGACGTCATAGGCAAGCCAGTCATTGCAGGCGAAAGTGAAGTCGATGATCCCCGACAGCTTGTCGCCCAGGAAGAAGACGTTGTCGTTGAAGAGGTCGGCGTGGATCACGCCTTCGGGCAGCTGCGTCGGCCAGACCCCGCTCTCGAGGTAGTCGAGCTCGTGGCTCAGGAAGGCGCGCAGGCCGGGCTGCACCTCGTCGGCCCGCTGTGACGCCGCATCGAACAGCGGCCGCCAGCCCGCGACCGACAGCGCGTTCGCACGCCTGATCGCGAAATTCGCGCCGGCCAGATGCATCCTGGCGAGCCCTTCGCCGACGCCGGCGCAATGGGCCGCGTTCGGCTTGCGCGGCCAGACGCCTTCGAGAAAGGTGATGATCGCGGCCGGCCGGCCCGACAGCTCGCGCAACGCCTCGCCGTCCGTTCCCTTCACCGGCAGCGGGCAATTGACGCCGTGCTCGGCCAGATGCGTCATCAGCGCGAGGAAGAACGGCAAATCGTTCTTCGCCACGCGCTTCTCATAGAGCGTGAGAATGAACGACCCCTTGGTCGTGTGCAGCAGGAAGTTGGAATTTTCGACACCCTCGGCGATGCCCTTGTAGGAGAGCAACTCGCCGAGATCGTATTGGTTGAGGAAGTCCGCAAGCTCGTCGGCGGCAACGTCGGTGTAGACCGCCATGAAGGTCTACTCGGCGGCGGCTTCGGGGCGCACCTGACGCGGCAGCGGGAAGAACTCGTTCTCTTCCGCGGCCGAGACCGTCTCCACATGCAACGTGAAGCGCTCGGCGAACGCGTCCATGATCTCCTCGACGATGACTTCCGGTGCCGAGGCGCCCGCGGTGATGCCGAGGCTGGTGATGTTCTCGAACCGCTTCCAGTCGATTTCGGTGGCGCGCTGCGCCAGCACGGCGATCGGGCAGCCCTCGCGCTCGGCGACCTCACGCAGGCGCTGCGAGTTCGACGAGTTCGGCGCACCGACCACGATCAGGGCATCGACCACCGGCGCCACCTTCTTCACCGCGAGCTGGCGGTTGGTGGTGGCGTAGCAGATGTCTTCCTTGTGCGGCCCGTTGATGTTCGGGAAGCGCTCCTTCAGCAGCGCCACGATCTCCGCGGTGTCGTCGATTGACAGCGTGGTCTGGGTCACGAAGGCGAGGTTGTTCGGGTCCTTCGGGGCGATGGTCTTCGCGTCCTCTGCGGTCTCGATCAGGGTCACGGCGCCGGTCGGGAGCTGGCCGAGCGTGCCCACCACCTCCGGATGATGGGAATGGCCGATCAGGAAGATCTCGCGGCCGCGCTTGAAATGGATCGCGGCCTCGCGATGCACCTTGGTGACCAGGGGGCAGGTTGCATCCAGCGAGAACAAATTGCGGGACGTGGCGTCGGCCGGAACCGATTTCGGCACGCCATGGGCCGAGAACACCACCGGCGCGGTGGTGTTTTCCGGGATCTCGGCGAGTTCCTCGACGAAGATCGCGCCCTTCTTCTTCAACCCATCGACGACGTACTTATTGTGCACAATCTCGTGGCGAACATAGACGGGGGCGCCGTACTTATCGAGCGCCCGTTCGACGGTGTCGATCGCCCGGACCACCCCGGCGCAGAAGCCACGGGGAGAACAAAGCACGATCTTGAGGTCTGGTTTGGCTGACATTGAGCGATCTCGGGACCGAATCACCTCGCCAAACGGGCGGGAAGCGGTCGATGAATGAATAGGGCTTGGGTACGGTCTTACAGGGAATTCAGAGGGAATTGGGCCCCCTTTCGGGCGCTGTCAAGGCACTATCTATAGCAGAACCATTGCGTGGCTACCCCCTCCGGGCTTATATAGCGCGAATTCCCAGTCATCGCTGATGACCACCGGTTTCGCCTCCAAAGGGGTGGGCGAAGCACAAAGGAGATTTGCCATGAGCAACGCACCTCTGATGCCCAAGGCGACCGCCGTCTGGCTGCTCGACAACACCGCGCTGACCTTCGATCAGGTCGCCGATTTCACCAAAATGCACCCCCTCGAGGTGCGCGCGATCGCTGATGGCGACGCCGCCCAGGGCATCAAGGGCATGGATCCCCTCTCCAACGGCCAGCTGACCCGCGAGGAGATCGAGAAGGGCGAGAACAACCCGGACTACCGGCTCCGCCTCCAGGAGAGCAAGGTGGTGCTGCCGCCGCAGCCCAAGCGCAAGGGCCCGCGCTACACCCCGGTCTCGCGCCGCCACGAGCGCCCGAGCGCCATCCTCTGGCTGCTCCGCAACCATCCCGAGCTCAAGGACGCCCAGATCATGCGCCTGGTCGGCACGACCAAGAGCACGATCGCCAGTGTCCGCGATCGCACCCACTGGAACACCTCCCAGCTGACGCCGATTGATCCCGTCACCCTCGGCCTCTGCTCGCAGATCGAACTCGATTTCGAGGTCGCGCGCGCGGCCAAGGAAAAGCCGATCGACGCAGCCTATGGCGGCGCCACCCTGCTGCCGGCCTCCGAAACCACCAAGAAGGACGAGTACGAACCCGCGGAGAGGTCCAGCGACGATCTCAACGTCGATGCCGTGTTCGCCAAGCTGAAGACGCTCGGCGGCAAGAAGCAGGACCAGGAGGAGGAGTAATCCTTCACTCTTCAGTCGTCATCGAATGCAAGCGCGGCGGGGAAACCCGCCGCTTTTTTTGGGTGACGCAAGAAGCTTCAGCAACCTCGTCATTGCGAGCGCAGCGAAGCAATCCAGATTGTCTTCGCGGAGAGATCCTGGATTGCTTCGCTGCGCTCGCAATGACGTAAAAGATGAAAAGCAGCCTCTACGGCCGGTCCGGATGGTTCAGCATGTATTCGCCGAGGTCGCGCTGGCGTCGGTCGGCGCGGGTGGTCGCGGCGCTGCGCTGGACGTCGCGGTCCTTGCGGCAGGCCACGTATTCGGGCGAGCCGGCCGCATAGCCGCGGCTCTGGCAGACCGCGTCGTCATCGTCGCCGCCCATTGCCACCGGCGTCTGGTAGCGCGCCGAGCAGGCGGAGAGAATGAGGCCCGCAAATGCAATCGCTAGAAACGGCTTCGAATTCATGGCAGGCCCTTCATGCTCATGGTGAGGAGCCCGCGCAGACGCGCGCCAGGCGCGCTCCTCAGGATGAGGATTGAGCGGAAAAATGCGGCCTATTCAAGCCCCATTGCAAACCTCACACCCGCCCCTTCAGCGCATCGCCGATCTCGTCCAGCACCTTGGGGTCCTCGATCGTCGCCGGCATGGTCCAGGCTTCACCATCCGCGATCTTCTTGATGGTGCCGCGCAAGATCTTTCCGGATCGCGTCTTGGGCAGGCGGCCGACGGTGATGGCGAGCTTGAACGCGGCAACGGGACCTAGCTTGTCGCGCACCAGCGCGATGATCTCCTTCTCGATCTCGGCGGGCGCCCGCTTCACACCCGCCTTGAGCACCAGCAAGCCGCAGGGTACTTCGCCCTTGATCGCGTCCTTGACGCCGAGCACGGCGCATTCGGCGACATCGGGATGCGAAGCCAGGATCTCCTCCATGCCGCCGGTTGAGAGCCGATGGCCGGCGACGTTGATGATGTCGTCGGTGCGGCCCATGACGAAGACATAGCCGTCGTCGTCCTTGTAGCCGGCATCCGACGTTTTGTAGTAGCCGGGGAATTCGGTGAGATAGGCTTCCTTGAAACGATCGTCCTGATTCCACAGCGTCGGCAGGCAGCCCGGCGGCATCGGCAGCTTGATCACGATCGAACCCATGGTGTTCGGACCGACCGGCTTTGCCGCTTCGTCGACCACGTCGACCTGATAGCCCGGCATCGGCACCGTCGGCGAGCCGTGCTTCACCGGCAGCTGGCCTAAGCCGACCGGATTGCCGGCGATGCACCAGCCGGTTTCGGTCTGCCACCAATGGTCGATGACAGGCACTTTCAATTGCTGCTCCGCCCATTCCACCGTCGGCGGATCGGCGCGCTCGCCGGCCAGGAACAGCGTGCGGAACGTCGAGAGGTCGTATTGCCGGATGAATTTTCCTTCCGGATCTTCTTTCCGGATCGCGCGGAACGCGGTCGGCGCAGTGAAGAAAGCGACGGCTTTGTGCTCGCAGATCACGCGCCAGAACGCGCCGGCATCGGGCGTGCCGACCGGCTTGCCCTCATACATGATCGAGGTCGCGCCGTGCAGCAGCGGGCCGTAGACGATGTAGCTGTGGCCGACCACCCAGCCGATGTCGGAGCCGCACCACCAGACCTCGCCCGGCTTGACGCCATACAGGTTGAACATGGACCATTTCACCGCGACGAGATGGCCGCCATTGTCGCGCACGACGCCCTTGGGAATGCCGGTCGTGCCTGACGTATAGAGGATGTAGAGCGGATCGGTAGCGGCGACGGGCACGCAAGGCGCCTGCTTGCCGTCGTTCATCCCCTTGCGGCGCAGGCCCGCCCAATCATAGTCGCGGCCGGGCGTCAGGGCGCAGACGAGCTGTGGACGTTGCAGCACGATGCAGGCCTTCGGCTTTGCGGCCGCAAGCCTGATCGCCTCGTCGAGCAGCGGCTTGTACTGCACGATGCGGCCGGGCTCGATGCCGCAGCTCGCCGACAGGATCAACTTTGGCTGCGCATCGTCGATGCGGGTGGCGAGCTCTTTCGCGGCAAAGCCGCCGAACACCACGGAGTGCACCGCGCCAATGCGCGCGCAGGCGAGCATCGCGACGACGGCCTCCGGGACCATCGGCATATAGAGGATGACGCGATCGCCCTTGGCGACACCAAAATCCTGCATGATGGCGGCGAGCGCCTGCACTTCGGCCAGCAGTTCGGCGTAGGTGAATTTGGTGACGCTATTTGCCAGCGGCGAATCATGGATCAGCGCGATCTGGTCGGCGCGGCCGCGTTCGACATGGCGGTCGAGCGCGTTGTAGCAGGTGTTGACGACGCCACCGCTGAACCAGCGGCCGTAGACCCCCTGCGAGGAATCGAAGATCTTTTTCGGTGGCTCGATCCAGTCGATCTCCTTGGCCGCCTCGGCCCAAAAGCCCTCAGGGTCGGCCAGCGAGCGCGCATAAGCCTCGTGATAGAGGCTCCTTCCGTCGATGTTTCCTTGGACGTTTCCTCGGACGTTCATTCCCGCGCTCCCGTTCCCTTTTATCGCCTGGCATTGACCTTGTGGCAGGACAAACGTCCCGCCATGACAGGGATCAAGTACCGGCCATGTTTGAGGGGTATTTTCCCGGGAACGGGCCGCGGTTCAAGCTGAAAAGAACAACGCTCAGCTATCCATCGCATTCAGCCGCTGCAGCCGGTCCTGCATGACCTTCCTGAGATCATAGCCCGGGCGGCCGAAGCTGGTATTGCGGGTGGCGAGGAAATCGCGCTGGGTGCGGCGGAGGTCGCCGGCCGAGCGGGACCCGGCCGATTTCAGCACTCGCTCGTAGGTCTCGGCGATCTGGCGATCGAGCACGCCCAGCTGCGGATCGGCACAGATCACCTTCTCGACCTCGCGCTTCGCAGTGGCACAATCGAACGACGGGCCATTGCCGGAATTCGCAGCGAGCGGCCGCAACGGCTCGCCGCCGAATTTCGCGATCTCCGCGATCATGGCGCGGCGGCCGGCGGCGGCGTTGTCATTGCCGGGATCGAGCCGCAGCGCGGTCTCGTAGTCGGCCAGCGCCTTCTTGCGCTCGCCCATCTTTTTGTAGAGCACGGCGCGGTTATTGTAGGTCTGCGCGAAATTCGGATCGAGTTTCAGCGCGGCCTCGTAGTCGCTCAGCGCCGCGCCAAGCTCGCCCTTGAGGTGGTAGGAGTCGCCCCGGTTGGTGAAGAAGTTCGGCCGCGGTGCCAGCCGCAGCGCCTGATCGTAATCGGCAATCGCCTTGTCGTACTCGCCCATGGCTGCCAGCGACAGGCCGCGATTGTCGTAATATTCGGGCACCTTAGGATCGAGCCTGATCGCCTCGCCGTCGTCGGCAACCGCCTTATCGAGCTGGCCGAGCTTCTTGTAGGCGGCGCCACGATTGGTGTAGCTGCGCGGCCGGTTCGGATCGAGGCGCAACGCCTCGCTGAGATCGCGGATCGCCTTCTCGTTGTCGCCGCCGAGATAATAGGTCACGCCGCGGTCGGACCAGGCCTGTGCATTGTCAGGCTTCAGCTTGATCGCCTGGTCGTAATCGGCAAGCGCGCGGTCGAGCCGGCGCTGGTTGGTGTAGACGACGCCGCGCAGCTCGTAAGATTCCGAATCCTGCGGATCGAGCTCGATGGCCTTGCTGAGGTCCGCCGCGGCGCGGTTGAGATCGCCGCCGGCCTCGCGGAGGAGATCGCCGCGCAGGCGCCAGGCTTTTGCGTTCTTGGCATCGAGCGCAATGGCGCGATCGATATCCCGCAGCGCCTGCGTGAGGCCGCCCGAGGTCCGCGCATTGGCGTCAGCGCGCACCAGCAATGCCGCGGCGCGATCGGAGGATGGATTTGAGGCCTGGTCAATGATGACGCTGCAGGCCGGGATCAGCTCAGCCGGAGCGGCCTTGCTCCCCATCGCGCAATCGACGCCGGCCGAGGCAGGGGCGACGAGGACGACGCTCATTGCCGCGCTGAGCAGGAGCGAGCGAAACGAGATTTTTGCAAACGAGAGCATTTGCGCGGAAGGATGCGTGCCGCACATGGCATAGGGCTCCGGAACATCAGGCTTTCACCATTGTCGCGGCGGGGAAGCGATGGGTTCAAAATTGAGCCAGTCAGGGGCGCACCAGCGCCCTTCTCACGAGAAGTCGTCATGCCCGGGCTTGAGGTTGCGGAGGCCCTAAAGTTTCAATACCCGTCCACCCCGTTGAGCCGCTGCAGCCGCTCCTGCATTGCCTTCTTCAAATCGTACCCCGGCCGGCCGAACCCGGCGTTGCGGCGGGCGATGAAATCGTCCTGCTCGCGCTGAAGCGCCTTCGCTTCGCCTGCATTGCGGGCTTCGCGCAACACGCGCGCGTTGGCGGCAAAGACCTCACGGTCGAGATCAGCGAGCTCGCGGTTGGCGCAGATCGCCTTCTCGACGGGACGGCGCGCACCCTTGCAAATGAAGCTGGGCTTGCCCGCGACCGCCATCTGCGCGCCGATCCGCTCGATCTCGCGCGCCATCGCCTTGTGGTTAACCTTGGCCTTCTCGTGGTTCGGATCGATCTTCAATGCCGCGCCGAAATCCTGCACCGCCTTGGGCTTGTCACCCTTCCTCAGCCAGAGCTCGCCCCGCGCGTTGAAGATATCGGCGAGACCGGAATCGAGCTCCAGGGCGCGGCTGTCGTCGGCGATCGCGCGGTCGACCTGATCATGCCGGGCAAACAGCGCGCCGCGCGCGATCAGCGCCTTGATCAGGTCGGCCTTCGCCGTCTTCTCGTTGTCGATCACGGCGGCGCAGGCCGTGACGGCCTTGTCAATGTCGTCGGCTGCGGCAGCCGCGAGGCACGGCGCGATGTCGACCTGCGGGACCGCGGCCGGTTCGCCGCCGGTCGCGGCATGAGCCACGACGAACGAGAGCGCGAAGAGCACCGCGGCGCCGGACCATTGAATGAGAAAACGCATGCTCGTCACAGTCGGCAAATCTTGGGTTTCAATCTTGAGTTAAGGTCCGGGTTGAGGTCTTGCCTTGGGGCTGCACTATCCATCATACGGCCGGATTGGTGCTAGCTTGTGGCGCCGCTCAAATCGGTTTCGGGGATCAACGTGTCGACATTCGAATGGATCATCGTGCTTCTGCTCGGCGCCGTTGGATTATCGGCGCTGGCGCGGCGGATCAAGGTCCCCTATCCGACCTTTCTCGCGATCGGGGGTGCACTGATCGCCTTTGTGCCGTCGAGCCCGTCCTGGACGCTGGAGCCCGACCTGGCACTGGCTCTTTTTGTCGCACCGGTCCTGCTCGATGCCGCCTTCGACACCTCGCTGCGCGATCTCCGCAACAATTGGGTTCCGGTCTCCACTCTGGTCGTCGCCGCCGTCGGCCTGACCACGGCCGCTGTGGCGTACGTTGCGCACCGGCTGATGCCTGACATGCCCTGGGCCGCCGCGGTTGCGCTCGGCGCCATCGTGGCCCCGCCGGACGCGGCCGCCGCAGTCGCGATCCTGAGCCAGGTCAAGCTGCCTCACCGCATGGTCAAGGTCCTTGAGGGCGAGAGCCTGCTCAACGACGCGACCGCGCTCCTGATCTATCGCATCGCGGTCGGAGCGATCGCCACCGAGCATCTGGCATGGAGCCAGGTCGCGCCGACCATGGCGCTGGCCCTGGTCGGTAGCGTCGTCGCGGGCCTGGTCGCAGGCCGCATCATTCCGCTGTTCATGGAACGCGTGAAGGAGGCGCCGAGCGCGATCATCGTGCAGTTCGCCACCACCTTCATGGTCTGGATTGCCGCCGAGCATCTCGGTCTCTCCGGCATCCTCACCATCGTGGTCTACGCCATCACCATCGCGCGCACGGCGGGGGCACGCATGCCGGCGCGGCTGCGAGTACCTTCCTATGCGGTGTGGGAGACCATGGTGTTCGTGCTCAACGTGCTCGCCTTCATGCTGATCGGCATGCAGATGCGGCCGATCTGGACGCGCCTCGATGCGGACGTGCGCTGGGACTATTGCGTGGCGGCCGCCTGGATCCTGCTCACCGTGGTCCTGGTGCGGCTCGCCTGGATCACGTTCTACCGCACGACGCTGCGCACGCTGGTGGCGCACGGCATCTATCACCCCAAGGATCCGAAGCAGGTCGCCTCGGCCAAGGGCGGCCTCATCATCTCCTGGTGCGGCATGCGCGGCTTGGTCACGCTCGCCACCGCCTTTGCCCTGCCGGAGAGCTTTCCGCATCGTGACTTCATCGTCTTCTCGGCGTTTGCCGTCGTGCTCGGCACGCTGGTCGTGCAGGGCCTGACGTTGCGGCCGCTGATCCTGGCGTTCGGCCTCAAGGACGACGATCCCGTCGGCATCGAGGTCGCGCGCGCCCGGGCCGTTGCCTATCGCGCGGCGCTCGACGCAATCGAGGACGATCCGTCGGAGGAAGCGGAAATCCTGCGGCTCGAATATCGCGCCATCCTGATGCAGGCCGACGACGATCCCCATGGCGGCATCACCAACGGCGAACTGCCCGCCGACCCGCTGCGCCGCCGTGGCATCGCGGCCGCGCGAAGGTCGATCTTCGATCTCCGGGCCAGGGAAGTGATCGGCGACGATGCGTTCCATCGGATCGAGGAAGAGCTCGATCGCGCGGAATTGAGCGCTGGGGGTTAAATCCCCATCCCCGACAAGTGCCCTGCACAGGTGGCTAGGGCTTGAACCAAACGCCGCCTCCCCAGACTCATCCCTCATGACGACCCTGATCGACGACCGTCGTGTGCGCGCGCGAGATGCGTCGCCCGCACGATATTTCTATCTCCACATGGCACTGGCCTGCGCCGCCACCGCTTTTCTCGGCTTCGCACCGACCTATTTTGTGCCGCTCGCCAACCGGACACTGTCCGCAAGCCCCGTCATTCATTTCCACGGTCTGTTGTTCTTCACCTGGTCGCTCTATTTCGTGATCCAGACTTGGCTCGCCGCCTCAGGCCGCGTGGTCAATCACCGTGCGCTCGGCATCGCCGGCGTTTCGCTCGCGACCGCGATGACGATCTTCGGCTTCCTCGCCTCCGTCCATGTGATGCAGCATTCCGCGGCGCTGGGACAGAAAGAGGCCGGCATCGCCTTCTCGATCGTGCCGATGAGCGGGATCGCGTTCTTCGCCGGTGTATTCGTGCTCGCGATCATGAACACGCGAAAGCTGGAGATTCACAAACGCCTGATGCTGCTCGCCGCGGTCTCGATCCTCGATGCGGCGATCGCGCGCTGGTTTCTCACCTTCCTCGCGCCTCCGGGACCGCCCGGGCCGCCGCCGGTGCCCGTCACCATCGCGCCTGCAGTGGTCGCTTCGTTGCTGCTCGTCGTCGCCATGGTACGCGACTGGCGCACCGAAGGCCGGGTGCACACGGTCTACATCACCGGCACGCTCGCGATGCTGGCGGTGAAGGTGCTGAACTGGCCGGTCAGCGAGACCGCGGCGTGGCATTCGTTTGCCGGCGGGATTCTGGCGCTGGCGCAATGATGTCGTCCTGGCGAAAGCCAGGACCCATTACCCCGAATGCGAATTGTTGAAGAAGCCGGAGCCGGCAGTCTTCGTCAAACCGAGCCTTGTGGTAATGGGTCCTGGATCAGCGCTCGCTGCGCTCGCTTGTCCAGGACGACGGCGAATATGGAGCGGCGCCTACGCCCCCGCCTTGCATGTGATCCCGCCGTCCACGACGAGTTCGATCCCCGTCACATATTTCGCTTCGTCCGAGGCCAGGAACAGCGCGGCATTCGCCACGTCCCACGCGTCGCCCATGTGGCCCATCGGCACTTGCGCATCGCGCGCCCGCCACATCGCTTCGACGTCGCCCTTGGCGTAACTGGCGGCGAGACCTGCGGAATGCTCCACCATCGGCGTCTTCATCAGGCCGGGCAGGATCGCGTTGACGCGGACATGATGGCGCGCAAACTCGATCGCGGTGGTGCGCGTCATCTGGTTCATCGCCGCTTTTGAAGTGCCGTAAGTGACGTAGGAGATACCCATGTGGCGGATCGAGGCGATCGAGGAGATGTTGATGATCGAGCCGCCGCCCTGCTTCACCATCACGGGAATGACGTGCTTCATGGCGAAATAGGCGCTCTTGAGGTTGACGCTGAAGACGCGGTCCCAGCTCTCCTCGGTCACTTCGACCACGCTGCCCATCTCGGCGATGCCGACATTATTGTCGAGTACGTCGATGCGGCCGTAGGCCTTGAGGCACGCTGCGACCATCGCCTCGACCTCGCGCGCATTCGAGACGTCGGCAGTGAACGCGCTCGCCTTGCCGCCTTCGTCCGTGATGATCTTCGCGGTCTCCTCGGCGGCCGCGCCGTTGCGATCGACGCAAAACACCTGCGCGCCCTCGCGCGCAAAGGTGACCGCGGTGGCCTTGCCGTTGCCCCAACCCGGCCCGATCGAGCCGGCGCCCACCACCATCGCAACCTTGCCCTTGAGCCGATCCATCGCGTTTCTCCCGTGTCGTTGTTCTTGTAGCCCGGATGAGCGTAGCGATATCCGGGGCCGCCGCTCCCGGATGTCGCTTCGCTCATCCGGGCTACGGATCGTCGCAGACCTTCATCGTGGTGACGTTAGCACCAATGGGATGACCGACAATCTCGGACAACGTCCGGCACTTGCCGTCATAGCATAGCCGCCATTCGCCAGCTGCGCCGGAATTGCCCAGCAACACCTCCGGCATCGGCGCGCGGGAGGGCCTCCATTGAAACCAGCCGTCGACGAGGCGCGCCTCGGGCGGCGGCTCCATGCCGGGGCCGGTGCCCTTGACGCGTGCCTGCGTCAGTTCGAGCCCGGCGGAGGTGACGCGCCAGTCTTCCTGCCAGTCGACCTTCGCGATCGAATGCGTCCACACCAGCGTGAACGCGGACAGCGCCAGCGCCTTCACGCCTGAGGCTGTGACGAAGCAGAGGCTCACACCGCCTCGACCGGCGCCGGCGGGCGCCGACGCCACTGCCACAGCACGATGGCCGCAGCGAGCAGGAAGCCCGCGGCGTCGCTGAACGGGAAGTCGCCGAGCAGGCACAGCGCAGCACCGAGCGCGACCAAACGTTCGAGGAATGTCAGGCGCGTGAACAGGAAGCCAATCGCGACCATGCCGAACAACGCGATCGCGACCAGCGCCTTGAGGGTTGCCAGCGCCACTGCGCCGTAAAAGCCGAGCTTGGCCGCCATGGGATCGCCGCCCTGCAGCATCAGCGCCGGCGAATAGACGAAGATGAAGGGGATAACGTAGCCGGCGAGCGCGATGCGCATCGCCTCCCAGCCGATCTTGTCCGGATTCTCCTTCGCGATCGGTGCTGCGGCTAACGCCGCCAGCGCCACCGGCGGCGAGAGGTCGGCCATGATGCCGTAATAGAACGCGAACATGTGGCTCGCAATCAGGGGCACGCCAAGTTTCGCCAGCGCGGGCGCCGCGAGCGCTGCCGTGATGATGTAGGTCGGGATGGTCGGGATGCCGGTGCCGAGCAGGATCGACAGCAGCATGGTCATGATCAGCGCCAGGAACAGGCTCTTCTCGCCGAGGCCGATCACCCAGCCGCCGAAGATGGTGCCGACGCCGGTCTGCGACATCATACCGATGATGACGCCGACGATGGCGCAGGCCATGCCGACGGTGATGGCGGATTTCGCGCTTTCGGCCAGCGCATCGCGGCAGGCGCGCAGGGCGGAAAATCCACCGCGCACGAACGCAGTGATCACGATCAGCGCGACGACGACGCAGGCGACCGGCACGATCTGAAGACCGTCACGCGAGAGCGCGGCGACGACGAGCGCGAGCCCGATCCAGAAGATATAGCGGATCGCCATCGAAGGCGCGCCCGTCGTGATGGCGGTGCCAAGGATCAGCGCCACCGTCAGCGCAAGGCCCATGCTGCCGGCATAGAGCGGCGTAAAACCTTCGAACAGCATGTAGACCAGCGCCGCGAGCGGCAGCACGAGATACCAGCGCGTCACCAGCGCCTTCCAGGCACTTGGAATCTCGGAGCGCTTCATGCCCGTGAGGCCGTGCTTGCCGGCTTCCAGATGCACCATCCAGAAGGCGGAGGCGAAATAGAGCATCGCGGGAATTGCGGCCGCTTTCACGACCTCCGAGTACTGGACACCGAGCGTCTCCGCCATGATGAAGGCAACCGCGCCCATCACCGGCGGCATGATCTGTCCGCCCATCGAGGCTGTGGCCTCGACGCCGGCCGCGAACGCGCGGCGATAGCCGAACCTGATCATCAGCGGAATCGTGAACTGGCCGACGGTGACGACATTGGCGACGCCGGAGCCGGAGATCGTGCCCATCATGCCCGAGGCGAACACCGCCACCTTGGCCGGGCCGCCGCGGGTCCTGCCGAATAACCCAAGAGAAACGTCGGTGAAGAGCTGGATCATGCCGGCGCGCTCCAGGAACGAGCCGAACAGGATGAAGAGGAAGATATAGGTCGCCGAGACGTAGATCGGCACGCCGTAGAAGCCCTCGGTGCCGAACGACAGATGCGTGACGATCTGGTCGAAATCATAACCGCGATGGTTGAGCGGCGACGGCAGATACTGGCCGAAGAACCAGTAGACGAGGCAGGCGCCGCACATCAGCGGGAGCGCCGCACCCATCAGCCGCCGCGTGCCCTCGAAGATCAGGACGGCGAGCAGCGTGCCGACCACGAGATCGAGGCGCGTCGGATCGCCGTCACGTGCGATCAGATCCGCATAGAAGATCCATTGATAGAGCCCGCACAGAAAGCCGGCGCCGCCGATCAGCCAGCCGATCGCGCGGCCAAAATCGCTTTTAGCAGTGAAGTTGCCGATCAGGCCGAAGGTGAGGAGAATAAGGAAGCCGACATGGACGCCGCGCACCACCTGGCTCGGCAGATAGTTGAAGGCCGCGACATAAAGCTGGAAGGTCGCGAAGGCGATGCCGATCCAGTAGGCGAGCGTGCCCCACCAGCCCGGGCCAAAACCTTCCGGAAAACCGTGCTCGAAATTGTCGAACTCGACCTTGATGGGCGCTTCCGCGGTGCCCTCTGCCTTCTCCAGCATTTCAACCCATCCCCAATCGTCGAGCGCTTATAGCATTGGCACGGTCCATCCGCGCCGTCATGCCTGGGCTTCCACGATCTTTCTCGCTTGGCCTTGGAACGTGGATGGCCGGGACAAGCCCGGCCATGACGCCCGATAACGAAAGCTGATTACTTGATCAGCCCCTTTTCCTTGTAATAGCGGATCGCGCCGGGGTGCAGCGGAACCGGGCTGCCGCTGGCGGCCGTCTCGAGCTTGATCTCCTTGCCGGCCGCATGCGCGTTGGCGAGCTCGGGCAGCGACTCGTAGACCAGTTTTGTCATCTGGTAGGCGAGATCGTCCGACACCGCCGAGCTGGTGACGAGATAGTTGATCACGGCCGCGGTCGGTACGTCCTTGTCCTGCCCTGTGTAGGTGTTGGCGGGAATGGTCGCCGCGACAAAGGGCAGGCCGATCTTGTCGACGGTCTCCTTCGGCACCGACACCACCGTGATCGGGCTCGAGGTCGACAGATCCTTCAGCGAGGCCACGCCGAGGCCGGCCGATTGCAAGGTCGCGCCGAGTTGGCGGTTCTTCATGAGATCGACGGATTCGGCAAACGGCAGATACTCGACCTTGCCGAGATCCTTGTAGCTCATGCCGGCCGCTGCCAGGATCGCGCGCGAATTCAGCTCCGTGCCCGATTTCGGCGCGCCGACCGACAGGCTCTTGCCCTTGAGGTCCGCCAGCGTCTTGATGCCGCTCTCGGCGGTCGCGACGATCTGGATGTAGTTCGGATAGATCGCGCCGATCGTGCGCAGCTTGTCGAGCTTGGTCTTGAAGCCCGCCTCCTCTTCGCCGTCCCAGGCCGCTTTCAGCGAGTCGCCCAGCGTGAACGCCAGCTCGCCGCGCCCTTGTTGGAGCAGGATCAGATTCTCGACCGACGCCTTGGTGGCCTGCACCTGCGTCTTCACGTTCGGAATCTTGTCGCCGTAGATCTTCCCGATCGCGACCCCGAGCGGATAGTAGACGCCGGAGGTGCCGCCGGTCAGCACGTTGATGAAGGATTGCGCCTGCGCGCAAGGCGCCGAGGCCGCCAGCGCAAGAGCCGCGGCCACGCCGAAAATCGTCCGTTTCATGATCTTTTCACTCCCCAAACCGGCCGGGAAGTTGGCCGGATGAGGGGTGCGGGTCAACCCATCCAAAAGTCAAAACAGGACTGCGGTAAATGGCTGTCCTGGCTCGATTTTTGGGGAACCCACGGGTGCGGCGAGGTGGCGCAGCCAGGTCTCGACAGCCCCCTCACTGGAAGGTCATGTCCAGACATTTGGAGATGTCGGAGCCGAGGCCGGAGGAGATGATGATACAGCCGCGGACTTTCTGCGCGCCGACGTCGGCGGCCCAGACGGAGTAGCCGCCGGGGCCGAAGAACGAATTGGTGTTCGGCGGCTCGGTCTCGGTGGCGTCGAAATCGTAATGCCCGTCGGTCTCGAAGATGCGCGGCTTCTTGGTGCAGGCGCCGTCGGTCTGGACGTTGATGACTTCCTTGTTGTCGCGGGTCAGCGCCAGCGAGACCTGGCAGCGGAAATATTCCGAGGTCTTGGTGTTGAAGAGGTAGGTGTAGGACTTGCAGGTCGCGGTGTTCAGCTTGCCCGGGGCCAAGCCGCGGCTGCACGAAATCCTCTGGTTGTGGCTGAGCTGGTAATCATCGGCCCGGGCGGCCGGCGCGAGCACCGTCAGCAACAGGCCGGCGGCCCAGCAAGCTTTCATGACGAGGTTCATTCGAATCATCCCCTACCCAATGTTTTTGTCGAATTGCGTTCTAGACGGAAAGCGGAACATAGTCGCGCGGGGACGAAGGGAAAATCACAAACTGCTCGGCAAGACGTGATGCGCTGCGGCGCTTTCGCAAATTGACCCGGAAGCGCCGTTCGTGATTTGTTCAAGCCGGGCGCCTCGATGGGGAGGATAGGGTGATGGCATTTTCGACAAGGATTTTTCTGGTGACGGCCGTGCTCGGCGCGTTGGCTGCACCCGCATTGGCGCAGACCGCTGCAACACCTTGGGAGCTCAAGCCCGACACCGGCTACGCCTATGACAAGGACGGCAAGACCTTTTCCTACAAGATGGGCACCAGCAATGCCGGTGAACTTCTGAAGGGCGCCAAGAAGGTACCGAAAGGCACGCTGTTCTTCATCGGCCACAACGGCCAGCTCTACATGCGCAGCGGCCCGTATCTGGAAGGCGACGGCAAGTTCAAGTTCGGGTCGGATCAGTAGGGCGGGTCGCGGCGCGCTCCCTCGCCCCGCTCTTGCGGGGAGAGGGTTGGGGTGAGGGGCTGCCTCCGCGCATGAGATCGTAAAGAGACCTGTACCCCCTCACCCGGATTGCTTCGCAATCCGACCTCTCCCCGCAAGCGGGGCGAGGTGAAGAGACACCGTCTAAAACGCCCCCGCGAGCTCCCGCGCGCCGGCGTTGTTGCTGTTGCTGTCCATCCTCGTATCCGTCACCGCCAGCAGCTTCGCCACCGTGTTGTGGCGGATCGCGACCGGGTTGCGCTCGTAGCCGCCGCGCTGGAAGAAGTTCGAGGTCGGCACCTGCTCGCGCATCGTCTGCGGCATCGTCACCATGTCGAGGCCGGTGCCGTCGCCGGTGAGGTTCATCATCTCCAGCTCGGCCGCACTGAGCGGGCGGCTATAGCCCTTGGCGCGCGCGAACAGCACCGAGGTGAGCAGCTTGTGGGTCTGCAGCATCGGCCCGATATCGATATCGAGCACCATGGCATGCATGGCCCAGCCCTGCGCGGTGTTGCCGATCTTCTCGTGCTCCGACCAGGTGTCGGGCACCGATTTGGCATGCGCCACCATTTTCTTGAGCACAGTAAGCTTGTGCTCGAGCGACTGGCGCGCCGGGCCCGAGGTCCTCGCGACCTTGTCAGAGAGCGCGCGGATGAACTCATGGCCTTGCTCGGCCAGCAACTCGACGCTGTTGGTCGTCAGCAGCTGGTTGTAGCCCATCGCGGTCGAAATGGCGCGCTTGCCGCCATGCTCGATTCCCGCCTGCACGTCGTAGCTTCCGGTGCCGCCGGTCTCGAACGCATAGACCCGCACCGCCTGCTCGCGCGTCAGCCCCGAGGCCAGCGCGTAGCGTGCATAGACGCGCTTGAATTCGACTTCGTTGGCCGGCCGCTGCGGCGTGAACTGGTAGAGTTCCTGCGCCGCGCGCAGCAGATCGGCGACCACGGGGATCGGCTTTTTGGTCGGGCGGTCCGGGGTTTCCTCCGGCTCCGGATTCACCGGCCGTTTCGGCCCGTTATAGAGCGGCGGATGCTCCAGCACGTAATCGTCGAGCGTGACCTGCTGGCCGCTACGCCGCTTCGCGTTGCGGCCTTTCCGCTTCTCGGAGATCTGGCTCCAATAGGCGCCGGCTTCCTCGTCGAACGCAGCACGCGCCGCCTGATACTCCTGCAGCTTGCGGCGATATTCGAGCACGGCGGGCGACGCGCCGCCTTGCGCGAAAAACTGCGACAACAACTGGGCTTTGGCATTGCGGACGGCCGGCGGCAGCGCGTCGGATTCGCCGCCGCGCGCGGCGGGCGCGAGCAGGACGAGCGCGAGTGGAACCAGTCTCACCGCTTTTCGAATCGATTGATGCATGCTGCCCTCTTAGCAGGCATCCGGTAACCGTCACGTTAACACGTCGTTTACCTCGTTTTCGCGCCTCGCGTCACTTCCAGGCGAATACCGGCTGTTCCAGCTCGGTGACGCGGGTGTGCCGCCCCGCCAGCACTTCGCGGAACTGGTAGATCAACGCCGCCGTCGGTGCGTGGATCAGGCTCGACTGATGATGAAAGCGGATCACACGGCGCGTGCTCTCGGGGATCCCGACGAAATCGAAGGCGTCGGCGCGCTCGACCGTCGCCAGCGCGATGCGATGGACGGAGGCGACCTCGTCCGGGTTTGGTTTGATCGCGGCACTATTGGCGGCCCAGACCACGACCGGCGTAATCAGATAGCCCGAGCGGGTCGGATAATCATCGAGCGTGCCGAGCACCTCCGCGCTGGTGAGGTGGAGGCCTAGCTCCTCGTCGAGCTCGCGCAGCGCCGCCTCGACCGGCGTCTCGCCGGCATCGCAGCGTCCGCCGGGCAGAGCCCATTGACCGCGATGGGCGCGCAAATGAGATGCGCGCAGCGTGAGCAGCAACGCCGTGTCATCGCTCTCGCTGGCCGCAGTCAGCGCAATTGCCACCGCGGCACGCTTCAACGCCGCTGGCGCCTCGTCCTCCGGCAACCGCGTGAAGGCCGCGCAGGCAGCCGCGATATTCCGCCGTGTGGCATCGTCGAACGGTCTCATGATGCTTGACTACACCACGTCCGGCCCCGATGAAATGAGATCGCACGACCTGCTCAGGAATGGACGACATGACCAATAAGACAGCCGCAAGGCTGAAAGCAGACGGCTGGACCATTCTGGAGACCACGGGCTTCATGCATCTGATCGGCCCGCTGTGGGAGCGGAAGGTCGAGGGCCAATACGAATTCGCACTCGCGACCGAGGACAAGCACCACAATCGCCGCGGCATGGTTCAGGGCGGCGTGATGATGACGTTCGCGGACCGCACCTGCGGCATGACCGCCCGCTACGTCTCTGGCAAGGAGTTCATGGCGACGGTGCAGCTCGACACCCATTTCGTGGAAGCCGGACAGATCGGCGACATCCTGATCTCCCGCCCGCGCGTGGTGCGCGCGACGCGCAGCCTGATCTTCATGAGCACCGAGGTGACGGTGGACGGCCGCTGCGTGGTGATGGCCAATGGTGTGTTCAAGATCTTGAAGGGGCCGGGGTAGCGGTGCTGCGTTCACTGCGCTCCACACATTCCGCCGTCGTCCCGGCGAAGGCCGGGACCCATACTCCGAGGCAAAAATTGCAGCGCGAAGCTGGTAACCCCGAATCTTCGCCAAACCACATCCTGTGGTTACGGGTCCCGGCCTTCGCCGGGACGACCCTGAGGGATTGCTTCGCTGCGCTCGCAATGACGGAGTTAGCTGGATATGCTGGTCGCTCCAGTAAAGCAGAGGACAGCCCATGCAATACCGCCAACTCGGCCGCAGCGGCCTCAAGGTCTCGCCGATCTGCTTGGGCACCATGATGTTCGGCGGGCCGACCGATGAAGCCACCTCAAAGCGGATCATCGCGAAGGCGCACGAGGCCGGGGTCAATTTCATCGACACCGCCGACGCCTATTCGAAGGGGGCATCCGAAGAGGTCGTGGGACGCGCCATCGGCAACAACCGTCACGCCTGGGTGCTCGCGACGAAACTTGCGAACCCTATGGGGGACGATCCAAATCGTGTCGGCCTGTCCCGCCGCTGGGTGTTGCAAGCGGCGGATGAGAGCCTGAAGCGGCTCGGCACCGACCACATCGACATCTATTATCTGCACAAGGAAGACCATTCGACGCCGCTGGAGGAGACGGTGCGCGCGATGGGCGACCTGATCCGCGCCGGCAAGGTGCGCTATTTTGGCGTCTCGAACTATCGCGCCTGGCGCGTCGCCGAGATCTGCAACATCTGCGACCGGCTCGGCATCGACCGTCCCGCTGTGAGCCAGCCCTATTACAACGCCATGAACCGCATGCCCGAAGTCGAGCACTTCCCGGCCTGTTCCTATTACGGCCTCGGTATCGTGCCCTATAGCCCGCTGGCGCGCGGCGTGCTGACCGGCAAATACAAGCCCGACGCGGCTCCCGACAAGGAGACGCGCGCGGGCCGCAACGACACGCGCATGATGCAGACCGAATGGCGACCGGAATCGCTCCAGCTGGCGCAGGAGATCAAGGGCCACGCCGAGAAAAAAGGCATCACCGCAGGCCAGTTCGCGGTCGCCTGGGTGCTGAACTCCGCTTTTGTCTCCTCGATCGTTGCCGGTCCGCGCACCGAGGAACAATGGGACGGCTACACCGGCGCGCTCGACTATCGCTTCACTGCGGAAGACGAGGCGCTGATCGACAGACTGGTCGTGCCGGGTCATCCCTCGACGCCAGGCTACAACGACCCGGCCTATCCGATCGAAGGACGCCGCGCGCGGACGGCCTGAGCCGGAGACAGGAATGGCCCTCGAAGATCGCTACGGCCTGCCGATCACCACCTCTTCGCCCGAGGCGGCATCCGCTTATCGCGAGGGCATCGACCTCATGCTCGCGGGCTGGACCGGCACGGCGGAAACGCTGGAGCGCGCGATTGCGGCCGATCCGGATTTTGCGCTCCCCCATATCGCCCGCGCCCGCGTGCATGCCTTCTATCAGCAAGGCGATCTGGCTCGGCAGAAGGCGGCGCTCGCGCGCGAGCTCGTGGCGAAACGCGGCACGGAACGCGAGCGCTCGCATGTCGCGACGCTGGCGCTCGCAATCGAGGGCCGGCTGCCGGAGGCGATCGCGGCGACGATGAACCACGTCGAGGCGTGGCCGCGCGATGCATTGGTGCTGTCGCTGCCGCTCGGCGCCTTCGGCCTGTTCGCGTTCTCCGGCATGGCCGATCACGACCGCGCGCGGCAGGAGCTGTGCGAGCGCCTCGCGCATCACTATGGCGAGGATTGGTGGTTCCTCACCATGTACGGCTGGGCGATGACCGAGAACGGCAATGTCAGTCGCGGCCGCGGCGTCACTGAGCGCGGCTTCGAGCTGCGCCGGCAGAATGCCCATGCCGCGCACGCCGTGCTGCATGCGATGTTCGAGGACGGTTCGATCGAAGCGGCCGACCGGCTCGTCGACCACTGGATCCCCTGTTACGACCGCGCCGGGATCTTGCACGGCCACATCCGCTGGCATCAGGCGCTCGGCGCGCTGGAGCATGGCGATGCCGCGCGGGCGCTTGCGATCTATGCCGATGTGCTGCAGCCGCAGGCGACACAGGCGCCGCCGCTCAATCTCGTCACCGACGGTGCGTCACTGCTCTGGCGCCTGTCGGCTTACGGCCACGCCGTGCCGAGCGCGCTCTGGCTCGAAGCCGACGCCGCCGCGCAAAAACTGTTTCCGAAATCGAGCCTGCCCTTTGCCGATATCCACATGGCACTGTTGGCGGCAGCGACGCAAAATCGCGAGGCGCTCGCCGCGCGTCTTGCCGTGATCGAGCAGCGGCTCGCCGACGGCAAACTGCCGGCCGGTCCCGTGGTGCCGGCGGTCTGCCGCGCGCTGGCAGCCTTTGCGGATGAGGATTACGCGGCTTGCGTGCAAATGCTCGCGCCGGTTCTCCGCGAGGTCGTGCGGCTCGGCGGCAGCCACGCCCAGCGCGAATTGATCGAGGACACTTTTGTCGTTGCCCTGATGCGCAGCGGTGAGCTGCCCCGCGCCCGCGCCCTGCTCGATGCCCGCCTGCACCGTCGCCCGTCCTTGCGCGATACGCGCTGGCAGGCGGCGATGGGGTAGCCCTGCCACGAAAAAAACACCGGCCGGGCGGCAAGTGCCGGCCGGGATTGGGTTGGGCGATAGGGGCGAATCGCCGTTGGGGTGGCGCGGTGGTATTCCAGACGGATTTGGCAGAACAAACGGGATCGCAACCAATTTGCGGTTCGATGGTTGTCGGACGGAACTTTTCCGTGGTTGCCCGGCATGTGAGCCTCCCGATGCCCCTCTGCCGAACCGTCCTCGCTGTCGCCCTCGTCCCCACCTTCGTCCTCTTGGCAAGCCCTTGTTTTGCCGAGTCTTCCGCGCCGATTCCCGTCAACAATCCGCCCGGGCAGCAGACCGCCTTTATCGACTTGCTGGCGCTGATGTCCGGCCACTGCAAGACGTTGAAGGTCGCTGGCCGCACCTTCGCCTGCAAGACGGTGGCCTACGCCCACGGCGACAGGGGCCGGGTCAATTTCACGGTCGCGGTCGACGATCCCGCCGACGAGAATCACGTCGTGTCGTTCTCCGGCGAGAACGGCAAGCGCGCCGACGACAATTCCTATGAGCTGCCGATCGACCGCATGCTGCTCAATTCCAAGGACCGCCCCAAGGTCGACGGCCTGCCGGTGCCGGCCGAGCAGACCTCCAGCGGCCTCTGCCGCCAGACCGGCAATTTCGCCGCCAAGAAGGTGACTGACGTCACCTGCTCTGCCACCGACAGCGAGGGCCGGCGCTACGAACTGCTGTTTGTCTCCGACGGCACGCCCGTAAGTGTGCGTCGTATCAGGCAGTCGGCTCCGTCGATCCAGGATCCGTTCAAATAGCAAACCTTCTTCGCTCCGCGTGCGGGCGAGGTGAACCGCCGCCTGCGCGGCACAGCCGGATCAAATCCTTTCGTTGAAACTTCGGAACCGGCAGGTATGCTCGGATGCGTCCTCATCGAGGAGGCGCCCGTTGCAAACACAGGCAGGCACAGAGTCCAGCAATGCGGATGGTCATCGCGATCAAGCGGCTCCTGATCGTCTTCCTGTTCGCAGCTCTGGCACATGAATGCCCCGCGGCCGACAGTCCGGGGCAGCGCTCGATCCTGGTGCTGGAAGACGCCGACTTTCGTTCGCCGTTCTATTCGGAGATTTTTGCCGGCATCCGCACCGCTGCGAAGGAAAATGGACAGATCCATACCGTGATCTACGGCGAAAGCCTCGATCTCGCCCGCTTCCCGGGGCCGGACTACGAGGAGAGCCTCGTCGGTCATCTCAAGACCAAATACGCGCACCGGTCGATCGACGTCATCGTCTCCATCGGCGTCGCGTCGGCGAAATTCCTTCAGGGGCGCAAGCACGACATCTGGCCGGCTGCACCCGTAGTTTACGGCTTCGTGCCCGATCTGCCCGAGACGCGCGCGCTGTTCCTGCCCGACACCACCGCTATCTTTGCCAAGGTCTCTCCGGCGCAGTTACTGACTGCGGCACGCGCGGTCGTTCCCGACTTAAGTCGCGTCGTCCTCGTTGGCGATGCATGGAAAAATCCACTGACATATGGCCACTGGAAACAGGAATTCGCGGCCACGATACCGGATATCGAGATTATCGATCTGTCCGGGATGGTGCTGCGGGAAGTGCGCGAACGGGTCGGCTCCTTGCCCCCTGGCTCTGCAATCCTGACATCGGCGATGTATTCCGACGGGGAAGGCACCTACTATTTGCCGGCTGCGGCGCTTGCGCGTGTCGCCGAGCGCGCGAACCGCCCGATCATCATCACCTCCGATACATTTCTCGGGCGGACGGGAGTTGGCGGCTTCCTGCTGCTGCCCGAAACCATCGGACGGGAAGCCGGCCAATTGGCAATGCGGATTCTCGGCGGCGAATCGCCGTCGGACATCCCGTCCGTTGCCGGGGACAACGTGAAGCCGATCTTCGACTGGAGACAGCTCAAACGCTGGAATGTGGACGAAGCCCGTCTGCCTCCGGGCAGCGAGGTGCGTTTCCGAGAACCGAGCTTCTGGGAGCAGTATTACTGGCGTGTCATGATCAGTGTCGGCGTGGTGCTGGTGCAGGCGACGATGATCGTCATCCTCCTGCGCGAGCGCAGGCTGCGATTCCTGGCGGAGGTCGAGGCACGCCAGCGCATGTCGGAGCTTGCCCACATGAATCGCCTTGCGACCGCAGGCGAGATGTCTGCCACGATCGCGCATGAGCTGAGCCAGCCGCTCGCCGCCATTCTGATCAATGCTGAGACCGCCGAGCAGGTGTTGCAGACACCGGCACCTGACCTCGGCGTGATCAGGGACATACTGGGTGACATTCGCCGAGACGACAAGCGCGCGAACGAGATCGTCGTTCAGGTGCGCTCATTTCTGAAGAAGGCCCGCACAGAGCGGCGCGAGCTCGACCTCAACGCGACGGTCGGCGAGGTGTTTCGGTTCCTTTCCGTCCAGGCCCTGACCTACGACGTTGCGCTCGCGACGGACCGATCGTCCTCGGATATTCGCGTAACTGCCGACAAAGTGCAGCTCCAGCAGGCTATTCTGAACCTGGTCATGAATGCCATCGAAGCGGTGGCCGATCTGCCGGAGGATCGGCGACGGATCGTCGGTCGAACCAGCCTTGCGAACAATCAGGCCATGATCTCGATCGCAGATGCCGGCGACGGCATCCGCACGGAAAAGATAGCCGAAATCTTCAAGCCGTTTTTCACAACCAAGACGCAGGGGATGGGCATCGGCCTCTCGATTACGCGCACGATCATCGAGGCACATGGCGGGCGCATCTGGGCCGACAACGCGCCGACAGGAGGCGCGGTCTTTCATATCAGCCTGCCGCTGGTCGCGGCGCGATCGTGAGTCGAGGCCTTCCGCCCGCCAGACGTCAGCCATCGGATATGATGGTCAGCATGCTTCGGAGCGACCCATGATGCGCGACCGCCTGTTTCTGCTGCGTCCTGGGTTCGACGACCCGGCCTTTCCTGGACGCCGCTTCTATTGCTGGCATTGCGCGCTGATCGAGGGCCTGCTGGTCTCGTTTCCGCAGCTCGCCGACAAGCTCGAGGTCGAGCGCATCGCGTGGCCACGCCCGCGGCACGCCGTGATCGCGCTGGCCGGCGAGGAGAACCAGTCGTTGCCGCTGCTCGTGCTGGCGGTTGGAGCGACCTCGCCGCACCAGACCGGCAGCCATCAGGGCCGCGCGTTCATTGCCGACAAGGACGCCATCCTGGCCGCCCTCTCCGAACGCCACGGCTTTCCCGATCCGCATCCGTGAGGGGGAGAGCGCTCGCGCGATGACGCTGTCGAATCTGAACGGCGAATTCGTCGCCACCGATACGTGATTGCGTCATTCGCGGCAGAGTGATGGCAGGGTTGCGGTCGACGCTGGTGATGCGACAATAAATCTCACGAGACGCGCGCCGCTGCGAATCGGACGCCAATGAAACTGCGTCGTTTCGACGCCCGCACTGGCCGGAACGCGCCGGCTGACCATGTGTTGTCACACGACATTCAACTGGAGTGATGACATGAAGTATCTCTTTGTCGCGATGGCCGTCGGTGCTGCGGCGCTTGCCGGCGGATCCGCGGCGAACGCGGCCGATCATTCAAGCGCAAAACAGAACGCGCCGGCCGCCCAGTCAACCGACATCAGCGCGCAGCACAGGCACCACCATCATGGCCACCGCCATCACTGGCGTCCTCACCATCATCACGGCTATTATCGTCCGCACTACCGGAGCTACGGCTATTATCCGCGGCACCACGGCTATTACGGCGGCGGACCGTACGGATATTATGGCGGCGGCGGCCCCAGCGTGACGTTCGGCTTCGGCGGCAGCCGCTGGTAAGACGAAAGGCAGCAACACGAAAGGCCCGCGAGACGCAGGCCTTTTTTGCTCGTCAGCCTATCCCCGCAAGATCATCCCCGCCGTCTGCTGACCGCTCGCCAGCGCCGCTTCGACCGTGCCCATGTCGGCTCCGCGATAGAGCGCCTCGCCGGAGAACAGCACCGGACCGTCGGCGCGCGCGAGGATCGTTTGCGCCTCGCGCGTTCGCGGCGTCGCCCAGGAATAGGCGCCGCGGGCGTAGGGATCGTGCGCCCAGTTTGTCGCAACGGCCGCGATGAGCTCGCGCGCGAGGTCCTCGCGCGACAGGCCGAAGACGGTCGCAAGCGAATCGAGCCCGGCATCGATCAGCGCTTGCGGGTCGAACTGCGCCAGCGCCGCCGTGCGCGGGCCGCCGAACCATCCGGTCAGCACGGGATGCCGGTTCGGATATTGCGTCCACCACACCGGGATGGCTTGGTCGGTCAAAAGGAAGCTCATGTCCGCGAGCTCTTCCTTGCGCTCACGCCACCACGGCCGCCTGAAGCGCAGCAGGATTTTCATCACGTTACCGAAGCCGATGTCGTCGGCAGACGCCGCCTTCACGCGCGCGCTCTCCGGGAGAGCGATCTCGCGCAGCAACGGCAACGGAACAGTAAGGATCACGCGATTGCAATTATGCACCCCGCCGCCGACACAGCGAATGGCGAGCGCGCCGCCCTCCTCCTCGATCGCCGACACCACGCAGCCGAAGCGAAAAATCACGCCAAGCTTGCTGCACTCGGCCGTCAGGAACTCGATCATCGCACTATAGCCGCCCTTGACCCGCGCCTGCGGAGAGTGCCCGCCAGCCATCCATTCCTCGCGCAGCGCCAGCGTGGAGGCGCGCTCGGGATCGGCCGCATCATAGCCCTCGACCATTCGCTCGATCGCATGGCGCAGCCGCGCGTGCTCATCCCCGGCAAAATGCCGGCGCAGGAAATCGGCGACCGTGAGGTCGTCGTTCAATTCCCGAACCACGGCGTGCAGCTCAGCCTCATGCGGATCGTGGCGATCCTCGCGGACGATGTCTGCGCCGTCAAAGCCCCACCGGTCGCCTTCGATCTCCTGAAGGGACAGCCCGGCCTCCCGCAGCAGCGCGCGCGTGACCGGCGCCTCGCCGTGGACGAATTCGGCGCCGCCATCGGCGGGGTAGCCGAACTCCGAAGCAGACAGCGGATGGATGCGGCCGCCGCAGCGCTCGCGCGCCTCCAGGATCGTCACTGTCCTGCCCGCGCGCGCCAGCTCGCGCGCCGCCATCAGACCGGCCGCGCCGGCACCGACGATGACGATATGCTCTGATGTTACGGACATGGCGGTGCTGTTACTCGCCCACGGCCTGCGGATCGTTCTGGATCAGATAGCGTAGCAGCAGGACGCCGCCGCCGAGATCCCGCGTGCTCTCCAGCGTCATCGCGCTCAGCGGCGCACGCCGGTCGCCGTCGGCGTCCGTGGAATCGAACACGAAGGGCGCGCCCCTGGCGCCGTCGACCGCGGGACTGAGGATCAGGTTGAACTCGTCGATCAGGCCGGCACGCAGGAACGTGCCGTTGGCGACGCCGCCACCCTCCACCAGCAGGCGCTTCACGCCGAGCTCGCGGTTGAGAATGTCCAGCATCAGTGCGAGGTCGATCTCGGGCTTGCCGGCAAAGATATAGGACACGCCCTCGCCACGGAGCCCGGCGAGATGCGAATCGGAGACGCTCTCGGTCAGCACGACGACGATCGGATCGCCGCCGATATCGGAGCGGCCCCAGCCGATCTTGCCCTTCGCATCGAGCACGACGCCATAGGTTTTCGCGTCACGCCGCACGAACCAGTTTTCGCGCGGAAATTTCGCGTCCGTCGTCGCCGGATAGGGCTCGCCCTTGGCGAACTCCGAGCCGGTGACGCGGCCGATCACCCAGGCATCGCCGCCGAGCTCGTCGTGGATCTTCTCGAACCAGTCCGTCCCCGCCCCCTTCGGGCGCCAGCGGCTCGGATGGGTGCGGCCGTCCAGACTCGAATGCATCAGGCAGATGACGTAAGGCTTCATGCGCATCTCCGGGCCGCGCTCAGGCAGCCGGCTCATTGCCCTTCTCATTCCCCGTGGCGCGACCGTTCACGATCACCGCGAGGGGATTGAGCTTTGGCGGCGCGACCAGCTTCAGCGTGTTGGTGTCGCGATGGTTGAACGGCGCGCCGCGCACGAACAACTCGGTCTGGATCAGATAGGTCCAACTGCCGTCGTCGTTGAAAGTGATGTCGCAACGGTAAGCATCGGTGCGGAACGCTTGTTCCAGAAAATCAGTCGAGCAGATCCCGTAAGCGGTGTCGCCGCGCTTGGCGGTCACGGAGATCTCCTTGTCGTCCGTCCCGGCCTTGCCCGACGCCAGCAGCACCTGCCCGCGGGGGATCGCCAGCGACTGCATGATCACCCCGGTCGCGGGCTCCCACAACCAGTAGCCGACCTGGTCGTGGAAGGTGATGTCTTCCTCGGGCGTGTTGATGTGGATGTGATAGCGCAGCCCATAGAGCAGCTGCGGCCCGTTGGCCTGGGGATCGATCGGGTCCATCCGGATGCGCTCGATGAAGGTCCGCCGCTCCGGCCCCTCCGCCTTCGGATTGATGTCGATACCCTTGTCAGCCTGCCAGCTGCCTGCGAGACGGCGGAGCGGACCGAGATTGGCAAGGCCGTCGGGCGAGACGTCCTCGGGCTCGGTGAAGATGTCGGCGGGAAGGGGGAGCATGGGTGTCCTCGCGTCGTTGCGAGGCAGCCATAGCATGAGAGCGCGGGCGTGGCTCGTTCTCAAGCCTCACAATCGGGAATGGACGTCCGCGCCACGCGCAGACGATCCATGAGGCGAAGCGGAGCCGAGCCTCCTCAGCTCGGCTCCGTCGCCATGATGCTTAGTGGCGGTGGTCGCGGACCTCGGGGTGAGTCCGGTGATCCCGGACGATGGGTTGATCGCGATGGTCGCGCACGACGGGCGGGTCGCGATGGTCGCGGACGATGGTCGTCGCGTTCGAAGGTGTCACCACGTTCGCCAATGCGATCGCTGCGAGTGCCACGAGGATATAATTGCGCATGAGTTTTGCCTTTGCTTGGTGGATCACTGCGAGCCACCTGACACCAAACTAGATTGATCAGCTGGAATGATATGTGTCGTCGATCACCCGCCGATCGTCGACGCGCTTGCGACTTGCCTCGTGCAATCGAAGGAGAGGCCGTCCGCGCTGCTACTTCAACGCAAGGCTGCTGCAATATGCCGAGGTCTCGCCGGACCGCCAGCCGGTGATCCGTCCTGCTTCCTTGCACTCGTCATAGGTCTTGTAGTTAGCGACGTTACGGCACGTGAACGAATAGACGCCACCCGAAACGTTGCAACCAACCCAGGGCTTGTCGCCCGTCTTGAAGCTCGATTGACAACCGCCGACGCAGCTGCCCGTGGCAGCGGCGAGCTTGGCAAGCTTCGCGACGTCCGAGCTCGGCGCCAGTGACGCCGTCGAAGCGGCTGACGTGCGCGATGCGGTCTCGCGAGCTGTCGCGTGATGCGCTGGTCGGTGTGGCCGCACCACATGCTTCGGCGCATCGACCGTGACGCCGGGAAGCTGGGTGTCGGCGGCGGTCGTGGTCGGCGTCGGTTGCGACATCGCGGTGCCGCCGAGGGCGCACAGGAGCAGTGCAATCGATGAGATGGCGACAGCGGGACGCGTAACGAAGCGTGATGACAACGTCATGGCCATGTCCTTCCAGATGCGGGGACGGTCAATTCCGTCCCGAGAGCCAGGATATCACGCCCTGATCCAGGTCGCATGGCGAGGAACCATGCAACTTGACACGACCTGCCGACGCGCTCCGCATCGCATCTGCCGCAGTTTTGAGCAGGCATCGAGCAGAACAGACACTGGATTAGCGGCAGCAAAGCACGAACGAAATTCGTCGCGGTCGCCAACAAGCCACCCCAAGCATTTGTGTTCGGTGTTCCCGTTTGCGTCACGGAATCCGGGTGATAGGCTCAGGATTGTGAAATACACCATAGGCGATGAAGCCACTCCTAAACTAGCGTTCACGTGACGTCCGTTATTTTCAGATGAGTGGTTTGGAATGCAGCAGGCTTCGGTCGAGAAGTTCTCGGACCTCATCGGTGCGGTCTACGATTGCGTGATCGCGCCGGAACGCTGGACGAGCGTTCTAAACGAGATTCGCACGGAGCTCGGCTTCGCGACCGCGGTGCTCTCGGCATATAGCCTCACGAACATGAGGATCGGAGTCAATGCCGCCTCCGGGACCGACCCTGTCCAGACGATGGCCCAGACCAGCATCGAGTATGCGCCTGATATCGTCGAACTCTGGGGCGGCGTTGAGCGCATCCGGCAATATCCGCTTGGAGAACCGATCATTCGATCCCAGGCGGTCCCAGAGGAAATAGTCCTCGGCAATCGCTATCACCTGGAATGGGCTCTCCCCAAGGGCTTGTTCGACGCCGTCGGCGTCGCCCTCGTTCGCGAGAAAACAATGATCGGCAATGCGACATTCAGTCAGCATCAGTCGGACGGGGCCATTGACGATGCGCAGGTTAGCGGATTGCGCGTTCTCGCACCTCACATCCGCCGCGCCGTGATCATCAGCAATCTGTTCGACATGAAGACCGTGGAGGCCGCGACATTCGCCGCGACAGTGGAGGCCCTGACGGTCGGAGTCGTTCTGGCGGACGGCGATTCGAAGATCGTTCACACCAATGCCGCAGCCACAGCCATGCTCGCGGCAAGCGATCCACTTCTGGCTCGGCATGGCCGGATCGCCGTTCAATCGGCGACCACCACCAGCACGTTGCAATCGGCCATCGCGCAAGCAGCGAAGGACGAGGCGGCACTCGGCCAAAAGGGCATCGGCATCCCGATCCCCCGCCCGAGCGGAGATCCTCTCGTCATTCACGTTCTGCCGCTGCGACGCGGCCACATGCGGGCCGGCCTGGTCCAGCACGCCTCCGCCGCTCTGTTCGTGGCATCGGCCTCCGGTCCGCCGCAGCTGCCTCACGATGCTCTCATCCAGCTCTACGATCTGACGCCGGCCGAAATTCGCATCTTCGAGCTCATCTGCGATGGACAGACACGCGACGCGATCTCGTCGCAACTCGGGGTGTCCGTCAGCACCGTGAAAAGTCACCTCTTGCATGTCTTCGAAAAGACAGGTTGCCGGCGCCAGGTCGATCTGGTCCGGCTGGCAAGATCGCTGACGTTTCCGGTGTAGGGAAGCTCGGGGTGATGGCACGCTCTGTCGTCCAGTGATTTTGAAGTGAGTGGTTTGGAATGCAGCAGGCTTCGGTCGAGAAGTTCTCGGACCTCATCGGCAGTATCTATGATTGTGTGATCGCACCTGAACGATGGACGGCGGTTCTGGATGAGATTTGCGCCGAATTCGGCTTTGCCACCGGCGCGCTCTCGGTCGCCAGCCTCACCAACATGAAGGCCGTCGTCAATGCGGTGTCCGGGTCCGACCTGGCCCAGATGGCCAAGAACGGGGTCGGATACGGCCCCGATATCATCGAGCTCTGGGGCGGCGCCGAGCGCATTCGGCAATACCCGCTCGGCGAGCCGATCGTTCAATCCCAGGCGGTCCGGCCGGACGTCATTTCCAGCAACCGCTATTATCGCGAATGGGCCATGCCCAAGGGCTTGTTCGACGCCGTTGCCGTCGGCCTCGTTCGCGACAGGACGATGGTTGGAAATGCGATATTCAGCCAGCATGAGTCGGCGGGCCGCATTGACGATGCGCAGGTCGACGGATTGCGCCTTCTGGCGCCTCACATCCGCCGCGCCGTGACGATCAGCAATCTGTTCGACATGAAGGCGGTGGAAGCCACCACATTCGCGGCGACGGTGGAGGCCCTGACGGTGGGCGTCGTCCTGGCCGACGAGGATTCAAGGATCATCCACGCCAACGCCGCAGCCGCGGCGATGCTCGCGGCCGGCGATCCGATCGTGGCAAGGCATGGCAGGATCGCGGTTCAATCCGCGGCGACCACGGCCGCATTGCAATCAGCCGTCGCGCAGGCGGCAAAGGACGAGGCGACGCTCGGGCAAAAAGGCATCGGCATCCCGATCCCGCGCCAAGGCGGTGACCCTCTCGTCATCCACGTTCTGCCGTTGCGACGCAGCCACACGCGATCCGGTCTGATCCAGAGCGCCGCTGCCGCCGTGTTCGTGACGTCAGCCGCCGGGCCGCCGCGATTGCCTCACGATGCGCTCAACCAGCTCTATGACCTGACGCCGGCCGAGATTCGCATCTTCGAGCTCATCTGCGAGGGACACACGCGAGACGCGATCTCGGCCTTGCTCGGCGTTTCCGTCAGCACCGTGAAGAGCCACCTCATTCATGTCTTCGAAAAGACGGGCTGCAGGCGCCAGGTCGATCTGGTCAGGCTCGCGAAATCGCTGACGTTCCCGGTGTGAGGCCCAGGGCGAGACGGCGCGCGGTCGGACAAGCCTCCCCGCCGGAACCGTCGCAATGATCATTCCGCGGTGATCCAGGACCTATCCTCGTTCGTTCCCAGACCCACAGGTCGCTTGTCGAGGCGCTATGATCGCTGCTATCCGAGCTTTAGATGCGCCCATCCGGGCGAAGGCTGGTTTTCCCCGGAGGATTGAAGCGCGGCTGTCGACGGGCACGAGCAAAGGGCCGGACACAAAGGTGGATTGGGCTGATCTGATCGGACGCGTCGCCTCGGCCGGAGACCGGGAGGCCTTCAAGCGCCTGTTCGAGCATTTCGCGCCGCGCATCAAGGGACTGATGCTGAAGGCCGGGTGCAGTTCGGACGAGGCGGAGGAGATTGCTCAAAATACCCTGATCGCCGTCTGGCGGAAGGCAGGCCAGTTCGATCCTGGGACGGCCGGGGCCGCGGCATGGATATTCACCATCGCGCGCAATTTGCGCATCGATTTGTTCCGCAGCAGAGCGCGGGCAGACCGCCTGCGGGGCACCTCTGAGCTTCCCGAGACGCCGGATCCCGCCGAGCCCGCGGACGCCGTCATGTCCCGCGCGCAGGACGCCGCGCGGATCAATTCGGCCGTCAAGCAGCTCTCGATGGAGCAATCCATGGTGGTGAGATTGTCGTTCATTGAGGAGAGGCCGCATCCGGAAATCGCGAGCCTGCTCGGCATTCCGCTCGGAACGGTGAAGTCGCGGATCAGGCTGGCGATGAACCGCCTGAGAGATATATTGGACGAAGAAGCATGACGATCAGCCATCATCCGCCGGAAGATCTTCTGGCCGACTTTGCGGCCGGCAGGTTGGAAGAAGCCCATCAATTGGTGGTGGGGGTGCATGTTGCGGGTTGCGCTCGGTGCGGCCGCTTCGTGCAGGCGATCGAGCAACTTGGCGGCTTGGCGCTTGAAGATGTCGAGCCGGTGCCGGTTGCATCGGATGCGTTCGAGCGGGTGATGTCGCGCATTCACGACGCTCCTGAAAGACGAGCGGCGCGGACTGCCGAGGTCCCTCGCGGCAGCGACCAGGATGTTCCGGCGGCGCTGCGAAACTACCGCATCGGCAAGCGCAGGCGCATCGCTCCGGGTCTGAGCATGCGACCGATCGAGTTGTCAGGGTCGGGGACGGCGCGGGCATTTCTGCTTCGCTCCGCGCCGGGGAGCCGCATGCTCGAACACACGCACACCGGCACCGAACTGACCCTCGTGCTCGAGGGCAGCTTCAGCCACGAGGGCGGCCGGTTTGGTCCAGGTGATTTCGACTATGGCGACGACGAGGTCGACCATCGACCTGTGGTGGGCGACGAGGGCCCATGTGTTTGTCTCGTCGCAATGACGGGCAACCTGCGCATGAACGGCCTGCTCGGCAGGTTGATCGGGCCATTCGTGCGGCTTTGATCCGCTTGCCTCCTTCTTCCGCCGGGTGATCCGAACGCGAGCCCGGAGCGTTTCGAAGGAAACGCAAGGGAGACAGGTCATGGCCGGCTTAAGCCTGACAGCACAGGCGCAGAGCGAAACATTGCCCGAACTGCTGGCATGCGTTTCGGCGGGCGACACACGCGCCTTCGCAGCGCTGCACGTGCTGACGCGGAGCAGGCTGCACAGGACTGCGCTCGCCGTCGGAACTCCGCCCCACGACATCGAGGACATTCTTCAGGAAGCCTATCTGAAGATCTGGCGCAACGCGGGTCGCTTCGACAGCGGCCGCGCTTCGGCGATGACCTGGATGTCCGCGATCGCCCGGAATACCGCCATCGACCATCTGCGGGTCAGAAGACTGCCCACTCACGAACTCGACGAGGCGCTTCTGGTTCCGACAAGTGCTGATCAGCCGTCGATCGACGATTTCGACTACGCCCGCGCCGAACCGATCGCACGCAGCGTGCTGGCTCGTTTGCCGGAAGACCGCCGCAGGCTGGTTGCGCTGGCCTATCTCGAGGGTGAGAGCCGCGCCAGCTTGTCGCGGCGCTTCGGTGTGCCGGTCGGCACCATCAAGACCTGGCTGCACCGAACCCTTCTGGCGGTACGCAAGGACTGCCTTGCCGCATCGGCTGCAGCCTGAAGCAGGCGAGGAACCCGCGCGTGGCCGCAGAGATCATCGAATTCCCCAACCCTGGACACCAGGACCCGCTTGCGTCCTCCGTTGCGAGGCTCGAGCAGATGGTGAGAGAGGTCGACCGGCTGGCAGCCGAGCAGCCCCCGGACGGGCTCGATCAACTGCTCTTTGTCATGGCGCGCTTCGGTGATCGACTGGTCGATCTTGCGCAGCTCGTGCTTGACGACGATGCCAGGCTGAGTGTTCAGATCGCGTTCACGTCGCTCTCCGACAAGATCGCGGCGACCAGAGACGCGTTTGACGAGTGCGACGGAGCGAAGGATCTCTGAATCGGCGCCACCCTGGCCCGTTCGACGCCATGGAGTCAGCTCTGCGGCCGATCCTAATTGAGACGGAGCAACGAGATGTTCAGCAAGGTCGCAAAACCCACCCAGCCGGCATAGGGAATGAAAAGCGTCGCTGCCAGTCGATCGTTCGCCCATTGACGCCAGACAAAGGCGAGGATCGCGGCGAATAGCGCAACAATGACGCCGAGCGCCACGTCCATGCGATGAAGCGAAAAGAAGATGGGAGACCATGCAAAATTCAGGATCATCTGCAGGCCCCATAATCTCATCGTCGTTCCGCGCGGCTCCGCCTCGAAGGTGCGGAATCCCGCCACGGCGATCATCAGGAACAGAGCCGTCCAGACGGGTGCGAACACCGCATCCGGCGGATTGAAAGATGGCTTGTTGAGCGCCGCGTACCACGCTCCCGGACGGTTCAGGACCCCGATCAAAATCCCCCCAGCAGGAACCAGGAACAGGAAAGCGGCGCATCGGTACCAGCTGCCGCGCTTGCTGTCGCCATCGTGCCGCAGCGCCCTGTTGTGCGTCCCGTCCACGATCAATGCGCTATTTTTTGAGCGACGAGAAATCCGGTCCAGGCGCTGACACCGGCGAGTACGGATCCCCAGCACACGTCCGCAACAGTGAGACCCGTCGACCAATTCCTCAGCGTGGCCTGGTTGGTCAGATCGTAGGTCGCATAGGTGAAGCAGCCCAGCATCACGCCGGACGTGAAGGCACGCAGCGCGCCACCATCCTGCTGAGCCGGCAGCACCGCGAACCAGATCAGGCCGACGGGATAGGCCAGATAGAACACTGCGGCGGCGGCGAGGTTGGGCTCCGAGCGCAACATGTCGCCCAGCACCGGCCGGTAAAGTCTCTCAACCATGGTCTTGAGCCAGATCATGTCGAGCGCAACGAAGGTCGCAGCCACCGACAGATATGTAAAAAGCAGGCTCATGTCCGGTCTCCCCTCCGGTGTCGCAACCGGTTTGACAAAGGCAACGCCTGTAAACGACGTGAGCCCTTCGCTGGATCACGCTACGCGCTCGTTCCGCCTTGCCCCGCAACCCTGTCACGCCCTTGAACCAGATCGTGCGACGCCGGAGTTCCGATCATTCCGGCGCCTTCTTGGCGACGAACGGGTGATCCACGCCGTCCGTTCGAACGTTTCCTCAGTGCGCGTGTGGCCGGTCAGCTATCTGAGCCGAGCGACGGACGACATTGGCCCGAAACCGGATGTTCCGGCCGTCGCTGGTGGTATTGGGGGCGACAAAGCATGCGTTTGGCGGTGATCGGGACGGGAATTGCCGGCAATGCCGCCGCATGGCTCCTGTCCGAACGTCATGCCGTGACCGTCTACGAGCGCGAATTGCGACCGGGTGGACACAGTCATACAGTGCGGGTTGACTACGGTGGTGAAGAGATCGACGTCGACATCGGCTTCATCGTGTTCAACGAGCCGAACTACCCGGAATTGACGTCTCTGTTCGCGCACCTGGGCGTGAAGACCGAGGAGACATGCATGAGCTTCGCGATGTCGGCCGACCAGGGCCGATTTGAGTGGCGGGGCGGCGGCGAGACCTTCCTTCAGGTCGCCTCCGGCCTGTTCGCCCAGCCGCGCAATCTCTTCTCCCCGTCCTATTTTCGCATGCTGGCCGAGGTCCGGCGCTTCAACAAGGAAAGCGTCTCCGACTTGCGGGCCGGCCGGCTCCAGAACCTCACGCTCGGCGAATATCTGCGCAAGGGAGCGTTCAGCCCCCGCCTGTTCAGCGATTATCTAGGACCGATGGGGGCCGCCATCTGGTCGTCGCCCTCGGCCGAGATCCTCGCCTTTCCCGCGGAAAACTTCATCGCGTTTTTCGACAATCACCGGCTGTTGCATCTGGATCGGCCGCTCTGGCGCACCGTCCAGGGCGGCAGCCGGCGCTATGTCGAGAAGCTCACGGCCAGGTTCAAGGCCAACATCCGGCTCGGCTGCGCTGTGACGTCGATCCATCGCACCGAGCACGGCGTGACGATCGCCGACAGTGACGGCCATCAGGACTCCTACGATGCTGTCGTGTTGGCCTGTCACAGCGATCAGGCCCTGGCGATGCTGTCGGATGCCGACCCACGCGAGAGATCCATTCTCGGCGCGATCCGTTACGCTCCAAACACGGCCTATCTGCACCGCGACCTCAACCTCATGCCGAAACGCCGCAACGCATGGGCATCCTGGAATTTCTTGCGCTGGCGACGCGAAACGCCGGCCCGGAACGACGTCGCCGTGACCTACTGGATGAACCGGCTGCAGGGCATCGACGACAGCAAGCCGCTATTCGTCAGCCTCAATCCGCCGTTCGAGCCGGCGCCTCATCTCACGTTCGGCAAGTTCACGTTCGCACATCCACAATATGACGCAAGCGCGTTCGCCGCGCAGAGGAACCTCCCCGAAATCCAGGGACGCCGCCGCACCTGGTTTTGCGGCGCGTGGACCGGCTACGGATTCCATGAGGACGGCTTGCGCTCCGGCATCGCCGTCGCCGAGGCACTTGGCAGTGCGGTGCCGTGGCGGCAGTCCGGCGCGTTGCTGGCGCAGGCTGCTGAGTAGAACATGCTGCAACCGGGCGCCCCAGAACGAACGGCGACATCATCTGCAGCCGCGCTCTACCTGGGCAGGGTGATGCACGCGCGCGTGCGGCCCGTGCACCACAGGTTCGCTTACCGGGTCATGAACCTGCTCATCGACCTCGACCGGCTTGATGAAGCGGATCGCCAGTCTCGCCTGTTCGGCATCAATCGCGCGTCAGTCTTCAGCTTCCACGAATCCGATCACGGCAGGCGTGACGGCGCACCCCTGAGCAGCCATGTGCGAGGCCTGGCCGAACAACGCGATATCGATCTGTCGGGAGGGCGCATCCTCCTTTTGTGCTATCCGCGGCTCTTCGGCTACGTGTTCAATCCGCTTTCGATCTACTTCTGCTATGGCAGCAGCGGCAATCTTGCGCTGCTGATCTACGAAGTCCGCAACACTTTTGGCGAAATCCATTCCTACATCCTTCCGGTGGAGGACCCTGTCGCCGGCGGCGCCATACGACAATGCCAAGCGAAGGAGTTCTACGTCTCGCCATTCATGGAGATGCACACGAAGTATCGCTTCAGCATTGCCCCGCCCGACCAGCAGGTGAAGGTCAGAATCGTGCAGACCGATCAGCATGGCGCGATATTCACGGCCGCATTCTCCGGGCAACGTCGCCCGCTGACCAGCCGCTCGCTGTTGGCGACGCTCGTCACCCTGCCACTTCTCACCTTCAAGGTCGTCGCGGCCATCCATTGGGAAGCGATCCGGCTTTGGCTGAAAAATGTTCCTTACGTTCCCCGTCCGAACCAACGCTGAATGTGAAGCCATGGACCTCGCAGCCACTCACCAGACTGCTCGTTTCGATGACGTTCCCCTGCTCACGCGGCTCGCGCTGCGGCTTGCCTCGCGGCTCAAGCTCGGCACCGTGGATGTTCGCCTTCCCGACGGCAGAACGGTGGCATTGCGGGGAACGCATCCGGGTCCGTCGGCGACCATCGAGCTCAACAGTTACGCCTTCGCACGAAGCTTGGTCCTGGGCGGCGATATCGGCATGGCCGAGGCTTACATTCGGGGCGATTGGAGCACGCCGGATCTCTCCCAGCTGCTTTACGTGTTCTGTCTCAACCAAGACCTGGTCGATAGCGCCTTCGCCGGCAATGCGCTGGTCCGGCTTTGCCGGCGCGCGCTGCATCGGTTGCGCCGAAACACGCGACTGGGATCGCGGCTGAATATTCACGCCCACTATGATCTCGGTAACGATTTCTTTGCGGCCTGGCTCGATCCGAGCATGACCTACTCGTCGGCGTTGTTCTCGCCCGAGGCGACCGACCTCCTCGCCGCTCAACGGCACAAGTACGAACAACTCGCGAAAGCGATCGAGCTGCGGCCCGGCCATACCCTGCTCGAGATCGGCTGCGGCTGGGGCGGCTTTGCCGAATATGCCGCCAAGAGTTGCGGCGCCAAGGTCTTGGCGCTCACCATCAGCAAGGAGCAGCACGCATTCGCCAGCCGGCGAATCCACGAAGCCGGGCTGGGCGACAAAGTCGAGGTCCGGTTGCAGGATTATCGCGATCAGGACGGGCAGTTCGACCGTATCGCCTCGATCGAGATGATCGAGGCCGTCGGCGAGCCGTTCTGGCCGACGTACTTCAATCAACTGCATCAACGGCTCAAGCCGGGCGGTCTTGCCGGCATCCAGGCGATCACCGTCCGAGACGAGCTCTTTGACAGCTACCGGCGCCGCGTGGACTTCATCCAGAGCTACATTTTTCCGGGCGGGATGCTGCCTTCGCCGAATGTCCTGCGCAAGCTCGGCGAACGCGTGCAGATGCCTCTGATCCGCGAGCGGGTCTTTGGACAGGACTACGCCAAGACGCTCGCGGTGTGGCGAACGAGCTTCGGCCATGCCTGGACGGACCTGACCTCGCTTGGGTTCGACGAGCCGTTCCGGCGGCTGTGGGAATATTATTTGTGCTATTGCGAGGCAGGTTTCAGGGCCGAAAAGATCGACGTCCGTCAGCTGGTATTCGCGCGGCGGAGCTGACGTCGCTGGAGTTTCCGGTGTGAACGAATCCTCAGGCCGCTTCCGACGTTGATCGCGCACGCTGCTCGAGCACGCCGATCGTCGCGACCAAATTGTCGCGTCGCGCGCGAAGATTAAGCGCAAGAAGCGGGTATGTCGGCTGCAGCACGTCAAACACCCCTGCTCTCGCCTCTTCCTCGAGAATGTCTGTGTTCATGAGCCGAACGCGCCACCACAAATCGGCGACCAGCGCATCGAGCCGGAGTTCGCCGGCAGCACCAGAACGGGACACTTCTTGCATCACTTGCCTCAACCTGAAACGGCCTCTCTTCCAAGGCCAGACTTTGGTCCTGGTTGAGCAAGCAGAGTGCCAGCAATGGGCGGGCACAATCTGGTTTCGGAATGGATTGCTGCGCGAGCCGGCTGGTCAAGGCTGGCGCTAGGGAAGTGTTGCCCGTGGAGAGCGAAATGGTGCCCAGGGGCGGAATCGAACCACCGACACTGCGATTTTCAGTCGCATGCTCTACCAACTGAGCTACCTGGGCGTGCTCCAAAGAGGGGCCAAAGCCCATCGAGCGGGCGGTTTATAGTGGGCTGAAGGCTGCCTGTCCACCCGGCTTCGCCAAGTGGCTTCGCCGGGCGCGGCCCGGCTGTGCACAAGGCGGGACGTGGCTTGGAAGAAACGGCGCGCGGCGGTGCATCGAGAATTTAAATACTTGATAGAACAGGGCTATTCTTCGCCATCTGCCTCGTCATCCCGGCCGGGAATGACATAGGAGCCTTTCAGCCAGCGGTTCAGATCGACGTCGCGGCAGCGCGGGGAGCAGAACGGGCGGGTGGCCTCGGACTGCGGCTTGCCGCAGATCGGGCAGGTTTTGGGGCTTGCGGGCTTTTTCACCTGGTCGTCCATGAGGTGCTCAGCTGACACATGCGAGCCAGTTCAAGAGCCTGTCGCCAAAGGGTTTCCGCCGGCCAAGGCGCAGGCGTCCCGGCCAGGTCCCGCGGGGCAATTCTACTGTGCATGGGGTTGTTTTCGAGATTTTTTGCAGGAGCGGCTTGTCGGCTCAGATGGCGGTGGCATTGAGCCAGCCGAAGCGGATCGGGAAACCTTCGCCGCCAAGCAGCGTGGTGGTCTCGTAGAGCGGCAGGCCGACCACGTTGGTGTAGGACCCCACCATCTTGACCACGAACGACCCGGCGATGCCCTGCACGGCGTAGCCGCCGGCTTTGCCGCGCCATTCGCCGGAGCCGATATAGGCCTGGATGTCGTCTTCCGAGAGGCGCTTGAAGCGGACGCGGGTCTCGACCAGGCGCTGGCGGAAGGCCTCGCGCGGCGTCACCAGAGTGATGGCGGTGTAGACGCGGTGGTTGCGGCCCGACAGCAGCCGCAGGCACTGCGCGGCCTCGTCGACGAGGTTGGCCTTGGGCAGGATGCGGCGGCCGACCGCCACCACCGTGTCGGCGGAGAGGATGAAGGCGCCGCGCAGCTCGTCGTCGAGTTGCACCGATTTGAGCGCCGCATCGGCCTTGGCCCGCGCGAGCCGGTTGGCGCAGGCGCGCGGCAGCTCGCCCCGCTTCGGCGTCTCGTCGACGTCGGCGGGCCGGAGCGCGTCCGGCTCGATGCCGGCCTGGTTGAGCAGCGACAGGCGCCGCGGCGAACCGGAGGCGAGAACGAATTTGGGGCGGCCGAGCATCAGGTGATTTGGGGAATGAAGCAGGGGGTGAATTGCGCGCGGAACCTATCGGACGGGGGCTGATTTCACAACCCGGGAACCCGGACTTTACTGATTCGACGGGTACGGGATGCGTGTGCCCGCAGTCTGTGACGCGGGTGTTACGGGCGCCGAATGCTACCCGTTTGCCGCGCCCACCTTCGAAAATCGCCGGCGGATGCGCAGCAGGAGCTGGTCGCAGACGTCGCGGTAGGCGGCCAACTTCTGGTCGCGGCTGCCTTCCATGGTGGTGGGATCCTGCGTCGGCCAGTACTCGACGTCGGCGGCGAGCGTGCGGGTCAGCTCCAGCGCCTTGTGATGCGCCTCCGGCGACAGCGTGATGATCAGGTCGAAATTGAGCCCCTCCCAATCCTCCAGCTCCTCGAAGGTCTGCGGCTTGTGGCTGGAGATGTCCTGGCCGAGCTCGGCCATCACGGACACCGCGAACGGATCGAGCTCGCCGCGCCTCGCGCCGGCCGACTTCACGTAGAGGCCCTGCGGAAACATGTGCTGCAGCAGGCTCTCCGCCATCGGCGAGCGCACGCTGTTCATGGCGCAGGCGAACAGCACCGATTGCGGATCGCGTGCGCGTGGCGGACCCGCCATCGCGCTTAACCCTTCCAGTGCAGGACAGTAATGAGCGTGAACAGGCGGCGCGAGGTCTCGAAATCGACCCGCACCTTGCCCTTCAGCCGCTCCTGCAGCGTACGCGATCCCTCGTCATGAATGCCGCGGCGGCCCATGTCGATGGCCTCGATCTTGTCCGGCGTCGCCGTGCGGATCGCCTGGTAGTAGCTGTCGCAGATCATGAAATAGTCCTTCACGATCCGCCGGAACGGCGTCAGCGACAACAGATGCGCAACCACGGGCGTGCCGTCCTCGCGGCGGATGTCGAACATCAGCCGGCTGCCGGTGATGCCGATATGCAGCGTGAACGGCCCCTTTCCGTCGGCGCCCTCCGGCGCGAACAAATTCTGCTCGATCAAATCGTAGATCGCGATCGCGCGCTCATGCTCGATGTCGGGCCCGGAACGGCCGATCGAGTCCTCGTCGAGCGTGACGCCGACGATGCGATTGGTCGAGTCGTCCTGTTCGGGCGGCTGGGTCATGACAAATTGAGGCGCAATCCAATCGAGCGCGAATGAGCGTCTAGCCCCTCCGCCTTACCGAGAATCATCGCGGCCGGACCCAGCGCACGCAGCTGATCCGGGCCGCATTTCAGGATCGAGGTGCGCTTGAGGAAATCGTGCACCGAAAGACCCGACGAGAATCGTGCCGAGCGCGCCGTCGGCAGCACGTGGTTGGAGCCGCCGACATAGTCGCCGATCGCCTCCGGCGTATGCGGCCCGAGGAACACGGCACCGGCGTTGCGGATCCTTGCGGCGAGCGCGTCGGGATCTTGCGTCATGATCTCGAGATGCTCGGCGGCAATCGCATCCGCGAGCGGGATGGCGTCGTTGAGGTTCTTCACCATGATGATGGCGCCGAAATCGGCCCACGAGGCGCTGGCGATCGCGGCGCGCGGCAGCGTCTTCAACTGTGCCTCGACGGCCTTTTCGACATCGGCGGCAACGCGCGCCGAATCGGTAATCAGGATCGACTGCGCGCTGGCATCGTGCTCGGCCTGCGCCAGCAGGTCGGCGGCAATCCAGTCGGCATTGCCGGTATCATCGGCGATGACGAGCACCTCCGAGGGACCGGCGATCATGTCGATGCCGACTTTGCCGAACACCAGCCGCTTTGCCGCGGCGACATAGGCGTTGCCGGGTCCGACGATCTTGGCGACAGGCGCGATCGTCGCGGTACCATGTGCGAGCGCGGCAATCGCCTGCGCGCCGCCGACGCGATAGATCTCGGTGACGCCGCCAAGCTTTGCTGCCGCCAGCACCAGCGGGTTGAGCTTGCCGTCGGGCGAGGGCACCACCATGACGAGACGCGTCACGCCGGCGACCTTTGCCGGCACCGCATTCATCAGCACCGAGGACGGATAGGCCGCGGTGCCGCCGGGCACGTAGAGGCCGGCGGATTCGATCGCGGTGTAGCGCCAGCCGAGCTCGACGCCGAGGGAATCAGTGAAGCGCTCGTCCTTCGGCAGTTGGCGGCTGTGATAGCTCTCGATGCGATCGCGCGCGAACTTGAGCGCATCCAGCGTCGCGGCATCGCAGGCTTTCACCGCGGCCTCGATTTCGGCGGCGGTGACGCGCAGGCCGGATGCATCGAGCGTCAACCGGTCGAACTTTGCCGTGGCATCGAGCAGGGCGGCATCGCCCCGCTTCGCCACGTCGTCGACGATGGCACGCGCGGCCGCCTCGACATCGGCCGAGGCCTCTCGCTTGGCGGCGAGGAAGGCCCCGAATCGCTGGTCAAAATCGGCGCTGCTGCGGTCGAGACGAACGGGCATCTTGGCTTCTAACTGGTTTTTGGGGGCGCGGCTTGGCTCACCAGGCCCCTGCTCAATGGCGCGGCGGGGAAGCTGCGTCAACCCTTGGGCCGGGCCGTTCCCCTCCGGCGTTGTCCCGGCGAAAGCGGAATGCGTGGCGCTGGCATGCCACCTCACCCCTCCCCTTCAGCCTCCAACCCCGTCCCCAGCTGATCCGCCCCCAGATCCGTCAGCTCGCATTCAAGGCATTCGACGTCGAGACGGATGGCGCCGCCTTGGGAAAACAGCAGCAGCGCGCTCCCGCCGGGGGCATCCTGGCCGTGGAATTCGATGCCGACGAGGTCCAGGACAGTGTCCAGCGCGTCGAGGTCGATGTTGCGCGACTTGCAGGCGAGCACGCGGTCGAAACGGAGGGCGGCCACCAGCCTGCGCGGCTCGGCCTCGCCGTCCAGCGTCTGCTCCCAGTCCAACCGGCTCATGCCGACGACCAGCCGCTTTTCGCTTTGCCGCCAGATGATGTCGGAGGGCTGCACGCGAGCGTCCTGGACGTGGGCCGAGATCACGGAGAGGTCGTCGGCGTCGAGTGCGATCAGTTTGAGCTGGGGAGACATCGACGGCGCTTTCTCCTTCGGGCGGACGGGGCTCAACGCGCGCAGGCGGCGAAATTTCCCTAGAACTAACGCCCCACTGGACTAGAGGCTATTGATATCCTCCATCTCCAGCACCTTTCGCGGATACCCCTCCCGCGCAACCCGGATCATGGCGCGGCCGATCTGCTCGGTCGAGGTGACGAGCCGCGGCGAGAGCCGGCGCAGCACCGACCACAGTGGCCAGGTTGCCGCATACACGGCCTGCACCCACGCGGTCTTGGAGCGAGCACCGTGGAGCGGTTGGATCGCACCGGGCCGGAACATGTAGGCCGCCTTGAACGGAAGCTTGAGCAGATCGTTCTCGGTCTTGCCCTTGATCCGCGCCCACATCCGCGAACCCTGCTCGGTGGAATCAGTGCCGGCACCCGTGACATAGACGAATGTCATCTGCGGATTGAGCCGGGCCAGCGCGGTCGCCGCTGCGAGGGTGAGGTCATAGGTGAGATGACGGTAGCGCTCCTCGCTCATGCCGATCGAGGAGACGCCGAGACAGAAGAAGCAGGCGTCGAAGCCGGTGAGCTGTGCTTCGATCGCCGAGTAGTCCGTGAAATCGCCGTGCGTGATCTCCGTGAGCTTGGCGTTGCGGACGCCGGTCGGGCTGCGGCCGACCACGAGCGCGCGGCCGATGCCGGCGTCGACCAGGCATTCGCGCAAAACGCCCTGCCCGACCATGCCGGTCGCGCCGAAAATGATGATCTGCATCGGGACCTCCCCGACAGGCCCGCGGCTCATGCGGCGGCCGCGATCTCGTCGAAGGATACACCGGTCAAAGTCGCCGAGACATCCCACAGCATGGCTGCCGAGGCGAAATCCTTTGCCTGCGGCATGATCTTCGCCGGCCGCGGTGGCCCCTTCAATTCGAAGAACCAGTTCGGACCGTAATAGCCGCCGGGCTCAGCTGCGGGCGAGGTCGCCGCCAACAAGGTCGGCAGCGCGCCTTCCGCGGCAGACTGGCTGATGAAGGGCTGCAGCCACCGACTCACGCGCGACTGGAACGTGTTCGCACCCGGGCCGTTCGAAATCAGATCGGTCCGCGCGTAGCCGGGGTGTGCGGCAAGGCTCGTCAGACCCCAGCCTGTGGCGAGGCTGCGGCGCTGCAACTCCAGCGAAAACATCAGCATTGCCAGCTTGGACTGGCAATAGGCCCGCCACGGACGATAAGAATGCCTAGCCTGCAGATCGTCGAAATTGATCGAACCCGAGCGGTGCGCAAGGCTCGAGAGGTTGACGACCCGGGCCGCCTTCGCCCGGCGAAGCTGCGGCAACAGCTGCGCCGTCAGGGCGTAATGACCGAGATAGTTGGTGCCGAGCTGCATCTCGAAACCATCCGCCGTCTGCTGCCGCTTCGGCAGCGCCATCACGCCGGCATTGTTGACGAGCAGGTCGAGCTGCTCGTTGCCGGCCGCGAAGCGCCTGGCGAAATCGGCGACGGAGGTTAGACTGGCGAGGTCGAGATGCTCGTAAGCGATCAGCGCATTGGGAAAGCGCTCGCAAATGCCATCGATCGCGCGCAGGCCCTTTGCGTCGTTGCGCCCCGTGAGTATGACAATGGCACCGGCGCCCGCCAGCGCCATCGCCGTCTCGTAACCGAGGCCGCCGGTCGCTCCGGTCACGACGGCAGTCTTGCCGCTGAGGGAGGGGATGTCTGCCGTGGTCCAGTCGGTCATGCCATAGTTCCGTCGGGGCTGGGAAAAGCCCCGCGACGGGTCTAAATGTGCACTGGGTGCAACTTTGCAAGTGGTGAAATGATTTGAAGCTTTCGAAGGTCGCCGGGAAATCAGTCAACAAGCGCACCAAGCCATTGCCGGCAGGAGCAAAATCCCCCGATGGCCCCGGCCTGCGCCAGCGTAAATTGCAAGAGACCCGCGAGCGGTTGACCCGCGCCGCGATGGCACTCTTCCTGGAGCGCGGCTTCGAGGCCACGACCATCGACGATATTGCGGCCACGGCCGACGTGTCGCGACGCAGCTTCTTCCATTATTTCGCCTCGAAGGAGGACGTCGTCGCGGCCTGGCAGGAAGGCGCCGCCGCCGCGCTGGTCGCGGAGGTTGTGGCGCGGCCGGCGGGCGAAACCATGCTGACCGCGGCGGAGAACGCGATCGCGGCGACGCTCAAGCGGATCGATCCGGCTGAGGCTGCGGCCATGTCGCGGCTCAAGCGCGACAATCCCGCACTTCGGGCGCGCGACCAGCTCAAATACGAGAAGCTCGAGCGCGCGCTGGCCGAGGGACTTGCCCAGCGCGCCAGAAACAAATCGGACCAGTTGAAGGCACGCCTCGTCGCCATGATCGCCACCGGCGCGATGCGCGTCGGCGGCGAGAGCTGGATCGGCGGAGGGGCGCGGCAGAAGCCGGAAGCTTTCGTCAAGCGCACCTTCGACGCGATCAGGGCGATACTGGAGTGAGGCCGCTCACTCCCTAAAGAACGCCAGCAGGTCCGCGTTGATGGTCTCGGCGTGCGTTGTCGGCATGCCGTGCGGGAAACCCTTGTAGGTCTTCAGCGTGCCGTTCTTCAAAAGCTTGGCCGACAGCGGCGCGGAATCGGCGTAAGGCACGATCTGGTCGTCGTCGCCGTGCATCACCAGCACCGGCACATTGATCTTCTTCAAATCGTCGGTGAAGTCGGTTTGCGAGAACGCGACGATGCCGTCGTAATGGGCTTTCGCGCCGCCCATCATGCCCTGGCGCCACCAGTTCTGGATCACCGCTTCCGACGGCTTTGCGCCGGGACGGTTGTAACCATAGAAGGGGCCAGCCGCGATGTCGCGGTAGAAGCTGGCGCGGCCGGCAGCGAGCTGTACCTGGAAATCGTCGAACACGCTCTTCGGCAGGCCGCCGGGATTGGAATCCGTCTTCAGCATCAACGGCGGCACCGCGGACAGGATCGCGGCCTTCGCCACCCGGCTCTCGCCATGGCGCGCGATGTAATGCACCACTTCGCCGCCGCCGGTGGAGTGGCCGACATGGATCGCGTTCTTGAGGTCGAGATGGGCCGTCACGCCCGCGAGATCATCGGCATAATGATGCATGTCGTGGCCGTCGGCGACCTGCGACGAACGGCCATGGCCGCGACGGTCATGGGCGATGACGCGATAGCCGCGCGTGACGAAGAACATCATCTGCGCGTCCCAGTCGTCTGATGACAGCGGCCAGCCATGGCTGAACACGATCGGCTGGCCCGAGCCCCAGTCCTTGTAGAAGATCTCGACGCCGTCCTTGGTGGTGATGGTAGGCATTGTCAGGCTCCTTGAATGATCAGGCGAACGCCATCCGCTTGAAGCGGCGCCAGGCGCCGATGGTGAGCACCACGAAGAACACCAGCACGAGGCCCTGCACCACCGCGAACACGGGGCCTCCGGGCGGCGCCGGCGCCACGGCGGGTGCGAGCGCGGCGAGCGCCGGCACCTTCAGGAACGACTGGATCACCAACACGAAGACGTTGAAATACAGCGAGATCATCGCGGTCACGATGTAGACCGGGCGCCAGACACCAGCGAGCTTCATGCCGTAGAGCGCGATGCAGGCGATCGCGAGCAGGACCAGCGAGATGATGCCGATGATATGCGACGGCAGCAGCTCCTTGAACGGAAACAGGAAGCCGGTGGCGCTGGTGAGGATCGTGAACGTTAAGAAAATGGCGGTGAGGCCCGGCATTGGCTTCGAGCCGAGCAGGCCGAACATCACGACGAGGCCGGCGGCGATGCCGATCAGGCTGATGATGACATGAACCAGCGTGAAGGCGGGCAAGCTCAACCCAAGAACCATGACATCTCTCCTATTCTCTGCATCGAGTTCGGGAGATTAATATTACGGCCCTCATCAGATTGCCACACGCGCTGGCGTCACACATGCGTGCGCAGCCATGCGTCATCGTGCGAATCGAAAACGCATGGCTGAATTTATTTGCACCGCTGTCACAAACGACGGCAGTTGTAGCCCGGATGCAGCGAAGCGAAATCCGGGGCGTCAATCACAAGCACCGTCCCGGATTGCGCTTCGCTCCATCCGGGCTACGAGCCGACGAAAGTCGCGGCTCACACTTCCTTGGTGTCGAAGATCAACAGGTCGGCGCCGCCAGTGGCGAATTTCGGCACGTCGCCGGCGGCCGCCTTGCCTGCTTCGCTGCCGAAGGCCGACTGGATGGCGGCGACGTTGTCGAAGGTGAGAATGGCGACGAGGTGAATTCCGGAAGGTCCTGCAGGGGAGCCGACCGTGCCCGTGCTCACGGCGTACTTCTTCAAGCCGGGAAGTTTCTTGGCGAGTGGAATGTGGGTCTCGGCATAATGCTTGTCGAAAGCGGCAGCATCCTTGGGCGTCTTGTAGAGCACGACGAGTTCGGCCATTTAGTCCTCCCGTTGAAATTTGTTCTATTAGATCCTCATGGTGAGGAGCGTGCGAAGCACGCGTCTCGAACCATGAAGGCCCGGCTTTTGCATCCGGGCCTTCATCCTTCGAGACGCGGCCTTCGGCCGCTCCTCAGGATGAGGGGAGATAGTCCCGCATCACACCGCAGGATGGCAAGCCTCAATCGACTTGCCATTTACTTGCCTTGTCCTTGACTAAAGCGCCGGTTTTGCGGCGTCGCCGAGGAAGCCGTGCAGGGAGGCCACGACCTGCGCGCCCTCGCCGATGGCGCCGCCGACGCGCTTGACCGAGCCGGAGCGGACGTCGCCAACGGCGTAGACGCCGGGCACCGACGTCTCCAGCGGCGCGACCAGCCGGCCCTGGTTCTGCTCGGACTGCGCGCCTGTGACGACGAAGCCGCCGCGATCGAGCGTCACGCCGCAGCCGTCGAGCCAGTTGGTGGCGGGATCGGCGCCGACGAACAGGAAGAGATTGCGGATGTCGGCGAAATCCTCGTCGGCCGAGAGCCGGCTCTTCCAGCGGATGCGCCGCAGCAGCGAGGCCTCGTCGCCTTCGAGCGCCGTGATCTCGGTGTTGAACATCAGTTCGATGTTCGGCGTGGCTTCGATGCGCTCGATGAGATAGCGCGACATGCTGGCGCCAAGGCCACCGCCGCGGATGATCATCAGCACTTTTTTGGCGTGCCCCGAGAGGAAAACGGCGGCCTGCCCCGCGGAGTTGCCGGCACCGACCAGCGCGACCTCCTCGCCGGCGCACAGCTTCGCCTCGACCGGCGAGGCCCAATACCAGACGCCGCGGCCCTCGAACTTGTCGAGGTTCTCGATTTCGGGCCGGCGATAGCGCGCGCCGCTTGCGACCACCACCGCGCGCGAATGCAGCGGGTCGCAGCCGTCAAGCGCCACCGAAAACGCGCCGTCCTTGCGCGTGCAGTCGAGCGACTTCACCGTCACCGGGATCATGATCTCCGCGCCGAATTTTTGCGCCTGGTTGAAGGCACGTGCGGTCAGGGCCTGGCCGGAAATTCCGGTTGGAAAGCCGAGATAGTTTTCGATGCGCGCGCTGGCGCCGGCCTGGCCGCCGAAGGCGCGGGTGTCGAGCACGGCGACCGATAGGCCTTCGGACGCGGCATAGACGGCGGTGGCGAGTCCAGCCGGCCCGGAGCCGACGATCGCGACGTCGTAGATGCGATCGTTGCGCGGGCCGCCGATCATGCCGATCGCGCGCGCAAGCTCGGTTTCGCCGGGATTGCGCAGCACCGCACCATCGGGGGTGACGACCAGCGGCCAGTCGTCCGGCTTGGGCGAATAACGCGCGATGACGTCGGCGGCGTCGCGATCGCGCGCGGGATCGAGCAGATGATGCGGCTGGCCGTTGCGGGTGAGGAAGCCCTGCAACCGCACCACGCCTGCCGAATGCGACGGACCGATCAGCACGACGCCGCCGACGCCGCCCTGCAGCAGATTGACCCGGCGCAGGATCAGCGCGCGCATGATGCGCTCGCCGAGCTCGGCCTCGGCGACCAGCAGCGCGCGCAGCCGCTCCGGCGGCAACAGCAGCGTCTCGACATCGCCTTCGGCGCGGCCGTCGACCAGCGCCGGCCGTCCGGAGAGCTGGCTGAGCTCGGCCAAAAATTGCCCCGGCCCCTGGTCGATCAACGGGGTGACATGGCCAAGGCCGTCGCGCTGGGCGATGGCGACGTGGCCCTTCAGCACGACGAACATGCCGGGCCCCGGCTTGCCGGTCTCGAACAGGAATTCCCCATCGGCATAGTTGCGGGCCTCGCCGAAATGCCTCATCCGCTCGATCTCAGCTGATGTCAGCGTCGGAAAGGTCTGTTCAGGGCGGGTGAACCGCGACATCTGCGCGTCACCGTCGGGTCGTTGCGATTCGTCCTGCCCCATTGCCACGTCCATGCTCTCCAAAGAAATTCCAGCCGTCGGATTCTAGCCGCCGGTCTTGTCAGCGGTCCCCTCATCTAGGGAACCATCTTCATTCTGCGAGGGGCCGGCACTTGCGGCGCGTTCGCGCGCCTGCACCTTCCGCCGCTTCAGGTTTTCGCGCAGCGCCGATTTGAGCCGGTCGTCGCGGGACGCCCTCGCCTGTCGGGAGTCCTGCTTCGTGCTCTTGTCGTTCTCGTCTGCCATCGGGGTCCATTACAGCGATCGGCGATAACATGCCCGAGGAATAAGGCAGCTCAAGAGGCCCGCGCGATCCGATCGTGCGAAAATCGAAATGGATCGAATCCGGCGCATCGGGCAACTGGCCAGTTGGGTGGGGATATCGGAAGCGATTCCGCGGAAAGTCGGCCGTTTCGAGCCAAAACAGGCATTTTGCTCCCGATATCGACCCGATTTTATCGCTTTGGCGGAGCTAGCAAGCTTGCACAGGAGGGGGGCTTGTGGCAGATATCGGCCCGCTTGGTAGGCCCCTCGTGGCGGCCGATTCTTACCCCAGCACATGCTGCCGTAGCTCAGTGGTAGAGCACTCCATTGGTAATGGAGAGGTCGACAGTTCAATCCTGTCTGGCAGCACCATTCCCTGGCTCAAATCACACGTGAAGCAGCTTTCTCGCGGCATGAGATGCCCGAGTTTTGCTTTTTCCTTAGCCCTACTCTGTGAAGAGGGCGCAGGGAAGACCGGGTGCCGGCTGGCACCCGCGGTCTGCTGCGCGAAGATGTAGCGCAAAAAGACCGCACAGCAGCATACAGGTGACGCCGAACACTCGGCCTTCCCTGCGCAGTGGGTTGACGGCTTATGCCGCGCTCTCCCCGGCGACGAGTTCCTTTTTGTCACCGTCGCCTTGCGAATTGACGATGGCCAAAGACCCGGTTGAGCCCCGATCCATCTCCGCAAGGCTTGACCGTAGCAACGACGGCCAGGACCACACGATTTTGCCGTACGCAGCGATCCGGCTTCGCCAAGAGGCTTCGCCGGACACGTCCTGCTTCGCCCAAAAGGGCTTCGCAGGGCGTTGGCGCCGGTCGTCCGCACGCTAGAAACAAGACCTCACGAGGTTCATCTCGCCCTGGTCCCGCCTTCGTGCCCGACGCTGCCGCGTCCACCACCCCCCGATCCACGTTCGTTACGACGGACGATCGTCCCTCTCCCTGGACCGGGATGGCGGATTGATACTGCGATTCCGAATTTCGGTAAAGTGGAATATTTTTGTGAGGGAGGGTTGACGGGGTTTTGCGGGAGGCGGGTGTTTTGCCCGACGGGTCGCCCTCGGCCACGCGTGCTGCTTTTGACATAATCGGCGAATCCAAGAGGCAGTTCTGCGACAGCGGTTCTCAGCGCCACTGCGAGCAACTAATATTCGGCAATCTGGAACAGTCGAATGGCGTGGGAAAAGATCGTCAAGCGAATTGGGATGGGTTGTTGCCCAGAATGTCAAAGCCCTGGCTTTGACTATCAAGAAGGCGCGAATCCTCACGATGATGAAAGAGCCGCGGTTCAATGTCCGAAGTGCGGATGGAAAGGGATGCTTGGCCAAATGCGCATCATCCCGGAGCCGGGCACAAATGAGGGCATTCCCACAAATGAGTGACGTGAACCGAACGTCATTGATAGTCCTGCTCGCGCGATTGGTGGGCTTCACGCTTTGTGGAGCCGTTCTCGGATTCGCGGCTATGCTGATCGGAACCTCGTTTCTGAGTCGCGTACAGGGAGGCATTCACAGCGATTGGACGCTCGTTGTGCTCATTGGTATCCTCGTTTGCTTTGCTCTGGGTGGAGTTGCAGGGGCCAAAGGAGCCACCCGCCTTGTCAAGTCCTGGCGCAGCTAAGGCCTTGTTCGGTGGCCAAGCATGCATGATGGGTTTCGCAAGTGCTCTATCCATCCTACGCGAGCTTAAGACTAAGAAAAGGGGAGAGGCATGCTTGGGAACGCGAAGGTGGCAACCCGGCTTCCAGCCAAAGACCTGGATCGGGCGCGAGCGTTCTATTCGGAAAAACTCGGGCTCGAGCCGGTCGAACAGCGCGACGGTGGACTCCGTTACGTCTGTGCGAATGGCGAGTTTGCGATATTCATCTCGGCCGGACTGCCATTCGGCACGCACACACAGATGGGCTGGGAAGTTGAGGATATCGAGGCAACGGTGCGCGAGCTTCGCGTGCGGGGAGTCGAGTTCGAGGAATATGACCTACCCGGCTTGAAGACCGTTGATGGGATTGCCGCGATTACCGGGAATTACCCCAGCAAGGGTGTCGGTGAGCGGGGCGCGTGGTTCCGCGACAGCGAAGGTAACTTGCTGGGAATCGGGCAGCCGATTCGATCTTGACGAGCAGCCGGGTCGCTCGTGTGCTCGACATGCGGACGGCCGCCGCCAACCATCGCGGCCTTGCGGCGGTGACGAAACATGATGGGCTTCGCAAGTGCTCCACCCACCTACGCATTATCACTTGATCACTTGTCGTCACCCATCTGATGCGCCGCAAAGCGATCGTCGCTGCGGCGCAGCCGTCGGCATAGCTCACGATTGATGTTCTGCAGGACGATCACATAGGCGTGGATGTCGGCCTTGTAGCAGGCGTAGAGTTTCTGGGCGGTCAACTCATAGAGCACCGTCGGGCTCTCCGCGACCACTGTGGCAGAACGATTTTGCATTTCGATCAGCGTCATCTCGCCGAAGAAATCGCCGGGCTCCAGAACGGAAATCGGGATGGCGTTGCCCGCATTCGCCCGCTTGCTCACCGCCAGCCGGCCGGACTTGACGATGAACAGCGAGCGTCCGGGCTCGCCCTCCGTCACGACGGTTGCTCCGGTATCAAATCGGCACTCGACCAGCATCGACATCAGGAGGTCGAGACTTTGATCCGGGATACCGCCGAAGAACGGTGTGGCGAGCAGGAACGCTTTCAGGTCGGGGACACTGACGGCCATCGCGGAAGGTTACGCCCGGTCGCTGACTGCGGCAAGCGGAGTAGCCTGCTCCGTCATTGCGAGCGTAGCGAAGCAATCCAGAATCTTTCCGCGGAGGGACTCTGGATTGCTTCGTCGCAAGTGCTCCTCGCAATGACGAGTTGAGAGCGCTTCGCCTCTTGAGCCCAGTGAGCTACTGCCGCGCGACACTTTCCCCCCGCAGCGCCCTTCGCTTTCGCCACACTTGCAGGTCAATCATGACCTTCACGGTTGCCACGAGGATCAACACGCACAGCGCCGCCTTCGAGACTGTCTCCATCGTCCCCTCGATCAGCAGGCAATGGACGACGCTGCCTGCGACGATGATGATCGCGAGCGGAATATGGACGATGCGCCAGGTGCGCAGCCGCAATCCCAAGCGCCGGCGTAGCAGCGCGAGAAGCGCGACGGTGAAGATGGCCCACATCGCGGTCACGCCGAAGGGGGAGAACGGCGTCGGTGACGTATAGGTCAGGGCGTCGATCATGTCGGGCGGGCTGGTGATCCAGAGGCCGGCGACATGGATCACGACCGCCAGAGCGAGCGCGCCGCCGATCCAGTGATGGGCGCGCCGGCCGCGATAGGCCGACAGTCCCGGCAGATATCCGCCGATCAGCAGGGGCTGAACGAGCACGAGTCCCAGCGCGATGATCCCTGCGAATCCGGCCAGGATGTAGACCGGGCCGCGCCATGCGAGCTGCTCGCTTCCGGCAGCGAGCGCGATCGGCACGCCGATGGCCAAGGCAAGGGCGACCCAGATCAGGCTCGCCCGGGCCGGTCGCCGCCCCTTCATCTCCAATGCGATCAGGCCGGCTGAAGGACGAAGTGCGCCTCGAGGCTGGTTTCCTTTGCGCTCCGCATCACCGGCCGCAGAAAGACCGTCTTGAACTCACCGCTGTCATAGGCGAGGTGGCCATGCGGCTGGCCGAAGATGGGAATGATCTGCGGCATCTCGAGCCGGAACTTGCCGTCCTTGTCGGTGAGCGTGGCGCCATGGCTCTGCGGCTCGTGCTCCTGCCCTTCGGTGGTGTGCGCCCAGATCTGGATGCGCTGCCCGGCCAGTGGCGCCCCGTCGCCGGCGCGGCGGACGGTGCCGCTCATCCAGAAGCCGCCCTTGCCGATCCTGTCCACGATCGCCGCGCCCTTGCGGTAGTTGTTCGCTCCGCCCGACATCGTCTCGGTCGGCGCGAGGCCGTCCGCGCGGGCGGGCAGCAGCAGGCCGGGAACGCCGGTTGCCAAAAGCCCGGTTGCGAGCGTCGAGCCGCCCGCGCTAAGGAGGTTGCGGCGATTGAGTACGACGATGGTCATGTCGGTTCTCCTGGCGAGCGTGCAGTCGCTCCGCCAAGGGTACAACAACAGAGGCGGGACGCCCAGTTGAGACAAAGGGCACGACGGGCCGCGATAACAGTGTTGTGAAAGCGGTCGTAGCCTCGTCAAAAGTTCTGTTTGACGAACTTCTCGCCGATATCCAGAGCGTCTAGCAGCGACTTTCTGTCGTCGTGCCCGGTCTGGTACCCCTTGACGATCGCCTTGCCGCGTTCCTCGGGAGTGCCGTGGTGTCTCGGGTGCTTGAGCATGTTGTCGCCAGCGTTGAATTGCGTCAGCGCGATCACCGCAGCGTTGAAGCTCGAGTGCTGTAGCTTGCGAACGCCCGCGAAATAGCCGGCAAGGAAATCCGCGTGCAATTCCACCCGCTTGACAGTGGGCTGCCCCTCAAGGAGAATTTCGTCAACCCCAACCTTCCACTGCAGGACGTGTCCGAACTCGTGGGCGCAAATGCCGGCGACCGCGGCATCTCCGGCCTCTGGGTCTGCCATCAGCTGCTTCAGGAGCCCTTGGCCGAACAGCACTGTGCCATCGCTCCCAGCCACGCGTTTCTCGCGCAATGCAAACGCATTTGGCGAGTCACGGTCGTCGAAATAGGCGAAGCTGGGCGTGACATTCAGACAGTCGGAAATCCTGACCAGCGTCTCCGCCAGCGCCCGGTCGAAATCCTTGTCGCCCGAGTTGGGTATCGACGGCATCTCGCGCACGCGGCCACCCTGCCCATCCTGCTTGTTGCCGAGAATGTTGCCGGCTTCACTCGCGGTCAGACTGCAGCCATAGGCGGGATTGTGGCGTGCGTCGGCGGCCCTTGCGCCAATGCCGCCGAAAAGAAGAAGTCCGCATCCGATGCAACATCTTCGTGTCAGCATCTGCATCTCTCCCTAGCAGAGATTCGGAAACCGTTTGCAGGCCTCCGAGGTGCCGCTCGTCTGAGGCGGGGCGCTGGAGGGCGGATTGGGTACGCTTCCAGGAGTGGGAGCATCGGTTTGCGGAAGCGGCAACGGCGGGGGGGGAAGTTGCTGGGGCGTGGAGCCAATGTTGAAATTCGCGTATTCGATCCGGTTGGTATAGAGGCTGATGCCCAAGAGCCAGGTCGACACACCCTGCTGATGCTGCACAACCAAGGAATAAACCGGCCCCGCAGGGAGCTGGGACTGTCCGTTCAGGACGACATTGGTCACCTGCCCTAGCTGGACCAGTTGCGGATAGATGCCGCTGTTGCCCGTCTGCATCGCGATCGTCTGCCAGAGCTGCGGGCCGTACCAGGTCCAATTCGGTGTGCCCGTCTGCAATTGCTGAATGACGGCCATCAGGATCTGCCGCGGGTCAGCCTGCGCCGATGCGGTCCGCATACCCTGCACCTGAAGCAGGCACGCCAACGACGCCACGATCAAGAACCGGATCAATCCCCTGGATGTCATCTTCATTCCCTTACTCGCGCTAGGCCGGCAAGCCACAATCCACGACACGGCCACCGGCGTTTTGATCGGCTGGTCAACCGGTCACTTGTTCAGTCCTGTTGAACTCCTCACATCCGACTCTGTCCGGGGCACGACGATCGGCCGGTCTTGAGCCGGACGCTCGCCATCGGGATTAACCCTGAACGTGCTCGATCCGCCTCCGGTCCCGGTGCCTGATCCGATACCGGAGCATTGAATCCTGCACGCCATCTTGGTTCGATCGCAGGTGCATTCGTCGGCGATCCGGCTGAAAAGCTCGGCGCGGGGCAGCGGAAACGTGACCAGCGCCAGGCTGGCCAGCACCAGTGTCTTGCGTATGGTCATCTTTCACTCCACGGGCTTGAAACGAACGCTCTTGAAACCGACCACGACCGGGCGGGGCAACAACGTCTCCGGCAAAAGCACATTCGAGGTCGCGCGGCGCTCGAGGGCGATCGCCCCGCCAGGCGAATTGTTGGAGCCGGTCTGGGGCGCCGGAGTGGGTAGCGGTGGCCTGCTGTCTGGCTCGGCGTGGTTCCCACCCGCGCCTGTGGCCGGCGCACTTGGCTGCGCTGCAATCGCCGGCAATACGGCCTGCTGATTTACTCCGATACTTCCGCGCGCCCCGCCGTCTTCGCCCATACTGGTTTGAATGGAACGCGCCAGGAAAACCCGGCTCACGAGCGCGAGCTCCACCGAAAAGCGCGGCCGTTCGATCCCCGTCTTGCGGTCTTTCACCTTGTCGTCGATCCTCTTCCCAATCAACATCGCAAGCTGTTTGCGTAGACCCCGCTGCCAGCAGAACCCCTTTGTTTCTTCATTTTCACAGAAATCGATCAGCCGCAGCTCCGCTGGTACCGCCGGAACGCCATAAGTTTCGGTGGCCGAAAACCTGACCTCGACCGTTTCGGTCGAATTGGCGTCGGCGCCAAACGCGCCATTGAACAGCTGCGACATCGCGCTTGCGCTGCCGCTTGCCCGCTTCACATTGGTGATGGTGAAGCGCGGGAATAGCACGAGCGGAAGGGCCGTCCGCATTGTGGGAGGCTTGAACAGCGACTCGGTGGCGCTGCCTTGCGGCCACATCTGCCCGTCATGCTCGGGCCGCGCATTCGTCGCTGGAAATTGATAGACGGCTCGATAGGCCTCCTCGAGTTCCGGCGTCAAATCGAGATGCAGCAATTTGATCGAGCGGCCCGCAAACGGCTCGTCCGTCGCCGAACCAATGGCCGCGTCGTCGGAGATCATCGCAAAGACATCGCCGACCTGGATGTCCTCCACAGGGGGATAGACCGGCTCGAAGCCGAGCTTCTCGATTGCCTCATTCCATTGCTTCGCCACCGAGAGCTTGGGTCGCTCGCCGGACCCCGCCCAATTGATCGCAGTAAATATCGCGCCCACCAGGACGACGAAGCCAACCATAATCCAGGCCGTATAGCCCCGCTTTGCCCGGGCAAGGGTGTCGCCAGGAGGATCATCCATGACCCAGCTCTCTATTTCCATCACGCGGCGCAGCCTGCGGCTGGAACGCCTTGCCAAAAAATTTGCCGCGAGCCCAGCCCACCCAGCTGCCCGCTCGCGACGGCGCAGCACCGACAACCAATCTCGTCGCAGGATGCCGCTTCGTTCGCGAAACACGACTTCAAACAATAAGCGCCACTAAACATGAAACTCGCGGTGGTTGCCACACCCAATTCCAACAATCCGGGAATTATCGAACCGGCAACAGCAATGGGCGCCGGTTCGCAACGACACGTGAATGACGAACGCGTTGCCGCGACGGCGTCCTGCCCAGCAGGCAAGGCCTCGGCTGCGAAGACACCGCAGCAATGCGCCGTCGGATCGCACAGGCGGCAGACCTTCCGTGATCCCCGAACCGAATAAACTCTCAGTTATTTCAATTAGATATCAACCGACATATCCGATGACCGTCGTTAAACCGGAACGATCCGGCGGCGCTGACATTCCCGCGGCCGGACACTACATGTGAAAGCCCGACGCGCTTGATCGCGCAGATCCTCCACCGCGGTGCCTCCACATGATCCCCTTGTCCGTGCTCGACCTCGCGCCCATCCGTCAGGGCGGCGATGCGTCGCAGGCGTTTCGCAATTCGCTCGATCTCGCCCAGCATGCCGAAAGCTGGGGCTACAAACGGTTCTGGCTGGCCGAGCATCACAACATGACGGGCATCGCCAGCGCGGCGACGTCGGTGGTGATCGGGCATATCGCGGGCGGCACCAAAACCATCCGGGTCGGGTCCGGCGGGATCATGCTGCCGAACCATTCGCCGCTGGTCATCGCCGAGCAGTTCGGCACGCTGGCCTCGCTCTATCCCGGGCGGATCGATCTTGGGCTCGGCCGCGCGCCGGGCACCGACCAGTTCACCGCACGGGCGCTGCGGCGCGACCTCGCCACCAGCTCCGAGAATTTTCCTCAGGACGTGCTGGAGCTGCAGGCGCTGCTCGGCGACGTGCAACCGAACCAAACGATCCGCGCCGTGCCGGGCATGGGGACGAAGGTGCCGCTGTGGATCCTGGGCTCCAGCACTTTTGGCGCGCAGCTTGCGGGGATGCTCGGGCTACCGTTCGCGTTCGCCTCACACTTCGCGCCGCAAATGATGATGCCGGCGCTGCGGGAGTATCGGGCGCGGTTCGAACCCTCGGCACAGCTCGACAAGCCCTATGCGATGGTTGGCGTCAACGTGTTTGCCGCCGATAGCGACGCGGACGCGCAGCGGATGTTCTCCTCGCTGCAGCAGCAGTTCATCAATCTGCGCCGCGGCACGCCCGGCCCGCTGCCGCCGCCGGTCGAGGACATGGATGCACTGTGGTCGCCGGCGGAAAAGGCCATGGTCGGCCAGTCGCTATCCTGCTCGGCGGTCGGCTCGCCTGCCGTGGTGGAAGAGAGGCTGAAGGCGCTGATCGCGGAGACCGGCGCGGACGAACTGATGACGACGGGGCAGATCTACGACCACGCCGCGCGGCTGCGCTCGTTCGAGATCGCGGCTGGGGTGCGGGACCGGCTGGCGGGGTGATCAGCCCCTGATTGTTGCGGCGAGACAGGTGCGCTCCCTCCCCCGCTTGCGGGGGAGGGCTGGGGAGAGGGTGTCCGCCATGGGACAATCCCCTAGAGGAGAGAGCCCTCACCCCGACCCTCTCCCGCACGCGGGAGAGGGAGCGCACCGCGTCCGCGGCAGGCCTCGAGGGCCCTAATCCGGAAAGCCGAACAGCTTTGCCGGATTGTGCACCAGGATCTTCTCCAGCTCCGCCTGGTCGGGCGCGTAGCGGTACATCAACTCCAGCAGATCGGCGTCGTTGGGCGGCTGCTTCACCGAGACCGGATGCGGCCAGTCGCTGGCCCAGACGCAGCGGTCGACGGCGGCCTCGATATAGGCGCGCGCGATCGGGATGACGTCGTCGTAAGGAGCACCAAGCTTCGAGGTCTTCTCGCCGAGCGACAGCATCACCCAGAAATTGCCCTTGGCGAGCAGCTCCAGCATCTTGCGCAAATTCGGATCGTTCCTGCCGGCTTCCGGATCGGGGCGCGCCATGTGGTCGATCAGCACGGGCACGTCGAGATTCTCGTATTTGGCGACGCTGGAGACGATGCCGTCCTTCTCGGGCTGGATCTTGACGTACCAGCCGAGCTCGCGGATGCGCGCAATGGCGCGGGCGAAATCGGCATCCGACAGCACGGCGCCGAGCTCCTGGCGGAAGCTGAAGCGCGCGCCGCGCACGCCGGCGTCGTGCAGTTTTGCGAGATAGGAATCGTTCGCCTCGGCGAACACCAGCGCGTTGGCGCAGCCGCGATAGTTCGGGCCCATCGCGGCGAGACCGTCGAGCACGACGGCGTGGTCGGCGCCATAGGTGGTGGTCTGCACGATGATGCCGCGCTCGATGCCGAGCGTCTTGTGCACGCGCAGCGCCGCCTCCCAGGTCGCGGTGGGCATCCGATAGGCAGCACCAGGACGCTCCGGATATTTGTCGATGGGGCCGAGCACGTGAAACTGGCTGTCGACGGTCTTGGGCGGCGGCGCCTTGACCGGGCGGCGCGGGTTCAGGTCGAACGGCAGATAGGTCGGCATGCGGCAGGCTCCCTCAGTCGATCATTGCGGTGAAGTCGCACTGCACCAGTGCGCCGCCATCCATGTTGTCCATCGGCAGCGCGTGGCGCGCCGGACGCGAATGCTCGTCCGGAAACATCTTGAGCCACTCGACATTCACGGGCGCGCGCTGCGTACGGTCCTTCAGCCACACCGTCATCTTGATGATGTCGTCGGTGGTGCCGCCGGCGGCCTCGACCGTCGCCTTCATATGCGCGAACATGTTGGCGCATTGCGCGTCGAGACTCTCGGGCATCGCGCCAGCCGCATCGCGGCCGAGGATGACGCCCGACATCACGAGATTGCCGATGCGGCAGGCATTCGGAATCGGGTTGGCGTGCTTGAAGCTGCCGATATGGATGCTCTTGCGCCGCGTGTGACCGGTCATGATGCGCTCCCTCTTGCTTATTGGTTCAGACGAACTGGCACGACACCGAGCCGAACGCGCCATAATCGGCATGAAACGTGTCGCCGCGGCGGACGTCGACCGGCCGCGTGAACGATCCCGCCAGCACCACCTCGCCGGCGGCGAGATGCTCGTCATGCGGCGCGAGGCGGTTGGCGAGCCAGGCGATGCCGTTGGCGGGATGATTGAGCACGCCGGCGGCGAGCCCGGTTTCCTCGACCTCGCCGTTGCGGAACAACAGCGCGCCGATCCAGCGCATGTCCGCGTCCATCGGGCGGAACGGTCGGCCGCCGAGCACCAGCGCGGCGTTCGCCGCGTTGTCCGAGATCGTGTCCATGACCTTTCGCGCCTTGCCCGTCTGGGGATCGACGCGGTGCATGCGCGTCTCCAGAATCTCCAGCGCCGGGGTGACGTAGTCGGTGGCGTTGAGCACGTCGAAGATGGTGCAATCGGGTCCGCGCAGCGGCGCCTTCAGCACAAAGGCGAGCTCGACCTCGATTCGCGGCGCGTGGAAGCGGTCGAACGGAATCGGCGTGGCATCGGCATAGAACATGTCGGCGAACAGCACGCCGTAATCCGGCTCGGAAATGCCGACCGCGTTCTGCATCGCCTTCGAGGTCAGGCCGATCTTGTGGCCTTTGACGACGCGGCCGCGACTGATCTGAAGTTTGGTCCAGGCGCGCTGAACGGCATAGGCATCCTCGATGCTGAAATCGGGATAGTCTTTGGTGAACATCGTAATCAGCGTCTTGCTGCGCTCGGCCTCGTCGAGGCGCATGGCAAGGCGTTCGATCGTGGGAGTATCCAGCATGGCTTAGCTCTCCGCCGCGACGGTGTTGCGCAGCACGCCGATGCGGCTGGATTCGACCTCGACGACATCGCCAACTTTCAGCCAGCGCGGCGGGTCGAAGCGGGCGCCCGCCCCGGTCGGCGTCCCCGTCACGATCATGTCGCCGGGCTTCAGGGTTGCGAAGGTGGAGAGATAGGAGATCAGGAAATCGAACGGGAACATCAGCCGTTCGGTGGTGTCCTGCTGCCGCACTTCGCCGTTGACGCGCGTGATGATGTCATGAGGCCCGCGCGGATCGAGCTCGTCCGATGTGACGATCCAGGGACCGATGCTGCCGGAGCGGTCGAAATTCTTGCCTTGCGTGACATTGAACTTGCCGTGGCGCAGCCAATCGCGGATCGTGCCCTCGTTGCACAGCGTCATGCCGAAGATGTGCGACCAGGCCTTCTCGCGCGGGATGTGGCGGCCGCCCTGGCCGATCACGATGACGAGCTCGCCTTCGTAATCGAGCTGCTCGGAGACCTCAGGCTTCTCCAGCGGCTGACCGGAGCCCGTCATCGACGACATGCTGCGCACGAACAGGCTGGGATATTTGGGCAGGTCGGAGCTGTCTTTATACTCCGCATTGCGCTCGGCGTAGTTGACGCCGATGCACCAGAGCTTTTCGGGCGCCAGCACCGGCGGAAGCAGCACGAGATCGTCGAGTGCGTGGTCCGGCTTCTGTCCGGCGACAGCTTCCTGGGCGTCGGCCAGCGCATTGGCCGCGATCAGCGCCCTGACGTCGGAGAAGTCGCGGCCGATCCGCCGGGTCAGATCGACGACACCGCCTTCGATGGCGGCACCATAGCGCGGCTCTCCGTCCAGGAGATAACTTAGGAGTCGCATGGTCGTTCTCCAATGGTCTTGAGGCGCGCGCGGGGCAGCGCGCTCAGTCTTTCGATTTGGGAGTCTGGAACACGCCGCGCAGCGTCACGATCTCGCCGAGCCGGGCATAGCGCGGCCCGCCGATGCGCGCGATCGGATCGAGCGCCGCAGTCTCGACCTTGCCGTCGTTCACGAGGCCGTCGCGGAGGTGGAACATCACGACCTCCCCCACGATGAGACGGCTGCGGGCGTCGCCGAATTCGAGGCACTGCCGGAAGCGGCATTCCATCGCGACGGGTGCAACGGCAAGCCGCGGCACCTTGATGCGCTCGCTCGGGATCGTCTCGAGGCCAAGCTCCGCGACCTCGCTGATCTCGGGCGGATGCTCGACCGATGAGTCGTGCACGGCCTGCATCAGCGGGGTATCGGCGATGTGGATGACGTATTCCTCGGTGTCGAGGATGTTGTGCGCGGTGTCCTTGTAGTCCGCGCCCTTGCGGCCGACGCTGATGGCCAGCATCGGCGGCTTCTGCGAGACGAAGGTGAAGGCGCTGAACGGCGCGAGGTTGAGCACGCCCGCGCGCGACAGGCTCGTCACCCAGGCGATCGGGCGCGGCACCACGATGCCGGTCATCAGCCGGTAGATGCGCTCGGCACCGAGCTCGGTGGGGTCGACCCGCATCGATCAATCCGCCTTGATGTTGGCCTTGCGCACGATCGGAATCCATTTGGCGTCCTCGCGTTCGAGATAGGCCTTGAATTCGTCGGGCGTCATCGCGACGGCTTCGCCGCCGAGCTTCTCGAACTTGTCGACCACGGCGGGATCCTTCAGGATCGCGGTCAGCGCCTCATGCAGCTTGTCGATCACGGGCGCCGGCGTGCCTGCCGGTGCGAACAGGCCGGTGAAGGTCTGGCCGTCAAAATCCTTGTAGCCGAGCTCGGCAAACGTCGGGACGTCAGGCAGCGACTTCAGACGGTGCGGGCTGGTGACGGCCAGCGCGCGGAACAGGCCGGCCTTGATGTGCTGCAGGCTGACCGTGAGCTGGTCGAACGCGAACTGCACCTGCCCGCCCAAGAGATCGTTGACCGCAGGCGCATTGCCGCGATAGTGCGCGGTGACCCATTGCAGGTCGAGGCTGGACTGCATCAGCTCGCTGAGCAGATGGTTGGTGGTGCCGGGACCGGGCGAGGCCATCGTCAGCTTGCCCGGTTCGCGCTTGGCGAGATCGATGAACTCCTTGAAATTCGTCGCCTGCACCGACGGATGCACCTCGAGCACCAGCGGCGTCATCGAGATCGCCGTGATCGGCAGGAAGTCCTTCTTCCAGCTATAGACGTCGCGCTTGTTGATTTCGGTCGCGAACAGCACCGGGCCGTTGGCGCCGACGAACAGCGTGTAGCCGTCGGGCGCGGATTTCGCGAAGGCCTCGCCCGCGATCATGCCGCCGGCACCCGCCTTGTTCTCGATGATGAAGGGCTGGCCGAGCTTTTCCTGAAGCTTGTCGGCGATGATGCGTGCGGCACTGTCGACATTGCCGCCGGCCGGATAGGGCACGATCAGCTTGACGTTGCGCGACGGCCATTGCTGGCCCGACGCCGGTCCCGTCAACATCGCCACTGCGGCAGCTATGGCAATCCAGATTAATCTCATGTTAACCTCCCGGCGGCGCTTCCAATTTTACGTCGATTTGCCCGACGTCGTACACGGCATCTCGATTCGGAGCGCAATCTCCAGATGCGCGCTTTACCTGTCGAGTGAATTGTGGCGTTCTTGTCCATATTATGGACAAGACCTCTTCGGCGAAATCCGCCCGCCGCATGACCGAACCGCGACAGGGCGCGCAGGCGATCCGGCGCGCGCTCGCGGTGCTGCGCATTCTGGCCGCGGGCCGCGAAGACGGCGTGCCGCTGACCGAGGTGGTGCGGGCGACCGGCCTCACCCGCCCGACCGTGCATCGCATCGTCCACGTGCTGATCGAGGAAGGTATCGTCGAACGGCATGACCGAACCGGCCGCTACGCGATCGGCAACCAGGTGCCGGAGCTCGCGCTCGCACGGGCCCGGCCATCGCGGCTGCTGATCGCCGCCAATCCGTCGCTGCAACGCGCCTCCACCGAGATCGGCGACACGCTGTTCCTGACGGTGCGGACCGGCAACGACACGCTGTGCGTCGATCGCAGGATCGGAATCTATCCGATCCAGGTGCTGTCGATCGAGGTCGGCGCGCGCCGGCCGCTCGGTGTCTCCAGCGCGGGCGTCGCCATCCTCGCCGCGATGCCGGCGCAGGACGCGCGAAAAATCGTCGCGGCCAATGAGAAGAGACTGGAGGCCTACCGGACCGATGCTGCAACGGTGCTGGGCCAGGTCACCGCCGCAAGACGGCTGGGATATGGCATGAGGGAAATTGGTCTCGTGCAGGGCACGAAATCGATCTCGACCTGGATCAAGACCCCCGACGGCCGCCCCGCCGCCGCGATGACCGTCTCCGCCGTTCGGACGAGGCTCGGCCCGCGCCGCGAACAGGAGGTCGCGGAGATCCTGCTGCGGGAGGCGCGGATCATCGAGCAGGCGATCCGGGGGAATACTGGATAGCGCTGACGGTGCCGCTTCACCTCTCCCCGCTTGCGGGGAGAGGTCGGATCGCTCTTGCGATCCGGGTGAGGGGGTACAGGTCTCTCGACCATCTCGCGTGCGGAGAGAGGCCCCTCACCCCAGCCCTCTCCCCGTAAGAACGGGGCGAGGGAGCGCACCGACGATACGGCGCTGTCAATGGGCTGACTTCGCGAGCCATTTTATGGCACAAGGGCGGCCTCGCCGACCGAGCAACGAGGCCCCGCATGCCCGCGCCGAAACCGCCCGCCTTCGAGACCCTGAGCCTGCATGCGGGCCAGCATCCGGATCCCGCGACCGGCGCCCGCGCGGTGCCGATCTACCAGACCACGTCCTACGTGTTCCAGGATTCCGACCACGCCGCCGCGCTGTTCAACCTCGAGCGTGCGGGCCACATCTATACGCGCATTTCCAATCCGACCACCGGCGTGCTCGAGGAACGGCTCGCGGCGCTGGAAGGCGGCGTCGGCGCGATCTGCACCGCGAGCGGCATGGCCGCGCTGCATCTCGCCATCGCGACGCTTCTGAGCGCCGGCGACCATATCGTCGCGTCGAGCTCGCTCTATGGCGGCACCATCAACCTCCTGGCGCACACGCTGCCGCGCTTCGGCATCACCACAACGTTCGTGAAACCGCGCGATCTCGACGCCTTCCGCGCGGCGATCACGCCGAACACGAAGCTGGTGATCGGCGAGACCATCGGCAATCCCGGGCTCGAGGTGCTTGATATTCCGAAGGTCGCGGCGATCGCGCATGACGCAAAGATTCCGCTGCTGATCGACAACACCTTTGCCACGCCCTATCTCAGCCGGCCGATCGAGCTCGGCGCCGACATCGTCATGCATTCGGCGACCAAATGGATCGGCGGCCATGGCATTGCGATCGGCGGCGCCATCGTCGACGGCGGCCGGTTTGATTGGCGTTCATCCGGAAAATTCGGCGTACTGACCGAGCCCTATGGCGGCTATCACGGCATTGTCTTCGACGAGCAGTTCGGCACCGCGGCCTTCATCATGCGCGCGCGGACCGAAGGCCTGCGCGATTTCGGCGCTTGTCTATCGCCGACCAATGCGTTCCAGTTGTTGCAGGGCGTGGAGACGCTCGGCGTGCGCATGGACCGCCACATCCAGAACACGCACCTCGTGCTGGAGGCGCTGAAAGCCAACAAGGCCGTGGATTGGGTGCTGCATCCCTCGCTCGAGGACCACGCGGACTACCAGCTGGCAAAGACACTGCTGCCGCGCGGCGCCGGCTCGATCGTCTCCTTCGGCATCAAGGGCGGCCGGCCTGCTGGCCGCAAGTTCATCGAATCGCTGCGCATGATCAGCCATCTCGCCAATGTCGGCGACGCCAAGACGCTGGTGATCCACCCGGCGTCAACCACGCACCAGCAGATGGACGCCGAGCAGCTCAAGGCCTCCGGCATCGGCGAGGAGCTGGTGCGGCTCTCGGTCGGCATCGAGACCGCAAGCGACATCATCGACGATCTCACCCAAGCGCTGCGCATTTCGCAAAAGGTCTGACACCATGAAGCTCTCCGTCAACGGCGCCGAGGTGCTGGTCGCAACCGGCGGCCGCGACTTCAACAGATCCCTGCCCGCGGTCGTCTTCCTCCATGGCGCAGGCTTCGATCATTCGACCTGGGCGCTGCATACGCGCTGGTTCGCCCATCACGGCTTTGGCGTGCTGGCGCCTGATATGCCCGGCCACGGCCGCTCGCCTGGACCGTCGCTCGGCAGCATCGCCGAGATGGCCGACTGGACGGCGGCCCTGCTCAATGCGGCCGGAGTTACGAAAGCGCATCTGATCGGCCATTCCATGGGATCGCTGATCTCGCTGGAGACGGCCGCACGTCATCCCGACAAGGTGTCCGCACTCAGCCTGATCGGCACGGCCGCGACCATGACGGTCGGCCCGGACCTGCTGAAGGCGGCCGAAGCCAATTCGCAGGATGCCAACGACATGGTCTCGATCTGGGGACTCGGCTTCAACGCCGAGCTCGGCGGCAGCCTCGCGCCGGGCCTGTGGATGCATGGCGGCGCCCAGGCCGTGTTGAAACACTGCGAGCCGGGCGTGCTGTTCCGGGATTTATCGGCCTGCAATGCTTACGCGAATGCGCTTCAAGCAGCCGCGAGCGTGACGGTGCCCACGACGCTCATCCTCGGCGAGCGGGACATGATGACGCCGGTGAAGGCCGGCAAGGCACTCGCGGCGGCAATCCCGCATGCGAAGACCGTCGTGGTGCCGGGCGCCGGCCACATGATCATGGCCGAACGCCCGGATGAACTGCTGGCTGCGCTACGGAACTGACAGGATCAATCGTCCATCTTGCGCGTTGCGGTCAGATATCCCTGTGAAGATCCAGAGGGAACAGGACCCATGCCAAGACAGGAAGTCATTCGCAAAGCAAGGCAAGACAAGCGCGCCGGGAAATCGGCGACCACGCAGGCCGGCGAGTTCGTCAAGGACCAGATCGACAAGATCCGCAAGGGCAAGCATGGCGCGCGCTCGACGAAGCAGGCCATCGCCATCGGTCTGTCCGAGGCACGCCGCGCCGGCGTCGATCTGCCGCCGCCCCGCAAGGGACGCGTCAAGAAGGCCACGCGCCGCAGCGCCAAATATGCCTATGAGGTCGGTCAGGGCAAACGCACGCCGAAGCGCCGGCCGCGCGTGGCACGGGCCGTCGAAAAGGTTTTGAAGAAGGAGCCGCGCTCGACCGCATCGCGCAGCGCACTGTCGAAACAGGGCAAGCGTGCCGCGAGCCAGCGATCCGCCGCGTCACGTTCGGCCACCGCGCGCAAGGCGAGCCGCACCAAGGGCGCCAAGGCCCGCTCCGCCGCCGCAAAGAAAGCGGCACACACCAGGGCGCGCCGCCGGAGTTGAGTCTCGTCCTGCTTAGGAACCCGGCGTCCACTTCCAGACGATGTCGGACACGTTGACCGGCTTCGGGATCAGGCCCAGTTTTGCAAAATGATCGGCGACCGCCTGCTGGCTCTTGGTAACCTCTGCATCCAGCGGCACCACGCGATAGGTGGAGCGGTTGACGAAGCGCCTGACAGCTTCGATGTCGACGCCGGTTGCCTCGGCCTGGGCCTTCGCTACCTCCTGATGGTGAGATTCCGCCCACACGCCTTCGGAGGCGAAGCTCGCGTTGAGTTTTGCCACCAGTGAAGGATACTTCTCCACGAAGTCCGTGCCGGCGATGTAGAAAGCGTTCGGCTTGTGGACCTCCTTGTCGAAGACGATGACGCGGGCGCTCTCCTTCAACTCAGCGAGCGCCAGATACGGATCCCAGATTGACCAGGCATCGACCGAACCCTTTACAAAGGCGGCCGTCGCATCGGCCGGGGCGAGCGGAGCCGGCGTAATGTCGGACCAGGAGAGACCGGCCTTCTCGAGCGACGCGACGAGGAGGTTGTGCGCACTCGATCCCTTGGCAAACGAAACGCGCTTGCCCTTGAGGTCCGCGAGCGATTTGATCGGCGAATCCTTCGGAACGATGATCGCCTGAGTGTCGCCTTCCGACTTCACCGCTGCGACGTAGCGGATCCTGGCGCCGCCGGCTTGGGCGAAGATCGGCGGCGTATCACCGACGAAGCCGAAATCGACACTGCCGACATTGATCGCCTCCAGCAACGGCGGACCGAACTGGGAGTCGATCCATTTGATCTCGATGCCGAGCGGCTTAAAGGCGCTCTCGAGCGTTTGACGCTGGCGAACCGCCGGGAAGAAGCCGCCCTTCTGCGTACCGATGCGGATTTCCACCGGCTTGTCCTCCGCGCGCGCCGGTGCGGCTAAGGCGGTTGCGAGCAGCACCGTCATTGCGAGAATGTGTCGACGATTGATCATGACGTGGTCCTTTCGGTGGAATCAGTTGGCAAGCAGTGGAGAATTCGCGCGCCGGCTCCGCTCGGAGAATACGGCGCGGGCGGCGCGCTCCGCCTCGCGCGCCGAGCGGAACTGGCGACCTTCGAGGCTGTCGAACAGACGCTCGGAGGAGAAGAAGCGGAAGCCGCGCGTATCCTTCGTGACGATGCCGGCGGCGCGGTCGTGGATTTCGATGATGTAGGCATTCGATTGAATTCGGGACATGACTGCTCGTTCGCCGGGATCTCGGCGTTCCTGTCTCGGGATTGCTGGGTGAGGTGCTGCTAGGAGGCGGCGGTCAGCAACAACAACAGGCGCCGGTGGCCGCCGAGAAACAGCGCCACGTCATGCACGCAAGCATGTCGTTCCCGTTGCGCTGGTGATCGGTTCTCATATCGCGGCTTTGACTCGAGGAGCAGTTTCGATGCGTCGAATATCGAGCGTTTAGCGCGATCGGTCAATGAAATGGCTATCCATAATTGCCAGTGGCGCGCATCGGCACGTCTCCGGAGGGAAGCGACGGCAGACGGATTCAACTGGCGGCAAGTTCTTCCCTTCTCCCCTTGTGGGAGAAGGTGGCGCGAAGCGCCGGATGAGGGGTTGCCTCGGCGAATCCTGAAGCAAGAGAGTCGCGTGCGGAGAGAGACCCCTCACCCGTCTCGCCGCTGTTGCGGCGAGCCACCCTCTCCCACAAGGGGAGAGGGTAAGAGAGAGCTACCACATCGTCGCGGCGGCGCGCTCCGGCCAGGCGCGGTCGTATTCCGCACCGCCGACCTTGTTCTCGCTCATCTCGGCGAGGATCTGGCCGGGCGTCGGCAGCGACTTGGGGTCCACGCGCTTGTCGGGATTCCAGAGATCGGAGCGGACGATCGCGCGGGCGCACTGGAAGTAGATTTCGTCGACCGTCATCACCATGACGCTGCGCGGCGCCTTGCCTTCGACCTTGAACGAGGCCAGCAGCTCGGGATCGATCGAAAGATGGGCCCGGCCATTGGCGCGGACCGCGTTGCCGGAGCCGGGTATCAGGAACATCAGCGACACCCTGGGATCACGCACGATGTTGCGCAAGGAATCGACCCGGTTGTTGCCGCGGCGATCCGGCAGCATCAGCGTCTTCGGGTCATGAATGCGGACGAAGCCGGAGAGATCGCCGCGCGGCGAGCAGTCGATCCCCTCGGGTCCGACGGTGGCGAGCGCGGCGAACGGCGCCTTTTCGATGAAGACCCGATAGAGCGGGGTGACGTGGTCGGCGACTTTCACGGTCGAGGCGTCGTTGATGACGCCGTAGATGGCCTCCAGCTGCTCGACCGTTTCGATCACCGACATTCCGTTCTCCTTGTTGCGCGGGCTATTCGTGCCAGCCTTGATTCCTGATCACGCGCAGAAGCTGGCGGCCATGATACTCCGCGCTGCCCGCGTTGAGGATGGTGACATCGGCTTGCGCCGATGCATCGTCGACGCTGCGCGTCAGCCGTTCCACGATATTGCCGTCACTGTGCCGGGCGCGAGCGGCGAGCCGCTGCGCCAGCACATCCGGCGGCGCCGTGATTACGACCACCACGACGTTTGCATAGGCCTGGCGTAGCGCGCCGATCACCGTGCGCGAAACATTGGCCACGACGGCGCGTCCGGCACGAATATCGTCGTCGAGGTCGCGCGGCAGCGCATAGCAATGCCCATGCGCCTCCCAATGCACGGCGAATTCGCCATGCTCGCGGGCACGCCGGAATTCGTCAGGGCTCACCGCGACATTGTCTTCGTCGGCCGAGGATTCGCGCGTCACGACACGGCGCGGAAAGACGATGTCCTGATCCTCGATGCACGCCGTCCGCGCCAGCCGCAGCAGCGTGTCCTTGCCGGCGCCGCTGGGACCGACCACGAGCACGAGCCGCCCGGGCCCGATCGCGCCCGTCTGCGCTCCCGCCACGGTGACGGTCTCGCTCATGCGACGCGGCTCCCTTCGCGCCAGACGCTGCGGACCGCAGGGACGCTGCCCGCAACATGCACGCGGATCAGATCGGCACGCTTGCCGACCGCAATTTCACCGCGGTCGGACAGGCCGACGGCTTCCGCGGGGGCCTTCGTCACCGTGCGGATCGCCGCCGCAAGACTGATGGCGGGCACATGCTCGGGCAAATGCAGCGCGGCCATCAGAAGGCTCGAGGGAATGTAGTCCGAGGACAGGATGTCGAGCAGGCCCTCGCGGGCGAGATCGACCGCGGCGATGTTGCCGGAATGCGAGCCGCCGCGCACGACGTTCGGCGCGCCCATCAGGATGTCGATCCCGGCCTCGTGCAGGCCGCGCGCGGCCTCCAGCGTGGTCGGAAATTCCGCGACCGAAACCCCATCGCGTACGGCGTCCACGACGTTCTCCTCGGTGGTATCGTCATGGCTCGCCAGCGGGATCTTGTACTGATGTGCCAGCGCCACGATCTCGCGCATGTTGGTCGCGGCGTAGGCCTTCTGATATTCGAAGCGCTTCGCGAACAGCTGGTCGAGCTCGGCGTCGGTCTTGCCGCCGCCCTTGCCGCGGTAATAGTCGCGCAGCTTGCCTTCGTCGCGGAACTGGCGCTGGCCGGGGGTGTGGTCCATCAGCGACATCAGCCGCACGTCGGGACGGTCGATCAGCTCCCTGGCCTCCTCGACCACGCTCGGCATCGGGATTTCGCAGCGCAGATGGAGGAAGTGATCGGCGCGCAGCAGGTCGGCGTCGCGCGCGGTCGTGATCGCGGCGGCGAGCGTGCCGGCGCGGCCGTCGACTTCCTCGGCGCCGTCCTCGCGCCAGACCCGGAGCGAGTCGAACACCGTGGTGATGCCTGAGGTCGCGAGCTGGCCGTCGTAGGAGACGACGGCGGCGACCGGATTCCAGAACACTTTTGGGCGTGGCACGTAATGCGCCTCGAGGTGATCGGTGTGGAGCTCGATCAATCCCGGCATGATCAGATCGCCGCCGGCGTCCTCTGCCCCCGTGGGCGCCCTGCCCTCGCCGATCTCGGCAATGCGTCCATCGGCGAGGGCAAGCCAGCCCTGCTCGATCACCCGGTCCGCCAGCACGATCCTGGCGTTGGCGATCACGATGTCCTTTGACTTGGCGTTCATGTCCATTTCCTTCAGGCCGCGGCGGCGAAGCTGGTAACGTCGACGATGCGGTCGGCAATCTGATGACGGATTTCGTCGTCATGGACAATGGCGACCATGGCGACGCCCTGGCGCTTCTTTTCGGCGACCAGCTCGACCACGACGGCGCGGTTGGCGGCATCCAGCGAGGCGGTGGGTTCGTCGAGCAGCAGGATCGGCAGATCCGAGATGAAGCCGCGCGCGATGTTGACGCGCTGCTGCTCGCCGCCGGAAAAGGTCGCGGGCGGCAGCTGCCAGAGCCGTTCGGGGATGTTGAGCCGATGCAACAACTCGCCGGCGCGCTGCTGCGCCTCAGTTCGCGCCAGCCCGTTGACGATCAGGGGCTCGGCGACCACGTCGACAGTCGCGACGCGCGGCACCGCGCGCAGGAACTGGCTGACATAGCCAATAGTCGCACGGCGGATGTTGAGGACCTGCCGCGGCTCGGCGGTGGCAAGATCGACCAGCGCGCCGCGATGGCGAATGCCGATGCGGCCGGAGTCGCAGCGATAATTGCCGAAGATCATCTTCAGGATCGACGATTTTCCGGCGCCTGATGGCCCCGACAGCACGACGCATTCGCCCGGGTTGACGTGAAAGGTCACGCCGCTGACGACGGGCAATTCGATGCCACCTTGCAGGTGCATCGTGAAGGTCTTGTTGGCGTCGGCGACGTCGATCATGGCGGTCATTGGAAAATTCTTCCTGGAAGGCTCATGGCGGCAGAATCGAGGAGACGAGGAGCTGGGTGTAGGGCTCGCGGGGATCGTCGAGCACCTGGTCGGTGAGGCCGGTCTCGATGACGCGGCCGCCCTTCATCACCATGACCCGATGCGACAGCAGGCGCGCGACCGCGAGATCGTGGGTCACGATGATGACCGCGAGATGCAACTCGGCGACCAGGCTGCGCACGAGGTCGAGCAGACGGGCCTGCACGGAAACATCGAGGCCGCCGGTCGGCTCGTCCATGAACACCAGCCGCGGCTCGGTGACGAGGTTGCGGGCGATCTGGAGCCGCTGGCGCATGCCGCCGGAATAGGTCCGCGGCGCATCGTCGATGCGTGCGATGTCGATCTCGACGCGGGTCAGCCAGTCCGACGCGGTATCGCGGATGCGGCCGTAGTGATTCCAACCCACCGCCATCAGCCGCTCGCCGACATTGGCGCCGGCCGAGACCGCCATGCGCAGCCCCTGCGCGGGATCCTGATGGACAAAACCCCAATCGGTGCGAAACAAGAAGCGCCGCTCGGCCTCGCCCAGCGTGGCAAGATCGCGGGCGACGCCGTCGCGCATCCGATAGGACACCTGGCCGCCGCTGGCCGCGAGCTGACCCGACAGGAGCTGCAGCAGCGTCGACTTGCCCGAGCCGGATTCCCCCACGATCGCCAGCACCTCGCCGGGATAGAGCGAAAACGAGACATCGCGGCACGCGGCGATGCGGCCATAGGATTTGCTGAGCGACTCGGCAACGAGCAGCGGCTCGTCGTTTTCGAGCATGTCTTGATCAGCCATTCGATGCCTCCTGCGCCTTGTCCTTGTACGGCGCGGCGCTGAGGCTGCCGTGATGGCCGGCGGCCTGGCGGCCCTCGCAATAATCGGTGTCGGAGCAGACGAACATGCGTCCGCCCTTGTCGTCGGTGACGATCTCGTCGAGATAGGAATTTTCCGCGGCGCACAGCGCGCAGGGCGCGTTGAAGCGATACGGCTCGAAGGGATGGTCCTCGAAGTCGAGCGACACGACTTGCGTATAGGGCGGGATCGCGTAGATGCGCTTTTCGCGGCCGGCGCCGAACAATTGCAGCGCCGGGCAATTGTCCATCTTGGGATTATCGAATTTCGGCGTCGGCGATGGGTCCATCACATAGCGCGCATTGACCTTCACCGGGTAGGCGTAAGCCGTCGCGATGTGGCCGAAGCGGGCGATGTCCTCATAGAGCTTCACATGCATCAGGCCGTATTCGGCGAGCGCATGCATGCGCCGCGTCTCGGTCTCGCGCGGCTCGAGGAAGCGCAGCGGCTCGGGGATCGGCACCTGATAGACCAGCACCTGATTCGCGTGCAGCGACGTCTCGGGAATGCGGTGACGGGTCTGGATCACGGTCGCATCTTCTGTGGCCGTCGTCGTGGCGACGCCGGCGGTCTTGGCGAAGAATTTTCGGATCGAGATCGCGTTGGTGGTGTCGTCGGAGCCCTGGTCGATCACCTTCAGCACGTCCTCGGGCCCGAGGATCGCCGCGGTGACCTGGACGCCGCCGGTGCCCCAGCCATAGGGCATCGGCATTTCACGGCTGGCGAACGGCACCTGATAGCCGGGAATCGCAATCGCCTTGAGGATCGCACGGCGGATCATCCGCTTGGTCTGTTCGTCGAGATAGGCGAAATTGTAGGCGGGCGCGTTCATTCCGCGGCCTCCTTCATGGCATCAGGCGCATTGGCTTCAGTGAATTCCTTGCGCAGCTTGCGCAACAGGCCGAGCTCGGACTGGAAGTCGACATAATGCGGCAGCTTCAGATGCTCGACGAAGCCGGTCGCCTGGACGTTGTCCGAATGCGACATCACGAATTCTTCGTCTTGCGCAGGGGCGAGTGCCTCTTCGCCGAGCTCGCGCGCACGCAACGCGCGGTCGACCAGCGCCATCGACATGGTCTTGCGCTCGCTCTGGCCGAAGGCGAGGCCATAACCGCGCGTGAAGCACGGCGCTTCGGTCGCGGAGCCCTTGAACTGGTTGACCATCTGACATTCGGTGAGCTCGATCGAGCCGAGCGGAACGGCGAAGCCGACGTCTTCCGCCGAAAATTCGACATCGACCTCGCCGAAGCGGATTTCGCCGGCGAAGGGATGGTTACGGCCATAGCCGCGCTGGGTGGAATAGCCCATCGCCAGCAGAAACCCTTCATCGCCACGCGCGAGGTTCTGCAGGCGCAGATCGCGGTCCGCCGGAAAATTCAGCGGCTCGCGGGTGAGATCGCCGACGCTGGCGCCCTCTTGGGCCTGCGGCGAGGATTCGATCAGGCCGTCGCGGCCGAGGATATCCGTCACGCGCGGCGTTGGCACCGTGGACGCTTCGGCCGTCGCCGGCTGCTCCGGCACAAAGCCGCCGGCGAGCGAGGGATCGAGCAGGCGATGGGTGTAGTCGAAGGTCGGCCCGAGGATCTGGCCGCCGGGAATGTCCTTGAAGGTCGAGGACACCCGCCGCCGCACCCGCATCGCGCCGGTCTCGACCGGCTCGCTCGCGCCGAAGCGCGGCAGCGTGGCGCGGAAGGCGCGGACCAGAAAGATCGCCTCGATCAGATCGCCGCGCGCCTGCTTGATGGCCAGCGCCGCGAGCTCGCGGTCATAGAGCGATCCTTCGCTCATGACGCGGTCCACGGCGAGGCCGAGCTGCTCGGAGATTTGATCGAGCGTGATTTCCGGCACGCTTTGGTCGCCGCGCCGCGCACTGGCGAGCAGGCGATGGGCGTTCTCGATGGCGCGTTCGCCGCCCTTGACTGCGACATACATAGCTAGCTTCCCTTGCTCACGACACGCGTGGTGCGCGGGATCGCAACCACGGCGTCATCGGCGACCAGCACCACATCGATGCCGCGCGGAAACAGCGTTTCGTTGACGCGCAGGCGATTGAACAGGTCGAACGGCTTGATCGAGGCCTTGAGCGTCGCGACACCGTCGATGCCGGGACCGCGCAGCTCGAAGCCGCGTCCTCCGTCCAGGCTCTCGACTTGAAGGATCAATGTGGTGGACCGATCCGGATATTCGCTGGTGCCGAGCGCGAAGCGCTCGAGCGAAGGCAGCGCTCCGCCGTCGCTGATCAGGGCGAAGCTTGCGATGGAAGAATCCTGCACCACCGGCGCGCCGGTGTGGAATTTCAACCATTTTGTCACTTCGGCGCTTTCCGACATGCGCGCATCGAGCCAGAGCGGTGTGTCGTGGTCGAACAGCGTCAGCGCGATCGCGGCCGTGCCGCGCATCATCGTGTGAGGCGCGCCTGATGTCGGCACGATGCGCTGGACCGATCCCGGCCGCGCCATCGCGTCCATCACCGAACGAAAGGTCGATTGCGCCGACAGCACCTTGTCGGCGAACCCCGGCGGCAGTTCCGCAATCGTGGTCATGATCTACCCCTCACCGCGCACCATGGTGTAGAAATCGACCTTCGTCGCGGCGGTCTCGGCCGCCGCCTGCTTGCGCCTGATCATCAGCTGCTCACGCAACGGTGCGATAATGTCCCGCTCCACCGCGGCGCCGAAATCGCTGGACTGCACCAGCGCATCGCACAGCGCGATCAGCCGCGCCTTCTCGCCGTCGCGACCAAGCGTGTAACCGAAGCCGACCTCGCCGCTCGCAAGCCGCACCGCGGCGCGCGACACCGTGGCTTCGCCAAGGTTGAACGGCGCGCCGTCGCCGCCGACCCGGCCGCGCAGCATGACGAGGCCGTTTTCCGGCGCGCGCAGATCCTGATGCGCCGGTAGGGCTAGAGCGCGGAGGCGAGCGGCGATCTCGCCCGCCTCCGCGTGCGCCAGCACGGCCATTGCGGCCTTGCGCTGGGCTTGCTGATTGTTGTGCTGGGTCACCACATCCACCGAAACTTTCTGCAGAACTTGCCGAATCCAAGTTGTCTATGATACTAGACAACTTGATACCGGAGCGCCATGACTGTTTCGTGACAAAGGCGTGATTTCTGGAGTAGCTTCCCGGCCACATGAGCATGCAGGACACAGCCTCTTCCGGCGTCGCGTTGTGGCGCCTCGTTGCCGACGGCATCGAGCGCGGCATCGCCGACGGCCGCTTTGCGGCGGGCGACAAGCTGCCGGGCGAGGTGGAGATCGCCGAAACCTATCGCGTGAACCGCCATACCGTGCGACGCGCGCTGGCCGCGCTTGCCGAGCGCGGCATCGTGCGGGCCGAACGCGGCAGCGGAACCTATGTCGAGGCGCAGAAGCTCGCTTATCCACTGCGCTCGCGGACCCGTTTCTCCGAGATCGTCGGCGCGGACGGCCGCGAACCGCATGGCCGCTTGATCGAAGCGTCCGATGATGTCGCGACCCGCGAACTCGCGCGGGAGCTCGGTCTCAAGGCCGGCGCACCATTGGTCCGGATCGAGGCGATGCGCCTCGCCGACCGCACGCCGATCTGCGTCTCCACGACGTGGCTGTCGGCGCAGCTGTTCCCGGGTGCGGGCGACGTCTTTGCCGCGACCCGCTCGATGACGAAACTGCTCGAACATTACGGCGTCCGCGACTATCGCCGCGGCGCGACCCGGATCACCGCCGGCATCGTCGACGCCACCGACGCCGCACGGCTCGATCTGGCGCTGGGACGACCGATCCTGGTGGTCGATGCCACCGACCACGATCTCGACGGCAAACCGCTGGTGACCAAGCATTCGCGGTTTGCCGCGGAGCGGGTGGAGTTTCTGGTGGAGTCGTAGGGTGGGCTGCTTGTTCTCCCTCGCCCCGTTCTTACGGGGAGAGGGGCTGCCTCCACAATCACCGTAAGAGACCGACTCGGAGAGTCCCCCTCACCCGCCGCGCTGCTCGGCCTCTCCCCGCAAGCGGGGAGAGACGAAGACCTACGCCACCGCCCTTCGGCCGATAATGGCGAAGCGGAGTTTTCCCGAAACGAAATCAATCGCGGCGACAGCGACCAGGATCATCAGGATCAGGAACGACACCTTCTGCCATTCCAGCACGCGGATCTGCTCGGCGAGCTGGAGCCCGATGCCGCCGGCGCCGACGATGCCGATGATGGTGGCCGAGCGCGTGTTCGACTCGATGAAATAGAGCACTTGGCCGGCGATCACGGGCAGGACCTGCGGTAGCAGACCGAAGCGGATCTCGTGCAGCGCACTGCCGCCGGAGGCGCGGATGCCTTCGACCTGCTTCTGGTCGGCGCCCTCGATCGCCTCCGAGAACAGTTTTCCAAACGCGCCGAAATCGGACACGGCAATGGCGAGCACGCCGGCAAACGGGCCAAGCCCGACCACGTTGATCCACACCAGCGCCCAGATCAGCGTGTCGACGCCGCGGATCGAATCGAGAAAGCGGCGGACAGGGAAGCGCAGCAGCTTTGACGGCACGACGTTACGTGCGGCAAGAAGACTGACCGGCAGCGCGAACAGTGCGGCCAGCGTCGTGCCGAGCAGCGCGATCGACAGCGTCTCGCCCAGCGCCTTCAGATAGATCGGCAGCGACGAGCCGGGATCCGGCGGGATCATCATCAGGCTGATCCAGCCGAGCTGGCTGAGGCCGGCGACGAAGCGCGAGGGCGAGAAATCGAGATCGACCAGGCCATAGACCAGGATCGCGAACGCCGCGACGATCATCGCCGGCATCGCGAGCCGGGCCGAGGCCGGCCGGTCGAACACATCAGGGTAGCGCGCGCGAAGCGCGGCGGTGTCGATCTCCCGCGGTCCCGTCACGTCCGCGCCTCCTTGCCGAACAGACGGCCGCGCAGCCAGCCGGTGCTGATGTCAATGATGAAGACCGTGACGATGATGGTGAGCAGGATCGCGCTGACGTCGGAGTAATAGAACTTGCGGATGGCGACGACGAGCTCCTGGCCGATGCCGCCGGCGCCGACGAAGCCCATCACGGAGGCCTCCCGGACATTGATCTCGAAGCGCAGCAGCGCGTAGCTGGCATAACCCGCGGTGACCTGCGGCAGGATAGCGAAGCGCATGCAAGCGAGCCAGCTCGCGCCGGTCGAGCGGATGCCTTCGACCGGCTTCATGTCGGCGTTCTCGACGATCTCGGAGAACAGCTTTCCGAGCGCGCCGGTGGAGTGAATCGCAATCGCCAGCACGCCCGCCATCGGTCCGAGCCCGAAGGCGATCACGAAGATCAGCGCAAACACGATGCCGGGCACCGTGCGGGCGAATTCGAGCAGGCGCCGCACCACGAAGCGCAGCCAGGGCGCGGGCGAGGTATTCTCCGCCGCGAAGAAGTTCAGGCAGAATGCAAAAGTCGCGCCGATCAGCGTGCCGACATAGGAGATCAGCAGGGTCTCGCCCAACATCTTCAGCCATTTGCGCCAGCCCCAGAGCCATTCGCCTACATCGGTCCAGACCCGCTGTCCGCTGTCGAGTGTGAGGATGCGGTCGAAATAGCTGATGAAGTTGCCGTAATGGGTGAACAGCGTGCGCAGATTCACTTCGGCGCCGATCGCCGCCAGAAGCAGTGCTGCGGCGAAGATCACGGCTCCAAACAGGAGTCGGAGCCGCTTGCGCGCGACCGCCTGGCGATAGGCGGCGTTGAGCACGGCGAGCTGCTGCTCCGGGAGGATCGAAACCGCGACGGTCATCTGATCAGGAAAGGTGGTCGATTAAAGAGAAAGAGCCGGGTCCATCGACCCGGCTCCAGTGGCATCGTCCCGAAACTCAGGACGCCTTCTTCTTACGCAGCGCATCGACGAACTTGATCAGCTCGATCGTGCCATCCCAATCCTTGGTGGTCGCGGGATGAAAACCCTTCTTCTGGCCGTCCTGGAGGCGATCGAACGCAGCCTTGTCCTTGGCCGGCGCGTCGAAGAACGCCTTCGCGATCGCGGCCTTGGCCTCTTCCGGCAGATCGGAATTGTACGCGTAGGGGCCGTTGATGATCGGCGCCGACTTGTGGATGATGCGGAAATCGTCCTTCTTCATCGCCGAGCCGTCGGCATTCTTCAGCATGCCCTTGGTCAGCATCTGCGCCAGGGTTGAATCGTCGTCGCTGGTCCACTGGTTGGCGGCGACGTCGACCGTGCCCTGCGCCAGCGCCAGGATTGCGTTCTCATGGCTGCCGGTGAAGACGACCTTGCTGAAATAGGAGTCGGCATCCGTGATGCCCATCTTGTCGAGCTCGAAGCGCGGCACGTTGTTGCCGGAGGTGGAGTTCGGGTCGACCAGGCCGAGGTTCTTGCCCTTGAGCTGGTCGATGCTCTTGTAGGCGCTGTTCGCCTTGACGAAGAACACGGAGTAGTAACCGGTGGAGCCGTCGGAGTTGATGTCGTTGGCGAAGGCGTCGGTCTTGACGCCGGTCAGGCGGGCGCGGGCGAACGAGGCCGAACCATAGCTCGCGATATGAATGTTGCCGGCACGCTGGCCTTCGATCACGGCCGCGTAGTCGTTGGCGATGCGCAGCGTGACCTTCACGCCCAATTCCTTGGAGAGATAGTTCATGAACGGCGCCCAGCGCTCGGTGACGCCCGAGGCGTTTTCCGCCGGAATGACCGCGAAGGTCAGTTCGGGATATTTGGCTTTCCAGTCCTCGGCGGAAGCTGAAGCCGTGAACGCGAGCGCGGCGGCGCCGGCAAGAATCAATCTGCGAGTAATCATGATAGCCTCTTCATTGGTTGAGGTCGGTTGACGCAAAACTGGTGAGTCCTGATGCGGCGCCGCTCAGGCGGCGGCCGCCGTTCCAAGCGCCGGAATGCCTTGTCGCACCGGTGCAGGCGTGCCGCCCATGACATCGGCGGCTTCGAGATCGTAGAGCTCGCGCGCAACGTGCTCGGTCAACTCGGCCGGCGCGCCGTCGAACACCACGCGCCCCTGCGCCATACCGATCAGGCGGTCGCAATAGCTGCGCGCCAGGTCGAGCGAATGCAGATTGCAGAGCACGGTGATGCCGAAATGCTTGTTGATGCGCAAAAGCGCATCCATCACGATCTTGGTGTTGCGGGGATCGAGCGAGGCGATCGGCTCGTCGGCGAGGATGATGTCGGGCTGCTGCACCAGCGCGCGGGCGATCGCGACGCGCTGCTGCTGGCCGCCGGAGAGCTGATCGGCGCGCTGGGCTGCGAGCGGGGCGATATCGAACTGTTCGAGCGCGGACATCGCCAGCGCCTTGTCCTGCTCGGGCCAGGTCTGCGACAACGAGCGCCAGGCCGGCATCGTCGCGAGCCGTCCCATCAGAACGTTGGTGAGAACATCGAGCCGGCCGACCAGATTGAACTGCTGAAAGATCATCGCCGAGCGCGCCCGCCACTGCCGCAGCTCCTTGCCGCGCAGCGCGGTGACGTCGAGGCCGTCGAACAGGATGCGGCCCTGCGAAGGGGTCGCGAGACGGTTGATGGTCCGCAGCAGGGTCGACTTGCCGGCTCCGGACCGTCCGATCACGCCGACGAAGCCGCCGGGAGAGACTTGAAACGAGGCATCGTCCACCGCGGCTTTCACGCCGAAGCGACACGTCAGACCATCAACCACCAGCATGCAGGGCTCCAGAGTAGCTGGGACCCACCGCTAACGCCGGCGCTTGACACTTGTGTGACACGGACGTTGCGGTGCGGCGATCCTACACACGTCATCCCCAGTTCATCCCCTGTCATCGTGTCGTCATGACATTGTCATCAAGCCACTCGAAGAGAAACGCCCGCCCTCTCGTTCGGATGCAACATGGCCGCCAAGACTCTTTCGGTCCAGCCGACCATCGATCCCTCGGCGAAGCTGCACGACACCAGGCTTGGGGCCTACACGGAGGTCGGCGCCCGCACGATGCTGCACGAGGTGACGATGGGCGATTACTCCTATGTCGTGAACGACGCCCAGATCACCTACACCACGATCGGAAAATTCTGCTCGATCGCGGCGATGACACGGATCAATCCGGGCAATCACCCGATGCACCGCGCCACGCAGGCGCACTTCACCTATCGCTCGAGCGCCTACTTCGAAGGCGAGAGCGACGACACGGAATTCTTCGACTGGCGGCGCCAGCATCACGTCCATATCGGCCATGACGTCTGGATCGGCCATGGCGCCATCGTGCTGCCGGGTCGCAACATCGGCACCGGCGCGGTGATCGCGGCCGGCGCCATCGTCACCAAGGACGTGCCGGCCTACACCATCGTCGCCGGCAATCCGGCGCGCATCGTGCGGCGGCGGTTCTCGGAAGACGTCGCCGGACGGCTCGCCAGCCTCGCCTGGTGGGATTGGGATCACGACAAATTGCGTGCAGCATTGCCCGATTTCCGCAAGCTCGGGATTGAAGATTTTCTCTCGACGTATGAAGCACGAGGAAGTTCTCTCAACAGTCCTCATGGCAGCAAATCAAGCGCGGTCGCGTGACAGACATTTTCCTTGAGGGCGGCCGGACCCTGATCGGCTCCGAGCTCGTCGAAACTTCTCTTGCCCTGTCCGGAACGGACATCGCAGAGATCGATGCGTCTCGCGGCCGGACGCGGCTTGCGATCGACGCGCGCAACCTGCTGGTCCTGCCGGGCATCGTCGATCTGCATGGCGATGCCTTTGAGCGGCAGATGATGCCGCGCGCCGGAGTCGATTTTCCGATCGACGTGGCGCTCGCCGATAGCGACCGCCAGGCCATCAGCAACGGCATCACGACTGTGTTTCACGCCACGACCTGTTCGTGGGAGCCGGGCCTGCGCAGCGCCGACAATGCGCGCGGCCTGATGGAGGCGATCGAACGGCTGCGCCCGCAATTCGCGGCCGACACCCGCTTTCATCTGCGCCACGAGACCTACAATCTCGATGCCGAAACCGAGATCAGCCAGTGGCTCGCTGAGGGCCGCGTCGACCTGTTCGCCTTCAACGACCACATGGACGGCACGGTGGGGGACATGGCCAAGCCCCGCAAGCGCAACCGCATGGTGGAGCGCACCGGCCTGTCGAGCGAAGATTTCGACCGGCTGGTCGGGCGTGTGCTCTCCCGCGCCGGTGAAGTGCCGGCTTCGGTGTCGCGGCTGGCCGCGACGGCCCGCGCCGCCGACGTGCGGATGCTCTCGCACGACGATGCGACGCCGGTGATGCGCGAGGGCTTTCGCGCCATGGGCGTGGCGATCGCAGAGTTTCCGATCAACGAGGAGACGGCGCGGGCGGCGGCAAGCCATGGTGACGCCATCGTCTACGGCGCGCCGAACGTCGTGCGCGGCGGCAGCCACACCGGCTGGACCAAGGCATCCGACATGATCGCCAAGGGGCTCTGCTCGGTGCTGGCCTCGGACTACTACTATCCCGCGCAGCTGCTCGCTGCGTTCCGCCTCGCCGCCGATCGCGTGCTGCCGCTGACCGAAGCCTGGAATCTGGTCTCCGCCGCGCCCGCGCGCGCGACCGGCCTTGCCGATCGCGGCGTGCTCGCGGAAGGCCGGCGCGCGGACATTCTGCTGGTCGACGACAGCATGCCGCTGCGGCCGCGGCTGATCGCCGTGATATCGGGCGGCAAGCTCGTGCATCTCACCGACGCGACACGGTTGCTTGGCATGGCAGCTACCCCGCGCGAAGCTGTCGCCGCGGCATAAACCCGTTATGCTCGGACGATGACAAGTTTCCCCCGTTACGCGATCTATTTTGCTGCAGGCAGCGACAGCGCCCTCTCCCACTTCGGCGCGGAGTTGCTCGGCTACGATGCCTATACCGGCAACGAGCTGCCCTTTCCCGCCGAGGCAGCGCGTCTCGCGCCCGACTGGCGCGACATCACCGCCGATCCCCGCAAATACGGTTTTCACGGCACACTGAAGGCGCCGATGGCGCTCGCGCCTGGCAAGACAGAGGCGGAGCTCTTGGCGGCCTGCGCGGCCTTCGCCGGCGAGGCGCGGACGATCCCGGTGATCAGCCCGGTCGTCGATGCCATCAGCGGCTTCATCGCGGTCGTTCCGGCTGAGCCGGCCGATGCGCTCCAAGAGCTCGCCGCCGATTGTGTCCGCGCGTTCGATGGCTTTCGCACCGCCCTGACGGCGGAAGATCGCGCGCGACGCAGGCCCGAGAAGCTCAGCGAGCGGCAGCGCGACTATCTCGATCGCTGGGGCTACCCTTACGTGATGGAGGAATTCCGCTTCCACATGACGCTGACGGGTCGGCTGGACGCGGAGCGTCGCGGGCCGATTCTGGAGATGCTGCGCGCGCGGTTTGCTGCGCTCGGGCTTGAGACGCTGGCCATCGATCGCATTGCGTTGTTCAAGCAGGACGATGGGGGGGCAAGGTTCCGCATTGTGGGCGAGTGGGTGCTGGCGAGATAGGCGACACCGCTGCACCATTCCCGGTGTCGTCCTGGCGAAAGCCAGGACCCATTACCCCAGGGAGCTATCGTGGTACGAGCCCGTAGCCCCGAGTATCCGCCAAACGACATCCTGGGGTAATGGGTCCTGGATCTGCGCTCCGCTTCGCTGCGCTTGTCCAGGACGACGGCGGAGTTAAATAGCAACCGCCGAGCAGCGTTGCCCTACTTCCCCCACCGCAACGCCAGCGCATCGCGCTCCTTCGCCAACTCCAGCAGCCCGGCCCGCGTCGCCGGGTGCAGCGGCTGCAGCGGATGCCGCACCGTGTCCGACTTGATCACGCCGCCGGCCTGCATCATCGCCTTGCAGGCGATCAGGCCGCATTGGCGGTTTTCGTAGTTGATCAGCGGCAGCCAGCGTTCATAGGCGGCTTTGGCCTCTTCACGCTTGCCGGCGAAATAGGGATCGACGATCTGGCGGATGCCGTCGGGATAGCCGCCGCCGGTCATCGCGCCGGTGGCGCCGGCATCGAGATCGGCGAGCAGCGTGATCGCCTCCTCGCCGTCCCAGGGACCCTCGATATCGCTGCCGCCCGCCTCGATCAGGCTGCGCAGCTTTGCAGCCGCGCCCGGCACCTCGATCTTGAAATAGCGGATGTTGGAGAAGTCGCGCGCCAGCCGCGCGAGCAGCTCGACTGACAGCGGCGTGCCGGCGACAGGCGCGTCCTGGATCATGATCGGAATCTTGATTGCGCCCGACAGCACCTTGAAGAATTCGACGACGCCTTTCTCAGGCACGCGGAAGGTTGCGCCGTGATAGGGCGGCATGACCATGACCATGGCGGCACCGGCCGCCTCGGCCTGCTGGCTGCGCGCGGCGCAGACGGCGGAGCTGAAATGAGTGGTCGTGACGATCACGGGAACCCGGCCCGCGACGTGCTCCAGCACCGCATGCATCACGGTCTCGCGCTCGGCATCGGTGAGCACGAACTGCTCGGAAAAATTGGCGAGAATGCACAGACCGTTCGAGCCTGCGTCGATCATGAAATCGATGCAGCGGCGCTGTCCGTCGAGGTCGAGCTCGCCGCGCTCGTCGAAGATGGTGGGTGCGACCGGGAACACGCCGCGATAGGGGCGCTGGGCCTTGTGTTGGGGCGTGACCGGCATCGAACTCTCCATCCCTGATATCTCTTACATCTGCCGCGACGCTCGCGCAGCGTCACAGATGTACCCGCCGCGTGCATCGGCGGCAATGCCGATCGCGCGACGGTGGGACGGAAGATTGTCGAAGTTATGCGGTCCTCACCGCGCCCAAAAAGCCCTCGACCGCCACGCGGAGACGATCGGCGTCGGCGGACATTTTCGACACGGACACCGACAGCACCGAACCGGCATTGCCCGTCTCCTGGTTGAGCCTGGCGACGCTGCCGATGGTGTCGGTGACCTCGCGGGTTCCCTGCGCGGCCTGCTGGAAATTGCGGGAGATCTCGGTGGTGGCCGCGCGCTGCTGTTCGACCGCGGCCGCGATCGCCGTCATCTTCTCGTCGATGCCGCTGATCGCTCCGCCGATCGCGCGGATGGCACTGACCGCCTGGCCGGTGGCGCCCTGGATCTCCGCGACCTGGCGGGAGATCTCTTCCGTCGCCGTCGCCGTCTGCGAGGCGAGGCTCTTGACCTCGCCGGCGACCACGGCGAAGCCGCGGCCGGCCTCGCCCGCGCGCGCGGCTTCGATGGTGGCGTTCAACGCCAGCAGATTGGTCTGTCCTGCGATGGCGTTGATCATCTTCACGACCTCGCCGATGCGGCCAGCGGTCTGATCGAGGATCTCGACCGTCGCATTGGTCTGCGCTGCCTGCGACACGGCTTCACGGGCCTCGCGTGCGCTGGCCTGCACCTGCGCGGAGATCTCGCCGACGGACGCCGAGAGTTCTTCGGTCGCGGCCGCGATGGTCTCGAGATTGTTGGTGGCCTGCTCGGCGGAGGAGGAGACCGCTGCGGTCTGGCTGCTCGATTCCGAAACCAGTGAGCGGACGTCGGTCGCGGTGGCGTCGAGCTCCTTCGTCGACGCCGCAACGCTGTGAATGACGGCCTGCACGGTGTCGTCGAAACTGCGGCAGGCCGCATCGACGGTACCGGAGCGGGCGAGCTGGAGCGCCTGCTGCGATTCGCGCTCTTGGCCCAGGCGTTCCGCGGTCGCCGCGCTCTCGCGAAGGCTTTCGAGTGCGGCCGCCATGGTGCCGAACTCGTCGGGATACCTGGATTGCGGAACGGGCGTCGCGTAGTCGCGGGCGCTGATCTTGGCGATGGCGTCCAGAATGGCACGCACCGGGCGCATGAGGCGGTTGCGGACCACGTACACGCCGGCCAGGGTCACGGCCAGCGCGAGCAGGAACGCGAGCGACTGCACGACAAGATTGGTGAGCGCCTTGGCCTGCACGGTCTCCGCCCGCGCGATCGACTGGTCGAGCGCCTTGTTCGCCACCGCGACAATGGACGCGAAAGGTGCCTGACACAGCGTATTCCATTCCGAGGCGGGCATCGCGGGCTTGCCGCTGCCGTCGAAATTCTTGGTGAGGTCGCCGATCTGCTTGAGGGCACCGTCGGTCTTGGCCTTCGCGTCCGTTGCTGCCGTCACGAGCTCCGCCGCCACGTCCGGCGCAGCCAGCAACTCGGACATGCCCGCCCAGCCGGAGGTGATCGTGCCATCCCATTGCGCCACTGACCGCTTCTGAGCGTCGTCGAGCGGCTTGCTGCCGTTGACGTTGGAGCGAAGGGACGAACAATGGATTCCATAACGGTCGCGCACCTGCCAGGCGAAGCGCCGGACCTGGATCATGCGGGCGATGAAGGGGTCGTTCATCCAGGCACGGTTCGACACCGCGGTGGAGGCGAGATTGGCCGTGTCGATCACCTTGGTGACGGCATCATACCAGGAATTGGTCCGCTCGATCTTGCGCTCCGCGCGCGGGCGCTTGGCTTCGTCGTAGAACAGCTGGAACTGCGGTGCGGCGGCGCTCCAGCCCTGCTTCAATGTGCCAGCGAGTTCGTCGCGGCGGGCGAAATCGACGGTGGCGAGCGCGGCGCCGATGGCGTCATAGCCGCCCTGCTCGGCCTTCTCCGCTGCCTCGAGTTTGGCACGCGGATCATCCTCGCCGAGGATCGCGCTCTGCGCATCGCCGCGATTGTTGCGCAGCGCCAGCACGCCATGGAAGATCGCCTTGTCCGCGGCGGCAAGCCGCGCGGTCTCGAGGCTGTCGCTGTAGCGGCCGAACGCTCCGACCATCTGGATCGCCGTGGAGGCCAGCGCCCCCGCGGCCAGCAGGGCCATCAAGGTCAGGAGAAGCGAACTTACCGATTTCTTAAACATTGCCATGGTGTCGGGGGCCTGGGTCGGGGGCCTATTCTTACGAGCGCCACCTTGCCCGCGACATGCCAATGTTCCGTTAAGGTTTTAATCGAATTGCCGTGAGTTTCCCGGCCCGACAGACCTTCCTGCAGCCCCGGATCTCACGCAACTTTCGTGAAATCCGGCAGGCGGCGCTCCGCGAACGCCGTGAAGGCCTCGCGCGCCTCGGCGGTGCGCAGGCGCAGTCCGAACTGCTCGCCTTCGGCATTCATCTGCGCGACCAGCGCCTCGCCATTGCGCATCAATTTCTTGGTGGCGGTGAGCGCGCCGGCCGGCTGACGGGCAAGACGCTGCGCCAGCGCAAGCGCTTCGGCATCGAGCTTGTCGAGCGGCACCACGCGGTTGGCGAGCCCCCATTCCAGCGCGGACTTGGCCGGCACGGTCTCGCCCAGCGCGAACATCTCGTAGGCCCGCGCGTAGCCGATGCGCGCCGGCATCAGCAGGCTGGAGGCGGCTTCCGGCACCAGCGCAAGGCTGACGAAGGGCGTCGACAATTGCGCGTTGTCGGCAAGTACGACGAGGTCGCAATGCAGCAGCATCGTGGTGCCGACGCCGACGGCGCGGCCCTGCACCGCCGCAACCAAGGGCCGGGTGCAGCGCGCCAGCGACTGGATGAAGCGCACGACGTTGCGGCTTCCTTCCGACTTGCCCGCTGCGACCGCGGCGAATTCGCCAACGTCGTTGCCGGCAGTGAACATATCGCCTTCACCGCGGATCAGGATCACACGGGCCGACGCATCGGACTCGGCGGATTCGATGGCATCGGCGAGCTTGCCGTACATCGCATCCGTCAGCGCGTTCTTCTTGTCGGGGCGCGCCAGCGTGAGCGTGAGAATTCCGCCGTTGTGCTCAATCCGGACTTGGTCAGTCATTCGTTCGCTCCTCTTGGGAATTTATCCTGAATGCTCGTCAGCCAGCGCGCGACGATATCGATCTCCGCGCTGGTGAATCCTTCCGTCAACGCCGCGTTGACCTGTGCCGCGTTGGCCTTTGCCTGGGCGAGCGCCGCACGGCCCTTCGGCGTCAGCCAGACGCGCCAGGCGCGACCATCCTCGTGATCCGCGCGCCGCTCAACCAGTTTAGCCGCCGCCGTACGGTCGACCAGCCCCGAGATGCCGGCCGGCCCCATGTCGAGCGCCGCGCCGGCCTCGCCCATCAGGACGCCGTCCTGCTTGCCGAGGATGAACAGCAGGCCCGCTTGCGCCGGCGTGACCTCGCTCGAAGGCTGCGCCGCCATCCAGCGCTGCACGCGCCGTTGGGCCACGCTCAACAGGTAGATCAGCCGATGATGCCCCGCGCCGGCTTTTTTATTTCGCATACGAAATAGATAATTGAAGCGGATCAGATTGTCAAAGGACGGCGGCGAGGCCGATGACCCTGCCCGTCGATCGCAATTTATCGCGTCCGTCCCGCTTGACGGCCGTTCCTTTTTATGTTCCCTATTCGTTCTATTCAATCATAGATTGTCCCGGAGACCTTTCGTGATGAACAGTATGCGTGGCGAGAACCAGCCGACCCAGCTCGTAATTCATAATGACGATGATACGCCGGACCAGTTCGTGATGGATCTGCTTCGGCAGGTTTTCGGCAAATCAGACCGTGAAGCGACCGCGCTCATCACCCAGATCGAGCAGAAGGAAAAAGCGGTTTGCGGACCTTACCCGCAATCGGTTGCCGCAGCCCTTTTCAAATCTGCGCAACAATCCATCGAATTGGCCGGCCACCAACTGCAGGTCACGCTAGAGGCGGTCAAGACTCCTTGCGAACTCTGTGGCAAGCCGGAGGGACAGACCGACGTGCGTATCGGCGACCGAACGGTCTGGCTGTGCAGCGACTGCATGCGTGCGGCGGATGAACCCTCGAACGAACAAGAGGAAGATTTCGACTTTGCTTGCGATGTTCTCGATTGGCACCTTGCCAGCACCGCGCGCAGCAAACTCGTGACCACGATCCGCCAATTTCCCGGCCACATGCGGGTCGATCTTCAAGCCGCGGTCGACCGGCTCTTCAGCAAGGCCATCCGGCTGGTGGGACTGAACGAGGAGCAGCGCTACGAAACGCTGTCGATTCCACGACTGCTCAAGGAGGGCCGCTATGCGATCGCGATTGCCCCGCTGCAATATTCCGACGTCGATGTCGGCGAGAAGAGCCCGGTCAAGTGTCTGGATAACGGACTATGGCTGTGTGAGCAGGATCATCTCCGCTATGCGGTTTTGCTCTGCGCACACCGCGAATACAGTCGCGAGCCCGGAATTCGGATCGAGATCCTGGTGCCTTCAGGTTCCGCAGGCGCGGCTCTGGTCCAGCAATGCTTCAATGAATTGGAAGAAGCCGTACAGGCTGCGCGGACCTATCGCGGCAAGATCCTGTCGCTCGATGCCGACTCCGACTATCGCGGTCGCTCGCGCGGCATCACGGTGCATCGCTTGCCGCAGGTCGCGCGCGACGAGGTGATCCTGCCGGAGCAGACCCTGCGGCTGCTCGATCGCAACGTTCTGACCTTCGTCAACACCCGAGACCAATTGCGCCGGCTGGGTCAATCGACACGCAAAGGCATCTTGCTGTACGGGCCGCCGGGCACTGGCAAGACCCACGATCCGCTATCTCGCAACGCATTTGCCCGGGCATACGACGCTGATCATCACGGCCGAGCAGATCGGTCTGCTCGGCGCCTATATGAGCCTGGCACGGCTGCTCCAGCCGTCGATGGTGGTGATCGAGGATGTCGATCTCATCGCCCGCGACCGCGATGACATGGGGCCGTGTGAGGAATCCATGCTGAACAAGCTGCTCAATGAGATGGACGGGCTGAAGGAAGATGCCGACATCCTGTTCGTCCTGACCACCAACCGGCCGGAGGACCTCGAAGGAGCTCTCGCGGGGCGCCCCGGCCGCATCGATCAAGCCATCGAAGTGCCGCTGCCCGACGAGACCGGCCGCGGCAAGCTGGTCCGTCTCTACGGCAGGGGATTGCCGCTTGAGGGGGCAGTGATCGCAGAGGCTGCCCGGCGCAGCGAGGGCACGAGCTGCGCCTTCATTAAGGAGCTGATGCGGCGGCTAGCGCAAGGAAGCATCGCACGGGACGGCGGCAACACCGTGATCTCCGCCGATATCGACGAAGCCCTTGACGACATGCTGTTCTCCGGGGGCCGGCTCAACGCGCAGCTGCTCGGCGGCGCGCAGGCAATGGCCGCCGGGTGACGCTGCGAAGTGGCGCGCCTGCTACGGCGCGCAGGTGAAGCTCGACGCCTCCGTTACCGCACCCGCCTTGTAGTGCGGCCACGCCGGCCAGCGGCACAGCGGCAGCGCGCGAAGCGTCGCAAAGGACGGCGCCTCGACCTTCTGCTCGGCGACTTCCAAATCGCCGGGCGCCTTGCCTTTTTCGACCCAATCGACCAGCGCGCTCAGCATGTCGACATTGGCCGGCGCGCCGGAGCCGACATGGTCGACCCCGGGCGCGGTGTAGAGCCGCGCGAACTCGGCGGTCTCGGCCTTGCCGAGCTTGCGTTCGACGTTCTCGAAATAACGGATGCCGGCATAGGGGCTCTGCGCGTAGTCCGCCATATGTTCGAGCATGATCAGCCGACCGCCGCGAGCGCGGAAGCGGCTGAGATCGGGGTCGGTCGAATCCATCAGGCTGGAGACCTCGAGCAGCCGCGCCTTGTGCTGTTCGGGCTTATACGTCGTCACGTCGAGCTTGGGATCGCGCGCGAACACATATTGGATGCCGCCGGCACCGTAGATCCAGGCGATGCCGTTATTGGGCGCGGGCGGCTGCGCCGGGGGCGCCGTGCCGAGCCACCACGCGACCCAGCCGCCGGTCGGGCCAACCGCCGGCGTGTCCTCGCCCGACACGCCCCAGCCCGGATAATCATCGAGACCATTGGCAAGCGCGAACGGGAATTTGTAGGTCGCATGCAGAGTGTCAATCGCCTTGATCTGTGCGTCGGTGAGGCACTGATCGCCCGTCTTGCCGCTCGCGCAACGCAGCGTCTCCGCCTTGAACGCCGCCTTGCAGGACACGGGATCTTGCACCAGCGCGTCATCGGAGCCGTCCGCCTTGTCGCAAGCGGCCCGCACGGCATCGCCCACGAGCTTCACCTGCGCCGGATTAATCCAGCCGTCACCCATGGTCGCGAGACCCGAGCGGGTGCCAGCATGCTGCAGGCCGACCCAGTTGATGACGGGCACGCGGGCAAAGATGCCGTCGAAATCATCAGGGTAGCGCTGTGCCATGGTGAGGCCTTCGCGACCGCCCTCGGACGAACCCATGAAGTACATCTTCTCTGGTCTCTTGCCGTAAGCGCGCTGCATCAGCGCGACGGCGGCATCGCGCACCTTCTTGTAGGCGCGATGGGCGAAATTCTCGAAGGCTTCGTCGTTGAGCGCGAACAGTTGCGGCGGCTCGCCGGGCTTGGACTCGTGACCGGAATCGGTGCCGTAGGTGACGAAGCCGCGCGCTAGCGGCGACGGCTTGTCGAAGGGATAGGCCGGCGGCAGCGTCAGGCCCGTGATCAGCACGCCGTTGAAGCCGCCGCCGCCATATTGCAGCGAGCGGCCGTTCCATTCGACGGGCAAATTGACCTGAAATCTGATCGGCGGCGCCTTGGGATCGGTGGGATCGATATGGCCGAGCAGCTTGCAGAAGCCGGGATTGGCGGGCGTGACGCGCCCCGACGGCGTCGGGCCGCGTTCGGCGACGGCCATTTGCGATGGCGCCAGCAACGTCGCCGCATCGATCTTCACGGCGTCAGTGCTGCCGACCAGGCCCTTGCAGACGGCGTCCGCATCCTCAGGCAATGTCACTGCTAAAGCGGAATTCGCGCTCAGTGCAGTCACTGCGCCCACGAGCAATACACACAGCTTCGCACGCACTTTCGCCATCGTTTCCCCCTGCACTTTCTGTTCTCGTTCGTTCCGCCAGGAGGCTGTATTCAAGGCGCCTTCCGACCGGCCGTCAATGACGCTAGTGCTCAAACACCAGGCGCGCGCCGACGGTGCCCTCGAGGCTACGAATCTGCGCAAGCAGCGCGCCTGAATCTTGGCCGCCGAGGTCGGCGTCGAGCACGACGTAACCGAGGTCGCCGGAGGTCTCCAGATATTGCGCGGCGATGTTGATGTCGCGCTGGAGGAACACTTCGTTGAGCCGGCGCAGCATGCCGGGCACGTTGCGATGGACGTGGCTGAAGCGCGCGCCGGAGGGACGCAGATGCAACTGCACCTCCGGGAAATTCACCGCCCCCGTGGTCGAGCCGGTGATGAAAAAGTCGACCAGCTTGCGTGCCACCTCGCCGCCGATGCGCTCCTGCGCCTCCTCGGTCGAGCCGCCGATATGGGGGGTGAGGATGACGTTGCCGAGGCCCTGCACGGGGCTCTTGAAACGGTCCGAATTCGAGGACGGCTCGACCGGAAACACGTCGATCGCGGCACCCGCGAGATGGCCGTCGCGCAGAGCTCCCGCCAGCGCGTCGAGATCGACGACGGTGCCGCGGCTGTTGTTGATCAAGAGGGAGCCGGGTTTCATCGCCCGCAACTCCTTCTCGCCGATCATCCCTGATGTCTCCGGCGTCTCCGGCACATGCAGGCTGACGACGTCGCTCTGCGCCAGCAGCTCTTCCAGCTTCTCGACCGGCTCGGTGTTGCCGTGGCGGAGCTTGTCGGTGCGATCGAAATAGATCACGCGCATGCCGATCGCCTCGGCCAGCGTCGAGAGCTGCGAGCCGATATTGCCGTAGCCGATGATGCCGAGGGTGCGGCCGCGCACCTCGCGGCTGCCGGTCGCCGACTTGTCCCAGCCGCCCTCATGGGCCGACACCGAGCGCGGGAAGATGCGCCGCAGCAGCATCACGATCTCGCCGATCACGAGCTCGGCGACGCTGCGCGTGTTGGAGAACGGCGCGTTGAACACCGGAATGCCGCGCTTGCGCGCCGCCAGCAGATCGACCTGGTTGGTGCCGACGCTGAAGCAGCCGACGGCGAGAAGCTGGTCGGCCGCCTCCAGCACCTCATCGGTGATCTGGGTCCGCGAACGAATGCCGAGCAGCGACACGCCCTTGAGCGCCCGCCGCAAATCCTCCCCGTCCAGCGCCTTGGTCAGGCGCTCGACATTGGTGAAACCCGCAGTCCTGAACAGGTCCACGGCGCTGTCGTTGACGCCTTCGAGCAGCAGCGCCTTCGCGTTCCGCTCAGGGCTTCGGCCTGGGGCTGGCATGAAATCTCCGTGGGTTACAGCTTCGCCGCAGCTCATAGACCGCGGGGGATGCGCAGCACAATAGGGTTTGGATACGGGGAGAACATGGCGGGGCGGTCGTCAGATCACGTAAAACCCGTGCGTGCCGTCAAGACGCAATTGTTCGACCAGGCCATATTCCCAGTCGAGATAGGCCTGCATCGCGCGCTCGTCGACGCCGGTGCCTTCATAGGGGCGGCGGTAACGGTGGGCGGGGTCGGGCCGGGGCAGGACGTGCGGCGGACCGATTTCGAGCGCGCCGTCATAGCCACCTTCCTGCACATAGACCTCCCAGCCCATCTGCGCGAGCCAGGACGCCGTCATGTCGGCGCGGACGCCCTTGTCGTCGGTCAGCGCGATGCGCGCGCCGCGCACCGGTGCGGCCATATCGGTTTCCTGGACGAGCTGTCCGCCGGGATAGTGACGAAACCCCGGAAGATGGCCGGCGGCATATTCCTCGGCGTCACGCACGTCGAAGCGATAGAGCGTGCGATCGGTCTGCGCGACAAGCGCAGACATCTCGCTCGCGTCGATGTGGCGCACACCGGCGCGATAGGCGACGTCGCGCGCATTAGCCGGGCCGCCTTCGAACGATCCGATCGCGCCACGCCTGTTAGCACCGTGGCCGAGCGTATGCCGCGCCAGCGTCCAGCCGATGGTGCCGTTGCGCAGCGCCCGGACCTTGTTCGGGACGCCGGCATTGATCAGCGATTGGGTGCCGATGATCGAGCGTGTGCGGCCGGCGCAATTCACGATGATGGTGGTGTCGGCATCGGGTGCCGCCTGCCCTGCCCGCAGCACCAGCTCCGCGCCGGGCACGCTGACCGAGCCCGGGATGTTCATGGTGGCATATTCGTCGAAGCGGCGAACGTCGAGGATGGCGATGTTGGCCTTGTCCGCGATGAGTTTTGCCACCTCGTCGGCACTGAAGGAGGGCGTGTGCCGGCGCGACTCGACGAGCTCGCCAAAGGCTTTTGAGTAGGAGTTGACGTCCTCGAAGATTTGATAACCCGCGTCGCGCCAGGCCTTCAGCTCGCCATTGAGCGCACGGAGGTTGGTATAGCCGAGCGCGGCGAGCCGCTCGGCGCCGGCAGTGACGAGGCCCTCGCCGTCGTCATAGAGCACGATCGCCACGTCCTTGCGCGGCAGCCGCACCTCGGCTTCGATCCCGATCCGGTCCGCGGCCATGTTGGCGGCAAACAGCGGATGTCCCGTCGCAAAACCAGCCTCGTGCCTGAGATCGAGCAGCGCGATCTCCTCGCGGAGTAGCAATGCGCGGCGGATGTCGGCGGGAGTGACGGAGGTGAGCTTCATGGCGTGAACCCTGACGAAGATTGGCCATGGGCTTTTGAACGATTGCAGAAGTGTTGGCTAGCCTTTGCGGCTGCCCGTTCACTCGCCGGGAACAAGCTGCCCGAGCCGCGGCTGCGCCGGGCGCCGCAGCTTGCGGCGCGACAGATAGAGCAGGACGCCGGTGACCGCGAACAGCGGCATCAGCGCCGCGGCGACCATGAAAGCGAGCTTGCCGGGCCAACCCAGAATCGCGCCGCGGTGGATGTCGAGCACGTTCGCGATGATCTTCTCCCCGAACGTCTTGTCGGCGTAGCGTTCCGCGGAGACCAGCTGACCGGTTATGGCGTCGATGCGGAATTCGTCACGGGTGGTGTCGAGGGAGGAGTCTTTCCCCCATGAGCGGATCCGGATCGCCGTCCCCGAACCGGCCGGCAGCGTCAACAGAGCCTTCGAGAAGCGGTTGCCCTCTTCGTGCAGGAAGGCGGCCCACGCGCGATCAAAGCCGATCGGCTGTGCCGTCTCGCTGACGCCGGCTGCGCGCGATGCCTTTGCAGGCATCTTCGGCTGCATCTTAGCGGCGGCGACATGCGGGCGCGACAGCAGCCAGACGACGCCGTCCTTGTACCAGTCGAACGAGTACCAGAGTCCCGTCAGCGTCATCACCAGATAGACCGGCAGGACCCAGGTGCCGATCACCGCGTGCAGCGAGCGATGGAGGCCGCGTCCGCTGAGGCCGAGATTCGGCTTCAGCCACATCTTCACGCTGCCTGCACGCCGCGGCCAGCGCAGCACGAGGCCCGAGATGAGCATCACGATCAAGCCGAGCGCGGCCACGCCCGTGATCTGACGCCCCCAGCCCTTGGCGTCGCCGGGAACCAACAGCCAGCGATGCAGCTTGCGCACGGTCGCGAAAAACTCTTCGCCGCGCGGTGCGCCCAACGCGCGCGCGTCATAGGGATCGACATAGAGCGAGGACGGCCGCGCGCCTCGTTCGTCGCGGGCGAAGCGCACATGCACCGCGGCGGACGGATCACTTGCCAGCGTCACGGCGGAGACCTTGCCGACATCCTGCGCCGCAGTCAGGCGCGCAACCAGTTCGTCCGGCATCAGCGCCGGTGCCTGGCGCGGCGCGACCTGCATGATGCCGGCGTTGAGATGATCGACGATCTCATCCTCAAAACTCATGATCGCGCCGGTCAACGCGATCACGGCAAGCAGCAGCGCGAGCATGAGGCCGGCGATGGAATGGATCTGGTGGAGGGCGGCCTTGATGTGACGCCCCAGCAGCGCGGCCATCGTTAGAACTTCACCGTCGCCGACAGCGAGAAGCGTCGGGCATCGCCAATGGCGACATTCAAGGCGTTGCCGGTACTGGACGTATAGTAGAGCTTGTCGAACACGTTCTTGACGTTGAACTGATAGGTCACCGGCAGATTGTCGATTTTCGTGTCGTAGGTCGCAAAGACGTCTGCGACGGTGTAGGCCGGCAGGAAGAACGTGTTGAGGGAGTCGCCCGGCCGGTCGCCGGCATAGTGCGCGCCGCCGCCGAGCCGCAGACGTCCGGGCAGCGCATCGCCGAAATCGTAGACGAGATAGAGCGAAGCCGTGTTCATGGCGGCGTTGAACAACTTGGCGTTGCCGACGACGGGGTCGTTGACCAAACGTGCATCGGTATACCCGTAGCTGCCGATCAGGCTCCATTGATCAGTCAGTTTGCCGGTCACGTCCAATTCGACGCCGCGCGACTTGGCCGCGCCGGAGGCGCGCGCCGCCGACTTGCCTCCACCGATGTCATCCAGCACCAGGACATTCTTCTTCTGGATGTCGTAGACGGCCAAGGTGCCCGACAGCCGCTTGTTGACATCGAACTTCAGACCGGTCTCCCATTGCGTTCCTTCTTCGGGCGCGATGGTGGAGTCGACGACAAAGCCGGAGGTGAACGCTGCGATGACCGATGTCGGCTTCAACGACTGCGTATAGCTCACGTAGTAGGAGAGCTGCTCGTTCAGCTTGACGACGACGCCGCCGAGCGGCAGCACCTTATCGCCTGACAAATTGGTGTTCGTGACGAAGACGGGCCGGCCTTTTCCGGCGAGCTGCTCGTATTCCATCCAGCGCACGCCTCCGACCACGGACAGCCAGTTGGTCAGATGGAAGGTGTCCTGAGCGAAGAAGCCGCGGGTGCCGAGCTTGTCGGTCTGTTCGCTGTCCGTTGGCGAAACAGCCGTGCCCGGCGAGATCAGTCCGTAGACCGGATTGTAGAAATTGAAGTTGGCGGTCGCCTGGCGGATCAGGTCGCGACGATCGATGGTGCGATACAGCGCTTCGCCGCCGAACAGGATCTCGTTGCGGAAGCCGCCCACCCAGACATCACCCTGGAGATAGGAGGTGCCGTAACTGGCGTTGCTTAGCGAGTTCTGGGTGCCATCGTTGCTGCGTTTCTCGACGCCGGTTTTAGCGTCGACGCTGGTGATGCGGAGCTGGTTGGCGCTATAGGTCTCGGTGTTGTAGCTGTAGGCCGCCGTGACCTTCCAATTGTCGTCGAGCTTCTGCTCGACCGAGGCCTGCACCAGGTCGGAGGTGCCCCACATGTTGTTGAAGGGCTCGTCGAGCCGGCGCGTCTTCGGGATCGCCAGCGGAGCGCCGTTGACGAACGCGGTGCCGCGGTCGAACGGACTGATGAATTCGCGGTGCTCGTAGGTGAGCTGGACCGTCGTGGTGTCGCCGTACCAGGCCAGCGACGGGTTCACCAGCATTTCCCTGTGACGGCCAAAATTGCGCCAATAGTCCTCGCTGACACCATAACCGACGAAGCGATAGGCAAGTCCCTGGTCGCCGATCGGGCCGGTGATGTCGAGCGTGCCGTCGGCGCCGTTGCGATTGTTCGCGAAGGTCGAGCCGAGCAGCGTGACCGAACCGTGCTGGTAGAGCTCCGGACGCTTGCTGATGGTGTTGACGATGCCGCCGGGGTCCATGATGCCGTAAAGTAGCGATGCCGGCCCCTTCAGCACCTCGACGCTTTCGACCGCGGCGTTCAGGCTGCGCCCCTGCACCAGCGGCATGCCGTTGCGCATGATCGAGCCGTCGCGGTTGTCGCCGAAGCCACGGCGGATCACGGCATCCTGGGTGCCGGCGAGCGTGTTGGTCTGGGTGATCCCGCTGATGTTGACCAGCGCGTCGTCGATATTGCGCGGCAGTTGGTCCTTCAGAACCTGCGCGGGCACGACATTGACGGATTGCGAGGTGTCGAGCGGCGAGGCCCCGCTGCGCAGAGTCGTCGCGCTCGGCATCGCGCGGTAGCCGAGCTTTGCGGCTTGTTGCGCGGCGGCGTCAGCCGCGGCGCGTTCCGATGGCGTCGGAGCCGCGGGGGTGATGGTATTGCGGCTGCGCTGACGTGCGGCCGCTTGCGTCCGGCGTTGAGATGTTTCCGATGCGCGCGCCGTTTTCGGCCGCGGCGCCGGCGCTTCCACCGTCACCGGCGGCAGCGCCGATTGCGCCTGCGCGCTCGTCGTGCTGGAGGGACATTCAGCGAGCAGCACGGCCGCTCCGATGAGAAGAGCCGCGCGGCTGTCGCCGGCAGGCGTTCGACGACCGCTGACGCGCTGGCCGTCCAGGTAGACACGCACTTTCGATTCACTTCCAAGTCAGACGCAGGAGTTGGCGCGTCTAACAGCCGCTGTACGTGAAGAGAACCGCAAGCGGACTTGAATCGCTCTAGTGTTGAATGGTTCTAGATTCCGATCGCGCTATTCGGCAATCCTCGATTGATTGCGCAGCGAGCGCGACACGCAGCGCGCGAATTCGCGGCAACCTGTCGCGGCTTTGTGCGATCTCACGCGACGGCGGGAGCCGTCAGCTCGTCGAGCTTCCGCTTGAGCGCGGTGCCGTCGGACAATGCCCGGAGCGGCGGCCGCACGCGCAGCCAGCTCGCATCGCCCGTCTGTGCCGCGAGGATGGCTTTCAGCGTCGTGAGGAAGGATGGTGATTTCACCACGATGTCCACGGCAGCCTGCATGCGTGCTTCGACATCCTTGCCGTCGATCATTGCCTTGACCAGCTCCGGCGCGATGTTGGCCATGCCGCAGATGGTGCCGGCACCGCCGACAGCGATCGCGCGGCTGATGTCAACCTCGTTGCCGACGGTGATGGCGAGCTCGGGGGCCGCGGCGCGGAACGCCTGGAACTGCTTGAAGTCGCCGCTGGAGTCTTTCAGGCCTGCAACGACCTTGCCGTAGCGCTTGCGCAAATTCGCGGCGACGGCGGTCGGGATCGCGACACCCGAGATCTGCGGGATATGATAGAGGTAGGCACGCAGGCGATCGTCGGCGACGCCGTCAAGGATCGCTGCAAACGCATCCTCGATGCCTTCAGGGCTGACGCTGCGGTCGAAGTAGGGCGGCAGATACAGCACGTGACGCAGGCCGAGACCGAGCACGGCGCGCGTCAGCGCGATGCTGTCGCTGATCGCGGGGAAGCCGCCGCCGATTCCAATGCGGTCCGGCGCGACGCCGGCCTTGAGCACGGCTTCGATGGTCGCGACCCGTTCGGCGACATTGAACGAGGTGCCCTCGCCGGTGGTGCCGAACAGCACGACACCGTCGACGCTCTTATCGAAGAGTTGCTTGGCGTGGGCGGCGAGCTTTGCGGAGTCCACGCTGCCGTCCGTCGCCAGCGGCGTCGCCGACGCCACCCAGAACCCGCGAATTGCCTCGGTCATCACACCAGCCTTGTTTTTGCTTTACTTTCCGCCTTGTACCTTACATACAACAAACGCGCAAACCCTTTCCGCCGTCATGGCGGACATAACACGCAGCCAGATTCCGAGGAGGTCTCGCATGAACATGGTGACCCCCATCGAGCGGCCCGACCGACTGCTCGGCGCCCTGCGCGACAGGCTCGGCGCGGCTGCCGTGCTTGTCGGCACCGACGTGCCCGCGCGCAATTGCAACGACTGGAGCGCGAGCCTGCCGCAAACGCCGCTCGCGGTGATCCGCCCGGTCGACGCGCAAGGCGTTGCGGATGCGATTCTGACTTGCCGACAGGCGCATCTGCCGTTCGTGCCGCAGGGCGGATTGACCGGGCTGTGCCGCGGCGCATCGCCTGAAGCAGGCTGGGTCGCGATCTCGCTGGAGCGCATGAGCGGCATTGAGGAGATCGATCATGCCTCGATGACGATGACGGTGAAAGCAGGCACGCCGCTTCAGACGATCCAGATGGCGGCCGACGAGGCCGGGTTCTTCTTTCCGCTCGATCTCGGCTCGCGCGGCTCCTGCGCGATCGGCGGCAACCTCTCGACCAATGCCGGCGGCAACCGCGTGATCCGCTACGGCATGACGCGCGAGCTGGTGCTCGGGCTCGAAGTCGTGCTGCCCGACGGCACCATCATCACCAGCCTCAACAAGCTGATGAAGAACAATGCCGGCTATGATCTGAAGCATCTGTTCATCGGCTCGGAAGGCACGCTCGGCATCATCACCCGCGTGGTGTTGCGGCTGTTTCCAAAGCCGCGCTCGACCATGGCCGCGCTCTGCGCGCTCGAGGACTATGCCGCGGTAATTGCGCTGCTCGGCGCCGCGCGAAGCGGGCTCGGCCCGCTGCTGTCGGCATTCGAGGTGATGTGGCCGGATTACTGGGACGTCATCACGACTCGCGCCGGCGTCAAGCCGCCGGTCGCCGCAGGCCACGGCCTCTACGTGCTGGTCGAAGCGCAGGGCACCGACGAGAGCCTCGACGCGCCGCGCTTTCAAAGCTGGCTCGAAGAGCTGATGGAGCGCGGGCTGCTCGCCGACGCAGCGGTGGCGCAATCGCTGGCGCAGACACAGAGCTTCTGGCGCGTGCGCGACATCTGCGCCGAGTTCGGCCAGGTGCTGGGGCCGCACATCTCCTACGACATCGGCCTCGCCGTGGCGCGGATGGACGAGTTCGTCACGCGCTGCAAGGCCGCGCTCGCGGAGGGCATCGAGGGCTGCGAGAGCGTCTATTACGGCCATATCGGCGACGGCAATCTGCATCTCGTCTCCTGGGTGACCGGCCTTGCCGTCGAGCGGCAGCCGAAGGAAGCGATGGACGCGATCATCTACGGCCTCGTGCGCGAGATGGGCGGCAGCGTCTCGGCCGAGCACGGCATCGGCACGCTGAAGAAGAAGTGGCTGGGTCATGCCCGCAGCGAGGCCGAGATCGCGCTGATGCGGACGCTGAAGGCCGCGCTCGATCCCGATCATCTGCTCAACCCCGGCAAGGTGATCTGAGAGAGCCGATGCGATCGCTCAAGCTCGATGCACCGAAATCGCTGTCGCAGCGGGTGATGCAGCGGCTGCGCCAGGCCATCATCGACGGCGAGTTCGCGCTCGGCGCCGCCATCTCGGAGGAGATGGTGGCAAACTCCTTCGGCGTCAGCCGCACGCCGGTGCGCGAGGCGATGGGTCAGCTGCAGGCGCAGGGCCTCGTGGTGATCCGCCCGCAGGTCGGCAGTTTTGTCTTTACGCCAAGCGCCGAAGACATCACCGCGCTCTGCACGTTCCGAATCGCGCTGGAGCCCAAGGCCGCCGAGCTCGCCTTCCACCATGATCGCGCCGGTGCGACCGCGACGATGAGCGAGGCGATCGCGGCAATGGAGCCGGCGATTGCGGCCAGGGACAATATCGCCTACGGGCGTGCCGATGCCGCTTTCCACGAGGCGCTGTTCGCCCATTGCGGCAACCGCTATCTCGCAGAATCCTATCAGCTCGCATCCAGCCGCGTCGCTGCACTCCGCACCAATTTGACTTCGCCGATCGACGTGCGCACGCGCACATCCTTCGACGAGCATCGCAAGCTGCTCGATCTGTTCGCGCGCGGCGAGTTCGCCGCCTTCGCGACGCTGATGACCACGCACATCACCAATTCGGGCGTGGTCTACGCCAAAGCGCTGCAGATCGTTTGAGCGCTGCTACCGCGCGCCTTTCGTGCCGGGCCTGTCCAGAAAATCCAGCGCGGTGTTGATCTGTTCGAGCTGGTGCTCGATCTTGTCGCGGTCCTCGACCGTGGGCGCCTTCTCGAGCTGCTCAACCAGCTTCTGCTTTCGAAGCAGCAAGTTCTCTATGACTGTACTCACGGCTCCCCCATCCGCCAGAGGCGAACATCGAGGCGATACTAAACCCCGGGCGCGAGCGCGCGCCAGCCGGGCCGGCGCAAACCCTGCATCAGAATGTTCGCGAGGGCAGTTGGTTCCTGCGCGTGATCCGAGAAGGTATACACAGCTGATGGCGGCGCCCGCGAACGGTTAACGCGGTCGCACGCCCGGGCGGCCGGCCACGGAACCGGATCTTTCATGGGCCCGTCGGTTGTATTCGCCGCCCTGGAGTCCTATGCGTATGCACCATGGACATCCAGATCATCGCCGCCGAAAAGCCCCTGATGGCGCAGGCACGCCCGCACAAGCCGGCGCCATTCCTCCCGATGAGCCGCGCCGAGATGGATGCGCTCGGCTGGGACGCCTGCGACATCGTCCTGGTGACGGGCGATGCCTATGTCGACCATCCCAGCTTCGGCATGGCCATCATCGGCCGCCTGCTGGAGGCGCAGGGTTTTCGCGTCGGCATCATCTCGCAGCCGGACTGGCATTCGGCCGAACCGTTCAAGGCACTCGGTAAGCCCAAGGTGTTCTTCGGTGTCACCGGCGGCAACATGGATTCGATGGTGAACCGCTACACCGCGGACCGCCGCATCCGCAGCGACGATGCCTATACCGCGGGCGGCGAAGGCGGCAAGCGGCCGGACCGCTGCACCGTCGTCTACGCCCAGCGTTGCCGCGAAGCGTTCAAGGGCGTCCCGGTCGTGCTCGGCGGCATCGAGGCCTCGCTGCGCCGGATCGCGCATTACGATTACTGGTCCGACAAGGTGCGCCGCTCGGTGCTGGCCGACGCCAAGGCGGACCTGCTGCTCTACGGCAATGCCGAGCGCGCCGTCGTCGAAGTGGCGAACCGTCTTGCCGCCGGCGAGGCGCCGCGCGAACTCGACGACATCAGGGGCGTCGCGCTGTTCCGCCGCGTGCCTGAGGACTACGTCGAACTGCACGCCGACGATATCGACTCCGCCGACGAGGGCGCATCGCGGACGAAAGGCTTGACGGTGATCCGGCTGCCCGCTTTGGAGCAGGTCGAGCAGGACAAGGAGGCCTATGCCCGCGCGTCACGCGTGCTGCACCGTGAGAGCAATCCGGGCAATGCGAGGCCGCTGGTGCAGCGTCACGGCGACCGCGATCTCTGGCTCAACCCGCCGCCGATCCCGCTGACCAGCGAGGAGATGGACGCGGTCTACGATCTTCCCTACGCGCGCGCTCCGCATCCGTCCTACGGCGACGCGAAGATCCCGGCGTGGGACATGATCAAGTTCTCGGTGACGATCATGCGCGGCTGTTTCGGCGGCTGCACCTTCTGCTCGATCACCGAGCACGAGGGCCGCATCATCCAGAACCGCTCCGAGGGCTCGATCCTGCGCGAGATCGAGAAGATCCGCGACAAGACGCCCGGCTTCACCGGCGTGATCTCGGACATCGGCGGTCCCACCGCCAACATGTACCGGATGGCATGCAAGGACCCGAAGGTCGAGGCCGCGTGCCGGCGGCCCTCCTGCGTCTTCCCGGAGATCTGCCCGAACCTCAACACCTCGCATGACGATCTGATTCGGCTCTATCGCAAGGTGCGCGAGACCAAGGGCATCAAGAAGGTGATGGTCGCCTCCGGCGTGCGCTACGACCTCGCGGTCGAGAGCCCCGAATACATCAAGGAGCTCGTCACCCATCACGTCGGCGGCTATTTGAAGATCGCGCCTGAACATACGGAGCGCGGGCCGCTCGACAAGATGATGAAGCCCGGCATCGGCGCCTACAACCAGTTCAAGCGGATGTTCGATGCTGCGGCCGAACAGGCCGGCAAGAAATATTATCTGATCCCGTATTTCATCGCGGCGCATCCGGGCACGACCGACGAGGACATGATGAACCTCGCGCTGTGGCTGAAGAAGAACCGCTACCGCGCGGATCAAGTGCAGACCTTCCTGCCCTCGCCGATGGCGACCGCGACCGCGATGTACCACACCGGCGTCAACCCGCTGCGCGGCGTGCGGCGCGGCGGCAGCGACAAGGTCGAGGCGATCAAGGGCCTGCGCCAGCGCCGCTTGCACAAGGCGTTCCTGCGCTACCACGACCCCGACAATTGGCCGGTGCTGCGTGAAGCGCTGAAAGAGATGGGCCGCGCCGATCTGATCGGCTCGCGCCCCGACCAGCTGGTCCCCGCGCACCAGCCACCCGGCACCGGCAAGGCCGCCGGCACGCGGCGGCCGGTTCGTCCCGGCGGCAAGACGCAGCGGTTCACGACCAAGAATCTGCGGGTGATGAAGTAGCGGGCGAGCCGGACCAGGTCCGGTTCAGCCTCGCACTGTGTGCCCTCAAACAAAAACACTCAAAACAACCCCATGCACAGTAGCCGGCATAAGCGGGATCAATGGCTTAGGCGGTTGACGAATCCGTTGAATCCGCCGGATGAGACAACGGAAAACGAAAATTAGCTTTTAACGAAATATTGACTCGTCGGGCAAAACAGGCGCAAGATGCCATTGTCGCGGCACGCGTGGCAGGGCGAGCCCCAACCGCTACTCCGTATCGATTTCCTCGAGCTTCACACCGCGTCCCGCGCGCAGGCTCGAAGCGATCGGTCTCCCGACTGAATCCATTCAACACAGCAGGCATCGGTGCACCCTGATGCGCCGGGGAGCGTAGTCGTAAAGCCGATCGCGGGGTAGGCGGTGTCCGCTCTGTCCGCGAAACCGGATATGGCCAGTCCGACTTTGTGAGTCAGCTACGGGCCAAAAGGCGACATTCAAGAGCGAAGCCGTTGACCCTCAGCGTGTGCGTGTCTCTCCCGCGATGGTGTTCCACTCTTCTGTAATCGTCACTCGAAGTACGCCAGGAGGGGCAGCGCCCACTTTTGCTGGGTCAAGATCAGCTAGGGGAGGACTACACACTTTGATGAAGTAGTCGAGGGCATTGCCGCTTACCTTGTCGGCGGGCTCCTGAACCTCAGGTGCGTGCGTTCGGACACAAGCTTTGAGATTGGTAATGATCTCGCGCAGCTTCTCGTTTTGCCCTATCTCTGCCGAAGCCGACCAAGGCACGATTGCAAGCAACAGCGTTACCGCAATTCTCATTTGCGCATCCATTGATAGGAGAACCGCGCAAGTGAACTCCCACAATGGGGCCCAAATGCGGGTAAGCTCATCCGTCCGGTTTGGGCCACAACCGGACAGCACCGGGCCTATCCATCCTTGTCTTGATCGTGATCGATCTGCATCAAGCAGACAGTTACACGGGCACCCTCGGCGTAGCTGATGCTCGGGTCGATTGTTTGGGCGATAAGCCGGACTTCATCGACCATCGCCCGCGCGCGCTCCTCGTCCCCGCACCCCATAACTTCTCAAAATCTCTGCATGAGGTGGCGATCCAATGATATTTGACGAGCCACGGGATCAAGTTCCTCCCCCGAGCGCATCGGCACTCGTGTGATCGGCGGAGGCTCACGCGCCGCTTTGCCAAGCGCGTTGATCTTGAGAACTCCCCTTTGGATTTTATCGTCTGTCATAGCCGCAGGGTCCAAAATCAACGAAATCCAAGCCGGATCGAAGGTCTGTGAGACGACCTTAGCACAGAAGTGTCGAAGACCGCTTTGGGTCACAAGCGGTCCTGCACCGGCTGCTCGCGGCAGGTCAGCTATGGGCCAAGAGGAGACTCACCAGTCTGGGCGCGAACATACGTCTCCGCCTGTTCGAGCAGGTGATCGAGCGAGCTAACGGCCGTATCGAGCACCAGGTGTTCTCGATCCCACGGTTCATAGTCTCGGTTCACTACCTCAGCCCACGTTGGCAGCTTGAGGCCGCTGATGTCTGAGGTGCGCGTTTCCACTCGTTGTCGATGCAAGATCGGGTCGCTGCAAACCACTTCGATCTCAACGACGCATGCCACCTTCTGAGCGGCGATCTGTCGCCATCCGACACGGCTTGCCAGGACTGGATTAACGCAGTCTATAACAACGATGCGACCAAGCTCGAGATTTTCAGCCGCGAGTGCGGCGGCTACCACATAGCCCATCGCGCCGACCGTATGACCTGCGGTCCGTAGCGTCTGCTCAACGGCATCGATACGAAGGTACGTGGCCGCGAGACGTCTGGTCAGCTCCCGAGAAACTGTTGTCTTGCCCGTGCCGGGAAGGCCGCCAAAGACTATCAGCACAGGTGGACGGCTTGTCATGCGACACCATCGGCCGGCATTCGGAAGTCCGCAATGGGTCATCAGGGGTCCCCACCGGCTGCGTGCGGCAAGTCAGCTAGCGGACAAGATGCGACATCCCGGGGCGATGAGCTTCCAGTATGAACTGCACAACAAGTTCTGGATCATGCCGGGGCTTTGGAATGCACAATGATAAGTCCTTCGCGATGGCGGACCACGGAACTCGTAGCTCAGACGCCCGGTTCCGGGCAACATGGTTCCTCAATTAACAAATGACCAGAGCGCTCCTCAAGCAGATCGGCCACGTGTGTCTGGCGCGCTACAGCAAATTCAGTGAGTTGGGGTAGCGTTTGGCACACGTTATTTAAACCTGAGAGACTCGAAATGAAAAAGTTCCTTCTCGCTACTGTCGCTTTCGCTGCCCTAGCGGGTACAGCATCTGCGGCTGATATGGCCGCGCGTCCTTACACCAAAGCCCCACCGATCGAGGCCTCGCCGATTTACAACTGGACCGGCTTTTACATCGGCGGTCACGTCGGCGGCGCATTCGGTGGCAGCAACAACATTCTGGCCCCCGGCTTCACCGGCACCAGCAGCAACGACGGTGTGTTCATGGGCGGCGTGCAGGTCGGTTACGACCATCAGTTCTCGCCGAACTGGGTGCTGGGCATTGAAGCGAACTACAGCTTCCTCGACACCAATGACAATGCCTTCGTCAACCGTGGGCTCGGTTCGGTCACCGGTCGCCTCGGCTACACCTGGGGTCCGGCGCTGCTGTACGTCAAAGGTGGTTATGCCTGGGCTGACTCCCGCCTTACTAACGGCTTTGGCGGCGGCACCTTCACCAACAACGGTGGTGGTCGCGACGGCTACACCGTGGGCGGTGGTCTCGAATACATGTTCGCCCAGAACTGGTCGGGCAAGGTCGAATACCAGTACTACGACTTTGGCACGCGGAACGCTCTCTTCACCAGCGCCGGTGGTGTTGTTACCGCCGTTGGCTTCCGCAATGACGAGCACACCATCAAGGCCGGCCTGAACTACCGGTTCAATTGGGGTGCCGCGTCGGCTTCTCGTTACTGACGGCTTACATAATATCCTTAAGGGCCAGCCATACGGGCTGGCCCTTCCTGCTAAGCCGGAAATAGCTGGCGCGAGTTGGCGCCTTGCATTGTTTTGCCAAGCTCTCCAGAAACACTTGAGGTCAGCTGCGGGTCACAAGCGGCCCTCGACAAATTGCGCGCGGCAAGTCAGCGAGGGCCAGAAGCCGGCTCGTTCGTCGACCGCAGCCGGTCACGACCACCAAAGCATGCTCAATTCTTCATTGCTCTTGCCGCCTGTTCCAAACTGGCCGGCACAATCACGCGATGAAACGGTGCTATCGTCGCAAGATAGATGCGCCCCAGTCGGTTATGGCAATGCACCACCGTGCCCGCGACCAGCTCGCGCCCATTTGCTGCATCGGCGCGAAGTTGAATGGTGACGCGGAAGTCGAGATGCCGGTCATCCGCGCCCACGACCAACTCCGTCGCAGTCTTTGACAGCACAGGGAAGAAGCCGATAACCGGCCCACGCGCCGCCGCGGCAAGACCGACGGCGCGCGACGATTTGACAGCGAATGTCGCCATCACCACGTCGCGGACACGCGTGAGCGCACGAATCCACCACGCCTGTCGCTCGAGCGCGGCGCGTGCCAGCACCTCTACATCATCGCTGGCGCCCGCCGGCAGTTGAATTGCAAAGGCGTCCAAAAGGTCCGCGCCCGCGTAAAGCGGCGCAAGCACGCTGCTGCTGGGCATGGGTACGGCGCGCGCTTTTGTCATGGGATCAGGTACCGCATGCTGGAGAGGGGCGTAGCGCAGCTGGCGTTTCAGACGATCTTGCCGCCGCAGTCCTTTTACATCCGCGCGCTCTGCATCGCAATAATCCTGCGGCGCAGCTGTCTCAGTTGGGTGAAAAGGGGCGCTTGCAGCGTTGCCTGCTTCGGTCCGCTTCCCCCTCGAGGAACGGCACTTACGCGTACACGCCTTCCCATGTTGCCATTTTTTTCCTCGATCCGAGGTGTCGCAAACTCTTCCCATCATCCATATGTTGCCTCCATGAAAAAGATCGGATTCCTCTCCTTCGGGCACTGGACGCCCTCGCCGCAATCGCAGACCCGCTCGGCCGCGGACACGCTGCTGCAATCGATCGAGCTTGCGGTTGCGGCGGAAGAGCTCGGCGCTGACGGCGCCTATTTTCGCGTGCACCATTTCGCGCGGCAGCTTGCCTCACCCTTTCCGCTGCTCGCGGCCGTCGGCGCCAGGACCAGCAAGATCGAGATCGGCACGGCCGTGATCGACATGCGCTACGAGAATCCGCTCTACATGGCGGAGGACGCAGGCTCTGCCGATCTCATCGCCGGCGGGCGCCTCCAGCTCGGCATCAGCCGCGGCTCGCCCGAGCAGGTGATCGACGGCTGGCGCTATTTCGGTTTCCAACCGGCCGACGGCGAGAGTGATGCCGACATGGGCCGGCGTCATGCCGAGGTCTTTCTCGACATCTTGCGCGGCGAAGGTTTTGCAAAACCCAACCCGCAGCCGATGTTCCCAAATCCGCCGGGCCTCCTGCGGCTCGAGCCGCATGCGGAAGGCCTGCGCGAACGGATCTGGTGGGGTGCCGGCTCGAACGCGACGGCGGTCTGGGCCGCCAAGCACGGCATGAATCTGCAGAGCTCGACCCTGAAGAACGACGAAACCGGCGAAGCCTTCCATGTGCAGCAGGCCGCGCAGATCCGCACCTATCGCGCAGCCTGGAAAGAGGCCGGCCACCCGCGCGAGCCCCGCGTGTCCGTCAGCCGCAGCATCTTCGCGCTGATCGACGATCGCGACCGGGCCTATTTCGGCGGCGAGCGCGGCAGCGAGGACCAGGTCGGCTTCATCGACCCGCGCACCCGTGCGATCTTCGGCCGCTCCTATGCGGCGGAGCCGGATGTGCTGATCGAGCAGCTCCGGGCGGACGAGGCGATCGCCGAGGCCGACACGTTGCTGTTGACGATCCCGAACCAGCTCGGTGTCGACTATTGCGCGCACGCCATCGAGGCGATCCTCACGCATGTGGCGCCGGCGCTTGGGTGGCGCTGAGGTGAACCGTCGGCTTGGCGAAGCGCGCTTTCAAAACAAGGCGGCGCTGGCAGCCTGTCCGTAGATCATTGCGACCACGAGAGAGAGCAGCAAGCCCGCGCCCGAAAAGATCACGAGGACTTTCAGAGTTTCGACGTCAACGTTGGTTGTCGTCGCGCGGGATATCGCCTTTGCCAGTGCAGCCATCATCGCCAGCTCCGAACAGGCCGCGCGGAGGCGCGACCTTTTCCATCTAGCGTGATTGAGCGCGTTTGCGTGTGAAGCAGATTACAGGTGATCTCGCGTGCTGCACCTCACACGCCGGCCGAGCGTGCCTGGATCTTACCGTTGATAGGGCACCACGCTCGTGCCGGCGTAGCAGCGCGTGAAATTGCCCTCGCGCATGACGGGCGTCTGATCGTCATGCACTTTGCGCGGGAACCAGCCGACTTGCTGCCATCTTTGCGATGCAGGCTCGCGGCGGTACCATTCTCAACTGATTCTCGTCTGACGGGGTAGGGATGCCGCGGCCGGTCATCGGCGCGGTCCTGTCAGGCGGAAACGATCTTGGTGCCGAGGATGATTCGGCGTCGTCGGGGGAGGACAATTTGCGGGACCGCGAACGCGAACGTAAGTTCGGCTAGCGTCGGCCGAAATGCATCATCATGCGGCTTTTCACGATCCCGTTCTGGTCGCGTTATCGATTCTGATCGCGGCACTCGCCTCCTATACGGCATTGGACCTGGCGACCCGAATGCGAGCTGCTTCGGGAAGGGCCCGCCGATCCTGGCTGGTAGCCGCTGCAATCGCCATGGGCGGCGGTATCTGGTCCATGCATTTCGTCGGCATGCTGGCCTTCAGCCTGCCTGGAATCGAGATCTCGTACGATCCATTCCTGACTCTCCTCTCGCTTGTCATTCCGATCGTCGTCGCCGCTGCCGCCTTTGCCGTCGTCGGACGACGCCCACGGGCGCTGCTCGCCTCCGGCTTCGCGATGGGACTTGGTATCTCCGGCATGCACTATACAGGCATGGCCGCGATGCGAATGGCGGCCCTCATGGAGTACGAGCCCCGATGGGTTGTGCTCTCGATCCTGATCGCGATCAGCGCCTCGGTCGTGGCGCTCTGGCTCGCCTTTCGCAACACCAACGCGGTCCAGCGGCTGTTCGCAGGCCTGGTGATGGGCCTTGCGGTCTCCGGCATGCACTACGCCGCGATGGAAGGCGCCATGTTCCTGCCGACGAACACCATGGCCCGGCAGGCAGGACATCTCAGCGTCGGTCAGGCGCCGCTCGCGTTCCTGCTCGCCGGCATCACCATTGTGATCCTGAGCATCGGAATCGCGGCTGCCGTCTATGACAGGGCTTCCGCGGAGCGCGCTCAACGCGAGGCCGACGCCCTGAGGCGCAGCGAAGAACGCTTTCGGCTCCTTGTCGAAGGTATCGTCGACCACGCGATCTTCATGCTCGATCCGGACGGGCGCGTGGGCAACTGGAATCTCGGCGCGCACCGGCTGATGGGCTATGGCGATGACATCGTAGGGTCGAGCTACACGATCTTTCATACCGAGGAAGATTGCGCGGCCGGGACCCCCGCGCACGCCCTTGTCGAAGCCGAGCGGGAGGGGAAGTCGGCAATCGAAGGCTGGCGTGTCCGCAAGGACGGCAGCCGCTTCTGGGCGGAAGCAACGATCGTTGCGGTACGGAACGAGAGCGGCGCGATCGCCGGCTTTGCGAAGATCCTGCGCGACGTCAGCGAAAAGCGACGGGCCCAGGATGCGCTGGATCGGGCGCGCGAAGCACTGATGATGTCGCAGAAGATGGAAACCATCGGCCAGCTTACCGGCGGCGTGGCCCACGACTTCAACAACCTGCTCGCAGCCGTTATCGGCAGCCTCGAACTTCTGAAGAGGCGCCTGCCGCCGGGCGATGCGAAGGTCCAGCGCCTGGTGGACAACGCGATGCTGGGCGCGCAGCGGGGCGCGTCCCTGACCCAGCGTATGCTCGCGTTTGCGCGTAAACAGGATCTCAGGCCGGCGGTCGTCGATATCCGCGAATTGGTGCACGGCATGGCCTCATTGCTGAAATTCGAGCCCGGAATTCGTGTCGAGACGCTGTTTCCGATGGACCTGCCGAAGGTGAGGGTCGACGCGAACCAGCTCGAACTGGCTGTCCTCAACCTGGCGGTCAACGCCCGTGATGCGATGCCGGGCGGTGGCCTGATTACCATTGCCGCTCGCGAAGAGCGGGGCGATGGCGGCCTTCGGACGAGCGACTACGTTGCGCTCTCGGTGAGCGACACCGGCTGCGGCATGGATGACGAGACCCTCAGGCACGCCCAGGAGCCGTTCTTTACGACCAAGGGCGTCGGCAAAGGCACCGGGCTCGGCCTGTCTATGGTTCACGGACTTGCCGAGCAGTCCGGCGGCAAGCTCGCTCTGAGGAGCCTTCCAGGAGAGGGCACGACCGCCGAAATCTGGCTGCCGATGGCCGGGGAGACCGCGGTGCCAGACCCGCGCGCGGAAGCTCCGGCGCCGGTACCGCGGGCCAGCCGACAGCTTTCCGTGCTTGTCGTCGACGACGACCTCCTGGTGCTCGAGAACACGGCAGCGATGTTGGACGATCTTGGGCACATCGTGGTCGAGGCGCGCTCGGGCGACGAGGCACTGGCTTTGCTCCGCCGCACCCGTACCGTCGACCTGGTCGTGACCGACTATGCCATGCCTGGGATGACTGGACTGCAGCTGGCCAGCGCTGTCGCCGCGGAGCGCCCCGGGACAGTCATCCTCCTGAGCACGGGATACGCAGAGATTCCCAGCGACGAACGATCCAGCCTGCCGCGTTTATCAAAGCCATTCGACCAGGCTGCGTTGGCGAAGGCCGTCGAGGCGGCAATGCGCGAAGACGAGCCAACCGGATCCATCGTCGCCTTTCGGCCGAAGAGCGCATGAATGCTGCGCTCGGTGCGGTCGCGGTTCGGAGGCTCAAGGCAATGGTCCGTCAAATCCCGCCGGGAAGCTCAACGCCCGCTTCCGTCAGGTCACGGAGGAATTTCCGCACCAGGAGCATGTTGGTTCTCTGCAGCTCGTGATTGTTGCCGAACTTGAACTGGTTGGCTTCGGTTACGATCAGTCCCTGGTCGGTCTCGCGGAAAATGCCTTGCTTCTTCAAGCGATCGGCGCGCCGCCGGACGGTTTCGATCGGCAGACCGAAAAAGCGGGACAGGGCGGCACGGGAAACGCCCTGCTTGATCTTATCCGGCTCAACCGCCTGGATACTGCCAAATTGCCGGTCCAGTTCGGGGTTCTTCATGATCTTGAGAACGTTGGCGTTCAAGACCGCATGAATGATCATCAAGTCCAGCGGATCGAAATCGTAGTGGCGGAACATTTCGCTGGCTGCGCACAGCATGTAGGCTAACGAGTGGCGAGAGACGGTTCGGATCAAATCCGCCGCGATGTCCTCGCCTTCAGTCGTACCAACCATGGCCAGTGCCCGCTTCTACGGATGTCCGGTTCGACGCCCACAAGCCGGTTCTATGTATCCGTGGCGCACCGCGCGCGAGGCAGGACCGGTCTGCTGTTTCCCCCAATATGGGTATGGTCGCTGTTCCATCGGGTCAATAGCTGGCTTGTCGGCAATATCATTTTCACCGATACGAGGTTGAGTTGCCGGGCGCGCAATTGGCGCGTGCCAATTGTGGTCATGGGCCAAATGACATTTATCATCGAAGCTATTAAAGACGACTGCCGTACCGTGGATTTCCGTGACAGCGCGATCGTTGCGGTGATCCTGGCCCGCAAACACGCGGTGAATGGTTATGTGGTTTCGATCACGGCTCCGAACGGGCAGCTTTTTTCAGCCGATCAGTTCAACCGTTTGCTGACGAGCAAGGGGCTCGGTTCGGATCCGACGGCGCGTGATGTTGCGCGGCGCTAGATCGGGCTTTGTTACGGCACGCGGAATCCCGAACAGCGCAATTGATTGTCATCGCGAGCGCGCCGGAAACGGCGTGCGCCGCCTGCGGACGAAACGACCGGATGGGGAAGATCGGTTTTGATCGCGTATTCGAAATGGCGCGCCCGGAACGATTCGAACGTCCGACCCTCAGATTCGTAGTCTGATGCTCTATCCAGCTGAGCTACGGGCGCGTTTTTCGCTGACAGTGCGGGCGTGGCCCGCAGGCAGCCCCCGGCGACGCCGGAGGGGTGCGAAAGAGCGCTCTGACTAACCGCTCTTGCCCCGATTGGCAAGGTCCGGATTGGGGAGATTTTGCTGGGAAATGAGAGTTTCCGCACCCAACCGCGAGCCGACTATTGGTTTGAGCATGATCTTTTCGGAAAACTGCTTCGCACTTTTCCGGATCATGCTCTATGCCCGCGCCCGCTCGTTGCGGACGGAGAGCAGTTCCACGGGGCGGTCGGGGATGACGATCCGGAAGGTGGCACCGATGGTGCCTTCGACCAGATGGATGTCGCCGCCATGGGCGCGGACCAGCTCGGCGGCGATGGCAAGGCCGAGGCCGCTGCCGCCGGGGCGGCCGGAGGTCTGGAACGCCTCGAACAGGTGATCGCGGGTCCTCTGGGGCACGCCGGGGCCGGTGTCGGAGACCTCGAGGATGGCGACCGCGCCCTCGCGTTTTCCCGTGATCCGGATCTGCTGCGCGCCGCCCTCGGCCGACGCATGGCTTTCCAGCGCCTGGGCGGCGTTGCGGACCAGGTTGAGCAGCACGCGAAACAGCTGGTCGGGATCGGCGTCGACCGCGAGCCCGCGCTCGATTGCGGCGACCCAGGAGATCGAAGCGTCGGAGGCAAGGCCGGCGGTCTCGCGCACCTCCAGCACCACCGGCTCGATCATGATCATGCGCCGGTCGGGCGCGGCTTCCTGGGCGCGGCCGTAGGACAATGTCGACTGGCAGAAGGCGATGGCGCGCTCGAGCGAGCGCACGAGCTTTGGCGCAAAGCGCTGCACCCGCGGATCCGGCACGCTGGCGAGCTGGTCCGACAGGAGTTGCGCCGAGGCCAGCAGATTGCGCAGATCGTGATTGATCTTGGACACCGCGAGGCCGAGGGCGGCGAGCCGGCTCTTCTGATGCAGCATCGACATCAGGTCGCGCTGCATGTCCGACAATTCGCGCTCGGCAACGCCTATCTCGTCGCTGCGCTGGCTCGGCACGATGATCCCCGCCGAACTCTCGGGATTTTCGTGGAAGCCGACCAGGCTCGCGGTCAGCCGCCGCATCGGGCGCACGAAGAGATAATGCATGGCGAGATAGACGAGGCCGGCGGTCAGCACCGCGATGATCAGCGCGACCACCACGACGTTGCGGGAGAAGCGGTACATCGATTGCCGCAGCGGCAGCTCGTCGGTGACGATCTCCATGAACTGGGCGGTGCCGACGCCGGGCCCGACGATTCGGATGGCCTGGTTGCCGGTCTCCAGCATCATCCGGAACGAGCCGGTGATCGCCTCCCACGCCGTCATGTCGCGCAGGTCGATGTCGTGCTCGATCGCGGCCGGCAGATTGTCGCTGGCGAGCAGACGGCGCTGCTGGCCCATCTTGATGGCGACGGCGCGGGCATTGATGCTCTTCAGGATCTCGCGCGACAGCGAGTCGGGGACCATGCCGAGCGGCGCCGCATCGAGCACCAGCGCCGCCGTGTTGGCCGCGGCGACGCGGTCGTTGAGCCGGTTGACCCAGAAATTGGCGATGGCGGGCACGTAGAGCAGGATGGCCGCGATCATCACCAGGGGAACGGTGAGCAGCAGCAGCTTGCCGGACAGCCCAAGCCCGCGCGTCCCCCGCGGCAGCGCCGCCGGCGGGTCCCGCTGATCCCCATCCTGGATCGGCTGGAGGTCTGTCGCTGCCACGAAATTCGCCCTCGCTGCCTTTACCGGATGAAAGATGTCGCCGGGTGAAGGGTCTTGGCGCGTATCAAGATGCGGCCCGCCCCCAGCGCGGTCAAATTACAGATCGTCAATCTGCCAAGGTCGGATGTAAGCGCAGATTTGGCGAGTCGCCACCTCAAGGGTTAAAAACCCCGCACAAACAGCGATATTCGCCGGAATTGAGCGCTTGTGCGGCGTTGACGAAAAGAAGGCGCTCGCTTATAAGCCGGCCAATTGTCCGCGATGACCCGGTGTGACCGCCGGGAGCGGCTCTCTTGGGGCCGAAAAAGGCCCATTTTGGGCAGCATCTTCCGGACTTTATCATCAATTCTACAGGCAAATTGCCCGGTCAGCGGAGAAAAACCCGTGAAGCGGACTTATCAACCCAGCAAACTGGTGCGCAAGCGCCGTCACGGCTTCCGTGCCCGTCTCGCCACGGCCGGCGGCCGCAAGGTGCTCGCCGCCCGCCGCGCCCGCGGCCGCAAGCGTCTGAGCGCCTGAGCCGGACCCCCTTTTTGGGATTTCATCATGGATCGGCTGAGGCAGCGGGCGGATTTCCTCGCCGTTGCCAATGGCGCGCGGGTGAATAGCCCCGCGTTCGTCCTGCAAAGCCTTGACCGCCGAAGCCTTGACCGTGAGGACAGCGGCCCGATCCGGATCGGCTTCACCGTCACCAAAAAGAACGGCAACGCCCCCCAGCGCAATCGCATCCGGCGCCGGCTTCGCGAACTGGTGAAGCGGCTCGATCCGGTGTCGATGCAGCCCCATCATGATTATGTGCTGGTCGGCCGAAGGGACGCGCTCTCGCGCGACTTCGCCACCATGCTCGACGATCTGCGCATAGCGTTCGCGAAGCCCACGCGGCATACGCACAAGGGACGCGGCCCAAAAAGCAGCCCAAAAACCGACTCAAGAACCGACGGCTCAAAGCCCGGCCCCGCTCCTGCGACCAGCCGCAAACCGGATTGATGACGAGAGAATGATGACCGACAACCGCAATACCATCCTCGCCGTCATCCTGTCGGGCTTCGTGCTGATCGCCTGGCAATATTTCTACAACATGCCGGCGATGGAGAAGCAACGCGCCCTGCAACAGACGCAGGCCGAGCTGCATAAGTCCACGCCGCAGCCGACGGCTTCCGGGACGCCGAGCGCCACGCCGCAGCCCGGCAGCGCAGGCGCGCCCTCCGCTCCCCAGATCGCCAATCAACCGGCCCAGCCGACCGTCAGCCGTGAGGCGGCGATTGCCGCCTCTCCGCGCGTCAAGATCGATACGCCCCGCTTGACCGGCAGCATTGCCTTGAAGGGCGCGCGCATCGACGATCTTGCGCTGGTGCAGTTTCGCGAAACGGTCGACCCGAAGTCACCGCCGATCATTCTCTATTCGCCGTCGGGCACCGCAGAGCCCTATTACGCCGAATTTGGCTGGGTGGCCGGAACAGCTGGCGCAAAGGTGCCCGACCGGACCACCGATTGGCAGCAGGAGGGCACCAACAGCCTGACGCCGTCCACGCCGGTCATGCTGAAATACGACAATGGCGAAGGCCTCACCTTCCGCCGCACCGTCACGATCGACGACCACTACCTCTTCAGCATCAAGGACGAGGTGACCAATGTCGGCAACGCGCCGGTCAAACTCTTTCCCTTCGCACTGATCTCGCGCCACGGCACGCCGCAGGTCTCGGGCTACTACATCCTGCATGAAGGCCTGATCGGTTACCTGGGCGAGCAGGGCTTGCAGGAGAAGGCCTATAAGGCTGTCGGCGAAGCGCCCGCGATCGGCAACGGCGGACACGGGTTCGAATTCAACAACGTCACCAATGCCTGGCTCGGTATTACCGACAAATATTGGGCGTCTGCGCTCCTTCCCGACACGTCGGCAACGCTCAAGGCCCGTTTCGTCGCCGAACCCGGCACCCAGATCCGATACCAGACCGACTATCTGCAAAGCGAGCAGACGGTCCCGATCGGTGGCACGACGACAACGAACGCGCGGCTGTTCGCGGGCGCCAAGGAAGCCGGCGTGGTCGGCATCAACTTCCCGCTCGCCGGCCATGGCGGCTACAACAAGGAGCTCGGCCTCAACCATTTCGACCTGCTGATCGACTGGGGCTGGTTCTACTTCATCACCAAGCCGATGTTCCTGGGCCTCGACTTCTTCTACCGCTTCTTCGGCAATTTCGGCATCTCGATCCTGCTCGTGACCGTGATCGTGAAGCTGTTGTTCTTCCCCTTGGCGAACAAGTCCTACGCCTCGATGGCGAAGATGAAGTCGGTCCAGCCGCAGCTCCAGGCTCTGAAGGAGCGCTTCCCCGACGACAAGGTGAAGCAGCAGCAGGAGATGATGGAGATCTACCGCAAGGAGAAGATCAATCCGGTCGCCGGCTGTCTTCCGGTGGTGATCCAGATCCCGGTGTTCTTCTCGCTCTACAAGGTGCTGTTCGTCACCATCGAGATGCGGCACGCGCCGTTCTTCGGCTGGATCAAGGATCTGTCCGCGCCGGACCCGACCAATCTGTTCACCTTGTTCGGGCTGATCCCGTTCGACCCGACCACGCTGCCGCTGTTCGGCCATTACCTCGCGCTCGGCATCTGGCCGATCATCATGGGCATCACGATGTGGTTCCAGATGAAGCTGAACCCGACTCCGCCGGATCCGACCCAGCAGATGATCTTCAACTGGATGCCGCTGATCTTCACCTTCATGCTGGCGGGCTTCCCGGCGGGCCTCGTGATCTACTGGGCCTGGAACAACACGCTCTCGGTGCTGCAGCAGAGTTTCATCATGCGCCGCAACGGCGTGAAGGTGGAGCTGTTCGACAATCTCAAGGCCACGTTCGCGAAGAAGGCGACGTAGCGGTCGCCATTGCCGGGCGCAAATGCCTCCACATCGTCATGCCCGGGCTTGTCCCGGGCATCCACGTTTTGGAGGATACTGTGTGGATAGACGTGGATGGCCGGGACAAGCCCGGCCATGACGAGAGGTGAGGCCTTCGCATGACCGACGACAAAGATGCGAAGCTGATCGAGGTCGGGCGAAAGCTGTTCACGCGCGACTGGCAGTTTATCTGGGCTTCGCCCTCGACTGAAACGCTGCCGCCGATGGCGGGGCTGGAGATCGCCTTTGCCGGCCGCTCCAATGTCGGCAAGTCCAGCCTGATCAACGCGCTGACCGGCCGCAACGCGCTCGCGCGCACCTCGCATACGCCGGGCCGCACCCAGGAGCTGATCTTCTTCGAGGTCCCCGGCAAAGGCGAGCTGCGCCTCGTCGACATGCCCGGCTATGGCTATGCCAAGGCGCCGAAGAGTCAGGTCGCGTCCTGGACCGAGCTGATCCACAAATTCCTGCTCGGACGCGCCAGCCTCGCGCGCGTCTACGTGCTGGTCGACGCGCGGCACGGCCTCAAGGACGTCGATCTCGAAGTCCTGAAGACTCTCGATCGCTCCGCGGTCAGCTACCAGCTCGTGCTGACCAAGGCCGACCAGATCAAGGCCGCCGAGCTCCAATCGCGCATCGCCGAGACCGAGGCCGCGCTCGCCAAGCGTCCGGCCGCGTTCCCGAACGTGCTCGCGACCTCGTCGCGCAGCGCAACCGGCATGGCCGAGCTGCGCGCCGCGATCGCAAAGCTGCTGGAAGAGCGGACCTCGTGATGGCGGCGTTCCGCCTGCTGATCGGGCTTGCCGGTCTGATGGGCGCCGCCGGCGTCGCGCTGGCCGCGGCTTCCGCGCATGGCGGCGACGCGAGCCGGCTCGCCGCCGCAAGCGCCATGCTGCTGTTTCATGCAACGGCCGTGCTAGCGGCCGTCGCCCTGCTCGGCCGCGGCCTTCTGCACGGCGGAATTGGCATCGTCGCCGCGTCCGGCTTCGCAGCTGGCGCGGCGCTGTTCGCGGGGGACCTGACCTTGCGGCAATATGCCGGCCATTCGCTGTTTCCCTACGCGGCGCCGACCGGTGGATCGGTGATGATCTTGAGCTGGCTGGCGGTGACGCTCGCGGCGGTGGTGGAGAAGCGCAGTCCGTAGCCCGGATGGAGCGAAGCGCAATCCGGGACCGCACCCGCCGCACCAACCCGGATTACGCTTCGCTCCATCCGGGCTACTCAGCGGCATGCCAGCCACACTTTGCGCCCCGCCCGCCAATCGGATAGAACGCGGCCCGAGTATCCCGCCAGCGAGATCCGCCTCATGACCGAAATCTCCCCGCTCGACCAGGCCCGCATCCTGTCCGAAGCGCTGCCGCACATGCAGCAGTATGACGAGGAAACCATAGTCATCAAGTATGGCGGCCATGCCATGGGCGACGAGGAGACCGCGAAGAATTTTGCCCGCGACATCGTGCTGCTCGAGCAGACCGCGATCAATCCGGTGGTGGTGCATGGCGGCGGCCCGCAGATCGCGACCATGCTCAAGCGCCTCGGCATCGTCTCGGAATTCGCAGCCGGCCTGCGCATCACCGATGCCGCGACCATCGAGATCGTCGAGATGGTGCTCGCCGGCTCCGTCAACAAGCAGATCGTCGGCTACATCAACGAGGCCGGCGGCAAGGCAGTGGGGCTATCAGGCAAGGACGCCAACATGGTGAAGGCGTCGAAGACGACGCGCACCATCATGGATCCGGACTCGCACATCGAGAAGGCGGTCGATCTCGGCTTCGTCGGCGATCCCGAGAAGGTCGACCTCACGCTGCTCAACCAGCTGATCGGCTACGAGCTGATCCCCGTGCTCGCGCCGCTCGCGACCTCGAAAGAGGGCCAGACGCTGAACGTCAACGCCGACACATTCGCAGGTGCCGTGGCCGGCGCGCTGAAGGCAAAGCGGCTGCTGCTGCTCACCGACGTGCCGGGCGTGCTCGACAAGTCCAAGAAGCTGATCCCGCAGCTCTCGGTCAAGGACGCACGAAAGCTGATCGCCGACGGCACCATTTCCGGCGGCATGATCCCGAAGGTCGAGACCTGCATCTACGCGCTCGAACAGGGCGTGGAGGGCGTCGTCATCATCGACGGCAAGATGCAGCACGCGGTGTTGCTCGAGCTCTTCACCAACACCGGCACGGGCACGCTGATCCACAAGTGATGAAGAGCGGGCCAAAGAAAGCCGTCATGGCCGGGCTTGTCCCGGCCATCCACGATCTTTTATCCCGCGCCAAGAACGTGGATGCCCGGGACAAGCCCGGGCATGACGAGTTGAGGACTCGGCGACACCGCCGCTCGACCTTGACCCGTTTCCTGATGACGCTCCCTGCCGCGGCCATCTCGTTCGTGTTCTCCTCCGCACCGACTTTCGCCGACCTGAAAATCTGCAATCGCATGTCCTATGTCGTCGAGGCCGCGATCGGTATCGACGACAAGGCGGCGACCGCGACGCGCGGCTGGTTCAGGATCGACCCCGCGACCTGTCGCGTGGTGGTGCAGGGCACGCTCTCCGCCGACCGCATCCTGCTCAACGCCCGCGCGCTCGGCGTCTACGGCGCATCCCCGATCCCGCAGAGCGGCAGCGACACGCTGTGCGTCGCGCAGGACAATTTCGTCATCGCGGCCGCGCGACAGTGCCGCAGCGGCCAGACCCAGGCCGCCTTCACCCAGATCACGCCGACACAAGGCGCGGACGGCAATTTCGTCGCCTATCTCGCCGAGGACTCCGAATATGACGACGAGCAGGCCCGCCTTGCCGGCATCCAGCGGCTCTTGGTGATCGCAGGTTACGACGCCGCGCCGATCGACGGCGTCGACGGACCGAAGACGCAAGGCGCGCTGGCCGCTTTCCTGAAGAGCCGCGGATTGTCGTCCGACATCCTGTCGTCGCCGAACTTCTTCAAGACCATGGTCGATGCCGTGCAGACGCCGTCTGCGACCGGCCTGACCTGGTGCAACGACACCACGCACAAGGTGATGGCGGCGGTCGCCACCGACGACGGCAAGGCGGTGACGAGCCGCGGCTGGTATCGCATCGACCCCAAGACCTGCCTGCACCCTGATGTGAGCGGTCAGCCGAAGCAGATCTTCAGCTTCGCGGAAGCCATCGACGCTGACAACCGAATCGTCAAGCTGAAGGACAAGCCGCTGAACTGGGGCGGCGACAAGCAGCTTTGCACGCGCGAGACCAAGTTCGAAACCAACGAGCAGACCGACTGCGGCGCGCGCGGATTCGCGGCGACGGGCTTTGGCGCGGTGGACATGTCGAGCGGCGGCAAAACGCTGCGGTTTGCGATGCCGTGATGGTGGTGTCGTGATCGTACCGGTGCGATGCATTCCGCTGTCGTCCTGGCGAAAGCCAGGACCCATTACCCCGGGATTGGGTTTGGCGAAGAACGACAACCAGGGTGGCCCAATGATCGGTCACGGCGTATGGGTCCTGGCTTTCGCCAGGACGACGATTGAGGGTGGGGCGCCGCCGCGGTCAACGGACAGAGAGTGAAAATGAAATCTCCCCGCGCCTTCGCCCACATCGACACCTGGGTGTTCGACCTCGACAACACGCTCTATCCGCACCACATCAATCTGTGGCAGCAGGTCGATGCGCGGATCACCGAGTTCGTTTGCAACTGGCTGAACCTGACACCGGTGGAAGCCCGCAAGATCCAGAAGGATTATTACCAGCGCTTCGGCACCACCATGCGCGGCATGATGACCCTGCATGGCGTCCGCGCTGACGACTATCTCGCCTACGTCCACAAGATCGATCACTCGCCGCTGGAGCCGAACCCGGCGCTGGGCGAGGCCATTGCAAAACTGCCGGGGCGAAAGCTGATCCTGACCAACGGCTCGGTCGATCATGTCGATGCGGTGCTGGCGCGGCTCGGCTTTGCTGGGCATTTCGACGGCGTGTTCGACATCATCGCCGCCGACTTCGAGCCGAAGCCGGCGCCGCAGACCTACCGAAAGTTTCTCGCCGACCATGCGGTCGATCCGACCCGCGCCGCGATGTTCGAGGACCTCGCCCGCAACCTCACCGTTCCGCACGAGCTCGGCATGACTACCGTGCTGGTGATACCGGACGGGACGAAAGAGGTCGTGCGCGAGGACTGGGAGCTGGCGGGCCGTGACGCCGCCCATGTCGACCACGTCACGGATGATCTGGCGGGGTTTTTGCAGTCGCTCGCGATCGGCTGAGCCCCGCAGCAACGCAGGAGCGACCGTGCCCCAGAAGCCGACAGATTTGGCTGCGATCGAATGGGAAGATCTGCGCTACTTCCTGTACCTGGCTCGCGAAAAAAGCCTCTCGGGTGCCGCACGAAAGCTGGGCACCACGCAGCCGACAATGAGCCGGCGCCTCGAGCTGTTCGAAAGCAAGCTCGGTGCGATCCTGTTCGACCGCCTTCCGTCCGGACTTCGACTCTCCGACACCGGACGACAAATCCTTGATTATGCCGAGAGGATGGAGGACGCAGCGCTGGCAGCGCAGCGGATCGCAGTCGGCAGCAGCGCTGGACTGACCGGAACGGTGCGCGTGACCTCGCCCGAATGGCTCGGGGCACGGATCCTCTCGCCTTTGCTGGCGAAGTTCTGCGCGGCGCATCCGACCGTCACCGTCGAGCTGGTTACTGACGCCGAGGCCCTGAGCCTCACGCGGCGGGAGATAGATGTCGCCCTGCGCTTCGGGCGCTTCCAGCAGGACGGACTGATGCAGCGGAAGATCGGCAGCATTCCGTTCGAGCTTTATGCTGCTGCTGCGTATCTCAAGGTAAAGGGACCGCCCGATTTTTCGGGCGGTGGCGCCGACGCTGCGCTCATCACGATGAACGCGGCGCTCGCCGAAAGCGTTGCGGAGACGAAATGGCTGCGTCGCTATCTGCCGCTGGCACATGTTGGATTCTGCAGCAACAGCCGCGATGGTCAGGCCGCGGCAGCCGCCGCCGGCGCGGGGCTGGTTTGCTTGCCAACGCGCCTGGCCTCAGCCTATCCCGCGCTTCGTTCCATCAAGACGCCGGCGCCCGTCCCGAGCCGCGAGCTGTGGCTGGGATTTCATCGCGACGCCGGCAAGGTCCGGCGGGTTCGCGCCGTGGTGGACTTCATCGCTGGAGAATTCCGTCAATTCGCCTGACGCTTCGGCAAGCTGTATGGCGGCCATACGCCCATAGCTGATGGCTCCGGCGAGACCGCACGTCTATCTCTCGAGCTCGGCAACCCCTGCCGTTCGAGGAGAGAGACAATGATGATGGATTGGAGCGCCTATCGCAGCGACTTGCTGGCGCGGATCGGCGACATTGGCGCCCTAAGCCCGGCGACGCTGAAGGGCTATCGCGAACTTGGGGCGGCTGGCGCCCAGACAGGAAAGCTGGACGACAAGACGCGCGAGTTGATCGCACTGGCGGCGGCCGTGACCGCCCGCTGCGACGGGTGTATTGCGGTTCACGCCGACGCCGCCGCACGTTACGGCGCAAGCCGCGAGGAGCTCGCGGAGGCCCTCGGCGTTGCAATTGCGATCGGTGCGGGTGCTTCGTTGGTCTACTCTGCACGGACGCTCGAAGCGTTCGATGCGAGCAGGGCACCAAGGCTGAACGAAGGCTGATCCGATGTCGCAAACACTGCAATCCGTGGCGTTCTCCGGATGCGGTTCGGCCGCAAGCTCGTTTCAACGGTCGGTCTCATCTTCGCTGACCGTCGAAGAGGTGGTCGCCCGCTTGAAGCAGGGAATTATCGCGGCAGACCTCTGGATCCTGCACGAGATCGACCCGCAAATGCTGCTCAGTCGTGGCGGCTTCGCCATCGGCCCCGCGCGTCAGCTCCTTTTTTTCCACCCACGGCTGATGTCGCGCCTGCTGACCGCCGATAGTGCGGCGCTGCTCGAGGCCCCCCTGAAGTTCGCCGTGATCGGCTTTCCCGACGGTCAAGCCGAACTGCGATGGCTTGATCCGGCTATCGCCTTCGCGCGCTACCGCTCGCCGGCCTTGACTGAACTCGGAAATGAGCTCGCCGGCCTCTGCGAGGGTATCGTGAACGGCATCGATCTCGCGGGCACATCAAAATAGCCGCTGGCCATGTCCCGGGCGCATCCGAACGCGCCGGGACATGGCCGACTGCGTTCTTGACTCTCTCGCTCCAAGTCCCGAAAAAGCGATCCAAATTCCCGCAAATACCGCTCAAGGATCGCCAAATGTCCCTGTCCGCCCTCGAATCCACCATCAACGGCGCCTTCGACGCGCGCGACGGCGTCTCGACCTCGACCAGGGGCGAGGTCCGCGACGCCGTGGATCACGCGCTGGAGATTCTGGACAAGGGTGAGGCCCGCGTTGCCGAGCGCGGGACCGACGGCAAGTGGAAGGTTAATCAATGGCTGAAGAAGGCGGTGCTGCTCTCGTTCCGCCTCAACGACATGGGCGCCATTCCCGGCGGCCCCGGCAAGGCGGCCTGGTGGGACAAGGTGCCCTCGAAGTTCGACGGCTGGGGTGAGAACCGCTTTCGCGACGCCGGTTTCCGCGCCGTCCCCGGCTCCATCGTGCGCCGCTCGGCCTTCATCGCCCGCAACGTCGTGCTGATGCCGTCCTTCGTCAATCTCGGCGCCTATGTCGATGAATCCACCATGATCGACACCTGGTCGACGGTCGGCTCCTGCGCGCAGATCGGCAAGCGCGTGCACATCTCCGGCGGCGTCGGCATCGGCGGCGTGCTCGAGCCGCTGCAGGCCGAGCCTGTGATCATCGAGGACGATTGCTTCATCGGCGCGCGTTCAGAGGTCGCCGAAGGCGTGATCGTGCGCAAGGGCGCGGTGCTGTCGATGGGGGTGTTCCTGGGTGCCTCGACCAAGATCGTCGATCGCGACACCGGCGAGATCTTCATCGGCGAGGTGCCGGAATATTCGGTCGTCGTTCCCGGCGCGCTGCCCGGCAAGCCCATGAAGAACGGCCAGATCGGCCCGAGCACCGCCTGCGCCGTCATCGTCAAGCGCGTCGACGAGCGCACGCGCTCCAAGACCAGCATCAACGAGCTGCTGCGGGACTGATCCGCGCGTACGTCTACCTCTCCGACGTCGTCCCGGCGAAGGCCGGGACCCATAACCCCAAGCGGCGGTTTGGCGAAGACTGGTCGTCCGGTACGCCGACCATCCACAATCGAGAGATTCCGCGGTATGGGTCCCGGCCTTCGCCGGGACGACACCGAGGGTCCATCGAACCCATCCTCCTTCCAGCACGACCAACATCCGGGCGACCTCTTCCGCCCGGAGCCTTTGGCATGGACTGGGCCTGGTATCTGTTCCGCTTCGACGGCCGCATCAACCGCGCACTGCTGTGGCAGGCGCTGTTGATCGTGATGGTGCTGGTTTGCATGCTCGGGATGATCGACCAGGCCATCAAGGTGCAGAACGGGGCCGCAACTTTCGCTTTCAACTTCAAGCTCGACTTCGATTTCGGTGTCGACGACATCTTCAACGTGGTCGATCCCAGGGCCTACCGTCTGCTGGTAACGACTGATCGTCCGACCCTCATCCTCAAGGTGCTCGGCAGCTCGCTATTCCTGTGGATCTATCTCGCAACCGCGACCAAGCGGCTGCACGATCGCGACCGGAGCGGCTGGTGGCTGGTTCCGTTCTTCCTCGTGCCCGCGTTGTTCGACCAGTTCTCGGACCTGCTGCCGACCGAATCAAACTGGGTTATTGCCCTCGCCTGGGCCGTGCACATTCCGTGGTTTTGGGGCCTCGTGGAAATGTTCATTGTGCCCGGCACCTCCGGCGACAACCGGTTCGGCGCCGATCCGTTGGCCGAGGTTGAAGATGGCTCCGCGCCCGCCTCGCCTGCGGCGAAAAGCTGGGACCAGCAGAGCGAGATCGAATTTGTCCCGCCCAGTGCTAGCCCACCCGGCGGCATGCATGTTAAGCGGGGCGTATGACCGATGCTCTCTCGATTGCCCGCGATCTCATCCGCTGCCCCTCGGTAACCCCTGAAGATGCCGGTGCGCTGGGCGTGCTTGAAAAAGCCCTCAACGCGGCAGGCTTCACATGCCACCGCGTCACCTTCAGTGAGCCCGGCACCGCCGACGTCGACAATCTCTATGCGCGGATCGGCACTGACGGGCCGCACATCACTTTTGCCGGCCACACCGACGTGGTGCCGCCGGGCGACGAGAGCGCCTGGAGCGTCGGCGCGTTCTCGGGCGAGGTGAAGGACGGCTTTCTGCATGGCCGCGGCGCGGTCGACATGAAGGGCGGCATCGCCTGCTCGGTCGCCGCGGTGCTGGAGCATCTTGCCGCCAACGACGGCAAGCCGCGCGCCGATGGCAAAGGCTCGATCTCCTTTCTGATCACCGGCGACGAGGAAGACGTCTCCATCAACGGCACCATCAAGCTCTTGAAGTGGGCGGCCGAGCGCGGCGAGACATTCGACCATTGCGTGCTCGGCGAGCCCTCCAATGTCGAGGCGCTCGGGGACACCATCAAGGTCGGCCGCCGCGGCTCGCAATCCGGCACGCTGTATGTCGACGGCGTGCAGGGCCACGTCGCTTACCCGCACCGCGCCGCCAATCCGGTGCCTGATATCGCCCGGCTGATCGTGGCCATCTCGGACGAGCCGCTCGACCATGGCAGCGCGCAGTTCCAGGCCTCCAATCTCGAATTCACCTCGGTCGACGTCGGCAACACCGCCAACAACGTCATCCCGGGACAAGCCCGCGCAAAATTCAATATCCGCTACAACGACAACCACACCCAGGCGAGCCTGCGCGAGCTGGTCGAGACGCGGCTGACCAAAGCCTGCGGCAACCGCATCCGCGCCCGCATCGTCTGGGAGCCCTCGAACTCGAACGTGTTCGTGACCAAGCCCGGCCCGTTCACCGAGCTCGCGGTGTCCGCGATCGAGGAGGTGACGGGCCGCAAGCCGGAGCTGTCGACCTCAGGCGGCACCTCGGACGCACGCTTCATCTCGAGCTATTGCCCGGTGATCGAATTCGGCCTGGTCGGCCAGACCATGCACCAGGTCGACGAACGCGTGCCGGTCAGGGATCTGGAGCAGCTGACGAAGGTGTATCGCGGGATTTTGGCGAGGTATTTTGGGTAGGCTGTGAGGCTATCTCGCTGCCGCCAATCACTCCGCCGTCATGCCCGGGCTTGTCCCGGGCATCCACGTTCTTTGCGACCGCGAAACAAAGTTCGTGGATGGCCGGGACAAGCCCGGCCATGACGGCAGTGGCGGGAGCTCAGGCCCGCCTTACTGGACAATCGTATCGTACAGATCCTTCCATTCGGGATTGTCCTTCAGGATCAATCTCACCTTCCACGTCCGCGACCAATGCTTGATGTTGTGCTCGCGCTGGATTGCGGTTTGGATGTCCTCATAGCGCTCGAAATAGACGAGCAGCTTGACGCCGTACTTCTTGGTGAAGCCTGGCACGAGTCCATTTCGATGCTCGTACACGCGACGAATAATGTCATTCGTCACACCGACATACAAAATGCCGTTGGCCGCGCTCGCCAGGATGTACACCCATCCCCCATGCATGGTCGCATGTTGACGCACGTGGATGGCCGGGACAAGCCCGGCCATGACGCCTGTGGCGGCATCAATCTCTAGTAATCCACCTGCATCAGATACAGCCCGTCCGGCGGGGCGACGATGCCGCAGGCGGCGCGGTTGCGCGCGGCGAGCGCTGCGGAGAGATCGTCGGCAGTCCAGCGGCCTTCGCCGACCCACATCAGCGATCCCACCATCGAGCGCACCTGGCTGTGCAGGAACGAGCGTGCCGAGGTGAGAATCGTGATCTCGCGCCCATCACGCAGCACGTCGAGCTGATCGAGAGTTTTCTCCGGCGATTTGGCCTGGCACTCGGTGTCGCGGAAGGTGGTGAAATCGTGCTTGCCGAGCAGACGTTGTGCCGCCGCATGCATCGCATTGGCGTCGAGCCGGCGCGGCACGCGCCAGGCATGGCCGGCGTCGAGCGCGAGATTGGCGCGGGTGTTGACGATGCGGTAGCGATAGTGGCGCTTGATGGCCGAGAAGCGCGCCTCGAAACTATCAGGCACGATGTCCGCCTCGAGCACAGCGATCGGATGCGGGCGCAAATGCGCGTTCAAGCCGTCGCGAAAGCGGCCCGGCGGAAACTGCTTGTCGATATCGACATGCGCGACCTGGCCACGCGCATGCACGCCGGCATCGGTGCGGCCCGCGCCGTGCACGCGTGCATCGGCGCCGATCATCGCCTTGACGGCAGCTTCCAGCGCGCCTTGCACCGAGGGCAGCGTCTCCTGCACCTGCCAGCCGAAGAACGGCGCGCCGTCATATTCGATGATGAGCTTGTAGCGGGGCATCTTGTCCAGTTTCGCTGTCATCGCCCGGCTCGACCGGGCGATCCAGTACTCCGCAGCCTATCCATTCGACCGAGAAGCCTCGGCGTACTGGATACCCCGCCTTCGCGGGGTATGACAGCGTCAGGTGAATTTGGCGCCGGGCTTCAACGGCACGCCGCGCAGGAAGTCCGCGGCCTGCATGCGCGCCTTGCCTTCGCGCTGGAGCTCGAGAAGGCGGATTGCGCCCTCGCCGCAGGCGATGGTGAGGTGATCGTCGAGCACCTCGCCGGGTGCGCCCGCGCCTTTCGCCAGCTCGCAGCGCAGGATTTTTACCCGCGCATTCTCAAGCTCGGCCCAGGCGCCGGGAAACGGCGACAGGCCGTGGATATGGCGCAGCACCTCGCGCGCGGGCCTGGTCCAGTCGATCCGCGCTTCGGCCTTGTCGATCTTGGCGGCATAGGTGACGCCGTCCTCACTCTGCTGCTTGAGCTGAAGCCCGCCGCGGGCGAGCGCGGCCATGGCGCGCACCATCAGATCGGCACCGAGCCGGGACAGACGATCGTGCAGATCGAGCGCGGTCATATTGTCCGTGATCGCGAGCCGTTCCGCCATGGCGACGTCGCCGGTGTCCAACCCGACATCCATCTTCATCACCATCACGCCGCTCTCGGCATCGCCGGCCATGATCGCGCGGTTGATGGGAGCGGCGCCGCGCCAGCGTGGCAGCAGCGAGGCGTGCAGATTATAGCAGCCGAGCTTTGGCGCATCGAGGATCGCCTGCGGCAGGATCATGCCATAGGCGACGACGACGGCCGCATCAGCGTCGAAGGCGCGAAATTCTTCCAGCGCCTCCGGCGTCTTCAGCGTCTTCGGCGTCAGCACGGGCACGCCAAGCTTTCGCGCGGCCTCTTCCACCGGGGTCGGCTGCAATTGCAGGCCGCGCCGGCCGCCGGGCTTGGGCGCGCGCGTATACACGGCCGCGATCTCGTGGCCATGCGCGACGAGCTCGAGCAGCGTCGGCACGGAGAAATCGGGCGTGCCCATGAAGATCAGGCGGAGGGGCATGTGGCGGCGCTCGGTAAGGATGGTTTCTCCGTCATGCCCGGGCTTATCCCGGGCATCCACGGTCTTGGCGACAAAGCAAGCAAGGCGTGGATGGCCGGGTCAAGCCCGGCCATGACGACGAGAGAGAACCCTACTCACTCCGCGCGCTTGGCGGCTTTCTCGAACTTCTTCAGCACGCGGTCGCGCTTGAGCTTTGACAGATAGTCGACGAACAGCACGCCGTTGAGATGGTCGATCTCGTGCTGGATGCAGGTGGCGTAGAGGCCTTCCGCGTCCTCCTCGTGCACCTTGCCGTCCAGATCCATGTAGCGCACCCGCACCTTCGCGGGACGCTCGACCTCCTCGTAATATTCGGGGATCGACAGGCAGCCTTCCTCGTAGACCGACAGGTCCTCCGAGGAGGAGAGGATTTCCGGATTGATGAAGACGCGCGGCTCGGGCTTGGTCTCGCCGTCCTGGTCGGGCTTGGCGAGGTCCATGGTGATCAGCCGCAGCGGCTGCGCGATCTGGATCGCCGCGAGCCCGATGCCGGGCGCGTCGTACATGGTCTCGAACATGTCGTCGGCAAGCTTGCGGATCTCCGGCGTGACCTTCTCGATCGGCTTGGAGACCAGACGCAGCTGCTTGTCGGGCAGGATGATGATTTCTCTGAGGGCCATGGCCGCGATTTAAGCCGGGCGTTCGATGCGGTCAATCCGGCCGGGAACCCCGTTAACCCTCCGCTAACCATAAAACTTCGGGTTTCGTTAACCATAAAAATTAACGGGGCATTTACCCTAAATGTTCGCTATTCGTTCGTGCCGCCGAGCGAATCGGCTAGAAGCAGGGGCATGAACGAGATCATTTTCATGCTCGGCGACTGGTCGGTGCGCACCGTGGACGCGCTGATCGGCTTCGGCGCCCTGGTCCTCATCCTGATGGTGGTGATCGCCGTCGTGATCGCGCGCTCCGGGCGGCGCGGGGCGGAACTCGCGATGGCCAACGCCATCCGCGCCGACGAACTCGAGGAGCGCATCAGCCAGATGCTGCATGCCCAGAGCGAGGCTTCGGGGCGGGTCGACGCCATGACCCAGACGCTGGCCGGCCGCCAGGCCGACATGGCACGCGCGGTCAACGAGCGGCTGGATTCGGTGACCCACCGCGTCGGCCAGTCCATGGAGCACACCACCCGCAACACCATGGAGAGCCTGCGCGCGCTGCACGAGCGGCTCGGCATCATCGACAGCGCGCACAAGAACCTCACCGACCTCACCACGCAGGTGACGACCCTGCGCGACGTGCTCGCCAACAAGCAGTCGCGCGGCGCCTTCGGTCAGGCGCGGATGGAGGCGATCGTCCAGGACGGTCTGCCGAAGGGCGCCTACGAGTTCCAGTTCACGCTCTCGACCGGCAAGCGTCCGGACTGCGTCGTGTTCCTGCCCGACCAGCGGCCGCTCTGCATCGACGCGAAATTTCCGCTGGAGGCGATGACCGCGCTGCATGACGCGCGCAGCGACGAGGAAAAGCGGATCGCCACGCAGCGGCTGCGCGGCGACGTCATGAAGCATGTCAGCGACATCGCCGAAAAATATCTCGTCGCCGGCGAGACCCAGGACATGGCGCTGATGTTCGTGCCGTCGGAATCGGTCTACGCCGAAATCCACGACGGTTTCGACGACGTGATCCAGAAGGCGTATCGCGCCCGCGTCGTGCTGGTGTCGCCGTCGCTTTTGATGCTGGCGATCCAGGTGATGCAGCAGATCATGAAGGACGCGCGCATGCGCGACGCCGCCGACCAGATCCGCACCGAGGTGATCAAGCTCGGCGACGACCTCGGCCGCCTGCGCGATCGCGTGCTCAAGCTGCAGAAGCACTTTGCCGACGCCAACGAAGACGTGCGGCAGGTACTGATCTCCGCCGACAAGATCGAGAAGCGCGCCGGGCGCATCGAAGAGCTCGATTTCAGCAAGAGCGATGCGCCGGAAGCACCGCATCTGGTCGCGACCGGCGCTGCCGAGCTGTTCCCGCGGAAGCTCCAGGCGGGGGAGTGACTTTCCTTACCTCGCCCCGCTTGCGGGGAGAGGTCGGATCGCCCTTGCGATCCGGGTGAGGGGGTACAGGTCTCACAACCATCTCATTTGTGGAGAGAGGCCCCTCACCCCGACCCTCTCCCCGTCAGAACGGGGAGAGGGAGAAGAGGCAGCGCTCCCAGAATCTGCTAACACCCCGCCATGACCGCACCCGACGCGACCTCCCCTGCCGGCTCCGGCACGGCCCCCACCTCCTGGCGTGACAGCCTTGCCGTTTACCTGCAGCCGCGGGTGCTGATCGTGCTGTTCCTCGGCTTCTCGTCCGGGCTGCCGCTGGCGCTGTCGGGCTCGACGCTGCTGGTGTGGATGCGGGAATCGGGCGTCGATCTCAAGACCATCGGGCTGTTTGCGCTGGTCGGCACGCCCTACACGCTGAAATTCCTGTGGGCGCCGCTGGTCGATGCAATGCATGTGCCGCTGTTCACGCGAGCGTTCGGGCGGCGGCGCGGCTGGCTGCTGTTCTCGCAATTGCTGCTGATCATCGCGATCCTGCTGCTGGCGCTGACCGATCCCGCCCGCTCGCCGTTCTACGTCGCGCTCGGCGCATTGCTGGTGGCGACGGCCTCGTCGACGCAGGACATCGTGGTCGATGCCTTCCGCGTCGAGAGCCTGCCGGAAAGCGAGCAGGCCGCCGGCATGGCGTCCTATGTCGCGGCCTATCGCATCGGCATGCTGGTCTCGACCGCCGGCGCGCTGTTCATCGTCTCGGGCTTCGAGAGCACCGGCATCACCCGCACGTCCGCATGGATGTGGGGTTATGTGGTGATGGCGGCGATGGTGCTGATCGGGACGATCACGGCGCTGGTCGCGACCGAGCCCGAGCAGTCATTGCGGGCGGAAGCCGCGACGCAGACGCAGACCGCGTTCGCGCGCGTGCTGCACGCGGCGGTCGGCGCCTTCTCGGAATTCCTGACGCGCAAGGACGCGCTTGCGGCACTCGCCTTCGTCGTGCTGTTCAAATTCACCGACGCCTTCTCCGGCACGATGACCGCACCGTTCGTGATCGACCTCGGCTTCTCCCGCAACGACTATGCGGCGATCGTGAAGGGGGTGGGCCTCGCTGCGACGCTGATCGGCGGCTTTGCCGGCGGCTTCGTCGCCCGGCGCTATTCGCTTGCGACCAGCCTCTGGATCGGCGGCGTGGTGCAGGCGCTCGCGAACCTCTCCTTCTCCTGGCTGGCCTTCGTCGGCACCAGCCAATGGGCGCTCGCCTTCGCCATCACCTGTGAGAACTTCACTAGCGCCATCGGCACGGTGATCTTCGTCGCCTATCTTTCGGCGCTCTGCCAGAACCCGCTGCACACGGCGACGCAATATGCGCTGCTCACAGCACTTGCCGCGGTGGGGCGGACCTATCTCTCGTCAGGCGCTGGCTTCGTGGCTGATACCACCGGCTGGCCGCTGTTCTTCGTGATCTGCATGCTGGTGGCGATCCCGAGCCTGGTGCTGCTGGCCTGGCTGCAGAAGCGCGGGCATTTCGATGCGCTGGGGCCGGTGAGGGTTTGACACTGCCGTAGGGTGGGCAAAGGCGCGACGCGCCGTGCCCACCATCGCGCTAACAGTTAGAGGAGGTGGTGGGCACGCTTCGCTTTGCCCACCCTACGGCATCCCAATCTGCTGCCCCCCTACTGCTTCTTGATCAGGCTCCACTTCGTGATCACGGCCTCGCTCATCTGGCCGGGGTCGCTGGCGCAGGCGATCTCGTCGACCTTGACCGAGATCTCCTTGCCGGCGAACGTCTTCAACTGTGCGGCCTGCGCGTCGCCGCTGGGAACGAGCTGGAAGGTTTCGGGGCCGGTCTCGAGATTGCACAGCCCGTTCGGCGGCGGCAGCCGGCGCGGCTCGGAGGTGATCTGGTAGGTCGCAACCCGCTTGCCGACGTTCTTGACGTCGCGCACTTTCATCGTGTTCAGCTCGCCCGAGAGCACCTCGCCGGCATTGATCGGCTTGCCGGGCTTCGACGGCGGCGGAGCCCCGTCGTCCTGCTGCGCGGAGATGGCCGGCGTCGCCAGCATCGTCAGCGTCGCGACCAAAGCCCATCGTGTGGCGAAAAGTTTCGTCATGTCGTCCGTTCCGTAAGTCTGGATGGCTAGAACAGGGTGCGCTGCCGCATCGCGGCCGATAGCGTACCTTCATCGAGATAATCAAGCTCGCCGCCGACCGGCACACCATGAGCGAGCCGGGTTACTTTTACGTTGGCGTCCTGAAGCAGGTCGGTGATGTAGTGTGCCGTGGTCTGGCCGTCGACGGTGGCATTCAGCGCCAGGATGACCTCATTCACCTGCGCCTCATGCGCGCGCGCGACCAGCGCCTCGATGGTGAGGTCCTGCGGGCCGACGCCGTCGAGCGGCGACAATGTCGCGCCCAGCACGTGATAACGCCCTTGAGTGGCATTGGCCCGCTCCAGCGCCCAGAGATCGGCAACGTCGGCGACGACGACGATCATCGAGGGATCGCGCTTCGGATCGGTGCAGACCGTGCAGGGACTTTGCGTGTCGATGTTGCCGCAGGTCTTGCAGACCTGGACCTTCTCGAGCGCGACCTGCATGGCCGAGGACAGCGGCATCATCAGCGCTTCGCGCTTCTTGATCAGATGCAGCGCCGCGCGCCGCGCCGAGCGCGGGCCGAGGCCCGGCAGCCGCGCGAGAAGCTGGACCAGCCGCTCGATCTCAGGACCCGCAACAGCGCCCATATTACTGGCCGAACAGCCCCGACAGCCCGGGCGGCAGGCCGAGCCCGCCGGTGAGCGACTGCATCTTCTCCTGCATGGCGGCTTCCGCCTTGCGGCGGGCCTCGCCGAACGCGGTGACGAGCAGATCCTCGAGCACCTCGCGCTCTTCCGCCTTCATCAGCGAAGGATCGATCTTGACGCCCTTGACGTCCATCTTCGCGGTCATGCGCACGGCGACGAGACCGCCGCCGGAGATGCCCTCGACCTCGACGTTGGCGAGCTGGTCCTGCATCTCCTGCATCTTGGATTGCAGCTGCTGCGCCTGCTTCATCATGCCGAAAATATCGACCATCGGTGCTGTCCTTGGAAAATTGGCTCTAGAGATCGTCGCCGTCGGAACCGTCGGGCGGATCGTCACTGCCATAGTCGGCGTTAATATCGGATTCCGGCGCCTCGGGGGCAAGCCTGCGGACCTCGACGACCTTCGCACCCGGAAAACGCGACAGCACCTCGCGCACGCGCGGATCGGCCTCGGCGGTGCGCGCATGTTCCTGCTTGGCCGCCTGGCTCACCGAGCGCAGCGTCGGCTGGCCCGGCTCGTTGGACACGATCACGGTCCAGCGGCGCCCGGTCCAGAGCTCGAATTTGCGCGCGAGATCGGAAATCATGGTCTTGGAGGCGTTGGGCTCGAGCGCGACTTCGAGCCGGCCCTCCTCGAAGCGAACGAGGCGCATGTCGCCTTCGAGCGCGCCCTTGGTGAGGAGGTCGCGCTTCTGCCCGGCCAGCGCGACGAGCTGGGTGAAGCTCGTGACGCGCAATACAGGCGCAGCAGCTTGCGGATCCGGCGCGGGCGTTGCCATCTGCGGACGGGCACCACCGCCGCCGAACGAGGACGGCGACGATGTCGGCATGCGAACCGGAGCCGCGGACGCCGTCGGCCCCGCCGGCGCGTTGCGCGCGGCACTGCCACCGCTCACGACCGGCGAACCCCCGCCGTTCTGCTCCAGCATCTTGATCGCTTCGTCCGGCGTCGGCAGGTCGGCGACATAGGCGATGCGCACCAGCACCATCTCGGCGGCCGCGGCGGGCCGCGTCGCGGCCTGCACCTCGGTGATGCCCTTGAGCAGCATCTGCCACATCCGCGACAGCACGCGCATCGAGATCTTCGAGGCGAAATCCCGCGCGCGCACGCGCTCGGTCTCGCCATAGGCGACGTTGTCGGCGGTCGCCGGCACGATCTTCACGCGGGTGACGAAATTGACGAACTCGGCGAGATCCGAGAGCACCACGATCGGATCGGCGCCGACGTCGTACTGGTCACGGAACTCCTTGAATGCGGACGCGATGTCGCCACGCGCCAGAGAATCGAAAAGATCGATGACACGGGTGCGGTCGGCAAGCCCCAGCATCTGCCTGACGGCATCGGCCTTCACGGTGCCCGCCGCATGCGCGATCGCCTGATCGAGCAGCGAGAGCGAATCGCGCACCGAGCCTTCCGCGGCGCGCGCGATGATGCCGAGCGCTTCAGGCTCGATCTCGACGTTTTCCTTGGCCGCGATGTTGGCGAGATGCTTCATCAGCACGTCGGCCTCGACGCGGCGCAGGTCAAAACGTTGGCAGCGCGACAGCACCGTGACCGGAACCTTGCGGATCTCCGTCGTGGCGAACACGAATTTGGCGTGCTCCGGCGGTTCCTCCAGCGTCTTCAGGAAGGCGTTGAACGCCGCCGTCGACAGCATGTGGACTTCGTCGATGATGTAGACCTTGTAGCGGGCGCTGGCCGGGGCGTAGCGGACGCTGTCATTGATCTGACGGACGTCGTCGACGCCGGTATGCGAGGCCGCGTCCATCTCCAGCACGTCCATGTGCCGGCTTTCCATGATCGCCTGGCAATGCACGCCGAGCGTCGGCATCTGGACCGTCGGGCCCTTCACCGAGCCATCCGGCATCTCGTAGTTGAGCGCACGGGCAAGAATGCGCGCGGTGGTGGTCTTGCCGACGCCGCGGACGCCGGTGAGGATCCACGCCTGCGGAATGCGGCCGGTCTCGAATGCATTGGAGACGGTGCGGACGACGGCTTCCTGGCCGATCAGATCGTCGAAGCTGGAGGGACGGTATTTCCGCGCCAGCACCCGGTAGGGCGTGCTGGCCTGGCCGGCGCTATCAGGGTTGGGAGGGGCGCCAGCGTCGGTCATCGGTCGATCCGCAATGAAGTGTCTTTCGGCCGGCTTTGCGGAAAGGAGCGCGCTGGCGGCCCGAGCCGCCGGCGCAATTCGCTCGGAAAAACAGGTAGGAGACTGACGAGCGACCCGATCCGGACCTCGTTAGGGCTGCTTCCTTCCGGACCTGACCCGGTTGGCGAGTGGCTCGTCCACCGCCAATCTCCCGGTCCCTATTTGGGGCCAAAAGGCCCGGAAAGCAAGCGGGTATCGGCTTGAACGGGCTGGGCTTCGTAGTGGCTTGCCCAGCATCCGGGCAATTCCCGCTCTGCACAGCCGATAGGCTGTGCTTTCACTGCCGGAGGCGCCTTGGTAAGAACGCTGCCGGAACTCCTTCCAACAGAAAAGCGATTGATCCCAATGGTTACACGTCGTGATGTTGCATCGATTGTCGGACTTGGCGCGATGGCTGCGGCGACGCTGGCCTCCCCGGCCGTGGCGCAGACCGCCGATACCAACGAATCGACCTTCGCCCGCATCCGCCGCACCAAGAAGATGCGGATCGGCGCGGTCGGCGGCGGCGCACCCTATTACATGAAGGATCTTTCGACCGGCCAGTGGAAGGGCTTTTACGTCGACATCGCCAAGGCGCTTGCCGAGGACATGGAGGCCGAGCTCGAGATCACCGAGACCACTTGGGGCAATTCGGTGCTCGACCTGCAGTCCAACAAGATCGACATCTTCTTCGGCCTCAACCCGACCCCGAAGCGCGCGCTGGTGGTCGACTTCTCGGTGCCGGTCTTCAACAACGCCTTCGGCATCCTCTGCAAGAAGGACTTCAAGCCGAAGAGCTGGGCCGAGTTGAACTCGCCCGACGTCAAGATCGCGGTCGACCAGGGCTCCTCGCACGACCAGGTCGTCAGCCGCCTGACGCCGAAGGCGCAGATCTCGCGGTTGAAGACCGCTGACGACGCCACCGCCGCGCTGCAGACCGGCCGCGTCGACGCGCAGTGCCTGATCACCATGCTGTCGCTGACCGTGCTGAAGAAAAACCCTTCGCTCGGCCAGTTCGTGCTGCCGACGCCGATCTTCGCCACCACGTCGAACGCCGGCTTCCGCCGCGAGACCGACAAGACCTGGCGCGACTACGTCAACACCTGGATCGACTTCAACAAGGGCCTCGGCTTCATCCGCAACGCGATCATCACCAACATGGAGCTGGTGGGCGTGACCGAGGCGGACATTCCGCCGGGCGTTTCGTTGTAAGGTGTGATGAGCGCCTGAGTCTCCGCACGTCATGGCCGGGCTTGTCCCGGCCATCCACGTCTGACCCGCGCCACCAAGAACGTGGATGCCCGGGACAAGCCCGGGCATGACGACAAGTTTCGGGTATGAGTTAAGCACGCATGTATCAGTGGGACTTCGGCATCCTCTGGAGCTATCGCTGGCTCTTTCTCAACGGGCTCGGCGTTACCGTTGGCTTTACCGTGGTCATCGTCGTGCTCGGCCTCGTCTTCGGCCTGTTCGGCGCGTTCGGCACCCTGTCGCGATTTCGCGCGGTGCGCCTGCTCGCGCTCACGTTCATCGAGGCGTTCCGCTGCACGCCGATCCTGGTGCAGCTGATCTGGTTCTATTACGCGCTGCCGATCCTGGCGGGTGTCGAGATGACGCCGATCACGGCCTCGGCGCTGGCGCTCTCGCTGTATGGCGGCTCGTTCTATTCGGAGATCATCCGCGGCGGCATCATCTCGATCGATCGCGGCCAGTCCGAAGCCGGCGCCGCGCTCGGCATGACGCCGGGCCAGAGCATGCGGCGCATCGTGCTGCCGCAGGCGATCAAGCGCATGATCCCGGCGCTGATGAACCAGTCGATCATCCAGTTCAAGAACACCTCGCTAGTCTCGGTGCTGGCCGTGCCGGACCTCGTCTACCAGAGCCAGGTCGCCGCCCATGACAGCTACCGTCCGCTGGAAACCTACACCGCCGTCGCGGTCGCCTATGCGGCGATCCTGATTCCCCTGACCATCATGGTCCGGCGCGGCGAGAAGCGACTGGCGGTCGGCGAATGAGCGACACCTCTTCCAAGATCGAGATCCGTGCCCTGCGCAAGAGCTTTGGCAGCAACGAGGTCTTGAAGAACATCAGCCTCGACGTCACCAAGGGCGGCGTCGTGGCGCTGATCGGCCCATCCGGCTCCGGCAAGTCGACGCTGCTCCGCTGCATCAACCTCCTGGTGACGCCCGACGGCGGCAGCGTCCGCGTTGGCGACACGAGCTTTTCGTTCGGCGAGGGTACGAAGCTTCCCGATGTGAAGACGCTGGCCAGATTCCGCGCCACCACCGGCATGGTGTTCCAGCATTTTAATCTGTTCCCGCACATGACGACGCTCCAGAACGTGATGGAGGGGCCGGTCACCGTGCGGCGCATGGCCAAGGCGGACGCCGCGACGCTCGCGCGCGCGCAGCTCGCCAAGGTGGGCCTTGCAGAGAAGGCCGACCAATATCCGGCAACGCTCTCCGGCGGACAGAAGCAGCGCGTCGCGATTGCCCGCGCACTGGCCATGGAGCCGGACGTGATGCTGTTCGACGAGGCCACCTCCGCGCTCGATCCCGAGCTTGTCGGCGAGGTGCTGGCCGTGATCCAGCAGCTGGCGTCGGAGGGCATGACCATGGTGATCGTGACCCACGAGATCGCCTTTGCCCGCGAAGTCGCCGACCGTCTGATCTTCATGCGCGACGGCGTCGTGGTCGAGGAAGGCCCGGCGCGGCAGGTGATCGACAATCCGCAGGAAGCAGCGACGCGCGCCTTCCTCAGCCATTTCCACCGCACCGGCGCATTGCCGCCGACCAACGCAGTACCGTGATGCCTGAAATCAACCGCGTCTATCTTGTCACCGGCGCCGCCAGCGGCATCGGCCGCGCCACTGCAAAACTGCTCGCGGAGCCCGGCACCGCGCTGCTGCTGCACACGCGCTCCAACGCAGCCGGTCTCGACGCCACCGCAGCGGAAGCCGAAGCGCAAGGCGCGATCGTCGCGAAATGCCTCGGCGACCTCGCCGAGGAGGCCGCGGTCACCGACGCCGTCGCCGCTACGCAAAGCGCCTTCGGCCGACTCGATGGATTGATCCTCGTCGGCGGCCATGCCCGCCGCGGCAGCGCCATCGGTACGCCGGCGGATGAGTTCCGCAAGGCGATGGACGAATCGGCGCTGGCGTTCACGCGGTTGGTGGACGCGGCGCTCCCGCTGCTGCGTGCAGGGCGAGATTCGCGGATCGTGGCGGTGTCGTCCTTCGTCGCGCACGCGATCCGGCCGGAGTTCGCGCCCTTCGCAGCGACGGCCGCGAGCCGCTCCGCGCTCGAAGCGCTGGTACGGCTCACCGCAGTCGAGCTCGCCAAGGAGGGCATCACCGTCAACGCAGTCGCGCCGGGCCTCATCGTCAAGGACAAGCCCAGCGAAAGCCGGCTTTCACCCGAACAGATCGCCGCGACCGAGGCGCTGATCCCGATGGGCCGCCGCGGGCGGCCGGAGGAAGTGGCCGAGATCATCGCCTTCCTGGCGTCCGCGAAAGCATCCTACGTCACCGGCCAGGTCTGGCACGTCAATGGGGGCCTGACATGACCGAAGCAACCGTCGAACGCATCAGGCTGTTCCTGATCGAGAGCCCGATCAAGATGGCGCGCCTGCAAGGCGTCGGTAACGTCAAGGGCACGGTGAAGCGCGTGCTGATCGAGCTCACTTCCAGCGACGGCGTGATCGGCTGGGGCGAGGCCGCACCGTGGGAAGTGTTCACGGGAACGCCGGAAGCGGCCTTCTCCGCGCTCGACATCTATTTGCGGCCGATCGTGCTCGGCAAGCCGGTGCGCCGCATCCGCGCGCTGATGGCCGAGCTTGATCGCGCGCTGGTCGGACATGCCGAAGCCAAGGTCGCGATCGAAATGGCGCTGCTCGACATCGTCGGCAAATCGTCGGGACTTTCGGTCGCCGACCTGCTCGGCGGCCGCGTGCGCGACACGATCCCGCTGTCGTTCTCGATCGCCGATCCGGATTTCGCCGCCGATCTCGAACGCATGCGGAAGATGGTTCCGGACGGCAATGTCATCTACAAGGTCAAGACCGGCGTGAAGCCGCATCGCGAGGATCTCGATCATCTCGCAGCGATCCGCAACGAGTTCGGCGACAAGGTCGACCTTCGCGTCGACTACAACCAGGCCTTAGCGCCATTCGGCGCCATCAAGATCCTGCGCGACGTCGAGCAGTTTGCACCGACCTTCATCGAGCAGCCGGTGCCGCGCAAATTTCTCGACGTGATGGCGCAGCTCACGGCGGCGCTTGAGACACCCGTGCTCGCGGACGAAAGCTGCTTCGACCGCCGCGACATGATGGAGGTGGTGCGCCGCGAGGCGGCAGATGCCGTCTCGATCAAGCTGATGAAGGCCGGCGGCCTGTTCGAGGCGCAAGCGATCATGGCGATCGCCGACATCGCCGGCCTGCCCGGCTATGGCGGCACGCTGTGGGAGGGCGGCATCGGGCTCGCCGCCGGCACGCAGCTGATCGCGGCAACGCCCGGTATCTCGCTCGGCTGCGAATTCTACATGCCGCATCATGTGCTGACCGAGGACGTGCTGGAAGAGCGCGTCGCCAATCGCGGCGGCCACGTCGTGGTGCCCGACGGCCCCGGTCTCGGCATCCGCGTCAGCGAAGCCTCGGTCCGCGCCAATGCGCGGGTGCTGGCGGAGGCCTAAGCCCCCACCGTCGTCCTGGCGAAAGCCAGGACCCATTACCCCAAGGAGAAGTTTGTGGCACGAAGTCGGTAACCCCGAATCTTCGCCAAACCCAATCCTGTGGTAATGGGTCCTGGATCTGCGCTGCGCTTGTCCAGGACGACGATCGCGTATGCCGCCTCTGCGGAGCGCCATCCTTCCCCAATCAGATTCCGTATCGTATGGTCGGCGCAAATATTCAGGGGTTCCGCCCCGCCATGCCCGATTCCCAATGGGCCATCCGGAAACCTTCATGTCCGAACCCGCCTGGTCGCTGCACTCCCGCCTGAAAGAGGACACTATCGACATCGGCGATTTGCCGCTGTCCAAGGTGCTGGTCATCAAGGACGCGCATTATCCGTGGCTGCTGCTGGTGCCGCGACGCGCGGATGCGGTCGAGATCATTGATCTCGACGAGGTGCAGCAGGCGCAGTTGATGACGGAGATCTCCCGCGTCTCGCGCGCGCTGAAGGAGATCACCGGATGCGACAAGCTCAACATCGCGGCACTCGGCAACCTCGTGCCGCAGCTTCACGTCCACGTCATCGCGCGCCGCACCAGTGACGCCGCCTGGCCGCGGCCGGTCTGGGGCGTGATGCAGCCCTTGGCGCACGACGCCACCGAGGTGCAGACTTTCATCAGCGCGCTTCGCCGCAAGATCTGGTTGGGTTGAAAGAACAAGACATGTCAGCATTCGACTCGTTTCCGCTGGGGCAGCCGGCCTTCGTCACCAACATTCTCGACCGCGCCGCGCATCTGCGCCGCGATGACGAAAAGCTGTTCGCGCTGGAGCAGAAGCCGACCTCGCGCGCCTATGTGGTCTACCGCGACTCGCTACTGGTGAAGCGCGAAGGCGACAAAGTGCGCGCGCTGCTCGGAATCGACGAGGCGCTGAAATGCGGCGCCAATCCCGGCACGATCTTCTTAGGCTTGCGCGACGGCGCCGCGATGTTCGGGATGGGCCTGTCGCAGGCCGCGTCCGAGAAGCTGATCGGGCGCGAAGACTACGCCCTCAACGAGCTGCGCGGCATGGCGATGCAGGGCGCGGTGCCGCCACAGGAGCTGTCGGCGATCGCGATGGCGAAGTCGATGGTGAGCTGGCATCAGCGCCATGGTTATTGCGCCAATTGCGGCACCCGGACCGGGATGAAGGAAGGCGGCTGGAAGCGGGAGTGCCCGAGTTGCAAGGCCGAGCATTTCCCGCGCACCGACCCTGTCGTGATCATGCACGTCGCCTCCGGCGAAAAGTGCCTGCTCGGCCGCCAGAAGCAGTTTCCGTCCGGCATGTATTCGTGCCTCGCCGGCTTCGTCGAGGCGGCCGAAACCATCGAGGACGCGGTGCGCCGCGAGATCCTCGAAGAATCCGGAATCCGCTGCACCGACGTGCAATATTATATGACCCAGCCTTGGCCCTATCCGTCGTCGCTGATGATCGGCTGCAGCGCGCGGGCTGTGAGCGAGGACATCGTCGTCGATCACTCGGAGCTGGAGGATGCGCGCTGGTTCACGCGTGAGGAGGCCGCTCTGATGCTGACGCGGACGCATCCCGACGGGCTCGCCGGCCCGCACCCGTTTGCGATTGCGCATCATTTGCTCGGCCGCTGGGTGCACGACAAGAGCTGACCGCCGATGGCGCACTCTGTGATCGCGCCGGGCATCCTCTGCATCGGCATTCCCGTGCGCGACCTGACGTTTCGAGTCGAGGCCGTGCCCGCGCGCGGCAGCAAGGCGAATGCCAGCCATCTCGCGGAGATCTGCGGCGGCAACGCGCTCAATGCCGCGATCGCGATCGCGCGGCTTGGTGGCCGCGTCGCGTTCGCAGGTCCGATGGGCGATGCGCAGGAGACGTCGAGCGGCTTCATTCTCGAGCGCATGAGATCCGAAAATATCGACACAAGCCATATCGTGCGCATACCTGATGCGACCACGCCCGTCTCTGCCATCATCATTGACGCGACGGGCGAGCGAACGCTCACGATCTATCGCGATCCGGCCCTTTGGACAGTCGAGCTGCCCGACGCCGACAAGCTGCTCGCCGATTGTCAGGCGGTCCTCGTCGAGAGCCGCTGCGCATCGTTCTGCACGGACCTCTGCACTGAGGCACGCCGGCGCGGCATTGCCGTCATCGTCGGCGTCGATCGCGCGATGTCGTTGCAGGACGGCCTGCTCACGGCCGCCTCGCACCTGCTGTTCGCCAGCGAACAGGTGCAGGAGACCGCCGGCATCGCCGATGACGGCGCGGCGTTGCAGCGCCTTGCCGCGCTCACGCCAGCCTTCCTCGCCGCCACCCGCGGCCCGCGCGGCACGATCTGGCTGAACGAGAGCCGCGCACTGGAGGAGACGCGGGCCTTCCCGGTTCAGGCCGTCGATACGCTCGGCGCCGGCGACGTCTTCCATGGCGCCTTCACGCTTCGCCTCGCCGAAGGCGGCGGCGTGCGGGAGGCGCTGCAATTCGCCGCGGCCGCCGCAGCGCTGAAATGCACCCGTCACGGCGGCGGCCTGGCCGCTCCGCAACGCGTTGAAGTTGAAGAGCTTTTGCGAGGTGGGCAGCAGAGGGATTCCACTGATGTGGCGAGAATATAGGCTTGCCGTGGAAAGATTTTCTCTATATCAGGGAAATCAGCCCATGATATGGAACAAAGTTCTTCAAATGACCGATCTCGCCGTCCCGCTCCCCGAGACCAGCCGCCGCCTCGACGCCATCGACCGCAAGATTCTGATGGTGCTCCAAGACGATGCCTCCCTCTCCGTCGCCGAGATCGGCGACCGCGTCGGCCTGTCCTCGACCCCCTGCTGGAAGCGCATCCAGCGCCTGGAGGCCGATGGCGTGATCACCAAGCGGGTGGCACTGGTCGACCAGAACAAGATCGGGCTCGGCATCTCGGTGTTCGTGTCGGTCGAGAGCTCCGACCATTCCGACGCCTGGCTGAAGAAGTTCGCCGACGCCGTCAGCGCCATGCCGGAGGTGATGGAGTTCTATCGCATGGCCGGCGACGTCGACTACATGCTGCGCGTCGTCGTCGCCGACATGCAGGCCTATGACGTGTTCTACAAAAAGCTGATCAGCGCCGTGCCGCTGAAGAACGTCACCTCGCGCTTCGCGATGGAGAAGATCAAGTCGGTCACCGCGCTGCCGATCCCGGCGGTGGTGGCGGCTTAAGGTTTACTCGCTGGCGCGGACTTTATCGGTCATCGTCATGGCCGGGCTTGTCCCGGCCATCCACGCGTATCGACACAGCGAGAAGAACGTGGATGCCCGGGACAAGCCCGGGCATGACGGCCGGAGTTGCACCTCAGATCTTCTGATTGTACTCGCCGACTTCGGGATGGGTGCGCAGCACGCTGTTCACCATCTCGAACATGTCGTGCATGCGCTGCTCGGAGACCGGGCTCTCGACCACGACGACGAGCTCGGGCTTGTTGGAGGAGGCACGCACCAGGCCCCAGCTGCCGTCCTCGACCGTGACGCGGACGCCGTTGACGGTGACGAGATCGCGGATCGACTGGCCGCCGATCTTGGCGCCCTTGGCCTGCAAGGCCTCGAAGTGCTTCACCACCTTGTCGATGACGCCGTATTTGACCTCGTCGGCGCAATGCGGCGACATGGTCGGCGACGACCAGGTCTTCGGCAGCGCGTTTTTGAGATCGGCCATCGACTTGCCGGACGCGCGATCGAGCATGTCGCAGATCGCGAGCGCCGAGACGAGACCGTCGTCGTAACCGCGTCCATAGGGCTTGTTGAAGAAGAAGTGGCCGGACTTCTCGAAGCCGGCGAGCGCACCCGTCTCATGGGTGCGGCGCTTCATGTAGGAATGGCCGGTCTTCCAGTAGGTGGTTTTTGCACCCTGCTTCTGCAGTACCGGATCGGTGATGAACAGGCCGGTCGACTTCACGTCGACGATGAACTGCGCATCCTTGTGAATCGCGGACATGTCGCGCGCCAGCATCACGCCGACCTTGTCGGCAAAGATCTCCTCGCCGGTGTTGTCGACGACGCCGCAGCGATCGCCGTCACCGTCGAAGCCGAGACCCACATCGGCCTTGTGCTGCAGCACCGCGTCACGGATCGCGTGCAGCATCTCCATGTCTTCGGGGTTCGGATTGTATTTCGGGAAGGTGTGATCGAGCTCGGTGTCGAGCGGGATCACCTCGCAGCCGATCGCCTCCAGCACCTGCGGCGCGAATGCGCCGGCGGTGCCGTTGCCGCAGGCCGCGACGACCTTGAGCTTGCGCTTGAGCTTCGGGCGGCTGGTGAGGTCGGCGATGTAGCGCGCCGGATAATTCTCGTGGAATTGATAGGAGCCGCCGGCCTTGTTCTTGAACTCGGCGCCCAGCACGATCTCCTTCAGCCGCGTCATCTCGTCGGGACCGAAGGTCAGCGGGCGGTTGGCGCCCATCTTCACGCCGGTCCAGCCATTGTCGTTGTGCGAGGCCGTGACCATGGCGCAGCAGGGCACGTCGAGGTCGAACTGCGCGAAATAGGCCATCGGCGTCACCGCGAGCCCGATGTCGTGCACCTTGCAGCCCGCTGCCATCAGGCCGGAAATCAGCGCATATTTGATCGAGGCCGAATAGCCGCGGAAATCATGACCGGTGACGATCTCCTGGCTGACGCCGAGCTCCGCGATCAGCGCGCCCAGCCCCATGCCGAGCGCCTGAATTCCCATCAGGTTGATTTCCTTCTGGAACAGCCAGCGCGCATCGTATTCGCGAAAGCCCGTGGCCTTCACCATCGGCTCGGATTCGAAGGCATAGGTGTTGGGCAGCAACACGGATTTCGGCTTGGGGAACATTGAGACGGTCTCGTGAAAAAGAGCCAGATTTAATGCAGCCTTAGCGAAAGCCGGGCTGCAGCGGAAGGCGGGAATGGCAGCTTATGGATGATAATTGCGGCAGTTTGGTAACGGGGAAATCTGGCCGCGAGAGTGGCCGAAATAGGGATCTTCTTGAAATATGTGATCGCTGGAGTCTTTGGGAGAACCTTTACTGCTCCAGCACCATCTGACCGTTGGCGTATTCGAAGCGCTTGAGGCGGGAGAGGAAGGAAAGGCCGAGCAGGTTCTCGGACAGCGCCCCGTCGGGCAGCACCATGGCATCGACGTCGCGCACGATAAGGCCGCCGACATCGAGCATGGCGATGCGGGTGCGCGCGGCCTTGATGGTGCCGTTGGCGGTGGAGACGGTGGCGTTGTAATCGCCGCGCGAGGGACGCAGGCCGAAACGGGCGGCCGAGGTCTCGTTCAGCGCAACCACGGAGGCGCCGGTGTCGACCATGAAGCCGATGCGCTGGCCTTCGATCCGACCTTCAGTCTGGAAGTGGCCGCGGCCGTCGCGGGGGATGCTGAGGCTGCGGCCGCCGGCCGGCGCGATGGACGCGGCTGCTACCGTGCGCGGCACCGAGGTTGCCGAGGCGGAGCTCATCCTGTCCGCCATCTGCGCCATGAAGGTGCCGAGGCCGATCATGATCGCCGCGAAGATCATTATGTTACGCATCACACCACTCGAAGCCGAAGCTCGATTTCACCACGCGGCAGGCCGCTCCGCGAGCGACGCTGCGGCCGGAGCTGTGCTATTTTGACGAAAAGGATGAGCGGACGGTTAATGGGTGTTCGTAACGCTCACGTCCCCCGCGGCTTGACCCGCCGGGTCGGCGGCGCATTCGCCGGATCTTCCGGCCAGGGATGGCGCGGGTAGCGGCCGCGCAAATCGGAGCGCACGGCGCTGTAGCTGCCGCGCCAGAAACCGGGCAGATCGCGCGTCACCTGCACCGGGCGCTGCGCCGGCGACAGCAGCTCCAGCACCAGCGGCACCTTGCCGGCGGCGATCGAGGGATGGGTGTTGAGGCCGAACAATTCCTGGAGCCGTACCGCGATGGTCGGCCCCTGCTCGGCTTCATAGTCGATCGCGAGCACGCTGCCTGTCGGAGCCTCGAAATGCGTCGGCGCCTCGCGGTCGAGCCGCGCGCGCATCTCCCACGGCAACAACGCCATCAACGCGTCGGAGAGATCGCCGGCGGAGATATCCTTCAGCGCGATCTTGTCGTAGAGCGCCGGCACCAGCCAATCGTCGCGCCGCGCGATCAATCCGTCGTCGGACAAATCGGGCCAGCTGTCGCCCTCGGCCTTGCGCAAGAACATCACGCGGTCGCGCCATTGTCTTGCGGCCTTCGACCAGGGCAGCCGGTCGAGGCCGGCGGCGATCAGCCCGTCTGCGAAGATGCGCGCGGTGTCCTCCGAGGGCGACACGGCAAGTGTCGCCTCGGAGAGCGTGATCGCGTGCAGCGCGCGCTTGCGCCGCGCCCGCAGCGCCATCGCGCCGCGATCGAACGATATCTCCTCGACGGATTCGATATGCTCGGCGAAATGCCGCTCGATCTCGTCCTGCGAGATTTGCGCTGCGAGCAGAATGCGCCCGCTCGCCGCCGTGCCGGTCATCTCGCCGATCGCGATATAGGGCGCGCGCGCGAGCGACGAGGTCTGATCCACGCCAGCGCCTCGACCGTTGGCGAGCACGAAGCTGCCATTGCCGCGGTTGCGCGCGACGCGATCCGGGAAGGCGTAGGCGAGCATCAGGCCGGTCGAGAGATCACCTTCACCGGCCGCCATCTTCTCTGACGCCGCCACCTGCGAGGCCCAGCGCCGGGCGAGGTCGCGCGCGCTTGCGGCGCGTGGGGAACGGTCGCGGCGGAACTGATCGCAACGGTGCTCGAGATCGACGCTATCGCCGCCGAGCCCGCGCTCGGTGATGATGGCGGCGATCTCGGCGGCGGCCTCGCCCTCGCCGGCACGATGCGAATCCACGATCATGCGCGCGAGCCGCGGCGGCAGCGCCAGCGCGCGCAGGCTCTTGCCCTCCGCGGTGATGCGGCCATCGCCATCGAGCGCGTTGAGCTCGGCGAGCAGGCTTTTTGCTTCCTTCCAGGCCGGCTGCGGCGGCGGGTCGAGAAACGACAGCGCGGCAGGATCGGCGACGCCCCATTGCGCGAGATCGAGCACCAGCGAGGACAGATCGGCGCTGAGGATCTCGGGCTGGTTGTAGGGCGCGAGCGAGGCTGTCTGAGGTTCATCCCAGAGCCGGTAGCAGACACCGGGCTCGGTGCGGCCGGCGCGGCCGCGGCGCTGGTCCGCCGCCGCGCGCGAGACGCGCACGGTCTCGAGCCGGGTCAGGCCGATGTCGGGCTCGTAGCGCGGCACGCGGGCAAGACCGGAATCGACCACGATGCGCACGCCCTCGATGGTGAGCGAGGTCTCCGCGATCGAGGTCGCCAGCACCACCTTGCGCGTGCCCTTGGGCGCCGGCGAGATGGCACGATCCTGCACGGCGGCGTCGAGCGCCCCGAACAGCGGCACGATTTCAATGCTGGAATCCTGTATACGCTCGCCGAGAAAATTCTGGGTGCGGCGGATTTCGGCGGCGCCCGGCAGGAACGCCAGCACCGAGCCGGCATCGGCGCGCAGCGCCGAGGCGATCGCATCCGCCATCTGCCGCTCCACCGGCGCGTCCGCCTTGCGGCCGAGATAGCGCGTCTCGACCGGAAAGGCGCGGCCCTCGCTTTCGACGACGGGCACTTCGCCGAGCAATTTTGCCACGCGGGCGCCATCGAGCGTGGCCGACATCACGAGGATGCGCAAATCCTCGCGCAGGCCGGTTTGCGCATCGCGCGCGAGCGCGAGGCCCATATCGGCATCGAGCGAACGCTCGTGGAATTCGTCAAACAGGATTGCGGCGATGCCCGACAGTTCGGGATCGTCGAGGATCTGGCGGGTAAAGATGCCCTCCGTCACCACCTCGATGCGGGTCGCGCGCGAGATTTTCGAGCCGAAGCGGACGCGATAGCCGACGGTCTCGCCGGCGCGTTCGCCGAGCGATTTGGCCATGCGGTCGGCGCTGGCGCGCGCCGCGATGCGCCGCGGCTCCAGCACGATGATCTTCTTGCCTTTGGCCCAGGGGGCATCGAGCAGCGCCAGTGGCACGCGCGTGGTCTTGCCGGCGCCCGGCGGCGCCACCAGCACGGCGGCATGATGCGCCTCCAGCGTGCGCGAGAGCTCGTCGAGCACGGCATCGATCGGGAGGGGCGTGTCGAAACTGCGGGGCAAATATCTCGCTTCCGTCGTCACCCGCCTTGTGCGCACTTGTGCGGGTGATCCAGCAAACTCGGATCCCGGTTATTACGAAGATCGCGGATTACTGGATACCCCGCCTTCGCGGGGTATGACAATCATTTGCCGCTATCAGCCCTGCACCGGCGGTCGTCCAATGCTCTCATACACGAAGCCGGCCGTAGCCATCTCCTCGGGACGGTAGATGTTGCGCAAGTCCACGATGACGGGCTGGGCCATGGTCGCCTTCAGCCGGTCGAGGTCGAGCGCACGGAACTGCACCCATTCGGTGACGATGACGATCGCATCGGCGCCTTCCGCGCAGGAATAGGCGTCCTCGCAATAAGTGATGCTGGGCAGCTCACTCTTCGCCTGCTCCATGCCGACGGGATCGAACGCCTTCACCTTCGCGCCCATATCGATCAGGCCCGTGACCAGCGGGATCGACGGCGCGTCGCGCATGTCGTCGGTGTCGGGCTTGAAGGTGAGGCCGAGCACGGCGATGGTCTTGCCGCGCAGCGAGCCGCCGAGCGCCTGGCTCACTTTTCGCGCCATCGCCCGTTTGCGGTTCTCGTTGACCGCCAGCACGGATTCGACGATGCGCAAGGATACATCGTAGTCCTGCGCGATCTTGATCAGCGCCTTGGTGTCCTTCGGAAAGCACGAGCCGCCGAAGCCCGGGCCAGCATGCAGGAACTTGGTGCCGATGCGATTGTCCAGGCCAATGCCGCGCGCGACCTCCTGCACGTTAGCGCCGGCCTTTTCGGAGAGGTCCGCGATCTCGTTGATGAAGGTGATCTTGGTCGCGAGAAACGCGTTGGCGGCGTATTTGATCATCTCGGCGGTGCGGCGTTCCGTAAACATCAGCGGCGCCTGGTTCAGCGACAGCGGCCGATAGATGTCGCTCATCACCTTGCGGCCGCGCTCGTCGGAGGTGCCGACGACGATGCGGTCGGGGAATTTGAAGTCGCGGATCGCCGCGCCCTCGCGCAAGAATTCGGGATTCGAGGCGACCACGACGTCGGCCTTGGGGTTGGTCTCGCGGATGATGCGCTCGACCTCGTCGCCGGTGCCGACCGGTACGGTCGACTTGGTCACGACCACGGTGAAGCCGGACAGCGACTGCGCGATCTCTTTCGCAGCGGCATAAACGTAGGACAGATCGGCGTGGCCGTCGCCGCGGCGCGACGGCGTGCCGACCGCGATGAAGACGGCATCGGCATCGGCGACCGGCTTGGACAAATCGGTGGTGAACTCCAGCCGCTTGGCCTTCACATTCGTCGCGACCAGTTCGTCAAGCCCGGGTTCGTAGATCGGGATCTCTCCGCGATGAAGTGCCGCGATCTTCTTCTCGTCCTTGTCGACGCAGACGACGTCGTGACCGAAATCCGCAAAGCAGGCCCCGGACACCAGTCCCACATAGCCCGTGCCGATCATAGCAATGCGCATGAAAAACCCTGTTTGGCTTGGTTAACAAAATCCCTATTCCAAGGCGGTTTAGCATTTTCCCGGGGTGAGGGAACAGCCCGCGTACAAAAAACGGCACAGCACTTGTACCGGTAAAGAAATCGTAAGCCGCAAGGCGGCAAACTGCCCCGCGTTCACGCAGATCCTGGCGGAACACGCCTCAAAAAGAGACACCATGGCACCATCAGGCACAATCGCCGCGCGCGGGGGACTCAAGGCCCCGGCTGCTGCGCGCGTCGATTGGGTCGATTACGCCAAGGGCATCTGCATCGTCATGGTCGTGATGATGCATTCGGTGCTGGGGGTCGAGCTTGCTGCCGGTGAGACCGGTTTCATGCATGTTTTGGTGGCCTTCGCGAAGCCATTCCGGATGCCGGATTTCTTCCTGATTTCGGGTCTGTTCCTGTCACTGGTGATCGACCGGGACTGGCGAACCTATCTCGACCGCAAGGTGGTGCATTTCGCCTATTTCTATGTCGTCTGGGTGACAATCCAGTTCGGCTTCAAGGCCCCCGCCTTCGCGGCGGAAACGAGCTGGCGCGACGCCGGCTTGCTGTATCTGGAATCCTTCGTCGAGCCGTTCGGCACGCTGTGGTTCATCTATCTCCTGCCGATCTTCTTCGTCGTCACAAAACTGACACGACGAGTCCCGCCGCCCGCGATCTGGCTCATCGCGGCCGCACTGGAGACGGCGCGCATCTCGACCGGGTGGACCGCGATCGACGAGTTCTGCGCGCGTTTCGTCTATTTCTATTCGGGCTATCTGTTCGCGCCCTACGTGTTCGCGCTGTCGGACCGCGCGCGCAATCATCCCTCATGGGCGCTCGCAGCGCTCGCGACATGGGCGCTGGTCAATGCCGGCCTCGTTGCGTTCGGGGCCAGCGAATGGAAAATCGTATCGCTCGTGCTCGGCTTCGCTGGCGCCTGCGCCATCATCACGATGGGCACGCTGCTCGCGCGCGCGCAATGGCTGAATGTATTCCGCTTCTGCGGCGAGCATTCGATCGTGATCTATCTCACCTTCTTCCTGCCGATGGCGGCGACACGAACGCTGCTCTTGCGCACGGGCATCATTCCCGACATCGGTGCGGTGTCGCTGATCGTGACCATCGCCGGCGTGATCGGCTCGCTCGCAATCTGGCAGATCGCGCTGCGCCTTGGCGGCAGTTTCCTGTTCGAGCGGCCCGATGCGTTCTGGATCGCGCCGAAGAAGGCGGGACCGGCGCTGCAGGCGGCGGAGTAATCCTGCCTCCACATCGTCGTCCCGGCGAAGGCCGGGACCCATACCGCGTGATTAGTCGATAGATCGCGGTCTTCGTACTGCGGCACGATCGCTTAGCTGCCAGTCTTCGCCAAACTTCGCCCTGTGGTTATGGGTCCCGGCCCCCCGTGCGCAATTGCGCACTAGGCCGGGACGACATTTGAGTGTGGGCTCCGGCCAGATTTCCCACATCCAAGGCTGTCAAATCCCGCAAAAATTCATACATTGCGGCCATGCCCAAGAGCTCCCCAAAGACCACCGCCCAAGCTGACACCAAGGCTGCCGCGTCCAAGGCCGCCGAAACCAAGCCCGCTGCCGCGACAGCTGCTGCCAAGCCCGTCGCCGCGAAGGCGGCCGGCAAGGGCGACCATGTCTTCCTGGTCGACGGTTCCGGCTACATCTTCCGCGCCTATCACGCGCTGCCGCCGATGAACCGCAAGTCCGACGGCTTGCAGGTCAATGCCGTGCTCGGCTTCTGCAACATGCTGTGGAAGCTGTTGCGCGAGATGCCCGAGGACAACCGGCCGACGCATCTGGCGATCATCTTCGACAAGTCGGAAATCACCTTCCGCAACAAGATCTATCCTGAGTACAAGGCGCACCGGGCGCCGGCCCCGGACGATCTGATCCCGCAATTTTCGCTGATCCGCGAAGCGGTACGCGCCTTCGACCTGCCTTGCCTGGAACAGGTCGGCTTCGAGGCCGACGATCTGATTGCGACCTATGTGCGGCAGGCGTGCGAGCGTGGCGCGAGCGCGACCATCGTGTCCTCCGACAAGGACCTGATGCAGCTCGTCACCGATTGCGTCACCATGTACGACACCATGAAGGACCGCCGCATCGGCATCCCCGAGGTGATCGAGAAGTTTGGCGTGCCGCCGGAGAAGGTGGTGGAAGTGCAGGCCCTGGCCGGCGATTCCACCGACAACGTTCCTGGCGTGCCCGGCATCGGCATCAAGACCGCGGCGCAGCTGATCGTCGAATATGGCGATCTCGAGCAATTGCTGTTCCGCGCCACCGAAATCAAACAGCCGAAGCGGCGCGAGGCGCTGATCGAGAACGCCGAGAAGGCGCGCATCTCGCGGCAGCTCGTATTGCTCGACGACAAGGTCGATCTCGACGTCCCGTTGGACGATCTCGCCGTCCACGAACCCGATGCGCGCAAGCTGATCGCGTTCCTTAAGGCGATGGAATTTTCCACGCTGACGCGCCGCGTCGCCGAGTTCTCGCAGATAGATCCGGCCAACGTCGATGCCGATCCGGGCTATTCCAGCGGCGCCAGCGTCTTCTCGCCGCTGCCGCCTTCGGACGTCGTGCCGGCCCCGGGAACCGGCGCGCCGGCGCAAGCGCCAGTGGGCCAGCGCAATGCATCGGCGAGCAAGGAGGACAAGGCCGCGAGCCCGAAGGGCGCGCCGATCTCTCTCGCCGCGGCGCGCGAAGAGGCTTTGCGCAAGCTCCCGGTTGACCGCAGCAAGTACCAGGCCGTCAAGAGCCTCGCGGAATTGAACGCGTTCATCGCGCGCATCCACGACGCCGGCCATGTCGCGGTCGAGATCCGGGCAAACTCGATCGATCCGATGCAGGCTGATCTCTGCGGCATCGCGCTGGCGCTGGCGCCGAACGAGGCCTGCTACGTGCCGCTGGCACACAAACAGTCCGGCGGCGGTGCCGGCCTGTTCGACGCCGGCCTCGCACCCGATCAGGTCAAGCATGGCGAGGCGATCGAGGCGCTGCGACCGGTGCTGGAATCGTCAGGCATTCTCAAGATCGGCTTCGACGTCAAATTCACCGCGGTGATGCTGGCGCAGCACGGCATCACATTGCGCAACACCGACGATGCGCAGCTGATCTCCTACGTGCTCGACGCCGGCCGCGGCTCGCATGCGCTGGAGCAGCTGTCCGAGCGCTGGTTCGGTCACGCCATGCTGAAGGAGAACGAGCTGCTCGGCAGCGGCAAGGGCAAGATCACGTTCGACCAGGTGCCGATCGACAAGGCCGCGGCGCTGTCGGCGGAAGGCGCCGACATCACCTTGCGCGTCTGGCGCGTGCTGAAGCCGCGCCTTGTCGCCGAGCACATGACCACGGTCTACGAGACGCTGGAACGGCCCCTGGTATCGGTGCTCGCGCGCATGGAGCGGCGCGGCATCTCGATCGACCGCCAGGTGCTGTCGCGTCTCTCCGGCGACTTCGCCCAGACCGCGGCCCGCGTCGAAGCCGAGATCCAGCAGATCGCGGGCGAGCCCGTCAATGTCGGCAGCCCGAAGCAGATCGGCGACATCCTGTTCGGCAAGATGGGACTGTCCGGCGGCACCAAGACCAAGACCGGCGCATGGTCCACCACCGCGCAGGTGCTCGACGAGCTCGCCGAGCAGGGCCACGACCTCCCGAAGAAGATTCTGGAGTGGCGCCAGGTCTCGAAGCTCAAATCGACCTACACCGACGCGCTGCCGACCTACGTCAATCCCCAGACCCACCGCGTCCACACGACCTACGCGCTGGCCGCGACCACGACGGGCCGGCTGTCGTCGAACGAGCCGAATTTGCAGAACATTCCGGTGCGCACCGAGGACGGCAGAAAGATCCGCCGCGCCTTCATCGCAACGCCGGGGCATAAGCTGGTCTCCGCCGACTACTCGCAGATCGAGCTGCGGCTGCTCGCCGAGATCGCCGACATCCCCGTGCTGCAGCAGGCGTTCCGCGACGGTCTCGACATTCACGCCATGACGGCATCGGAAATGTTCGGCGTGCCGATCGAGGGCATGCCGAGCGAAATCCGGCGCCGCGCCAAGGCGATCAATTTCGGCATCATCTACGGCATCTCGGCATTCGGCCTCGCCAACCAGCTCGGCATCGGGCGCGAAGAGGCCTCCGCCTACATCAAGAAATACTTCGAGCGCTTCCCCGGCATCCGCGCCTACATGGACGAGACGCGCGACTTCTGCCGGAGCCACGGCTACGTCACCACGCTGTTCGGACGCAAGATGTACTATCCCGACATCAAGGCTTCGAACGCCTCGGTGCGCGCCTTCAACGAGCGCGCCGCGATCAACGCCCGGCTCCAGGGCACCGCCGCCGACATCATCCGCCGCGCCATGACGCGGATGGAGGCTGTACTCGCCGAGAAGAAGCTGTCGGCGCAGATGCTGCTCCAGGTGCATGACGAACTGATCTTCGAGGTGCCGGACGCGGAGGTCGAGGCCACGCTCCCCGTCGTGCAGCACGTGATGCAGGACGCGCCGTTCCCGGCCGTGCTGCTCTCGGTGCCGCTGCATGTCGATGCACGCGCGGCGAACAATTGGGACGAGGCGCATTGATCGGACGGTGTCGTCCCGGCGAAGGCCGGGACCCATAACCACGAGTCGAATTCGGCGAAGACTCGTCGTTCTGTACTCCGACCATCTGCGATCGATAGACCTCGCGGTATGGGTCCCGGCCTTCGCCGGGACGACGCTGGAGGGACACGCACAAGCTGAATTGTCCTCCGAGCAATTGCGCGATGGCGGCGCGATCGCCCGCACATTAAAATCGTGCGGTCTCCCGCACCGGTTCAGCCATGCCCCACACCTCCGCCCTGCTCGGCTTCGCTCTCGTCTGCCTCGGCCTCGTGCTCACGCCCGGGCCGAACATGATCTACCTGATCTCGCGTTCGATCACGCAAGGCCCGGCGGCGGGCATCGTCTCGCTCGGCGGCGTGGCGCTCGGCTTCGTGTTCTACATGCTTTGCGCGGCGTTCGGCATCACGGCGCTGCTGCTCGCCGTTCCCTTCGCCTATGACGCGCTGCGCTTCGCCGGCGCCGGTTATCTGTTGTGGCTGGCCTGGCAGGCGGTGAAGCCGGGCGGTCGCTCGCCGTTCCAGGTGAAGCAGCTTGCGATCGACAGCCCGCGCAAATTGTTCGCAATGGGGTTCGTCACCAATCTGCTCAACCCGAAGATCGCGATGCTTTATCTCGCGCTGCTGCCGCAGTTCATCGATCCCACCGCCGGCAGCGTGCTGACGCAGTCGGTGGTGCTCGGCGCGATCCAGATCGCGATCAGCGTCAGCGTCAATGCCATGATCGCGCTCGCGGCCGGGTCGATCGCGCTGTTTCTCGCAAGCCGGCCAAGCTGGATGCTGGTCCAGCGCTGGCTGATGGGCACGGTGCTGGCCGGGCTCGCGGTGCGGATGGCGGTCGAAGCACGGAAGGTGTGAGGCGCGACGCTGTCATGCCCCGCGGAGGCGGGGCATCCAGTACGCCACGGCTTCTCGGCTCAATCCCTTCCGCCTCTGGAATACTGGGTCACCCGCCTTCGCGGGTGACGACAGCCTCCCCCTCAATCCAGCTTCGCCTCCATGCCCCGCTTCACCGCCGGACGGGCCATCAGGGCCTCGTACCAGCGCTTGACGTGGGGGAAATCGGTCAGGTCAACCTTGTGGCGAGGGTGACGCCAGGCCCAGCCCAGGATGGCAAAATCGGCAACCGAGAGCTCGTCGGCGACGAAATCGCGGGCCTCCAGCCGGCGGTCGAGGACGCCATAGAGCCGTCGCGTCTCCGCCATGTAGCGCTTGAGGCCGTAGGCGCGGTCCTGCTCGTTCTCGAGCGCAATGAAATGGTGCACCTGGCCCGGCATCGGCCCGAAGCCGCCCATCTGCCACATCAGCCATTCATAGACGGGGATGCGGCCCGAAAGCGATTTCGGCAGGAATTTTCCGGTCTTTTCGCCGAGATACAGCAGGATCGCGCCCGACTCGAAGATGCTGACGGGCTTGCCATCCGGGCCATCGGGGTCGAGGATCGCGGGAATCTTGTTGTTGGGCGAGAGCTTCAGGAACTCCGGCGCCATCTGTTCGCCCTTGCTGATGTTCACCGGGATCACCTTGTAGGGCAGCCCCATTTCCTCCAGCGCAACCGAGATCTTGCGGCCGTTCGGCGTGTTCCAGGTGTGCAGCTCGATGGTCATTTGTCGCGTGTCCTTCCCGGGGATATCCGGCATCCACCTACTCCAGAACGTTGCACCCCCACAACCGACGGGCCGGGATGGCCGATCCCTGTTGACGGGGGAAGCCCCCTCTGGAATGTCGGGGCCGTCGCGGATAAATTCCGCCACTTCCAAAAACGCTCCCGAGGGCCCGCCGTGTCTAAATCAGCCTCCCGCGCCCGCCTGTTCGAGATCATCCGCCGGCGCTCTTTCGGCCGCGGCGAGGTGACGCTCGCGTCGGGTCGCAAGAGCGACTTCTACTTCAACCTCAAGCCGACCATGCTCGATCCGGAGGGTGCGACGCTGCTCGCCGAGCTGACCTATGAGGCGCTGAAGGACGACCAGCTCGATTTCATCGGCGGGCTCGAGATGGGCGCGGTGCCGCTGGCCGGCGCGCTGGCGCAGATCTCCTGGATCAAGGGCCATCCCATCGCGGCCTTCTTCGTGCGCAAGAAGCCGAAGGAGCATGGCGCGAAGCTCGCGATCGAGGGGCTGCCCAGGGGCGAGACGCTGGAGGGCAAGCGCGTCGTGATCGTCGAGGATGTCACCACCACCGGCGGATCTGCGATGAAGGCGGTGGAGGCGGTGCGCGAGACCGGCGCGGAAGTGGTGCTGGTGCTGACCATGGTCGACCGCGAGGAAGGCGCCGACGACACTTTTGGCGCTGCGGGCCTGCCATTCCGGTCGCTGTACAAGGCGTCGGAATTTTTGAAGGCTTGAGCGGCTAGACTTTCTCCGCCGTCGTGCCCGGGCTTGACCCGGGCATCCACGTCTTTGCCGCACCAGAGATCGTGGACGGCCGGGACAAGCCCGGCCATGACGAGATCCACCCGTCCGGCGACACCGCTCCTCCCCCTCAACCGCTCATTTACCATCCCGCCTTATGGTGAATCATGTGCTGAGACCTGAGGGTCTCGGCCGGTTGGTAGCGTCGGGTGGAGTAAGCGTTTGCGTACAGTCATGTCCCATGCGCGCCGGAATCGCGCGATGCTCGTAGCCGCGACGCTGGCAGCACCGCTGCTCGCGGCTCCGGCCCCGGTTTCGGCCGAAGGCCTGTTCGATTTCTTCTTCGGCGGAATGCAGCAGCAACAGCGGCCGCAGCGTGAGGTGCCGCAGCAGGCGAGCTCCTACGCCGATCCCTTCACCGGCCAGCAGAATGCCGCAAGCCCGCAATACGTGCCGCCGACACGTTCGGCCGCGGCCGGCGGCTCGGGACCGGCGTTCTGCGTGCGCAGCTGCGACGGCAAATATTTTCCGCTGATGCGCGGCCTCGCCTCGCCCGCGCAGATGTGTCAGGCCTTCTGTCCTGCGAGCGCGACCAAGATCTATTTCGGCTCCTCGATCGACGGCGCGGCGTCGCAGACCGGCGAGCGCTATGCCGATAGCGAGAACGCGTTCGCCTATCGCAAGGCGCTGCGCGCCGACTGCACCTGCAACGGTCGCGAGCCGGTCGGCCTCGCGCCGGTCGATCTGGCGCTGGACTCGTCGCTAAAGCCCGGCGACGTGATCGCCACCAGCGACGGCCTCGTCGCCTATACCGGCATCCGCGTCGGCAACGACCAGGCCGCGGACTTCACCCCGGTCGCCTCTTATCCCGGTCTCACCGCGCAGGTCCGTGCACGGCTCGGCGAGATGAAGGTGGCGCCGGTGCGCGCCGACACGGTGGCGGCGGATGGCCCCGCCGCGGAGATCGTGCGCGAGACGCTGCCCGACGTGACGGTGCCGAAAACGCAGAAGCCGGCGAAGCGGGCTGGGCTGGAGTAAAGCCCAACTCTCACCAAGTCGTCATTGCGAGCGAAGCGAAGCAATCCAGAATCTTTCCGGAGAGAGGCTCTGGATTGCTTCGTCGCTACGCTCCTCGCAATGACGAGATTGCTGCACTACCGTCCGATGATCACCCCGATCACGTTCGGCGCCGCCAGATATTTCTCCTCGATCGCCGCGCGCGCAGCGGCGCGGTTGTCTGCCGTGAGCAGGCCGCGCTTCTCGGCCAGGATCATCCAGCAAAAACCCCACCAGTCGGTGAGCATGCCCTGATCGTCGACGAGGTCATACCCCTGCTCGGCGGCGAAGATCCGCGCATGCGCTTCGTCCAGCGTGTCGAGGAACAGATGGTCCTCCGCCGAGAACAGATCGTCGCTGACGTCGTCGATGGTGTAGCCCCATATCGACTGGCACACCGCGTTGAACTCGCGGTCGAACTGGTCGTCGTCGACCGCGTAGCGCCGCGCCGCCTGATGCAGCCGCGACAGCGAGCGCGCGAAATCGGCGATCCTGGTGAGGGCAAACTGGTCGAAGGCAATGGTGGACATGTAGTCCTCGCGAAGTCTGACAGACGCTAGATATTGTGTCGGCAACGCGCCGAATCACAATGATATATCAAAGACTTGCTAAAGTGTTCTTAATTTGTTCTGATGCCCGGCGCGGTTGTTGGAGAGCGTCGTCCTGGCGAAAGCCAGGACCCATTACCCCGGTCAGCGTTGACCTTGCGAGCTGAGGCCATGAGCGCAAGCAGCTACTACGTCTACATCTTGGCGAGCCGCCATCACGGGACAGTTTATATCGGCATTACCAACGACATCCGCGCGCGGCTTGAATTACACCGGTCGGGTCGAGGCTCCAAGTTCGTGCAAAAGTACAAGATCTTCCGCCTTGTGCACGTCGAAGCATTCGCGACTCCCCAGGAAGCTATCGCGCGCGAGAAGCAATTGAAGTTCTGGAAGCGAGACTGGAAGATCAAGCTGATCGAGGAGGAGAATCCCGACTGGAATGACCGGTCGGGCCTCATCTGACAGTCGGGGTAATGGGTCCTGGCTTTCGCCAGGACGACACCTTCTTCGTTGCACCAGTCATGCTCAATTCGCCGCCGACATCAACTTATCCCCGCACGCGCTCGCATAAAACTTGCCGCCGCATTGGCGCTTGATGGCGGCGCAGCGGGCGGCGGGCGTGGCGTTTTGCGGGAGCGTGACGGCGCAGCTCAGGCCGTCGGCGCTGCGGCCCATCTTGCCGGCGGCGAAGGCGGCGCTGGACGCGGTGATGCAGACGACGAGGAAGGTGGCGGCGGCGATTTCGAGCAGCCGTCGCATCACAGGTCTCATCAGAGAGTTCATGGGGCGTCTCCTCCACACTGATGGCTGAATTGGCCGCCATTCTAGCACCAAATCCACGTTTCCCCGTATGCGTCCGGGTTCCCAAATCGGCCCGTTCCTTGCATAATTTTACGCCAGCGCAGTGCACGGTCGCACCAGCAATGGTTCCGGTACAGAGGCAAGATGCGTAGGGTCAGTAGTGTTCTCGCGACCAGGAAGTGACGACTTTGCAAGATTCATCGTTCCAGCCCAATTTTCCCGCCGCCAACCAGCCCATCGACGAACTCGCGCTGGCTGAGATCAAGGGCGCGATCCTGGCGAAGCTGCGCCTTGCCATCGGCAAGGATGCGGGCATGGCGACCAAGCACGACTGGTACCAGGCCGCGGCGCTGGCGCTGCGCGACCGCATCGTGCATCGCTGGCTCACGGCCGAGAAACACAGCTACGATGCGGGGCGCAAGCGCGTCTACTATCTCTCGCTCGAATTCCTGATCGGCCGCCTCTTCAGCGATGCGCTGAACAATATGGGGCTGTTGAAGATCTTCGAGGTCGCGCTCGGCGATCTCGGCGTCTCCTTGCCGGAGCTGCGCAAATGCGAGCCGGACGCGGCGCTCGGCAATGGCGGCCTGGGCCGCCTTGCCGCCTGCTTCATGGAAAGCATGGCGACGCTGTCGATCCCCGCGATCGGCTACGGCATCCGTTATGATTACGGCCTGTTCCGTCAGATCATCAATCAGGGCTGGCAGCAGGAATATCCGGACGAATGGCTCGGCTTCGGCAACCCCTGGGAATTGCAGCGGCCCGAAGTGATCTATGACATTCGCTTCGGCGGCGGTGTCGAGCATGTCGAAGACAAGGGCCGCGATCGCGCGATCTGGCATCCGTCGGAGACCGTGCAGGCGATGGCCTATGACACGCCGATCGTCGGCTGGCGCGGCCAGCACGTCAACGCGCTGCGGCTGTGGTCGGCGCGCTCGCCCGATCCGTTGAAGCTCGACGCCTTCAACACCGGCGACTATGTCAGCGCCAGCGCCGAGCAGTCGCGCGCGGAAGCGATCTGCAAATTCCTCTACCCGAACGACGAGAGCCCGGCGGGCCGCGAGTTGCGCCTGCGCCAGGAATATTTCTTCGTCTCGGCTTCGCTGCAGGATCTGATCAAGCGGCACCTTGCGTCGGATGGCCAGCTCCGCAGCCTGTCGAGCAAGGTCGCGGTGCAGCTCAACGACACCCATCCGAGCTTGGCCGTCACCGAGCTGATGCGGATCCTGATCGACGACCACAATTTCCGCTGGGACGAGGCCTGGAAGATCACGGTCGCCACGCTGTCCTACACCAATCACACCCTGCTGCCCGAGGCGCTGGAGACCTGGCCGGTCGAGCTGTTCGAACGGCTGTTGCCCCGGCATCTCGAGATCATCTACCGGATCAACGTGCAGCACCTCGCGCTCGCAGAGGCGCGCGCCCCCGGCGACATCGACTTCCGCGCCTCGGTCTCTCTGATCGACGAGCGGAGTGGCCGGCGCGTGCGCATGGGCCAGCTCGCCTTCGTCGGCTCGCACCGCATCAACGGTGTCTCGGCGATGCATTCGGACCTGATGCGCGAGACCGTGTTCCACGACCTCAACCATCTCTATCCCGGCCGCATTACCAACAAGACCAACGGCATCACCTTCCGCCGCTGGCTGATGCTGGCCAACCCGAAGCTGACCGATCTGTTGCGCGAGACCTGCGGCGATGCCGTGCTCGATGATCCGACGCAGCTCAGCCTGATCGAAGCCCGCGCCAGCGACGTCGAATTCCAGAAGAGGTTCCGCGCGGTCAAGCTTCACAACAAGACGGCGCTGGCCCGCCTGATCGGCGAGCGGCTCGGCATCAAGGTCGATCCAACTGCGCTGTTCGACGTGCAGATCAAGCGCATCCACGAATACAAGCGCCAGCTCCTGAACGTCATCGAGACCGTCGCGCTGTACCAGGCGATCAAGGACGATCCCAACGGCAATTGGGTGCCGCGGGTGAAGATCTTTGCGGGCAAGGCTGCGGCGAGCTACCGCTACGCCAAGCTGATCATCAAGCTGATCAACGACGTTGCGGAAGTCGTCAACAACGATCCCGCCATCGGCGGCAAGCTCAAGGTCGTCTTCCTGCCCGACTACAATGTCAGCCTCGCCGAGGTGATCATTCCCGCGGCCGACCTGTCCGAGCAGATCTCGACGGCCGGCATGGAAGCCTCCGGCACCGGCAACATGAAGCTGTCGCTCAACGGCGCCCTCACGATCGGCACGCTCGACGGCGCCAACATCGAGATCCGCGACCATGTCGGCGCGGAGAACATCGCGATCTTTGGCATGGAAGCCGGTGACGTGATGATCCGGCGCAAGCAGGGGCTGGACGCCTCCGACGTGATCCGCAATTCGCCAAAGCTCCAGCGCGCCATCAACGCGATCGGGGTCGGCGAGTTCTCGCCCGGCGATCCCGGGCGCTTCGAATCCATCGCGCACGCGCTGCGCTATCTCGACCATTACATGGTCAGCGCCGATTTCGATTCCTATTACGAGGCGCAGCGCAGCGTCGATGCGCGCTGGCAGGTGGCGCCGGCCTGGACCCGCGCCTCGATCCTCAACGTCGCGCGCATGGCGTGGTTCTCCTCCGACCGCACCATCCGCGAATACGCCGAGGAGATCTGGAACGTGCCGGTCAACCCGACCACGCCGCTGCTGCCGACCTTGCGCGACGTCGCTGGCTGAATTTCCGCGAGGTGAAATCGGTTACCCACGAGGTAATTGCACAAGCCGGCGGTGGACGTGATATGACGTCCGTCATTGAACGCCGGATCGAACAATGCACGCCAAGCTCCCGCACCCTTTCGACGACGCCACCCGCGTCAGCGCCGGCGACTCCAGCTGGCAGGGACACACCAGCGACGACTATTGGGCCTTTGTCGGCCCGTTCGGCGGCGTCACGGCCGCAACTATCCTGCGCGCGCTGATCGAGCATCCGGAACGTGCCGGCGATCCGCTGGCACTCACCGTCAATTATTGTGCGCCGATCGCGAAGGGACCGTTCGATCTGGACGTGCGGCTGGTGAAGGCCAATCGCTCCAGCCAGCACTGGAGCGTCGAACTGTCTCAAGGCGGCGGCGAGGTCGCAACGCTCGCCACCGCCGTGTTCGCCGAACGCCGGCCGTCCTGGGAGCACAGGGTGGCGCAATATCCCGATGCAAAGCCGTTCGAAGAGACGATGCCGTTCCCGAAGATCGCGGCGTCCTGGGCCAACCAGTATGAATTTCGGTTCGTCGAGGGCGAGATGCGGATCGGCCCGCCCAAGCCCGAGCTCGCCAGCACCTACTCAAAGCTCTGGATCAGCGATCGCGAGCCGCGCAAGCTCGACATGCCGTCGCTGATGTCGATGTCGGACGCATTCTTCGGCCGCATCTTCCACGCGCGGCGCGAGTTTGTGCCGTTCGGCACGGTGTCGCTGACGACGTATTTCCACACCGACAGCGAAGAGCTCGCGGCCGAGGACATCACCCGCGTCCTGGCGACCGCAGATTCAAAGATCATGCACAAGAGCTACGCCGACCAGAACGCCGAGCTGTGGTCGCCGAACGGAAGGCTGCTCGCGACGACGACGCAGATCGCCTATTTCAAGGCTTAGCTGCTCCCGCAAGTTCGTCATTGCGAGCGCAGCGAAGCAATCCAGACTGTTTCCGCGGAGGGATTCTGGATTGCTTCGCTGCGCTCGCAATGACCGTGGAGAGACATCTCGAGAAGCAAAAGGGCGGCCTCGCGGCCGCCCTTTTGAATTTCAAACGACGCAAGCTTACTCCGCCGCGAGCTTCACGTCCGGTGCAGCGGCGCGGACCTCGGCGTCGACCTGGGCTTCGAACTTGGCAAAGTTCTTCTGGAACATCCCGACGAGCGCGCGGGCGGTCTTGTCGAACTCGTCCTTGTCCTTCCAGGTGTTGACCGGGTTGAGGATCTCGCTCGGCACGCCCGGCAGCGCGGTCGGGACCGCGAAGCCGAAATATTTGTCGGTGCGGAATTCGACGTTGCGAAGCGAGCCGTCGAGCGCAGCAGTCAGCAGCGCGCGCGTCACCTTGATCGGCATGCGCGAGCCGGTGCCGTACTTGCCGCCGGTCCAACCGGTGTTGACCAGCCAGCAGTCGACATTGTGCTGGGCGATCAGGTCGCGCAGCATGTTGCCGTAGACGCTAGGATCGAGCGGCAGGAAGGGCGAACCGAAGCAGGTCGAGAATTCCGGCTGCGGCTCATTGCCGAGACCACGCTCGGTGCCCGCGACCTTGGCGGTGTAGCCCGACAGGAAGTGATACATCGCCTGCGCCGGCGAGAGCTTGGCGATCGGCGGCAGCACGCCGAAGGCGTCGGCGGCGAGCATCACCACGTTCTTGGGCTGCGGCGCGCGGCCGGTGCGCGAGGCGTTCGGAATGAATTCGAGCGGATAGGCCGAGCGGGTGTTCTCGGTCTTGGAGCCGTCGTCGAAATCGACCACACGGGTGTCTTCGTCGAGCACGCAATTCTCGAGCACCGCGCCGAAGCGGGTCGAGGCGGCGTAGATCTCGGGCTCGGCTTCCTGCGACAGCTTGATGCACTTGGCGTAGCAGCCGCCTTCGAAATTGAAGACGCCGTTCGGGCCCCAGCCGTGCTCGTCGTCGCCGATCAGCGTGCGGTTCGGATCGGCTGACAGCGTGGTCTTGCCGGTGCCGGACAGGCCGAAGAAGATCGCGGCATCGCCCTTGGCGCCGACATTGGCCGAGCAATGCATCGGCATCACGCCGCGTTCGGGCAGATAGTAGTTCAGCGTGGTGAAGACCGACTTCTTCATCTCGCCGGCATAGTAGGAGCCGGCGATCAGCACGATCTTGCGGGCGAAATCGATCGCGACGACGTTCTCCGACTTGCAGCCATGGCGCTTCGGATCGGCGCGGAAGCTCGGCATGTCGATGATGGTGAGCTCGGGCACGAACGCCGAGAGCTCGACCGCCTCGGGGCGGATCAGCAGCGTGCGGATGAACAGCGAGTGCCAGGCGAGCTCGGTGAAGACGCGGGTCTTGATGCGATAAGCCGGATCGGCGCCGCCATAGAGGTCCTGCGCGAACAGCGACTTGCCTTCGGCGTGCTTGAGGAAGTCCTGGTAGAGCGTCTCGAACTGCTCTGCGGTGATCGACTGGTTGCCGGCCCACCACATCTTCTTGTCGGTGGTGGCGTCACGCACCGTGAACTTGTCCTTGGGGCTGCGGCCGGTGAACTCGCCGGTGTCGGCGCAGAGCGCGCCATCCGCCGACAGCAGCGCCTCGCCCGCGGAGAGCGAGTATTGATAGAGTTGCGGCGCACCGAGGTTCCAGTGAACCTGCTTGAGATTCTTTAAGCCGAATTTGTCGGCGCCGAAGGCACCGTTGCGCACGCCCGTCTCTTGCACGAAAAATCCTCCTAGAACCCACTCAGCGCGATCATGCTTGGCGCCGCCGCGGTCACCGTGATTGCAGGCCGTCCGGCCTCGGTTGGAACGACCTAATACTGATGAACGCTGGCGTTGCCAAGCTGATCCCTTAGGATTTGGTTTATTCAAGGACCGCGCCAAACGTCGCGCATGTCAGCTCTGAGCAGGCGCATCAAAAAATCAACAATGATCGCGCAACCAAATAGGCGTTTCGGCGTTTCCTGAGGTTATTGCGACGCACAATGTCGAAGACAACTGAAGGACAATCGCAGCCCACCCTATCGTACCGCGCCTTCGCCGATGAGCGCGAAGGGGCCCCACATCGCAGGATAGGCGTTGCGCGGAGACGAGGTGTCGTCAACATAGGTTAACATGGCGCGGCGCAAGGCCTCGGCACGCCCGATTTTTGGTTCGTTTTTGAGCAGCTCGAAAGTCATCGTGGTCAGGCGTGTGGCAGCTTCCGAATCCACGGCCCAATGCGAGACCAGCAGTGCGCGCGCACCGGCGTAGAAGAACGAGCGCGCCAGTCCCGACAGGGCCTCGGCGCCGGGCTTGTCGCCTGCGATGGTGTTGCAGGCCGACAGCACAACCCAATCCGCATTGAGCTTGAGCTGAGCGACTTCACTTGCGGTGAGTAGACCGTCGTCGAGCTCAGTCGGCTGATCGGGAATGGAGAGCGCCAGCGAGGGCTCACCCAGTCCCTTGATGTCGCCGGCAACGAGGCCGTGGGTGGCAAAGTAGATGATGCCGTATTGAGCAAGCGCTGCACGCTTGAGCGTCGTCTCGCTGGCGTCGCGGCCGAGATGAATATCGGCCTCGGCCGCCCCGACATCCTTGGCGACCGCATTCAACTCATCGGCGGTGTCGGGCAGTTGCGGCAGCGCCTGCGCAAGCCGCGCGCGATCGACGCCGGCACCGCGCCAGAAATCGCTATAGGCAATGGTCGCGATGCTGCGCGCCGCGATCTTGCCGTTCGCGGCGCGCCGCTCGGCGGGCCCTTCCAGTGCAGGATTGAACACGGGATCGCCAAAGCCTGTCATCGGCTTCACGCTTTGATCCCGACGCGCGAAGGCGCGTAGCGATTTCAGGCTGACCACCGACGGCAGCACCGAGACGGCCTGACGCCGCAGCAGCCAGGCGGCGCCGCGATAGCCTTCGAGCGTGTCCGGGATCGCAGCCTGCGGCTTCTCGGTGACGAGCAGATGAAACGGCAACGCGGTCAGCGCAGCCGACGGCACCACCAGCAGGCTGCGCTTGTCCTTTGTCAACGCCTCGACCGGACCGAGCAGCGCGACATGGAGTTCGTTGGCGAGTGCGAGATCGAACAGGCCTGACTTGCCGGAGGCATCGCGCGCTTTGCCGACGTCGAGTCCCTTGCGGAATGCCGTCACCTTCTGCGTCAGCGCATCCGCGCCGAGTGGAATAGCCTTCCAGTCCACGCCCTCGCGCGTGATAGCGACGACATAGCTCTGCTTGTCGACGACAGAGTAGACCACCATCGCCTCGTCGGCCGACAGCAGCGACTGGATGTCCTTTGCCGTCAACGGCAGAGGATTGGAGAGCGACGCGTAGTCGGGAAACTCGACCGCGAGCGTCTTCTGCAGGCCCGCACGCTCGTTGGTAATCGTTGCAATCCGCGCGCGGCTGCGCTGCTCGGTTGCGAGATCGCGCTGCGCGGATTGCTTCGACACCGCCGTGACGATCGCCTTGTCGAGTGCCTCGGACTCAGCTGCGAGATCCTGGTCCCGGCGCACCAGCTCGGCGAGCCGGTCGCTGCCGGCGGCAAGCCGGACCGCGAGCTTGTTCACGGCGGACGCCGCGGAGGATTGTGTGCCGCGCTGTATCGCGGCGAGAGCCTCGTCCAGCGCCTTGTCGCCGGACAGCAGATCTTGTTGGCGCGCGTCGAACAGGACCGGCAACACGACGCGCAGCTGGGCGCGATCGCCCCGAAGCGTCCTTTCCGCGAACCGCAATGCGTCCGCGGTGCGCCCGGCCACGTAGAGGAAATAAGCGAGATTGCTGGTCGAGGTCATGACCTCAGGATGATCGGGCCCGAGCGCATTTTCGCGGATGAGCAGCGCGCGGCGATAGAGCGGCTCGGCGTCGCCGTAGCGCTGCTGGTGCTCGTAGAGGCCGGCGAGATTGTTCAGCGAGCGGGCGACGTCGGGATGATCCGGTCCCAGCACCTTCTCCCGGATCGTCAGCGAGCGCTTGATCGGAGCTTCCGCCTCCGCATCGCGGTTGAGATCGCGATAGACCTGGCCGAGATTGTTCAGGACGGTGGCCACCGCCGGATGCTCGGGGCCGCCGGCCTTCTGGTAGATCGCGAGCGCCCGCTGAAACAACGGTTCGGCATCGGCATAGTGCTGCTGTTTCACATAGAGCGTGGCGAGATTGTTGAGGGATTGACCGACATCGGGATGCTCGCGCGACAATCCCTTCTCCCGAACGGCGAGCGCGCGCCTGAATAGAGGTTCGGCCTCGGCATAGCGGCTCTGCCGCTGGTAGAGCGCGGCGAGATTACTCAGTTCGGCGCCAAGCAGCGGGGTTTCGAGACCGAGCGACTTTTCCATCAACATGATGGCGCGCTTGTAGAGCGGCTCGGCCAGATCGTCGTGGCCCTGACCGGCATGAACCTGGCCGAGGTTGTTCAGCGCGGCGGCGAGTTCGCGACCTGTGTCGCTCTTCTCCAGGCTCGCGACCATGCCTTGCGCCAAAGGCAGTGCTTCCGAATATCTGCCGGCGCTCATGAGGGTGTTGATCCGCGCGCTCTCCGCGGCGAGACCTTTCTGGGCGACGCTAGGCGTGACAAGCGATGCGGTGATCGCGAGCGTCAAACCCACAACCAGCGTCCGTCTATTCCATTCTGCCATGACGCTCTCGCCGCCGCCTTCTGACCGGTAACGAACTTGGGTCGCGGCGATGGGCAGCAGCGTTCAATGTGTAGCGCTCTGGTCCATCCTGGTGCGCGCTTCGCCGGCGAGGCGAACCAGCATCTTGCGCAGCGCGGTGCCATCAGTAACCCGCTCCGGGAAGTCCAGCCGCAAGGCGGTCTGGCCGTCCTGCATGTCCAAGCCCTCCGGATCGCAGCCGGTGCAGCGCCAGTCGCCCGCGGCAGCGCCCAGCAGTTTTGTTGCATAGAGGCTCATGGCCTCGCGGTGGTCGGCATTCATGTGCTCCACCGCCCCCTCCTCCGCCGCCAGCAAGTCCTCGGCCCCCGTGAGGTCCGTGAGGAATTGCTCTGGCTCGAGGTCGACGATCCGACCGAAGCCGGCGACCAGATGAGTTCCCGTGGGCCGAATCCGGAAGAAGGAGAAATCCTTAAAGGAAACAAAGGCCTCCGCTGAGGGATGGGCATTGAGATACCGTCGCCGGAGCAGGTCCTTGTCCGCGTCGGCCGGCTCAGCATGGCCGGACAGCATGATTCGGGCACCTTCCAGCGGATCGCCCGCCGCGCGCTCGTCCAGCATCAGGGACACCCGGCTGTCGGCCAGGATGTTCCTGGTGTGCACGGCCAATCCCGAGATCAGCAGGATCGGAGAGCCATCCGGATGGCTCGCCAGATTGACCAGGGAGCAATAGGGATCGCCGCTGCCGGCCATCAACGTCGCCAATGCCCCCTGCCGTGACCGCCGCAGCAGCGATTTGGCCAGCTTTCCGGGGTCGAAATCGAGGGTCGGTTGCATCGGCTTTCTCGGGTCAGGTGGTTGCATGGAGGGCCTTTTTTCGGGTAAACCGGGGCCCGGTTATGGGTCGAGATGCGGCGAATCTGCCGTGTTTCGTGGAACTTGGTCACACTTCAGCCTAGCTTGCATTGCTCGGTGACAAGGTTCGAATGCCAACATCGGCACCCATGTATGCGGCGCATCAGTGGATTGCTCGCCGTTTTCAAGCCACGACCCAAACGGAAAGCAGAAAGCAGAGGCTCATGCCCACAATCGCTTTGGTCGACGACGACCGCAACATTCTCACATCCGTCTCGATCGCGCTGGAGGCCGAAGGCTATCGCATCATGACCTATACCGACGGCGCCTCCGCGCTCGACGGTTTCCGCACCACCCAGCCCGATCTTGCCATCCTCGACATCAAGATGCCGCGCATGGACGGCATGGAGACGTTGCGCCGGCTGCGGCAGAAATCCGACCTGCCCGTGATCTTCCTGACCTCCAAGGACGAAGAGATCGACGAGCTGTTCGGCCTCAAGATGGGCGCCGACGACTTCATCCGCAAACCGTTCTCGCAGCGCCTGCTGGTCGAGCGCGTCAAGGCGGTGCTGCGCCGCTCGGCGCCGAAGGACCCGACCGTCACGCCGAAGGAGAACGACGCCAAGGCGCTCGACCGCGGCCTGCTGCGCATGGATCCTGAACGGCACACTTGCACCTGGAAGAACGAGCCGGTGACCCTGACCGTCACCGAATTCCTGATCCTGCAGGCGCTCGCGACCCGGCCCGGCGTGGTGAAGAGCCGCAACGCGCTGATGGACGCCGCCTATGACGACCAGGTCTATGTCGACGACCGCACCATCGACAGCCACATCAAGCGGCTGCGCAAGAAGTTCAAGGTCGTCGACAACGAGTTCGAGATGATCGAGACGCTCTACGGCGTCGGCTACCGCTTCAAGGAAGCCTGAGGCGCACGCGCCTCCACGAAAGACCGAGAGCATCGCCGGTTCTGATTCCATCGGCACCGGGATGGCTCTAGGATGCGGGGACCTTCGCACGAGCTGTCCTAACGCGGGCGTGAGCATTGCTTGACCGAACGCAGCCTGACGAGAACCAGAACGCCGAGGACCTCACCGCCCACGGCGCTCCGGATCAATTGGCCGAGGACAAGCCGGCCGTGCGGGGCTGGCGTCCGCTGAACTGGCTGAAGCGCGCCGGGCAATTCTTCTTCGCGCTGTCTTTTTCGAGCCTGACCCGCCGCATCGTTTCGCTCAACCTCGCCGGCCTCGTCGCGCTGGTCGCGAGCATCCTCTATCTCTCGCAATTCCGCGCCGGTTTGATCGACGCGCGCGCGCAGAGCCTGCTGGTGCAGGCGGAGATCATCGCCGGCGCGATCGCGGCCTCCGCGACGGTGCAGACCAACGCCATCACCATCGACCCCGACCGGTTGCTCGACCTCAAGCCGGGCGAGACCTATGGCGGCTCGGACGAGTATTCCCCGCTGGATTTTCCGATCAATCCGGAGCGCGTGGCGCCGGTGCTGCGCACGCTGATCTCGCCGACCAAGACGCGCGCCCGCATCTATGACCCGAACGGCAGTCTGCTGGTCGACAGCCGCAGTCTCGATACCGTGGTGCGCTTCCCCCTGCCCTCGGTCGCCGCCGAGAAGCCGGGCATGGTCGAACGCGGCATGGTCGCGGTCCGCACCTGGCTCAATCGCGGCGACCTGCCGCTCTATCGCGAGCTCGGCCCCGAGAACGGCAATGGCTATGCGGAGGTGGGCGATGCGCTCCAGGGCCAGAAGCGCTCGATGGTGCGGGTCAATGCGCGCGGAGAGGTGATCGTCTCTGTCGCGGTCCCCGTGCTGCGCTCGCGCGCCATCCACGGCGCGCTGATGCTGTCGACGCAGGGCGACGACATCGACCAGATGGTCACCGCCGAACGCCTCGCGATCCTCAAGGTGGGCGGCGTCGCCGCCGCGGTCATGATCATGCTGTCGCTGCTGCTCGCCAGCACGATCGCAGGTCCGGTCCGCCGGCTCGCAGACAGCGCCGAGCTGATCCGCCGCCGCATCAGGACCCGGGTCGAGATTCCCGACTTCACCCGTCGTCGCGACGAGATCGGCCATCTCTCCGGTGCGCTGCGCGACATGACCAGTGCACTCTACAGCCGCATCGAAGCGATCGAGATGTTCGCCGCCGACGTCGCGCACGAATTGAAGAACCCGTTGACCTCTTTGCGCTCCGCGGTCGAAACGTTGCCGCTGGCGCGCAACGAGAACAGCCGCGCGCGGCTGCTCGAGGTGATCGAGCATGACGTCAAGCGGCTCGACCGGCTGATCTCGGACATCTCCGACGCCAGCCGTCTCGATGCCGAACTGCAGCGCCAGGATGCGATCCCGGTCGATCTGCGCCGCCTGCTGACGACGCTCGTCTCCGTCGCCAATGAAACCAAGCTCGGCCATGACGTCGCGGTCGAAATGCGTTTCGAGGGCCGCGGCCCGACCGACAGTTTCGCCGTGACCGGTCACGATTCGCGGCTCGGACAGGTGGTCTCCAACCTGCTCTCGAACGCACAATCCTTCTCCGAGCCCGGCAACAAGGTGCGCCTCACCTGCCGCCGCGTGCGCGGCGAGATCGAGATCGTGGTCGACGACGACGGGCCCGGAATCCGCGACGACGCGCTGGAGCGCATCTTCGAGCGCTTCTACACCGACCGCCCTCATCAGGGCTTTGGTCAGAACTCCGGCCTCGGCCTGTCGATCTCCAAGCAGATCGTCGACGCGCATGGCGGACGCATCTGGGCGGAGAACCGTCCCGGCCCGCCGGACGAGGACGGAGCGCCTGTTGTTGTCGGCGCGCGCTTCGTGGTGAGGCTGCCGGCGCTATGAGCCAAGGCAGCTCGGACGAAGGCGGCCCCAGCGTTCACGCCTCGGCGGTCAAGGTTGGAGATCTGGCGGTGCTGATCCGCGGGCCCTCGGGCTCCGGCAAGTCGCGCCTTGCCTTCGATTTGATCATGGCGGGGCGTAGCGGCGTGCTCGAAAGGGCCGTTCTGGTCGGGGATGACCGTGTCCATCTGGCGACACTCGGCCGCGAAATTGAGGTCCGCCCCGCTCCGGTCCTGGCCGGCCTGATCGAGATCCGGGGGCTCGGAATCCGCCGCTGCGACTTTGTGGAGCATGCGACCGTCGGCCTCGTGGTCGATCTGGACGCCGCGGATGCGGAGCGGCTGCCGCCGGCCGAATCCCTGAAAACAGTCATTTTAGGTGTCGAAATACCGCGAATCCCCATCGGCCGCGACTATTCGCCCCTTCCTCTGGTTGTTGCGGCCTTGACCACTACCAAGAGTTCATCTTCCGTTAACCCTTCAGGCGATTGTTTGAAGGGAAATGGTAACCATATGAACCCCACACTCGCGACCGAATAGACCGGCGCAGCTCCCCTTATCCATCCGTCTAGATTCAGGGAGATACGCAACATCCCCTCTTGCGCGGGGGCTCTGGATGGTCAAAGTGGCGCGTTCGTGCGGTGCACCAAAAGCGCCCGCGAGGAGTTTTCCGATGATTGGTCTAGTACTTGTGACCCACGGGCGCCTTGCCGACGAATTCAAGGCAGCGCTTGAACATGTCATGGGCCCACAAAAGCAAATCGAAGCGATCACGATCGGCGCCGAAGATGATTCCGATCTCTGTCGAAGCGACATCATCGAGGCGGTTAACCGCGTCGATTCCGGCGACGGCGTCGCGATCCTCACCGACATGTTCGGCGGCACGCCGTCCAATTTGGCAATATCCTGCATGAGCCGGCCGAAGGTCGAAGTGCTCGCGGGCATCAACCTTCCCATGCTGGTGAAGCTCGCCAAGGTGCGCGAGGAGCGTCCGCTACCCGACGCGATCGCGATGGCCCAGGAAGCCGGCCGCAAATACGTCACCATCGCCAGCCGCGTCCTCGCCGGCAAATGAGCGACGAGGCGCCTCAAGCCGGGACGGGCGTGCCCGCGGGCGCGATCTCCAAGGACCTCCTGATCATCAACAAGCGCGGCCTGCACGCGCGGGCCTCCGCCAAGTTCGTCCAGGCCGTCGAGCGCTTCAGCGCGCAGGTCTGGGTGACGCGCGGCGGTGAAACCGTCGGCGGCACCTCGATCATGGGCCTGATGATGCTCGCCGCCGGTCCCGGCACCACCATCACCGTCGCCGCCTCCGGCGACGATGCCGAAGCCGCGCTCGCGGCGATCACCGAACTCGTTGAAAGCAAATTCAACGAGGAAGGGACTTAGGCCACGCGCTCGGCTGCGCTCCCTCGCCCCGTTCTTACGGGGCCGCGACGAGCTTCGCTCGCGCTGAGAGGGTTGGGGTGAGGGGCCTCTCTCCACACGTGAGATTGTCGAGGGACCTGTACCCCCTCACCCGGATCGCAAGAGCGATCCGACCTCTCCCCGCAAGCGGGGAGAGGTAAGAAGGTCAATTCCCGGCGGCGCAATATAGATGTTCCAGCTCATCGATGGACCGGCCTTGCCGTGGGTGAAGCGGCGCGTCGTCATCACGATGCGCTCGGCGTTCGGCGCAACCTCGGACACCCATTTCTCGAACGCCGGCAGGCGGCCGTCGGTCGGATCGAACACGCCGATGAAGCCGTATCGCTTGACGTCATCGGGCGAAATCAGCCCGGACCCCCAGGCTTCGAGCGGCGTGAACGCGGCCGGATGATCCGGGCTGTAGAACACCATCGGCTGGATCGACTCCATGGTGCCGGCGACGACCGCCCAGCGTGAGGCGAAGCGCGCGTGCCAGGCCTGCGTCAGCTCGCGCGCGAGATCCGAGCGCGCGCCGTAAGTCGCCGTGTTGCCGGCATTGGCCGCCATCTCGCGCGCGGCGATCCAGGGCGAGGCAGCGAGCGTGGCGACGCTGAGCACGAGCCAGATCGCGACAATGTTGAACAGCGCAGCACTCTGCACCCGCAACGCCGGAATCGCGACCAGCGCGAGCGGCACCAGGAAGAACAGCGAGATGCCCCAATCGGTCTTCATGTAGATGCTGAAGGCCAGCGCGCCGAGCGCGGGGCCGACCGCGACGATGATCTGGATAATCCAGACGTTGCGCGCCTGCGAAAGGTTCACGCTCGCATTCGCGCCTCGGGCCCAGGCCCGCGTGACGATGCGCAAGGGCGAACGCAGGAGCAGCCTTAACCAAGGCGGCACCAGCGCCATCGCCAGCGCGGCCAGCGCCACCGGCAATGCCAGCAGCGCGACATTGTGCAAGGCATAGCCGGCCACGAGCTGATGCACCTGGCCGCTGTCCTCGAGGCTGTAGGTGTCGCCCGCATACGTCAGCGGCAAGAAATGCGCGTGCGCCAGCCAGACGATGTGCGGGATCATCGCCGCCGCCATCGTCGCGATCGCAACCCACGGCGCCGGCGACGACAGGAACCTCATTCGCTCCGGATGGATCAGCGCGGCAAGCCCGATGGCGCCGATCATGGTCAGCACCCAATATTTGGTCATCAGCGCCAGCGCGCCGGCAAGTCCGAGCAAGACTCCGGATTGCCAGCTCCGCTTCTCGAACGCATTGAGATAAGCGAGCACGAGGAGCGGCAAGGTGACGAGCTGGAGCAGGTCGGGATTGTACTTGAAGCCCTTGAAATTGAAGATCGGGTAGAGCGCGACCATCACCACGACCAGGAATGCGCGCCGCGCATCCACGACGCGCAGCGCGATGAGCCAGCAGATCACCATACCGGTGCCGACGGTCGCCATCGCCAGCGCATAGGTCGCCCAGTCCGTCGGCGGGAACATCGTGAACCAGAGGCCGGCGACCCAGCCCGACAGCGGCGGGTGCTTGCCATAGCCCCAGAGGAATTTCTGGCCCCAGCCCCAGGCTTCCGCGACGTCCATGTGAACGTCCTGCGCTGCCTTCAGATTGATCAGGATGAAGGTCCAGAGCACCGCATGCAGGATGGCGAGCTGGATCACCAGCCACAGGCGTGCCTCGGGGCGGGTCGCGCTGGCAACCAGCCAGGCCCGAAAGCGGGCATAGCTCACCCGGGTCTTCGCGCGGGCTCGGGCGGACGGGATCGAGGTGGTTGACATGAGCCGTTGCGTAGCGCGTTTCGGGCCTTCGTGGGATCAGCTTGGCGTGAACAAAGGCCCTGAAATTACAGCAATATGGTTGCCGCACGGGGGTGTGAGTGGTATCCCGCGCCCATGACGACCGTCCCCATTTCCAACATCCGCAATTTCTCCATCGTCGCCCATATCGACCATGGCAAATCGACGCTGGCCGACCGCCTGATCCAGATGACCGGCGGCCTCACCGACCGGGAAATGGCGGGCAAGGAGCAGGTGCTCGATTCCATGGATATCGAGCGCGAGCGCGGCATCACCATCAAGGCGCAGACGGTGCGCCTCGCCTACCGCGCCAAGGACGGCAAGGATTACATCTTCAACCTGATGGACACGCCCGGCCATGTCGACTTCGCCTACGAAGTCTCGCGGTCGCTGGCGGCCTGCGAGGGTTCCCTGCTGGTGGTCGACGCCAGCCAGGGCGTGGAGGCACAGACGCTCGCCAACGTCTACCACGCGCTCGATGCGGGGCATGAGATCGTTCCGGTCCTGAACAAGGTCGACCTTCCCGCCGCAGAGCCGGAGAAGGTCAAGCAGCAGATCGAGGACGTCATCGGCATCGACGCCTCCGAGTCCGTGATGATCTCGGCCAAGACCGGCCTCGGCGTGCCCGATGTGCTGGAGGCGATCGTCACCCGCCTGCCGCCGCCGAAGGGCGACCGCGAGGCGACGCTGAAGGCGTTGCTGGTCGACAGCTGGTACGACGTCTATCTCGGCGTGGTGGTGCTGATCCGCGTCGTCGACGGCGTCATGAAGAAGGGCAGCCGGGTCCGCATGATGGGCACGGGCGCGGCCTATGACATCGAGCGCGTCGGCTTCTTCACCCCGAAGATGACGCAGGTCGACGAGCTCGGCCCCGGCGAGATCGGCTTCATCACCGCCGCGATCAAGGAAGTGGCCGATACCCGCGTCGGCGACACCATCACCGACGACAAGAAGCCGGTCACCGAGATGCTGGCGGGCTTCAAGCCGGCCATTCCCGTGGTGTTCTGCGGCCTGTTCCCCGCCGACGCCGACGACTTCGAGACCTTGCGCGCGGCGATGGGCAAGCTGCGCCTCAACGATGCCAGCTTCTCCTACGAGATGGAGACCTCGGCCGCACTCGGCTTCGGCTTCCGCTGCGGCTTCCTCGGGCTGTTGCATCTGGAGATCATCCAGGAGCGTCTGTCGCGCGAATTCGATCTCAACCTGATCGCGACCGCGCCGAGCGTGATCTACAAGATGAGCCTCACTGACGGGCAGGAAATCTCGATTCACAATCCTGTCGACATGCCTGACGTGGTCAAGATCGCGGAGATCCAGGAGCCCTGGATTGAGGCCACGATCCTCACGCCGGACGAATATCTCGGCAGCGTGCTCAAGCTGTGCCAGGACCGCCGCGGCGTGCAGAAGGAGCTGACCTATGTCGGCTCCCGCGCCATGGTGAAATACGATCTGCCGCTCAACGAGGTCGTGTTCGACTTCTACGACCGCCTCAAGTCGGTCTCCAAGGGCTACGCCTCGTTCGACTATCATCTCACCGACTACAAGCCGGCCGATCTGGTGAAGATGCAGATTCTCGTCAACAACGAGCCGGTCGACGCGCTCTCGATGCTGGTCCATCGCACCCGCGCGGAGGGGCGCGGCCGCGCCATGGTCGAGAAGATGAAGGACTTGATCCCGCCGCACATGTTCCAGATCCCGATCCAGGCGGCGATCGGCGGCAAGGTGATCGCGCGCGAGACGGTGCGCGCGTTGCGCAAGGACGTCACCGCAAAGTGCTACGGCGGCGACATCACGCGTAAGCGCAAACTTCTGGAGAAGCAGAAGGAAGGCAAGAAGAAGATGCGGCAGTTCGGCAAGGTCGACATCCCGCAGGAAGCCTTCATTGCCGCGCTGAAGGTGGATAGCTGAGGCGAGCGCCTCGCCCGGCTCGAGCGAGACGACACAGATCCGGTTCGGGAGCTTTAGGGCCGGATAATAAAAAACGCGAAAACAACCCCATGCACAGTAGCCGGCCCTTTGTCGGCATTGGGTTTTTTCGAGCTTCCGATTTTACGAAACCTGTTTGACTCGTCGGGCAAAACAGGGGCATGATGGCATCATGGCAGCGATGCGATCGACAGGCCGCGATGTCCCATCAAACCAGCCCAATCACGCTCGTACTCATGGCCCGAATACCGGCAGAAGGTGTCGCGGACTTTCGAGCCTACGAGGATGCGGTTCTGCCGCTCTTGCCCGAGTTCAATGGACGTCTGGACCGTCGGCTTCGAAATCCTGATGGCACCATCGAGATGCACATCGTCAGCTTCGCATCCGATCAGGACTTTCAAAACTATCGGAATGACCCTCGGCGGACAGCTCAAGCCTCGTTGCTGGAAAAATCAGCAGCCAAGCTGGAAGTGTTTCCGATGGCGGACGTCTGACGGACCTCACGCGAGGTCTTCGGTGCGATTGGAGGAAACACCGGCTCGACAAGGTATCGGTGCACATTCCGGTCATTTGGACCAACGCACGATCAGCTCGTAGCTCGTAGGCCTTCAGGCGAATTGCTCCTACGCCGGAGGCAACATCACCCCTGTCAACTCGCTCAGCCTGTCGAGAAGCCGCTCCTGAAAATCGGGATCGGTCGCTTCGTGGGCCGGCTCTTGTTGCCGGAGGTCGTGCCAGTAGCGACCGCTGACCAGGGCGGCGGGATCATCGCTGACCGCGAGCCAGGTCTGCGTCCGTTGTCCGGTGGCCACGCCGACCGGCGCGCCGGCACCGCCCATTTTGGTGCGGACCCAGCCGGGATCGACGGCGTTGCTCAGCACCTGCGGCCAACGCCGCGCCAAGGCAAAGGCCAGTGCAACCACGTGCAGCTTGCTCTCCGCATACGCCTTGGCCGGATCCCAGGTTCGCCTGGTCCAGTCGAGATCGCCTAGCGATCCCTCTCCGCCGCGATGGAGTCCGCTGCTGAGATACACCAGCCGATCGGGGCGCTTCATCAGGGCAGTGAGCAAATAGGGCGCCAGCGTGTTGACCGCCAGGGTGGAGGCGTGGCCTTCGGGGGTCGGGCCGCGGCTGCGCTCGGTATAGACCCCGGCGTTGTGGATGACCGCGTCCATTCGTCCGATTGCGTTGACCTGGTCTGCCACGTGCCTCGTCTGGGCGGCGCTCTTGAGGTCGCCGATCACGACCCGTGCGGAATGCGATTCAAGCCCGGCGATTGCCGCCGCACGTTCCGCCGATCGTGCGTGCAGGACGACTTGGTGGCCCTGTTCGAGGAGAGACTGGGCAGCTGCGCGGCCCAGACCGTCCGTGCTGCCCGTGATGAAGACGATTGCCATGGCCACTCCTGTTCGATCCCCGCTTCGGCGCCTGCCTCGAAACCTCAAGGAGAATGCAACATGTTCGACTGATCATGCCGTGGCGCAAGGAGCGCCGAACGAAGACATCACAACCGAACAATCTTCCAGGATGCGCATTAACATTCGATAAGTTGGGAATGACCGCATGTCGAATTACGTCATGCTGCTGGTCGAGGACGACTCGCTCCAGCGCGAAGTTCTATCTGACCTTCTCAAGGACGAAGGGTTCGAAGTCGTCGAATGTGCCACCGCAGAAGCGGCGGAGCTTATCGTGGCGTCGACGGGCACGGAGCTACGGGCGCTCATCACCGATCACAACCTCGCGGGGAGAATGACCGGGCTCGAGCTCGCAGAGTACGCGCGCAGCGCTCATCCCGGGCTCAACATCGTGCTGATGTCCGGGACGGTGATGGCGCCGCTGCCGCCCAACACGATTTTTTTGCGCAAGCCGTTTGCGCCCGCCCATTTGCTGGCGGCCGTGTAGAACCAGGATGCTCTCGGAGGTCATCCGCCCGAATTTGCCGCGCCAACGGCGTTCTCGCTCTCCGGCACCGTCAGCCGGACGGAGTGACCCTGCCGCATGGCGAGCGATGCCGCGGCCACAGCCGCCTCGAAAGCGGCTTCCTTGGTCTGGTACGTGTTCCGGATTTCGCCATCGTGATCGACGTGCCAGGCACCGTCCCTGCCAACAATGTCATAGGCTGCGAGGCCCATAATCTATCCCTCCTTCATGCGTCCGGGGTTGCCTTGGAGGCCTGGGTGCTGCTCACCGGGTCAGACGCCGGGAAACTGTCCTTCAAGCCCTTTTCCAACTCGTCGTCCTTGGCCTTGTCGCGTCGGATGCCCCGCTTGAGATCCTCCGCGTTCTTGTCCGGCGGAGCCGGATTGAATTTCTCGGTCATGCAAGTGTCCTTTCGCTACCTCAAACGCCTTGAGCTGATGACCGTTCCTTTTCATGGAACCAATGCTGTCGCGGTTTGGTGTAGAATGGATAATTCAGAAAGCGCGCGCAGCTGGAGCGACCCATGGAATGCGCAATCCGACCCGCACTTCGAGATGACGCCGCCCATATCAGTGCTGTCATCGCGCGTGCACTGCGGGAAACGAACGCGAAGGATTATACGAACGAGATCATCGAAAGGATCGTGCGCAGCTTCAGCCCGGAGGCCGTGCGGCAGTTAATCGGACAACGCACCGTGTTCGTCGCCACCATCCGCGGCCGCGTCGTTGGAACTGCGAGCCTCGACGGGTGCGTAGTCCGCACGGTGTTCGTCGCTCCACACGTTCAAGCACGCGGCATCGGCAAGCTGCTGATGGCCGAGATCGAGCGCACGGCGCGCGCACGAAACATTGCTTCGTTGACCGTCCCTTCTTCCGTCACCGCCGAGACTTTCTACGCGCGGCTCGGGTTCAAAGCGGTGCACGACAGCTATCATGGCGACGAACGCACGACCATCATGGAGCGCCTGCTAAAGGATCCGATCTAGATCCGGCTGGGGCTGTTCTCTGGGATTCAGCAGCCTCAGGGCTTATCGTATCGCCTAGCGCCGCGCGGCGAGCACGTTCAACGGAGCCGGCTGCAACGCCGCGCGCCTCTCGACGACGGCATGATTAAACAGTTCGAGCACCAGGCCGAAGGCTGCCAGCTCCTCCTCCTCGATGGCGCCGTCATCGTAGCAGCCAAGCGTTTCCTCGATGATAGCATCGACCTCCTGCTGCATGGCCAATAGTTCGTGGTCGAACTCCGCAGTGCGCACCTTGGAAACCAGCGCCAGAATCCTGTTGCGATGGCTGGTGTTCTCGTCCCTTTCATCCCGATTTAGGTATTGACGCAGCCAGGCGCCGGCCGAACCAATGCCGGAGAGAAGCAGGAGCGCAAACCAGAAATAGTCGCCGTATCTGTCGAGGAAGGTGCGCTCAGTGCCGTCGATCACGGCCGCCGCTCCCCGGTGTACCGGCAGCTCGGCTTCTTTCTCGGTGTCCGGCTTGGTGATTTGCGCAGCGCCAGGCACTTGCCTCGCAATCGCCTGGCGGAGGGCGAATTGCTGGCGGTAAAACGCCGCCACTGTCGTTTCGGACAAGGCATTCCGTGCGACAATCAAATGGCTGACGCTGACAGTCTCCACCTTGTCATCGGGCCAGGCTGGATTCGCATTGAAAATGCTTGGCGGAATTTCCTCCGATTCATAACGCGGATGCTTCAAGGCGATGGCTTCCGATGCGTCGATCGCGAGAAATTTCGGCTCGCCACGCGCCCGGGCGGTCGCGGCGACCGCGTCGGCGGTTATCTTGCTGTCGAGCGGACCGACAGCCATGAAGGCGTCGAGGCTCGGGTCGCGCGCCAGTTCCTCGAGCTGGCCCGTGCCGAATTGAGTGACCGTGACCTTGTCCGGCGCCACACCGGCGGCGCTCAGGATGACTCTCAGCAACGCGGCGTTCGCCGCCGTCGCGCCGATCACCCCCACCTTGTGCCCTGCGAGATCGGCGACCTCCTTGATTTTCGGCGCCGGCTTTCGCTTGGAGCCCTTGCCCGCCGGTCCCGAAGAAGACCACAGCACGACGAAGTTCTTGCGCAAGATGACGACTGTTTGCGCGTCGGCCGGCATTTCCAGATCGCCGCGACCGACCGCAAGGTCGGCCTTGCCGGCACCGAGCAGAGCGAGAGCTTCGGCCGCTCCGGCAGTCGTGATCGGAGACAGCCTCACGGTCCTGCTCTCGTTAGCAAAGGCCTCGGTCATCGCCTCGACCACTTTGTAATCGTTGCTTCCCGGCGGTCCGACGGCAATCCGAAGCGTTATCGGCCGTAGCGCGTAATACAACGTGCCCGCAGCGGCACCGAAAACGAGAAATCCGATGGCTAAAATCAGCAGCAGGGTCTTCGTCTGTCTCCGCCCTCGGCGAGCCGCGTCACTGCGTTTCATGGGAGCATCAGACGAGGACATTTGCCGCTGCCGGTTGGAGGTCAAAATCGCTGCCTGTTTCGGAAGAGTATCATGCCCTTCTGGAAAACGATAATGTCCGAGCAGCGCCAATAGTTTCTTGGGGCCAGCGTGAGCTCTTCGAGCTTGCGCCATCATCTCTGATTCCGCACTTCACGTAACGATTGCCGGATTGACGCCGCACCACCTTGATCGTCTTCGCCAAATAGATCACCATCGCGCGATTGACCGCTCACGGCAGTATGGGCGAGGAAACGCGCATGTCCGAGCTTCCTGGATCTTGCCTGACTGAACGGACGCCGCCGGCGTCGACCATGCAGACGCTCGCGCACGCGCCGATGAGCGACGTCATCGATGCCTTGGCCGGCGGACGGATCACCGCGAGGGCGCTGGCCGAATTCTATCTTGCCCGCATCGCGGTCTATGACCGCGACGGGCCTAAACTCAACTCGGTCCGCGCACTCAATCCCGATGCGCTCGCGGGCACGCTCGACGGCACGAGGCCGTCGGCCCAGCGGCCGCTGGCGGGCGTGCCGATCCTGCTGAAGGACAATATCGCGACCGGCGACGAACAGCCGACCACGGCGGGCTCGCTGGCGCTGGAGGGCGCGCGCGCCAGGGATGACGCCACCATCGTCAAGCTGCTGCGGGGCGCCGGCGCGGTGATCCTGGGCAAGGCGAACCTGATGGAGTTCGCCAACATGCTCGCGATCGACATGCCCGCGGGCTATTCATCGCTGGGCGGCCAGGTGAAGAACCCCTATGCGCCGGCGCTGATGGACGATCGCGGGATTCCGGTGGTGTCTCCAGGGGGATCGAGCTCGGGTTCGGCGGTCGCCGTGACAGCCGGCCTCTGCGCAGCCTCAATTGGCACCGAGACCTCAGGCTCGCTGCTGCACCCCGCCAGCCTGAACGGCCTCGTCACCGTGAAACCGACCGTCGGGCTGATCAGCCGCGCCGGCATCCTGCCGATTGCGCACAGCCAGGACACCGCCGGTCCGATGACGCGCACGGTGCGCGATGCCGCGATGCTGCTGAATGTGCTGGCTGCCAAGGACCCGCTCGACCCAGCGACGCGAGAGCAGCGGCGGCCGGCCGACTACACCGCCGGCCTCGTCACCGACGCGATGAAGGGCGCGCGCATCGGCGTGCCGAGCGACCCCGCCGACCCGCTGAACGATTGCTATTACGGCAAGCTGCTGCCGAAGTCGGCCAAGCTGATGGCCGAGGTGATCAAGGTGCTGGAGGATCTCGGCGCCGTCATCGTGCGCGCCAGCATGCCGACACTTGGCTGGATCGGTGGGCCGGGCACGACCATGGCCGTGCTCAACCGCAATCCGCTGAGCGCCCACAAAGGTACGGTCGCAAGACCGCCGGTCGTCTTTCTGTATGAGATGAAGCACGGTCTCAATCTCTACCTGAGGGATTGGGCGACCAACACTGACATCAAGACCATGGCCGACATCGTGGCCTTCAACGCAGCGAACGCCGACAAAGCGCTCCGTTTCGGACAGGACCACTTTCTCGCCGCTGACTTGACCAGGGGCGATCTGAGCGAGCCCGAGTACAAGTCCGCACGTAACATGGACCTGCTCTCCGCCAGGACGCACGGAATGGACGCCTATATGAACCAGCACGAGCTCGATGCGGTGCTATTCCCCGGCGCCTATGGCGCCGCAATTGCCGCCAAAGCAGGTTATCCCGGCGTCATGGTGCCTGGCGGCTTCGTCTCGGGCACAGACGACGGCAAAGACACGCCCGACTATCCGCTCGGCGTCACTTTCGCAGGGCGCCCTTGGAGCGAGCACAAGCTGCTGCGTCTGGCGTATGCCTTCGAGCAAGCAACCAACGCACGCAAGCCGCCGCCGGGTTTGTCCGAGCTGTGATATCGCCCGCGTCAGCGCGAGCTCGAAGATCGAACCGTCATTCCACGGCGCGCCAAATGGCGCGGGCGCGGAATGACGGTGGGACCAGCTTGATCCTCCCCGCCAGATAGACCACCATTGCCTCCTTACCGCTCACAGCAAGAATGGGCGAGGAAACGCGCATGAACGCAACTCCCGGATTTGGCCTCGTCGAGCGGGCACGGGCCATCGCACCGCTGATCGCGCGCGAAGCCGACGAGATCGAGCGGACGCGGCGGCTGACGCCGGCCGTCGTCTCAGCACTGATCGAGAACGGGCTCTACCGCGCGCTGCTGCCGCAAAGCCTTGGCGGCACTGAAGCTGCGCCGGAAGCCTTCATGCAGATGCTGGAGGAGATCGCGAAAGCGGATGCCTCCACCGCCTGGTGCCTCGGCCAATGCAGCGTCTGCGCAATGATCGCAGCGTCGCTCGACCACGACACCGCGCAGGAGATCTTCAACACGGCGCCGGGCATCCTCGCCTGGGGTGCAATCGCGCATGAGGCGCGGGCGGTCGAGGGCGGCTATCGCGTCACCGCCCGCTGGGATTTTGCCTCGGGCTCGCGGCAGGCGAGCTGGCTCGGGGCGCATGTCCGCATCGTCAGAGCCGACGGCGCGCCGCGGAAAAATGCCGACGGCTCGGCGGAGGTGCGCACTATCCTGTTTCCGGTCGCGAGCGCCGTGCTGCACGACGTCTGGCAGGCGATCGGGCTCGCCGGCACCGGCACCGATTCCTACGAGGTCGCCGACCTGTTCGTCCCCGAGCGCTTCACCGCGTTTCGTGACGTGCCGTCCGCGCTGCGCGAGCAGGGTCCGCTTTACAGGATCGGCACTGGCCCGACATTCAGCCTCGGCTTTGCCGCGGTGTCGCTCGGCGTGGCGCGCGCGACGCTGGATGCCGCAATCGCGCTGGCGCGCGGCAAGCATCAGTCGCTGGCGACCAGCACCATGCGCGACAACCCGGCGGTCCAGGGCCTGATCGGCCGCACCGAGGGCGACCTGCGGGCCGCGCGCGCCTATCTCTACGCGACGGCAAGCGCGATGTGGCGCGATCTCTGCGCGACCGGCGCGTTCAGCGCGGCGCATCGGAGCTCGGTTCGCCTCGCCGCGACCTGGACCATTCACCAGTCGGCCAGGGTGGTCGACACCGCCTACCACATGGCGGGCGCCACGGCCGTATTCCGCAGCAATCCGTTCGAGCGACGGTTTCGCGACATGCACGCCATCGCCCAGCAGATCCAGGCACGCGACACGCATTACGAAGACGTCGGTAAGATGATCCTTTCCGGAGACCGCTGACGTCGACCAGTTGCGACAGTGCACGCACGCTGACCTATATTGAGTTCGCCAACCGGCGTCTTTGTCGCTGAACCTTTGTAGATTTTGCCGGACCAATTTCTATAGCTACAGGAACGACGGCTTTTCCGCCGTGACCGCGCCGACCATATGGAAGTGATAATTCCGAATTGTTCTTAGCGCGCTGCATTTGCGCAAGAGAGGTCCGTTATGGGCCGAACAGCTGGCAGGAAAGTCAATTGCCATTCCATTCAGGTTCATTCGCCGGGATGGCACCATGGTGGCATTCTCATTGTTGCCATCCTTTGCATCGCATGCACTCTCCTGTTTGCGAGCGAAGCTGTGGCTCAATGCTCGGCGCGAGACGTCCTGCGGAATCACCTGAAGCTCAAGCAAGCGCGCTCTGATGGGCCGCAGATCCCGATCAGATCCGCCGTCGATCACCCCGCGTGGAAGACGATCAGGATCGGAACGTTTGCAAATGTCTTCGCTCTCAGTAACGCATTGGATGCGGCAGGTTGCGGCATCGGAAACTCGGCCGGCGAAATTCTCGCGCGGCCGACGTTTACCGTTAGCGGCACGAAAACGAGCGTAGAGCTTTTCACGGTGTCGGCTGCCGAACTGGGCTTTCGAACCGACACGGCGTTGCTGGCGGACATCTATGCGCGCGCCAAACGCTTGGGTTTCGGCCTCGCGGCTGCAGAAGTCGGACCACAACTGAGGCTTCAATATTTCGATCAGCCGATCGGCGAATTTCTCATCGTCGGAATGGAGCCGATCAGGACCTGGCAGGGCGCCCCCGTCATCTTGAATGTAGCCAATGGCGGCGCGGGACTCATTCTCATCGGCCAGGATGGCAGCGCCGACGCACAGATCCCCGCGGCATCCCGCTTCGTATTCGTGCGGTCCCATGAAACCGCTCCTGCCGAGGCCGTAACACTTGTCGGCCACTGAATTCAACTGTGCCCAACTCAAGACGCAAGCCGGCATCCCGCAGCCTAGGCCACCAGCGCGGCGTCCTCGCCTGCACCGTCGATGCCGCGCTGCGCCGCGAGCAGGCTGACGATCTCCGCATTCGGCCGGGCCTTGCTGAACAGAAAGCCCTGGCCTTCGTCGCAGCCCTCAGTGCGCAGACAGCTCAGCTCGGCTTCGGTCTCGACGCCTTCGGCGGTGATGGTGACGCCGAGGCCTTTGCCGAGGCTGACGATGGAGCGGATGATCGCCTGGGCCTCGCGGTTGGCGCCGAGATCGCGCACGAAAGACTGGTCGATCTTGATCTTGTCGAACGGGAAGCTGCGCAGATAGCTCAGGCTGGAATAGCCGGTGCCGAAATCGTCCATCGAGATGCGCACGCCGAGCGCGCGCAGCGCGTGCAATGTCGCCAGCACCTGGGCGCTTTTCTCCAGCAGCAGCGTCTCCGTGATCTCGAGTTCGAGCCGCCGCGGCGGCAGGCCGGAATGCTTCAGCGCATCCGTCACCACCGAGAGCAGATTGCCGCTGCGGAACTGGAGCGGCGACAGGTTGACGGCGACGCGGACGTCGTCCGGCCAGGTCGCGGCATCGTGGCAGGCCCGGCGCAGCATCAAACCGCCGAGCGGATTGATCAGCCCGGTTTCTTCCGCGACCGGAATGAACTCGGCCGGCGAGACCATGCCGCGCTCGGCATGCGGCCAGCGCACCAGCGCCTCGAAGCCGGTGATGCGGCCGCTCTGGAGGTCGATCAGCGGCTGGTAGTACGGCCGCAGCACGTCGTTCTGGATGGCGTCGCGCAGCTCGACCTCGATCTTGCGGCGGGTCTGCGCTTTCGCATCGAGCGCCGCCTCGAAGAACGCGAACGAGCCGCGCGCATCCAGCTTGGCGCGCGACAGCGCCATGTCGGCGCTCTTGAGCAGCTTTTCGGAATCGTCGCCGTCGCCCGGCGCCATCGCGATGCCGACAGAGGCGCCGATCACCACGGAATGGCCGTCGAGCAGATAGGGATCGGCGATGGCTTCGAGCAGGCGCTTGGCCAGCAGCACCGCATCCTCGGGACGCGTCAGGCCGCTCTGCACGATTGCGAACTCGTCCGAGTTCAAACGCGCCAGCGCGTCGTCCTCGCGCAAGGCCGAACGCAGCCGCTTGGCGACGCCGCGCAGCAGCTTGTCGCCGACCGCGTGCCCCAGCGTGTCGTTGACCGCCTTGAAATTGTCGAGCCCCAGCATCAGCAGGGCGACCTTGTCGGTACTGCGCCTCGTATGCAGCAGCATCTCGTCGACCTGCTGGCGCAGCAGATTGCGGTTTGGCAGACCGGTCAGCCCGTCATGCTGGGCCATGAAGGCGAGCCGTGCCTCGGCGCGCTTGCGCTCGGTGATGTCCATCAGCGCGAGCAGCACCGCGGGCCGCTCGGCATAGGTCAATTCGCGCGAATAGATCGCAAGGTCGATCAGGGCGCCGTCGGCCTTGACGTGCTTCCAAGTGCGCCCGGCCTGCTCCTCACCGGCCGAAGCGGCGGTCCATGGCGGCTCACTGTCGAAAGCCTGAAGGGAGCGGATCGTCAGCCGCTCGAAGTCGGCGCGGCTGTAGCCGTAATGGGCGACAGCGGCATCGTTGACGCCGAGGATGCGCTCGTCGTCTAGTGCGCAGACGATCATGGGGACGGGATTGCCGTCGAACAGCAGGCGGAACGAGGCCTCGCGCTGCTTCAACTCGGTGATGTCGACGCGCAGGCCGACGACGCCGCCGTCCTCGGTCAGCCGCTCGTCGATCAGGATGACGCGGCCGTCCGCCAGCTTCTGCTCGTGGCGCGCGCCGGGCTGATAGAGCTTTTGCAGCCGCTCGGCGATCCATTCTTCCTCGTGGCCGGCAGCCTCTGGATAGTCGCCGCGGGCGACGCCGATGCGCAGCGTATCCTCGAGGCGCGCGCCTTCCTCGAACAGATCGGCGGTCTTGCTGTAGATCTCCGCGTATTGCTTGTTCCAGAGGACATAGCGGCCCTCGGCATCTAGAAACACGATGCCTTGCGGCAGGATCTCGATGGCCTGGCGCAGGCGCTCATGGGATTTGCGCGCTTCCGCGATCGCGGCCTCGGCACGGCTGCGCAGACCTTCGTCGCGTTCGGACGGAAGATGAGGGGCGCGCGCAAAGCGCGGCTTGCGCCGGTGCAGGCCGCCGAGCACGCTGCCCTTTCGCTTTTTCGGCTTTCGAAACCCCAAACTCAACTTCACTCGTCCCAGTCGCACCCAGCGACCGCAACTCTTGGGGCAAGTGTCTGAAAAAAAGGTAATCTTGGGTGGCATGGCGGTGGGACGCACGGTCTGGCAGTCTCGAAAAAACAGCCCTCATTGCCCGTTTGCAAGGCGCGGCAGTGCCGATGGGCGCTCCAGGCGCATCGCATTGTCGTCATCGGAGAACGAGATGGCGCAAAATTGCGCGCCGCCTTGAATCATTTCCGGGATCCCGTGCGATTGCATGCAGAAGGGAGTGAGCAGGCGTGCCGCGCACGAATTTTGGTCAATGCATGAGAGGGTTATCGCGCCGTTAAAAATCGGCGGGCCGACGCCGCGGAACCGCGAGTTGAGACGATCTTTCATCCGCTGGACTGTTCCTTAACCCTGACGCGGTGTTGGGCTATAAGGATGTCAACATGAGTCCCCGCCGCCTCGCCCCTCTCCTGCTCGTCATGACGCTCTTGGCCGCCGGCGACGCGCTGGCCCAGGACAAGGGCAGCGTCAACCCAAAGCCGCTGCCGCCGCTCGCCAATCCGAACGATCCCAATATCGGCGCCAAGGAGCTGTTCGCGCGCAAGCTGCTTCCCTCGAGCGGACCGGCGCACGTCATCGGCTCCTATGTGAAGGGCTGCATCGGCGGCGCCGAGCAGATGCCGCTCAACGGCGACAATTGGCAGGTGATGCGGTTGTCGCGCAATCGCAGCTACGGTCACCCCGCGATGATCGCGCTGATCAAGAGGCTTGCCGCCAGGGCGCACAAGGACGCGGGATGGCCGGGCATCCTGGTCGGCGACATCGCCCAGCCGCGCGGCGGGCCGGCGCTGTCCGGCCATGCCAGCCACCAGATCGGCCTCGATGCCGACATCTGGCTGACGCCGATGCCTGACCATCGCTTGTCGCGCGAGGAGCGCGAGGACATGTCGGCGGTGATGATGGTGCGCCCGGATCGGCTCGACGTCGATCCGAAGGTGTTCACGCCGGGCCATGTGCTGGTGCTGCGCGACGCGGCGCAGGAGCCGGCGGTGCAGCGCATCTTCGTCAATGCCGCGATCAAGAAGGCGCTGTGCCGCGAGGCCAAGGGCGACCGCTCCTGGCTATCGAAGATCCGGCCGTGGTGGGGCCACGACTATCACTTCCACATCCGCATGCACTGCCCGGCGGGCGCGAGCGACTGCGAGGGCCAGCCGTCGCAATCCGACGACGAAGGCTGCAAGCCCTCCGATCTCGCCTATTGGTTCAGCGACGGCGTGCTGCACCCCAAACCCCCGCCGGAGCCGCCGAAGCCGAAACCGCCGATGACGTTGGCGCAGATGCCGGCGGCGTGCAAAGCCGTGCTGCACGCGGGCAATGCGAAGCCGTAGGCAGCACTGCTGTCGTCCTGGCGAAAGCCAGGACCCATTACCCCAAGGAGGAGTCGTGGGGCGAAGTGATAACCACGAGTCTTCGCCAAACTACTCGCTGTGGCTATGGATCCCGGATCTGCGCTCCGCTTCGCTGCGCTTGTCCGGGATGACGCATGGAGTTTGAGCCGACGGCTAGTTCGTTCGGCCCAAATGCGCTACGATCGCCTTGCCGCCGTGCCGTAAGCCCGCGGCCCTCCCGGGATGCGCATCCCTTTCAACAAGCCTGACCGCCAGCCCGCGTCTTCGCGTGGCCAATGACGAGATACGACATGCGCATCCTCGCCCTCCTCACCGCGCTTTCGCTCGGCGCGAGCTCGGCCCTCGCTGCCGAAGAACCCAGCGGCTGCGACAAGTTCAAATGGCCGATCGAGCGCGACCGCGCCGCGCTGACTGCGCCCGACCGTGCCAAGATGACATCGGGAAGCGAGCAGGCCGCATTGCCGTCGTCGGCCATCACGCTGGGACTGGTCGAGTCCGCGGAGGCCAAACTGCCGACGCCCCCGGAGCGCGCGCCAAAGGACGGCACGTTTGCCGGCTTCACTGGCATTAAGGCCCCGAAGGCCGGGCTCTACACGGTCAGCCTGTCCTCGGGCGCGTGGATCGACGTGGTCCAGGACGGGCATGCCCTCAAGCCCGTGGCCTTCAGCGGCGCGACCGATTGCGACGGCATCCGCAAGACCATGAAATACGAGCTGTCGGGCCAGCCCGTCGTGCTCCAGGTCAGCGGCGCGAAGGACAATTCGCTGTCGATCGTCATCCTGCCGGCGCAATAAGCCAAACGGTCGCCTTTGACCTGAGGCCCCGGCCTGCTATCTTCGAGAGCAGCGATATCCCTGCCGGCCGTAAGCCGCCGCCGGGACCCCGTGGAACAGCGCTTCCGCCCGTCGCCCAGACCCACCAACGCCGGATCTGCGCGCGCTTCTTGCGCGCGCGATCTCGCACGGAGCGCATCCATGATTCGTATTGCCGGACTCTTCACCGCCTTCGTGATCCTCGCGGGTGCGGGCCTTCCGCCTGCTAGAGCCGAGGACAAGACCATCACCGTGTTCGCGGCAGCCTCGATGAAGAACGCGCTCGACGAGGTCGACGCGGCCTACACCGCCAGGACCGGCGTCAAGTTCAGCGTCAGCTATGCCGCAAGCTCCGTGCTCGCCAGGCAGATCGAGCAGGGCGCGCCGGCCGATGTGTTCGTCTCCGCCGACACCGACTGGATGGACTACGCGATCTCCAGGAAGACCATCGACGAGGCGACCCGGGTCAATCTGCTCGGCAACAGCATCGTGCTGATCGCGCCGAAGGATTCCAAGCTCGACAACGTCGCGATCGCGCAGGGTTTCGATCTCGCAAAGCTCGCCGGCGACGGCAGGATCGCGACCGGGGACGTCAAGTCGGTGCCGGTTGGGAAGTACGCCAAGGCGGCGCTGGAAAAGCTCGGCGCCTGGCAGGCCGCGGAGCCGAAATTCGCCATGGCCGAGAGCGTGCGTGCCGCGCTGACGCTGGTCGCGCGCGGCGAGGCCAATCTCGGCATCGTCTATTCCACCGATGCCAAGGTCGAGCCCGGCGTGAAGATCATTGGCACCTTCCCGGCGGATTCGCATCCCGCGATCATCTATCCCGTCGCTGCGACCGCGACGGCAAAGGGCGAGACCAGCGACTATCTCGCCTTCCTGCGCTCGACCGCCGCCAAGACCATTCTGGAAAAATACGGTTTCAAGTTCCTGATCAGCCCCTCCACTTGATTTTGCGATTTGATGCTCGACATCTCTCCCGCCGAATGGACGGCGATCCTGCTCTCGCTCAGGGTTGCCGTGATCGCGACGCTGGTGGCAACGCCGTTCGGCATTGCGCTGGCGTGGCTGCTCGCGCGGCGTGATTTCTGGGGCAAGTCGGTGCTCGATGCGCTGGTGCATCTGCCGCTGGTGCTGCCGCCTGTCGTCACCGGCTATCTGCTGCTGCTGACCTTTGGCCGCCGCGGCCTCGTCGGCGGTTTTCTGGCCGATACTCTCGGCGTCGTCTTCGCCTTCCGCTGGACCGGTGCTGCGCTTGCCTGCGGCCTGATGGCGTTTCCGCTGCTGGTGCGCCCGATGCGGTTGTCGATCGAGGCGATCGACCGCCGGCTCGAACAGGCCGCCGAGACGCTGGGCGCCACTCCTTTCAAAGTGTTCTTCACGGTGACGTTGCCGTTGGCGCTGCCCGGCGTGCTCGCCGGCATGGTGCTTGGCTTTGCCAAAGCGATCGGCGAATTCGGCGCCACCATCACCTTCGTCTCCAACATTCCCGGCGAGACCCAGACGATTTCGTCCGCGATCTATTCGCTGATCCAAACCCCCGATGGCGACGCCGCCGCGGGACGGCTCGTGATCGTCTCGATCGTACTGGCGCTCGGCGCGCTGATTGCCGCCGAATGGTTCGCCCGCCGCGCCACCGCGCGCCTGCACGGGAACTGACCATGCTGCGCGTCGACATCGAAAAGCAGCTCGGCGAGTTCTCGCTGTCCGCATCTTTCGAAAGCGAAGGCCGCGTCATCGGCCTGTTCGGAGCGTCGGGCGCCGGCAAGACCTCGCTGGTCAACATGATCGCGGGGCTGCTGCGGCCCGACCGCGGCACCATCGTGATCGACGGCGAGACCGTCGACGACAGCGCGGCCGGCATTCATGTCCCGACCTGGCGCCGCCGCATCGGCTATGTGTTCCAGGATGCGCGGCTGTTTCCGCATCTCAACGTCGCGCAAAATCTCGACTATGGCAGGCGAATGAACGGCCTCGCGCCCGACCCGGCGCAGCACAAGCGCGTCATCGAGCTGCTCGACATCGGCGCGCTGCAGGGGCGTCGCCCCGGAAAGCTCTCCGGCGGCGAGCGTCAGCGCGTCGCGCTCGGTCGCGCGCTGCTGTCGCGGCCGCGCCTGCTGCTGCTCGACGAGCCGCTCGGCGCGCTCGACGAGGGCCGCAAGCTGGAGATCCTGCCCTATCTGGTGCGGCTGCGCGACGAGGCGAACGTCCCCATGGTCTATGTCAGCCACGATGTCGCCGAGCTGCGCCAGCTCGCGACGCAGATCGTGATGCTGAAACAGGGCCGCGTGACGTCGTTCGGCGGGGTGAAGGTGCTGACGTAGCCATACCGGCCGTCACACCCACCGCCGTCGTCCCGGCGAAGGCCGGGACCCATACCGCGTGCTTTATCGGTAGGCGGCAGTGGGAGTACCGGCGAAGAATAACAGACAGTCTTCGCCAAATGACTTCCTGTGGTTATGGGTCCCGGCCTTCGCCGGGACGACATTGAGGAGACAGCGGGGGCTAACGCGACTTCCGCCGCTTCGGCTTCACCGCCGCGAACACCGCGGTCAAATCCTCGCTCGCCGGCACCGCATCGTCGTCCAGATGCAGCCGGCTCTCCACATGCAAAAAATGCTCGCGCGAGACCGCAATCGCTCTTGCCACATCGCGGGCGCGCAGCGCTTCGATGATGGCGCCGTGCTCATCCACGGCGCAGATCGAATCACTGGCGGGTTCGTAGACCGAGACCATCACCGAGGACCGGCTGAGCAGATCGGCGAGGAAGTGCGTCAGCTCCGCATTGCCGAGCGCCTCCACCAGATGAACGTGAAAGGCGCCCGACAGCCGCACCGAGGCGGCGCGGTCGCCGCGCGTGGCGGCGGCGCGCTCCTCGGCGAGATGCGCCGTCAGCCGCTCGATCAGGGCATCGTCGACACGACGCACGAGCTGCGTCAGCACGCCGGCCTCGAGCACGCGATGCGCCTCGTAGACGCTGCGGACGTCGTCGAGCGTCGGACGCGGCACGCGAGCGCCGCGGTTGGGGATCATCTCCAGCCGCCGCTCGGCGCCGAGCCGATGCAGCACCTTGCGGATGCGCTCGCGCGAGACGCCGAAGATCTCGGCCAGCGGCGGCTCGGCGAGCTTGGCGCCGGCCTTCAGCTTGCCTTCCAGCAGCGCGTGCAGGATGGCCTGATAGACCGCCTCGTCCTCCGCCGGATTGGCCTTGCCGTTCCTCTTGCCGCTTCCCTTGTCGTCTCGCCTACGCTGCGTCGCCATGGTGGTAGCTAGGCCCAAAGACTGCGCAGCGTCACCTCCAAAAAATGTGCACATTTGCCTTGTCGGCATGCAGGCGCCGCGCAGGGGGCAGGATCACCATCCGCTCAGCCCATTGATACAACTCATAATTAATAAAATGTGCACATTTGGCACGCCGCTTGCTGCGTCCTCGCTGCAAGCTTTACGCACAACAAACGGGACATGCCCATGCACACCCCCTCCCGACGCAGCGTTTTGACATCCGGCGCGGCCCTGGCCGCGATCATTGCCGCCCCTGCGCGGCTGCGCGCCGCGCCCAGGGAGATCGTCATCGGCGGCCCCGCGGGCGCCGCGAAATATTTCAATGCCGATTTGTTTCCCGTGCTGGAGAAGAAGCTCGACTGCAAGGTGCTCTATGAGGGCACCAACTCGCTGACCAATCTCCAGAAGATGCAGGCTGACAAGGCCGCGCCGAAAATCTCCGTCGTCATCATGGACGATCCGGTGATGCTGCCGGCAGCCAGCGACGGCCTGATCACCAAGATGTCGGCAGCGGCGATCGCCAACCTCGGCAAGCTGGTCGACGGCTCGGTGCATCAGGACGGAATGTGGGCGAACTATCAGCGGCCCTGGGCCGGCATCGCCTATTCGACCAAGCGCATGAAGACGGCGCCCGCAAAGTGGTCCGACCTGTGGGACGCGAAATATGCCTCCAAGGTGATCGTGCCGTCGCTGTCGAACACCGAAGGATTCTGGACGCTGCTCGCGGCCGCCCATCTCGAGACCGGCAAGCCCTACAAGGAGGCGCAGTACGAGATCGACGCCGCCTTCAAGAAGGTGAAGGAGCTGAGGGCCAACCTCTTGAATGTCTACACCAACGCGCCGCAGGCCATCAATCTGATGGAGCAGGGCGAGGCGTGGATGATCGGCGGCCAATTCTCGGCCTACACGCTGATCCGCAAGGCGGAAGGATCACCGGTCGATCTCGCCGTTCCGCAGGACGGCGGCTTTGCGATGCCGTCGGGCATCGCGAAGGTGAACGGCGCACCGGCCGGCGATCTCGCCGATGCCGTGATCGACTTCTTCCTGAGCCCGGAAGCGCAGATCATCCTCGCCGACAAGGCTTTCGTCGCGCCCACCAACAAGGGCACGCCGACGCCGGCGGGCTTCCCGGACCCGGCTTCGCTGTTCGCGCCGGACTGGGCATTCGTGGCCAAGAACCGCGCCTCCTGGGTCGACCGCTGGAGCAAGGAGATGACATGAGCGAGGCCGCCCCGCATCTCGTCGTTCGCGGCGTCTCCAAGACATACGGACCCACGACAGTCCTCGACCACATCGACCTGACCATCCGGCGCGGCGAGCTGGTCACGCTGCTCGGCCCGTCCGGTTGCGGCAAGACCACGCTGCTCCGTGCCATCGCCGGCCTGGCGCAACCAGACACCGGCAAGGTCGAGCTCGCCGGGCGCGACGTCACCCACGTGCCGCCACACAAGCGCAATGTCGGCGTGGTGTTCCAGAGCTACGCGCTGTTTCCGCATCTCACCGTCGCCGGCAACATCGCATTCGGGCTGAAGGTGCGCGGCGCGGCGAGGCGCGAGATCGACGCCGCAGTGGAACGCGCGCTGTCGCTGGTCAAGCTGGGCCATCTCGCCAGCAGGCGCATCACGGCGCTGTCGGGCGGCCAGCAGCAGCGCGTGGCCCTGGCGCGCGCCATCGCTGTCGAGCCCGATGTGCTGCTGTTCGACGAAGCGCTGTCGGCGCTCGATCGGAAGTTGCGCGAGGAGATGCAGGTCGAGCTGCGCCGCCTGCTCCAGGACGTGAAGGCCACCGCGATCTTCGTGACGCATGATCAGGACGAGGCGCTGACCATGTCCGACCGTGTCGCGGTCATGAACAAGGGGCGCATCGAGCAGCTCGCCGAGCCGCGGGAGCTGTATCTGCGTCCCGCAAGCCTGTTCGCACTCAACTTCGTCGGGCTCTCGACACGGATTGCCGGCACGGTGCTGGCGGCTGGCAACGGCCAGGTGGAGGTCGAGACCAAGGTCGGCCGCTTGTCGGCGGTCGGCAACTTCCGGGCGGGTTCGCCTGTCATCGTCGCAGCGCGCCCCGAACAGCTTCGGATCGGCGCGCAAGGCGAAGCGAATACGGCCGCGGGCCGGGTCCGCTCCGTGGTGTTCCAGGGCTCGCGCACGCTGGTCGAGGTCGATGCCGGGGCCGGTGAAAGCCTGCTCGCAGAGCTCTCCGGGCGCGACGGCACGATTCCTATTGTGCATGACGAGATTCGCCTGAGCTGGCCGGTGGCGGAGACCTTTGCATTTCCGATCGAGGCGCAGGCATGACCGAGGCGGCCCTTCCGGCACCCATGGCCGCGCCATCGGTCGATCGCGAGCGGCTCGCCGCGATCGGATTCGTGCTGCCGTCCTTCGTCATCATCGCCGGCGTGTTCGCGCTGCCGCTGGTGCTGCTGCTCGGCGTCAGCGTCGTCGATGCCAACGGACTGACCTTCGCCAACTACAGGCGCCTGCTCGGCACGCCCTATTATCTCGGCGTGGTCTGGAATTCCCTGCGGCTCGGGCTGCTGACGACGCTGATCGCTTTTCTGATCAGCTATCCCGCCGCCTTCGCGCTGGCGCGCGCCCGCGGTGCCTTGCGCTCCGTGCTACTGGCGACGCTGTTTCTGCCGCTGGCGGCCAGCGTCATCGTCAAGGCGTTTGCCTGGACGATCCTGTTGCGCAGCGACGGCATCGTCAACGAGACGCTGATCGCGCTCGGCATCATCGAAGACCCGATCCGGATGATTTTCACCGAGACGGCGCTGATCGTTGGCGCTGTCAACATCTTCCTACCGTTCATGATCCTGCCGATCTATGCGATCGTGGCGCAGCTCGATCCGCGCTATGCCGAAGCCGCCGCCACGCTCGGCGCCTCGCCGGTCGTGACGTTCTTTCGCGTGATCCTGCCGTTGACCTTGCCCGGCATCGTCGCCGGCGTGGCGCTGGTGTTCTCGCTCTCGGTCTCCGCCTATGTGGTGCCAACGCTCCTGATTGGCGAAAAATACCCGACGCTCGCGACTGCCATTGCAAAAGCCTATCTGCTGGCGCGCGAACCCGGCTTCGGTGCCGCCGCCGGCGTCGTGCTGCTGGCGATCGCGATCGCGATCGTTGCGCTCAGTGCGCGCCTGTCGCGGGAGCCGAAATGATGACGCGCGCCGCAATCATCGTCTGCTGGGTGATGGCGATCGGGCTGGCCCTGTTCCTGATCGCGCCGCTGCTGGTGATCGCCGCCGCGAGCTTCTCGCCGACACCGGTGTTCGACCTGCCGCTGACCGGCGCATCGACGCGCTGGTACGGCAAGATCGGCCGGCTCGACGGCTTCTGGCCGTCGCTGCTGCTGTCGCTTCAGATCGCGCTGCTGTCGACGGCGATCTCGCTGATATCAGGCACGCTCGCGGCGATCGCGATCGCGCGCGGAAAGCTGCCGGGCGCCGGCATCTTTGCGACCGCGCTGGTTTCGCCGCTGATGATGCCGGGCCTCGTGCTCGGCATCGCGCTGCTGCAGGGCTTTCGCGCCGTCGGTTTCACCGCGCCCTGGGCGACGCTGCTGGTCGCACATCTCGTCATCACGCTACCCTATGTCGCGCGCACGATGATCGCGGGTCTCGCGCGGTTCGACTTCACGTTGATCGAGGCGGCGCGAACGCTCGGCTGCACCTATCCCGGCAGCGTATTGCGGGTGATGGTGCCGGCGCTGGCGCCGTCATTCCTGATCGCGGGAATCTTCTCGTTCCTGGCCTCGTTCGACAATTATCCGGTATCGATCTTCCTCGCCGACGTCCGCACCAAGACGCTGCCGATCCGCATGCTGCAATATATCGAGGAGGCGCCTGACCCGACGCTCGCGGCGCTCTCCACCCTCATCCTCGCGGGCACGGTGATCCTGCTGTTCGTCAGCGACCGCGTCGTCGGCCTGCATCGCATGGCCGGAACCACGGACTGATTCCATGAGCGAAGCAAAGCAACCCGTCTCACATCGCGACTTCGCCGGCTATCGCGGCAAGCTGCCGAACCCGCACTGGCCGAACGGCGCGCGCGTCGCGGTGTCGCTGGTGGTGAATTTCGAGGAGGGCTCGGAGTTTTCCGTCAACGACGGCGATGCGGCCAACGAGGCGATCTACGAAGTGGTTCACAAGCTCGACGGCCCGGATTCCTGCATCGACAGTCATTTCGAATACGGCACGCGCGCTGCATGGTGGCGCATCATGGACCTGTTCGACGCCTACGGCGTCAAGGCGACAGTGAGCTCCTGCGGCCGTGCGGTCGAACGCTCGCCGGAGCTGGCGCGCGATGCCATTGCCCGCGGCCACGAGGTCTCGGCCCATGGCTGGCGCTGGCAGAGCCACGCCGACATGGATGAAGCGAGCGAGCGCGAAATCATTGCCAGGACCGTGGCGGCGATCGAGCGCGCCACCGGGCAGCGCCCGGTTGGCTGGCACACGCGCTCGGCGACCTCACCGAACACGCGGCGGCTCCTGGTCGAGGACGGCGGCTTCCTCTACGACAGTGACGCCTATAACGACGACTTGCCCTACTACAAGGAGGTCGCCGGCAAGCAGCATCTGGTGCTGCCCTACGCTTTCGACACCAACGACATGCAGTATTACAACGCCGCGCGTTTCAGCGGAAACGACTTCGCCGACTATGTCATCGACGCCTTCGAATGGCTCAAGCGCGAAGGCGAGACGGCACCAAAGATGATGTCGATCGGGTTGCATCTGCGCATGATCGGCCGCCCCGGCCGGATCGGCGCGCTGGAGCGGATCCTGGCACACATCACCGGAAGCGGCGCGGCGTGGATCGCGCCGCGAGCGGCGATCGCGCGGCATTGGATGCAGGAGGTGCCGGCGGGGGCGTGATCTCCAGCCGTCACCACACAGAAGATGTCATGCTCCGCGCACGCGGGGCATCCAGTACGCCGCGGCGTCTCGGCTCTATCACGACTGCCTCTGGAATACTGGATTGCCCGCCCCAGTGCGCAATCGCGCACAAAGGCGGGCGATGAGAGCGAGGGTGTGGGAGCGGCTCGCAAAACGGCGCGAGCCCTAAACCCCGGCCACCGAGCTCCACAAATCCGCCAGCTTGCGCCGCAGGACCTGCCTGCGCGTCAATGGCGCGGGCGTTTCCTCGTCTTCCGGCAGGCGCAGGCCGACGACGTTGACTCGGCCACCGGAGATCGAGCGCGCCACGAGCACGATCGGATCCAGCACGAGCTCCGCCCCCTCTTTCGGCGCGCGGTCGAGATGGACGTCGAAATAATCGGCCAAAGTGAGCTTGCTCTCGTCTTCGCCGGCCTTCACGCCGTAGATCTCCGCGAGCTCAGCGAGCGTGTGCTCGCCCGAGACCATGAAGTCGCCCAGCAGATGCGGGTCCGGCGCCGAGCTCGGCTGCATGTCGACGAAAAAGCGGTCGAGCGATTCGGCTTTTTCCGGGGGCGCCAGCAGATAGATGTAATCGCCGGGCGCGATCGGCTCGGCTTCCGCCGGCGTCAAAATGTTCTCCTTGCGGATCACGAGCGTCGGCTTCGACCAGGACGGGATCAGGCCGCGGCGAAAATACAGACTCTTGGACCGCACCGGATAGCCGACGAGCTGCTGCTCGAGCTGCCCAGGCAGATCCAGTTCGACACGGCGCGGGCCGCGCTCGGCGCGCGGGAGCGCCACATGCAGCTTGCGCGCGGCCGGCCCCAGGGTCCAGCCCTGCAGCAGGAGCGAGATGATGACGACGACGAAGGCGACGTCGAAATAGAGATAGGCCTTCGACAGCCCGACCAGCATCGGGATCGAGGCCAGGAAGATCGCGACCGCGCCGCGCAGGCCGGTCCAGGCGATGAAGATCTTTTCGCGCCAGTTGAAGCGGAACGGCGCCAGGCAGACGAACACCGCGATCGGCCGCGCCACCAGCATCAGGACGAACGCAATCCCGACCGCCGGCAGCACGCTGCCGCCAAGCCGGCTCGGCGAGACCAGCAGGCCGAGCAGCACGAACATCACGATCTGCGCCAGCCAGGTCGCGGCGTCCAGAAAGGCCACCACCGAATTATGCGCGCGCGTCGGGCGGTTACCGATGATGATCCCGGCGAGATAGACCGCGAGAAATCCCGAGGCGTGCATGATCTGCGAGCCGCCGAAGATGACGAGCGCGGCGGTGGTGACAAACGGCGCATGGAGGCCCTGCGGCAGCGCGACCTTGTTGAGCGCGATGACGACCAGCCGCCCGCCGATCACCCCGACGACGGCGCCCAGCACGGCCTCCTGGGCGAACTCCATCACCACGTGCGCGGCCGTGCCCGTTCCCAGCGAGATGTATTCGACCAGCATCAGGGTGAGGAAGATCGCGAAGGGATCGTTGGTGCCGGATTCCACCTCCAGCGTCGCGCCGACGCGCGGGCGCAGGCGCAGGCCCTGGGTATGCACCAGCAGGAACACTGCGGCCGCGTCAGTCGAAGCCACCACGGCGCCGACCAGCAGCGACTCCGTCCAGTTGAGGTCGAGCGCATATTTTGCGAACGGTGCCGTGATCAGCGCGGTCAGCAGCACGCCGACGGTCGCGAGCACCATGGAAGGCGCGAGCACGGTGCGGATGCTGGCAAAGCGGGTCCGCAAGCCGCCGTCGAACAGGATCAGTGCGAGCGCGACCGAGCCGACCAGATAGGTGGTTCGGACGTCGTCGAACTGCAGCTGTCCGGGACCGGAATCGCCCGCGAGCATGCCAATCGCGAGGAAGACGAGCAGAAGGGGCGCGCCGAAGCGCAGCGCAAGCAGGCTTGACAGGATCCCGGCCAACACCAGGACGGCGCCGAGCAATATGGCGAGGCTGACAGTGTCGAGGGAAGCCATGCGGTGCTGCGGTTACTCCGGGAGATCGACGATTTCAGTCAGGGGGCCACCGGCCGGGTACTCCCTCGCCCCGCTTGCGGGGAGAGGGTGGGGTGAGGGGGAGCCTCCGCGGGGGTGGTGACAGTGGGACTCGCGGAGAGTCCCCCTCACCCGAAATTCAAGCTGCGCTTGAATTTCGACCTCTCCCCGCAAGCGGGGCGAGGTGAAGTGTGCCGCGACCAACAGATTTGCCCGTCTCGAAAACATGCGCTTCAGCATCCTTATCGTCGCCGCCCCTGCACGCCAACCCATTTTCTCCCGCTCGCGGCAATCTGCCCGCATTTTGCGGCCTTAACGCACTTCACTTGGCGGTGTATCGGTGGTCCGGCCGGGCCGTTTGTGGGATTCTCCGGCGCGCTCGAATCAACATCTCCCGCCCGCTCCCCGACGAGACCGATAGACATGGACCTCAAAGACTTCATGGAGTTCGTGCAGACCACCGCGCGCAGCGTCGGGGCCGAAATCTCCTCGCCCTGGTTCTACCTGCAATTCGGCCTGATCCTGGCCGCGGCGGGACTCGCCTATGCCGCGGAAGCTGGCGTCCGCAACCGCGTCGACATGACCTCGCTGGCGATGCGCTGGCCGCTGCCGCTCCGGCACTTCGCCCGGGTGATGGTCTCCAGCGCCTCGACGGCGGTGTTCACGCTGCTCGTGATCATCTCGCGCGTGATCATGTACCACGCCACCTGGCCGAGCCGCAGCTATCTCCTGATGGTCGCCGCCAAGCTGGGCCTGGCCTGGCTCGCGGTCCGGCTGGTGACCTCAGTGCTGCGCAACGCCTTCATCGTCAAGCTGGTGTCGATCACGGCCTGGTTCGTCGCGGCGCTCTCGATCGTGGGCCAGCTCGATGCGACGGTCGACCTGCTCGACTCCTTCGCCATCGTGCTCGGCGGCCTGCGGCTGACGCCGCTGCTCGTGATCAAGGCCGGCGCGCTGCTGCTCATCGCGCTCTGGCTCACCAACATCGCCAGCAATTTCGCCGAGAGCCGGATCAACTCGACCACAGATCTGACGCCATCCGTGCAGGTGCTGCTGGTCAAGATCATCCGCATCGGCCTGCTTGCGGTCGCGATCGTGATCGCGCTCGGCACGGTCGGCATCGATCTCTCGGCGCTCGCGGTGTTCTCCGGTGCGGTCGGCGTCGGCATCGGTATCGGCCTGCAGAAGATCGTCGCCAATTTCATCTCGGGGATCATCCTGCTCGCCGACAAATCGGTGAAGCCCGGCGATCTCGTCACCATCGGCGACAACACCGGGCGGATCAGCGCGATGAAGACCCGCTATATTTCCGTCGCCGCCGGCGATGGCCGCGAATTCCTGGTGCCGAACGAGGATCTGGTGACGCAAAAGGTCGTCAACTGGACCTACACCGACAAGAACACGCTGGTGAAGATCGCCTTCGGCACCAATTACGACGCGGATCCGCGGCTGGTCTGCAAGCTCGCCGCCGAGACCGCGGCCGCGCATGCGCGCGCACAGAAGGGCAAGCCGCCGAATTGCATCCTGACCGAGTTCGCCGAAGCCGGGATGAAGTTCTCGCTGACCTTCTGGATCGCCGATCCTGATGGCATGGACAACGTCAAGAGCGACGTGATGCTGGCGCTGTGGGAGGCCTTCAAGCGCGAGGGCATCCGGGTTCCCTACCCCGTCCGCGAAATCCGCGTCCGCGGCGGCGCCCTACCGGTGGAAACCATCATGGAAGTCCCGAATTGAGCCGGTTTTCGGGCGCATGCCCGACAAGCTTGGCTTGCATGAAGGCTCGCGATCATTAAATTAGGGCCTTAAATCAGTCCCTTGCGCCCACCTCGATACCGGCCCCGTGCCGAGAAGACCGCATCCGCATGAGCTACGTCGAAGCTACCGATACCTCGCTCCGCAAGACCGGGCAGATCAAGCTGCATGGGCCAAGCGCCTTTGCCGGCATGCGCAAGGCGGGCGCGCTGGTGGCGAAGTGCCTCGACGAGCTCACCGACATCGTCGGGCCCGGCGTTCCGACCGACCGCATCGACCAGTTCGTCCGCGACTTCGCCTTCAGCAACAATGCCTATCCGGCGACGCTGATGTATCGCGGCTACCGCTATTCGACCTGCACCTCGCTCAACCACGTGGTCTGCCACGGCATGCCCGGCGACCGTCCGCTGAAAGAGGGCGACATCGTCAACATCGACGTTACCTTCATCGTCGACGGCTGGTACGGCGATTCCAGCCGGATGTATGCGGTCGGCCCGATCGCGCGCAAGGCCGAGCGGCTGATCGAGGTGACCTATGAGGCCATGATGCGCGGCATCGCCGCGGTGAAGCCCGGCGCCACCACCGGCGACATCGGCCACGCCATCCAGAGTTTCGTCGAGCCGCAGGCCATGAGCGTGGTACGCGATTTCTGCGGCCATGGCCTCGGGCGCATGTTCCACGACGAACCGAACATCATCCATATCGGCCGGCCCGGCGAAGGCGTGCAGCTCAAGCCCGGCATGTTCTTCACCATCGAGCCGATGATCAATCTCGGCAAGCCGCATGTGAAGATCCTCTCCGACGGCTGGACCGCCGTGACCCGCGACCGCTCGCTGTCGGCGCAGTTCGAGCATTCCGTCGGCGTCACCGCCACCGGCGTCGAGATTTTTACGCTGTCGGAGCGGCACGGCGAGAAGCAGATCGGGTGAGGGCGCGGCCGACCTTCGGGTCGCCGGCTGACGTGAACCGGATTTGCCGCCGCAATTGACGGTTGCAAAAACGATTATCCGCGGCAATGCTGGCGGCCGATGCCCGCCAAGCCCGACCACGACAAGAGCAAGCCCGAAGAAGCGCCGCACTATCTCGGCCATCGCGAACGGCTGCGCGAGCGCTTCTACAGCGCGGGTGCGGACGCGCTCAGCGACTACGAGCTTTTGGAGATGGCGCTGTTTCCGGCGCTGCCGCGGCGTGACACCAAGCCGCTGGCGAAGACGCTGATCAAGATTTTCGGCTCGTTTGCCGAGGTCGTGCATGCGCCGGTGGCGCGCCTGCGCGAGGTGGACGGCATCGGCGAATCCGCGATCCACCAGCTCAAGCTGCTCGCGGCGGCGGCGCATCGCGTCGCCAAGGGCGGGGTCAACAGCCGCAACGCGCTGTCGTCCTGGAACGAGGTGATCGACTATTGCCGCACCAGCATGGCGTTTGCCGACAAGGAGCAGTTTCGCCTGCTGTTCCTCGACAAGCGCAACCAGCTGATCGCCGACGAGGTGCAGCAGACCGGCACCGTCGATCACACCCCGGTCTATCCGCGCGAGGTGATCAAGCGCGCGCTGGAATTGTCCGCGACCGCGCTGATCCTGGTGCACAACCATCCCTCAGGCGATCCCTCGCCGTCGCAGGCCGACATCCAGATGACCAAGGCGATCATCGACATCGCAAAACCGCTCGGCATCGCCGTCCACGACCATATCATCGTCGGCAAGAGCGGGCATGCGAGTTTGCGCGGGATGCGGCTGATCTAGCGATGTCGAAAGGCCGGCGGCCCGGCGGCCAGCGCACCGCAGAACAACCCGTTATTTGTCGGCGGCGGTCAAGAAGCTGTCCACGACGCGCCATACCTTGCGCGTAACGGTCGGCTCGCCGAGCCGGAACGCGGTGTTCGCCGAACGGAGGACGGCTTCGATCTGGAACGCGGAGAGCTCGGGATCCGAGTTGACGATGTCCTTTTGCTTGACCGCATGTTTCAGCTCGGCGGAAAGTCGAGCGACCCATGCCCTTTGAGCGCCCGCCACCAGGTCGCGCAGCGGCCCTGGGTGGGAGTCAAGTTGAGTGAGGTTGGCCGCGAAGAAACAGCCGCCGGCGAAAAGCGGCCGTTCGGCATATTGCAGCCATCGGTCAATCAACTCCCGAAATCTGTGGACGCCTTGCGGTTTTGCTTCGGCGGGACGAACGACGAAGTCGCGGAACATATCGAGGGCACAAGCGAAGGTATCCTTCTGAAGGGTCTGCTTGGTTTCGAACAAGGCTTGAATGCCGGCCTTGCTCATTCCGGTTTCGGTCGCAAGCCGCCCGAAACTCAGGCCCTCCAGGCTTTCCAGGGACGCAATATCGACGGCCCTGGCCAACACCAATTTTCGCGAGCGCAGGCCGCGAAGCAGTCGCTTGTCCGTGGTCTCGTCGACAGGCAGTCGGTCCGGCGAGGCCAGTCTCGAAGTCAATGGGCTGCGCGCGGGCTTGACTTTTGGCGACCTTGGCGCCCGCATTTGTACAATCCTAACATGATCCTCAGAGACTTAGCACATCCGGCAGTCGATGTGGCCACCTGCTGCTTCGCCGCAAGGCTCAGAGGATGATAAACATCCGATGATCGATGCGGCCCGGACCGTACTCACCGTAGCCAACGGTCACGATTCCACAAAGCCACGCGTAGCGCTCGTCTGACGTCTCGAACCTGGGCGTCGGCCGCACATAGCTCTCGTCGAAGGACAACCGTTCGCCTTTCGCCAGACGCTGACGGCCATCTGGCGGGTACCTGAGGACGCCATGCGACTCATAATGGATGAGAACACCATCATGGGTGCGCATGGTTGCGCGAACGTCCATGCGACTGGTGCCGTCGGCGCCGAGGGAGACCCAGTCGCCGCCGCCCGGCAGCATTTCACCCCGGAAGCGTGGACCTTCGAAGCGACCGCCTTTGACCACAAAGGTCAAACGAGTGCCGAGGGGAGTCGAGATCACCTGGCCCAATTCCAGATCGATGCTGAGATCGCACAGATGCTCGACCGGCAACGCGTCGATCAACGCCCGGTCGAACAGCGGTTTCCTCTGGTTTGCGACGAGAGTTTTTGCGCTGGTCATGCTCGCCTCCGTCATGCCGCTTCGAACGCTGCCTTGACCTGCGAAAAATCGAAGAACGTGTCCTTGCGTGTGACGAGTCCGCTGTCGTCCACCTCAACAACGTCCAGCGCACGAAATCCACGGCGCGTCTTGCCGGCTGGCTCGAATGTCAGTGTCCAGTCGAGCGTCCAGTGCCGCTCGCCGAACAAGAGGCGATGCGTCTCGGCGGCAAAACCGGGGTAACGCTCGAAAACCTGGGTGAACTCTGTACGCAACGCGTCGATACCACGAATCACGTTGGTCCGACCGTGCGCCTGAAACGTTGATTGCGGCGCATGCATCGCGAGGATGGCAGCCGGGTCGTGGGCTATCCAGGCGCTCAAATAGCGCTCCGCGACCGCCGCGATGTCAAACTTGGTGGCTGCGGTTTTCAACACAGTCGTTGCCGTCATGGTCGACCCTCCAAAGGATTGTTGAACTCGTACACAAGCCTATGATCTACAAAACAGCATGTCAATACGGTCGACCGTATTGTTTTATTCGAGGCCTCGGGTAAGTTACCGTTACCGGCGTTCGTCTGAAGACACAGACGCGAGATAGTCCGGCCTGGAAACCGATTTGGCCTATTCCCTGAATATTCGCGGAAGCCTGCTGATGGCTTCGGCCATGGCCGCTTTCACCATCAACGACGCGATCACCAAGGCGGTGTCCGCCGAGATGAATTTCGGTCAGATCATGCTGGTGCGCGGCTTGTTCGCGGTGGTGCTGATCGCAGCCCTCGCAAAGCATCAGAGGGCGCTGCGGCCGCTACGCGTGCTGATCATGAAGGCTGTCATGCTACGGGTGGCCGGCGAAATCGGTGGAACGATATTGTTGCTGGCGGCGATCGCGAACTTGCCTCTGGCGAATGCCACGGCGATCCTTCAGGTGCTGCCACTCGCCATCACGCTTGGTGCGGCCCTGACGTTCGACGAACCCGTCGGCTGGCGGCGTTGGCTGGCGATCACGGCCGGCTTTATCGGCGTTCTCATCATCGTTCGCCCCGGGGGCGAGGGGTTCAACCAATTTTCCCTGCTCGTGCTGATCTCGGTCGTTTTCTGCGCGATCCGCGACCTCGCGACCAAGCGAATACCCGCGCCAATTCCATCGCTGTTCGTCACCCTGTTGACCGCCGTTAGCGTTACCATCGCCGGAGCCGGCATCGTTGTTCCGCTCGGCGGTTGGACGCCGCCATCCGGCCGGGCGCTCGCACTGTTGGCGTTCGCCGCGGTTCTGATCCTGATCGGCTATCAGTGCATCATCCTGGCGCTGCGAACAGGCGATATCTCGGCGGTGGCACCGTTCCGTTATTCCGCGCTGCTATGGGCCATGCTGTTCGGCTATCTGGTGTTCGGGGACAGGCCCGACGCCATGATGGTGACCGGGGCGACGATCATCGTGCTGTCCGGTCTCTACGCGTTCTACCGCGAGCGCGCGCAGGCGCGACCGGTGGCGCCAAGCACGACCGGCCTGCCGCCCGATGGATTGTGATCGCCAACGTCAAACGCGATCGGGCCGATCGCTCAGTAGCAATAGCGCGGATCGACCGGAACGTAGGAGCCGTCCCGGCGCTGCATGTAGCAGCCGCGCTGATAGGCGTAATAGCCGGAGCGGCGGCGTTCGCCCTCGGAGGCGATTGCAGCGCCCGTGCCGGCACCGACGACAGCGCCGATGGCAGCGCCGCGGCCTCCGCCGATGGCGCCCCCCACGATCGCTCCACCGACGCCGCCGAGGATGGCACCGCCAATGGCGTCCTGCGCTGCCGCCTCATGAGCCGGCATCGCCAGCACAACTGTCAGACATGCCGCAATAGCGAAACTTCCAATGCGAAGACCTCGAAGCATGCTCGCCCTCCCCCTGTGGTCAGACGAGTCATAGCGCCGCAGCCGGATTCGGACCAGAAAAATCACCATGCCGGGACCCGCACTCTCGCGATGGCGTCGGAGGCTCGGCTCGAAGGCGGCTCAGGCCACGTCCCGTGTGCAGCGCGGGCCGCCCCCATTCATCTCAAGCATCGACCCAGCGCTGCACCGCCTCGGCGGTGTCGGCCGGCGTGGTGTTGAAGCAGATCGCAGCGTCGGGCGCCAGGCGGTGGACGAGGTTGAGCACCTTCTCGAACAGCAGCAGGCGCTCCCTGGGCTCGCGCAGGCCCGCGCCGATCACGATGCAGTCGAAATTCTCCTCGCGCAACGTCGCCGTGACGGCGGCTTCCGCCGCGGCATCGAGATCGATCAGGCAACTCGTGACCTCGTAACCGAGATCGCGCAGGCGCAGCAGCTGCGCATCGATATAGTTGCGCACGAGCTCCGGCGTGAGCTGCGGGAATGCGCTGTAGTCCGCGTTGCCGGGCTCGATGCCGATCGCGAGGACGCGCGTGGTCATGCAGGACTCCTTAGCCGGACTGCCTCGTCTCGCTAACGGAGCAGCGGCCCTGCCGGTTCCCTCGCGGGCGGCCGCCCTGATCCCGGTCGTGCCGCTCATTTTTCCCAGCGAGGCTGTAACCCACTTCACACGCACCGCGCCGGCGGCCTGCCAGACTTGCGGGAGATCACGCTGGGCTCACGCCCTGTCACGGCACCTGGTTCACCTCATCTGACGCGGAGTTGCGATAATCCATTTATTGCGGGAGCGGAAAATGATTTCATTCGAGAGTCTGAAAAGCGAATACGAGCGAAATTGGGCCAATCTCGAGATCCGGCCTTCACGCCTCTCCGACGCGAACGCAGTCGCGCGCAAGGCCATTAACGGCAAGGCGACCTATCAACAGATCGAGCGATTGACCGGCGTCCCCTGGTATTTCGCTGCCCTCTGCCATTACCGCGAGTCCAATTTCGATTTCGACACTTATCTCGGCAACGGCGAAACGCTTCATCGCGTGACGACGCTCGTTCCGAAGGGGCGCGGCCCGTTTGCCACGTTCGTGGACGGCGCCGTGGACGCCTTCAGGATTGAGAATTTCGTCGGCGCTCACGATTGGGGGATCGCGCGGATTCTGTTCCGGCTGGAAGCGTTCAACGGCTTCGGCTATCACGCCAAGGGCTGCAATTCGCCCTATCTCTATGGCGGTTCGACGCTGTATGGCCCGCCCGAGGCAAGGGCCGGCAAATTCGTCCGCGATCATGAGTTTGATTCGAACCATGTCGATTCCCAGCTCGGCGCGGCTGTGATCCTGCATGCGATGATGTCGCTGGATTCCTCGATCAGCCTCGACGGCAGCCCGCAATTCGCGAGCCGCGCCGAACCGGAGGACGACGCGGCGTCGACGATCGTTCTCATGCAGCAGGCGCTCAACAAGCTCGGCGCCAATCCGCCGCTCGCCGAGGACGGCATCAGCGGACCGAAGACCAGAACCGCGGTCTCGCAGTTTCAGCAGCAGAACGGCCTGAGGGATACCGGACTTCTCGATGGCGCCACGGTCGCCGCCCTCACGCGCGCTGTACAGTCGCGCCCCACCGGATCGAGCGGCGATGTGTCCAGGATCATGAAGCGGCTGGAGGATCTCGCGCAATTGCTGCGGCCACCGGTCGGCGCCGTGATCCCGGCAACGACGACATCGGGCAATACGCTGCCCGCCACGAATGATCCGATTAGCCTGTTCGAACGGCTCTTTTCCCTCGTCAACAAGACAGCCCCCATGCCAGGACCCCTCACCCCGACCAGCCCCGCCCCCGTCGATCAGTTGAAGCAGGTCGTCGACCTGCTCGGCACCTTGCTCAACCGGGACGGCAAGCCCGTCCTCGGCCAGGTCAATGGCGCGCTCGGCGAGACCATCGGCAAGATGCTCGACGGCAAGAAGACTGCGCTCGGCATCGGCGGCTCGCTGATCACGGCGCTGCTGTCGTCGGTGACGGCGAGCCCCAACGCTGGCGGTCTTGCCGGGTTGCTCGGGACGCTGGTGTCGGCGGTGCCGGGCCTCGGCCAATTCGCGATGCCGATCTCGCTGGCGCTCACGGCCTGGGGCGTGCTCGGCAAGATGGAGAAGTGGGCCCAAGGCACCGCGCCGCCGCCCAAGCCGACGACGTAGTCTGGGCCATCCTTCGAGACGCCCGCCTATGGCGGGCCCTCAGGATGAGGTCGCGTTTCGCGGCGCCTACTGACGCAGCATGATCAGGGGATCGGCGGTGTCGGGGACGCGCCGCCATTGCGCATTGTCGTCGGCCTCGAACTGCCAGGCCTCGCCGGCCTTCGACAGCAGGATGATCTGTCCGCGGTCGAGCCGCCATTGCGTCGGGTTGAACTGCGCGATGGCCGCGTCGCATTTCGGCTTCAGGAAGACCTGGAAATTGTCCGGGCCGGCTTCGGTGTTGGTCAGCGTCAGCCCGCAGACCGGCTGGCCGTTGCCGCGCACGATCGACCAGTCGCCGATCATCTGGTCCATCGACTTCGCCATCGAGCGGGCGGCGGCGAGATCTTGCAGGATGTAGACGCCCTCGCCCTGCCGCAGACCCTCGAAGATGCCGGCCTCGACCTCGGTGAAGTCGATCACGGCTTCACCGCTCGAATCCTGCAAGCGGACGATGTCGAGACCCCTGACGCTCCAGGCGACGATGTCCTTGGTGAAGGGCAGCGCGGACTTGCAGGCCGGCTCCAGCTCGAGCTTGAAGCCTTGAGCAGCAGTGTCGGCCTTGAGCGTGACGACGCAGGTCTTGCTGCGCTCGGTGGTCGAGAGCTCCCACTGCCCGGGCATCTCCTTCTTCAGGGTCGTCGTATCCTGCGCCTGCGCGATGCCGATCGCGGCCAAGGAGGCCGCGACGGCGAATCCAACGACCCGAAGAACTCTCATCAGCGCCCCTTGAAAGGCGTTTCCGCAACCGGCGTCAACGGCGCCTTGCCTGAGAACCAGGACTTGAGATTGTCGACCACGAGCTGGTCCATCGCGTTGCGCGTCACCACCGAGGCCGAGCCGATATGCGGCAGCAGCACGACGTTCTGCATGGTCTTGAGCTCGTCCGGCACGTTCGGTTCGGCCGCGAACACGTCGAGGCCGGCCGCAAGGATGGTGCCGGACTTGAGCGCCTGAACCAGAGCCGGCTCGTCGATCACCGAGCCGCGCGCGACGTTGACCAGTACACCGCGCGGGCCGAGCGCCTTCAGCACCTCGGCATTGATCATTTTGTTCGTGCTGGCGCCACCGGGCACGATCACCATCAGCGTGTCCACCGCCTTCGCCATCTCGATCAGATCGGGATAGTGCTTGTAGGCGACGTCCTTGGACGGATTGCGGGTGTGATAGACCACCGGCACCAGCGAGGCATCGAGCCGCCGCGCGATCGCCTGTCCGATCCGGCCCATGCCGACGATGCCGACCTTGCGATCGCGCAGCGAGCCGACGCTGAGCGGATAGTTCTGGGTCTGCCAGAGACCGGAGCGCACATAACGATCGGCCTTGATGAACTCACGCACCGTGGAGATCAGAAGCCCCATCGCGACGTCGGCGACCTCCTCGGTCAGCACGTCGGGCGTGTTAGTGACGATGATGTTGTGCTCGGCGGCGTATTTGGCGTCGACGTGGTCGTAGCCGACGCCGAAGCTCGCCACCATCTCGATCTTGGGCAATTGCGACAGCGAATCCCGGTCGGCGCGCACGGTGTGATAGGTCACCGCCACGCCGCGGATCTTTTCGCGGATCGCCGGCGTCAGCCGCTCGAGATCGCCCCGCGTCTCCGCCTTGTGCACGACGAAATGATCGGAAAACCCGTTCTCGAGGATCGGCCGGACCGGCCCATAAATCAGAAGGTCGATCTTTTCGGACGAAATCGAACCGGTGGTCATCAGTTGTCCTTTCCAAGCGCGCTCTCGTGCCAGCGCCGTAAAACGAGGTGGGAAATTAGCGCCAGCACCCCATAGATGACAATCCCGGCCAGCGACAACAGCAGCAGCGCTGCGAACATGCGGGGTATGTTCAATCGGTAGCCGGATTCCGCGATCCTGTAGGCGAGCCCGGAGCCGGCCCCGGCCGTTCCCGCCGCGATCTCGGCCACGACCGCGCCGATCAGCGACAGGCCACCGGCAATGCGCAGGCCGCCGAGAATGTAAGGCAGCGCCGCCGGCAGCTTGAGAAAGCGCAGGGTTTGCTGCGGCGAGGCGCCATAGAGCTGGAACAGGCCGGCGAGGTTGCGATCGACCGAATTGAGTCCGAGCGTGGTGTTGGACAGCACCGGGAAAAAGGCGACGATGAAGGCGCAGACCACGACCGCGGTCTGCTGCTCCAGATAGATCAGCAGCAGCGGCGCGATCGCGATGACAGGCGTGACCTGAAGCACCACGGCATAGGGAAACAGCGATGCTTCCACCCATTTGGACTGGTTGAACAGCAGTGCCAGCGCGATGCCGCCGACGCTGGCCGCGACAAACCCTTCAAGCGTGGTCAGCAGCGTCGCGGCGAGCGACTGTGACAGCACCGACCAATCCTTGATCAGTGTCACGAATATGACGGAGGGCGCCGGCAGCACGTAAGGCGGGATGTCCTTGACGCGGACCACGAGCTCCCAGGCGAGCAGTCCCGCCGCGAACACGATGACGGGCAGCGCGAAGCGCACCGCACGTTGCGCGCCCGACGGCTTCGCAGTGACGGAAGCTTGCGCGTTCATAGCGTCGACTGCCCCGCATAGGACGGCGCCAGCGCCGCCGACACTTTCCGGCAATAGTCGGAATAGGCGACTGAAGTGCGAAACTCCTCGCCGCGCGGCTCGACCGTCTCGATGCGGAAGTCGGCCTGGATGCGGCCCGGCCGCGCCGTCATCACCACCACGCGCTGCGACAGATAGACGGATTCGAACACCGAATGCGTGACGAAGATGACGGTCTTGCCGAGCCTGCGCCACAGCGCGAGCAAATCATCGTTGAGGCGGAAGCGCGTGATTTCGTCGAGCGCCGCGAACGGCTCATCCATCAGGAGGATATCAGGGTCGGTGACGAGCGCACGCGCCAGCGACACCCGCATCTTCATGCCGCCAGAGAGCTCGCGCGGAAAGGCGTCGGCGAAATCGCCAAGCCCGACGCTCGCCAGCGCCTCGTCGGCACGCGCGCGCGCGTCCGCCTTCGGAACGCCTGCGAGCTTCAGCGGCAATCGCACGTTCTCGCGTACGCTGGTCCAGGGCATCAGGGTCGGCTCCTGAAACACGAAGCCGATGCCATGACCTGGTTGAATATGACCTGGTTGAACAAGACCTGGCTGGGGTCCGCCCTCCCGACGCGCCAGCCTCACGATTCCTGATGACGGCGCGCTGAGCTCGGCGATCAGCCGCAGCGCAGTGGATTTGCCGCAACCTGACGGTCCCAGCAACGAAATGAACTCGCCCTTGCGCACCGCAAGATCGAGCGGGCCGAGCGCCATCACGCCGTTGTCATAGGTCTTCGTCACGCCGCGCAGGCTGACGGCAAGGGCCGTCAGGCCGGTCTCGACCCCCGCCGACGTTTGGACTGATGACATCGGCCTTGCGCTACGGCTTGCTCGGGCGCAGCTCGGCGCCGACGCCCTTGTTGACGAAACGCAGCGTATAGGATTTGCGGAAATCGAGGTCTGCCTTCACGACGCCCGCCTTCACCATCTTGTTGAAGAAGGAGGTGTAGCGCTCGTCGCTCATCGCGCCGATACCGTTCTTCAGCGAATCGCCGGAATCAACGATGCCGTACTCCTTCATCTTGGCAACGGAATAGGCGAGCAGCTCGTCGGTCATCTCCGGATTGAGCTTCTTGATCATGGCGTTGCCCGCGGAATTGTCGCGGTAGATGTAATTGTACCAACCGACCATGGAGGCATCGACGAAGCGCTGCACCAGGTCGGGCTTCTTCTCGACCACGTCGCGGCGGCTCTCGATCAGGGTCGAATAGGTGTTGAAGCCGTAATCGGCGAGCAGCAACACGTTGGGCTTGAAGCCGGCGGCCTTCTCGACCGCGAAGGGCTCGGAGGTGACGTAACCCTGCATCGCGCTCTTGGGATTGGCGATGAAGGGCTGCGGATTGAAATTATAGGGGCGAACGTTCTTCTCGCTGAAACCGTATTCGGATTTGAGCCACTGGAAATAGCTGGTCATGCCTTCCTTGGAGACGAACAGCGTCAGCGGCTTGAGATCCTCGATCTTGGCGACCTTGGCATCGGGCTGCGTCAGCATCACCTGCGGATCCTTCTGGAACACCGCGGCGATGGTGACGACCGGGACGTTGTTGGCGACCGCGTCGAACGACATCAGCGTGTTCGCTGCCATGAAGAAATCGATCTTGCCGGCGATCAGCAGCATCCGGTTGTTCTCGTTGGGCCCGCCGGGGACGATGGTGACGTCCAGCCCATATTTCTTGTAGGTGCCGTCGGCAACCGCCTGGAAGAAGCCGCCATGCTCGGCCTCGGCGACCCAATTGGTGCCGAACATGACCTTGTCCAGGGTTTCGGCGCGCGCCGGAACGACCGAGACCAAAGCGGCCATCAGGCCCGCCGTTAAGGCTCGCCGCAGATGAGAAGGGCTCATGATGGGACTCCGTCGATCGCTTCTAGCCGATGTCCAAGCAACGCGATAAAACCGCAAGACATTCAGGGACGCGAGCCGGCCTGGCCCGCGTCCCCTGATAACCCAAATTACGTGACAAATTCGGGCAAAGAAACCTTGATGACGCCTTCCCGCGACTGGACCGAGATCCGCTGGGCCGATGCCAGCCCCGCCGAGGTGTCGCGCTGGATCGCAGTGCTGCCGCTGGCGGCGACCGAGCAGCACGGCCCGCATCTGCCGCTCGAGACCGACGTGCTGATCGCCGACACCTATCTGGCGCGGGTGCGCGAGCTCCTGCCCGAGAGCGCTCCGGCCAGTTTCCTGCCCGTTGAACCGATCGGGATTTCCACCGAGCATGTCGACTATCCGGGCACGCAGACGCTGCCGACCGACATCGCGTTGAAAAAATGGACCGCGATCGGCGAAGACATCGCGCGCCGCGGATTGAAGAAGCTCGTCATCATCACCAGCCATGGCGGCAACAGCGCGGCCATGATGCTGATCGCGCAAGATCTTCGCGCACATCAGAAGCTGTTCGTGGTGACCACGTCGTGGTCGCGGCTGTCGGGCGCGGACCAGCTGTTCCCGGCCGGCGAAGTACGGCACGGCATCCACGGCGGTGCAGTCGAGACCTCAATCATGCTGGCCCGCTATCCCGATCAGGTGCGCGTTGATGCGATCGCGGATTTTCCCGCGAGCAGCATCGCGATGGAGCAGCAATATCGCTGGCTGTCGACGCAGCGACCCGCACCGTTCGCCTGGCAGGCGCAGGATCTCAACCCAAGCGGCGCCGTCGGAAATGCGACGCTGGCCGTGGCCGCGAAGGGCGAGCAGCTGATCGACCAGGGCGCTCGCGCTTTTTGCGAGCTGCTTGCCGAGGTTGATAACTTCGACGTGAACAGGCTCGCCAAAGGCCCTCTCGGTTAGCGCCTATCCTCCTGGAAACATTCGGGAAAGAGTCAAACTCGACCTCCGCTTTTGCCGGTTTCGAACCGGACGCGCGGAGCCTCCGTCCAACTCGGTACGCGGGCCACAACGGACCGCCTCAACCCGGATGGAGTTTCACATGTCGATCAAGACCAAGATTTTTGCAGTTGCCCTCACCGCGCTCACCCTGACTGGCAGCGTCGTCGCCACCACCTCGCAGGCGCAAGCCAAGCCGCTCGGCTGGGGCGTCGGCGTCGGCCTGGGCATCGCCACCGCCGCCGTCGTCGGCTCCGCGATCGCCGCTAGCAACGACCCCTATTACAACGGCTATCACCGCTGCGGCTGGGCCGCCCAGTACAACGCCTTTGGCCAGTACGTCGGCCGCGTTCGCACCTGCTTCTGATTTCAGGCCCTGAGGCCGATCTCACGTGGATCCTGCGTCCGACACGGGCGCCTCATCCACCCCGTGTCGTGCCCCCGACCCCGCCCGGATGTCCCCCCGGGCGGGGTCAACTGTTTTAGCGCCTCGGGAATTTGTTGCAGTCCCGTCACACAGCGGTGCGAACCATCCCCTGCGGCAATCCGCATCAGTTGCTATTGCGAATTAATCGCAATAAGGTTCGCAACAGGCTCAGGGGCTTGGGAAGAAGTCGCGCCGGATCGAGATCATCTCGACCGACCGCAGAGCACCTAATCCTGATGACAGGGTCGCCGCGAATCGGCAGGGATAGTGCGGCGAGTGGACACACTCGCTTTGGGGGCGTGCGTTTTGACGTTGAGGGGTCACCGTTACAGGTATTTGCGGACGGCTGCGGCGATTGCCACGGGCGTCTTGGCTTTGCCCGCCACCAGCCGCGCGGCCGATCTGCCGCTGAAGGCACCTGCGCTGAAAGCGATCTACGACTGGACCGGGCTCTATATCGGCGCGCACGCCGGCTACAGCCTCGGCTCGTCGCGCTTTGCGCTGAACGACGGCACCGGCATCAACGACAGCGGCGTCTTCAGCGGCATGATCGGCGGCGTGCAGGCCGGCTACAATTACCGGCTCAATTCCGGTTGGCTTCTCGGCGTCGAAGGCGATTTCTCGTTTCCGAACTACATCACCTCGAACTCGATCGTGTCCTTCCTGGCGACACCCGCGAACACCGTCACGCAGCAATGGGACTACACCGCGAGCCTGCGCGGCCGCGTCGGCTACACCAGTGGCCCCTGGCTGGTCTATGCCACCGGCGGCTTTGCTTGGATGGGTGAGCGCTATTTCGACACGCCGGCCACGGGCGAAGCAGTCCCGAAAATCCTGAGCACGAGGCCCGGCTGGATCGCCGGTGGCGGCATCGAGTACGGCTTCGCGCCGCATTGGAGCGCGCGGATCGAATATCTCTACAGCCGCTTCGACGGCGCCAATGTCGCCTTCTCCACCGGCGCCCAATACAATTCGTCATCGCTCGACTTCCAGTCGGTCCGGCTCGGCCTCAACCGCAAGGTCGATTGGCCGGGCATGCCGAGCTACAGCCCGAAGAGCTCGCTGATCGACACGGAATCGGACCGCTGGGAGATCCACGGCCAGAGCACGTATCTGCCGCAAGGCTACCCCTCGTTCCCCGCCCTCTACACCGGCCCGAATTCGCTCTCGCCATCAAGGCAGGCCAAGGCGACCTGGAGCAACAGCCTGTTCCTGAATGCAAAGCTGTGGGACGGCGGCGAGGTCTATTACAATCCCGAACTGCTGCAGGGATTTGGACTGAACGACACCGTTGGTGCCGCCGGTTTCCCCAACGGCGAGGCGCAGAAGTCGAACTTTCCCTATCCGCATTACAACACCTCGCGCCTGTTCGTGCGCCAGACGTTCGGCTTTGGCGGCGAGCAGGAAGAGCTCGCGAGCGGCCAGTTGCAGCTCGGGCAGAAGGTCGATGTTTCCAGGCTCACGGTGCAGGCCGGCAAATTCCCGGTGATCGACGTGTTCGACGGCAACGCCTACGCCAAGGACACCCGCAAGGACTTCATGAACTGGTCGCTGTGGGCGCCAGGCGCGTTCGACTATTCCGCCGACAAGGTTGGCCTCACCTACGGCGTCACCGCCGAGCTGAACCAGAAGCAGTGGGCGTTGCGCGGCGGCTACTTCCTGATGGTCGCCGAATCCAATTCGAATCATTTCGACACCAGGGTCGGCGAGCGCGGCCAGTACGTGCTCGAGCTCGAAACGCGCTTCTCGCTGCTTGGCCAACCCGGCAAGCTCAGGACCATCGGCTGGCTCGACAGCGCCAATATGGGCAGCTTCCGCGAGACGCTGGCCAATCCCGCGCTCAACCTCGACATCGCGCAGACCCGGCGCGGCCGTCTGAAGTATGGCTATGTGCTCAACCTCGAGCAGGCGATCACCGACGATGTCGGGCTGTTCAGCCGCTGCAGCTGGAACGACGGCAAGACCGAGACGCTGGCCTTCACCGACATTCACCGCAGCCTGTCCGCGGGATTGTCGATCAAGGGCACGAAATGGGGCCGGCCCGATGACGTGATCGGCGTCGGTGGCGCCGTCAATGCCATCTCGCAGGATTATCGCGACTTCCTGGCCGCCGGCGGCCTCGGTGTTCTCATCGGCGATGGCGCGCTCAACTACCGCCGCGAGCGCATCCTCGAAACCTATTACGCCTACGCGCTGAACAAGAGTCTCACCCTCACCGCCGACTACCAGCTGATCGTCAACCCTGCCTACAACGCTGATCGCGGCCCGGTGTCGGTATTCTCGGGACGGCTGCACGGCGAGTTCTGAGCGCGGCTCAGAACAGCAGCGCGACGCCCGAGACCAACAGCAGCGCGAGCACGATCTTGCGGAACGTGGCCTCGTCGATGCGGCCGAACAGTTTGAGCCCGAGCCACGTTCCCGCAAAGAGAAACGGCAGGCCGAGCGCGAACAGCTTTGCGGTGTCGAGCGTGAGCGCCCCCTTGGCCCCCAGGAAGAGTGCCGCCGTGGCGAACACCACGACTGCGACGGGCTGGAACGTGGCGCGCTGGACCTCCTTGGGCAGGCCGCGCAGATTGCACCAGATGGTGACGATGATGCCGGCAAGGCCGGTCAATCCACCCAGCAGTCCGTTGACGAAACCAATGGTCATGTCGGCGGCCGGCGGCACGATGGTCGCGACGTTGAGCTTTGGCCTGAAGAACGCATAGAGGCTGTAGACGATCAGGATCGCTCCAACCGCGATCCGGACGCTCTTGGGATCGGCCGAAGTCAGGAGTGACACGCCGACCGGCACGCCCACGACGGCACCGATCATGAAGGGCCATAGCCGGCGCCAGTCGAGCGCGCTGCGCAGCTTCCAGACCGAGTAGCCCTGCACCAGGAGGCCGAAGCCGACGATCAGGCTGGCGCTCTGAAGCGGCGTCAGCACATAAAGCCACAGCGATGCCGCGACGAGGCCGAAGGCAAAACCGGAGAGGCCGGCGACGAACGCGCCGGCGAAGGTTGCTAACAGGAAAAGCGGTAGTTCGATCGTGATCCCGTCCATTGCTCGCTCCAAACGTCAGCGAGCAGCGCTTGCGTGGGATCACCACTTTACGGGGAGGCTGCGACATCCCCGGTGCTGCGAGCCTAGGTGAAGCCGCTTCCCTTCACAATGACCTTCTTATGCAGCCCGGATCGCGTCCAGGAATTTCCCGACCTCGACCTTGAGGCGGCTGCTCTCGCCGGACAGCGACTTCGCTGACGCAAGCACGGTGGAGGAGGCCGATCCCGTCTGGCTCGCGCCGCGCTGCACGTCGACGATGCTGGCGGAGACCTGCTGGGTGCCGCGTGCCGCCTGCTGCACGTTGCGGGAAATCTCCCGCGTCGCCGCGCCCTGCTCCTCGACCGCGGAGGCGATCGCCGATGCGATCTCGGACATGCGGGTGATGGTGTCGCTGATCGACTTGATGGCGCCGACGGAATCCTCTGTCGCGCTCTGGATTCCCGTGATCTGCTGGCTGATCTCGCCGGTGGCCTTGGCGGTCTGCTCGGCCAGCGCCTTGACCTCTGAGGCGACCACGGCGAAGCCGCGCCCGGCCTCGCCGGCGCGCGCCGCCTCGATCGTGGCATTGAGCGCCAGAAGATTGGTCTGGCCCGCGATCTGGCTGATGAGCTCGACCACGTCGCCGATCCGGCCCGCAGCCTTGGCGAGCTCGCCGACATAGTCGTTGGTCCGCGCTGCCTGCTGCACCGCTTCGCTGGCCACGCGCGCGGAGTCCTGGACCTGCCGGCCGATCTCGTCGACCGAGGACGCCATTTCCTCCGCGGCCGCGGCAACGGTCTGCACGTTGCTGGAGGCCTGCTCGGAGGCGGCCGCGACGGTCGCGGTGACCTTTTCCGATTGATCGGCGGTGCTCGTCAGCGTTCCCGCCGACACTTCCAACTCCGACGATGCCGACGACACCGTGTTGATGACGTCGCCGATCAACGCTTCGAAATCGCGCGCGATCTGGTCCATGCGCTGGCTGCGCCGGAGTTTTGCCTCGGCTTCGACCGCAGCGGCCTCGTCGGCGGCCTTCTTGGCGGAGAGCGAGTCCTTGAAGTGCTGGAGCGAGCCCGCCACCTGGCTGATCTCGTCATTGCGGCCCGTCACGGGAATCTCGACCTCGTGCTGTCCGGCGGCAAGCGTTGCGATCACGTCCGCGAGCCGGCTGAGCGGCGTCACCACGCGCCGGCGCAGCATCATGGTCACGCCACCAAGTGTCCCCAGCAACGCCAGCACCGCCACGCCCGCGAGCGCGAACATCGCCAACGCGCCGTCGCGCGCGGCCGAGGCGCGCTCGGCAGCTTCGGCCAGCGCGGCATCGCGCACGCCGTAGAACATCTGGATGGCGGGTACGATGACGTTGGCCAGCTCTTCGGCGTTGATGCCGTACTTGCCGTCACCACGGGCCGTGGGCATCTCCTTGTCCACGGCAGCGGCTGCTTTCCCGAAGTAAGAGTCGGTCGCCGCCCTCAGCGCCGTGGCGATGCGGGGCGGGCTTCCGAGTTCGTCGATGCCGGCCTCGATGCGCTCGCGGTCGGCCTCGACACGCCCCTGCATACGATCCATCAGCGAGAATTCGGGAGCCGTGAGCGGTCGGCGTGCGCTCAGCGCAGGGGACAGCGTGGCGGCGCGGCTGCCGGCCGAGACGCGCAGATCCTGCGCCGTTCGCGCCAGGCTCAACAGCGCCGCAAGCGAGGAATCAGCATTGATGACCTTCGCTTCGAGCCGGTTCATGATCGGCTCGATATTGCCGATGACCTCGGCAACGCCCGGAAGGAAGCCCTTGACCACAGCGCTGTCGCGTGCCGCCAGGGGAAGGCTCATCGCGCGGTCTGCCGCCGTGGTGATGTCCTTGAGCCGCCGCGCGGTACGGTCCAGGTTTTCGATCATCGGTCCGGAATCATCCAGCACCATGATGGCACGCCTGGCCCCCTCGAATGCGGCATCGACCGCTTTCGCGGCCTTCGCGGCGGCTTCGATCTGGACCTGCGTCGCAGAATTCTCCTGGAAGATCGGGGAAATGTAGGGAGCACGAAGGCCGGCAACGTGCTGACTGACCATCAGGGTCGCGCCAAAGGCGTCGACCGTCTTGATCGCGTCGGAGCGGTTCGTGAAGATGCGCGCCTGGGGTATGAGCACCTCGGCGCCAAGGATGACTGCAAACACCGTCACCGTCAGCATCGACAGCGCAAAGAGCTTCCCGATCCGCATCTGATCCCCCGAATACATTCCTGCAAATGCCGAAAACTTAGCCGGTTGCCGCTAAGAGCCCGTTAAGCAACGGCATGCCCGTAGTTCCGCGGGGTATCGGGGATTGCCTTCCGGGACGGGGTCGCCGAAGTTCCTTCGCGATGCCCAATGCGACAGAATCGTCGGCATTTCTTCCTCGAATACCTATATCAATGCCTGTGCCGCCATCCGGGCCACACTCCCTTACCTCGGAACATCAATGCTCTCGGCCGAACTCGCCATCGTCGTCGTCCTGATCGTCATCAACGGCTTGCTGTCCATGTCCGAGTTGGCCGTGGTCTCGTCGCGCCCGGCCCGGCTGTCGATGCTCGCCGCAAAGGGCGTCCGCGGCGCCGAGCGGGCGCTGACGCTCGCGGCCGATCCCGGCAAGTTTCTCTCGACGGTGCAGATCGGCATCACCCTGGTCGGCGTCCTCTCCGGCGCGTTCTCGGGCGCGACGCTCGGACAGCGGCTGACGCAGTGGCTGCTCGAGCTCGGCCTGTCCGCAGGAATTGCCGACATCGTCGGAGTGGGCCTGGTTGTCACGCTCATCACCTACGCCACCCTGATCGTTGGCGAGCTGGTGCCGAAGCAGGTGGCCCTGCGTGACCCCGAGAGCATCGCGGTCAGGGTCGCACCCGCGATGCACGTGCTTGCGAAGGTCTCACTGCCGCTGGTCTTCCTGCTCGATCTCTCCGGCAAGCTGATCCTCACGCTGCTCGGCCAGGGCGGCAAGTCGGAGGAGAAGGTGTCGGAAGACGAGATCCATCATCTCGTCAGCGAGGCCGAAACCGCGGGCGTGCTCGAGTCGGGCGAAAAGGAGATGATCGCGGGCGTGATGCGGCTCGGCGACCGGCCGGTCGGCGCGATCATGACGCCGCGCACGGAGGTCAACGAGATCGACCTGAACGATACGCCGGAGAGCATTCAAGCAATCATCGCCAAGAGTCCGCATTCACGCTTTCCCGTGTCCGACGGCGACCGCGACAAGCCGATTGGCGTGCTCCAGGCCAAGGACCTGCTGGTCGCCTTCATGAACGAGCGCACGCCGGATTTGCGCGTGCTGGTTCGCGAGGCGCCCGGCATTCCCGCGTCGGCCGATGCGCGCGACGTGCTGGCGATCCTCAAGGCTGCGCCGGTGCATGTCGGCCTCGTCTACGACGAATACGGCGCCTTCGAAGGCATCGTGACGACGGCCGACATTCTGGAATCGATCGTCGGCGCCTTCCATTCCGAGGAAGGCCCGCCGGAACCGGCCTATGTCAAGCGCGCGGACGATTCGCTGCTGGTCTCAGGCTGGATGCCGGTCGACGAGTTCGGCGAGCTGCTCGGCATCGAACTGCCGCCGCACCGCTACAACACGGTCGCCGGCCTGGTGCTGCAGCAGTTCAACGTGCTGCCTGATGTCGGCGACGCCTTCGACTTCGGCGACTGGCACATCGAGGTGGTCGATCTCGACGGACGGAGGATCGACAAGATTCTCGCGAGCCGGCTGGGTGAAGTCGAGACGGGGTGAGCGCGCGCTCGCGATACTCTCAACACGTCGTCCCGGCGAAAGCCGGGACCCATAACCACACAATTGAGTTTGGCGAAGATTGAGAGTTGCGCGGTGCTGCCGTCTGCGCACTATCGATAAATCACGCGGTATGGGTCCCGGCCTTCGCCGGGACGACAGTGGAATTTGTTGCGCTGGCCCTCACCCGAATCTCACCCCGATCCGCTTTTCCTTGCGCCAGATCACGGTGCAGGCGAGATGTGTTCCGTCGGCCTGGACGAACAGGCTGAAATGGTCGGGGATGCCGACCGGACTGCTGACGTCGAGCGCCGCGCCGGTATCGGACAGGTTGCGGATGGTGCAGTCGATCGCGCCGCCGCCGCCGAACTCGATCGTTCCGGCCTTCAGCACGCGATGCCTTGCCTTGTCGCGCCGCTCGTCCATGGCGACAATCTACACCCAAAGTTGAACCAAGCGTTAAACGCAGCCCTCATCACGATGCTTTTGTGCCCGGGGCCTGCGGCCTTGCCAGTGCATCGGCGCCTACAGCGCCGGCTGGAACGTCTCGGTCCGCGCCATCCGCCAGGCATCACGGAAGCGCGGGTCTTCGGTGCCTTCGAGCAGCTCGCCCGGACGCAGCGACGGATAAAGCTGCGCGAACGATCTCACGTCCGTCGTCGAGGTGCGCTGGGAAAAGTGGATCGGGCGCAGCTGCTGCGGATGTTCGAGACCGGCCGCGGCGATCAGCTCGGTCAGCGAGTGCAGCGTCGCAAGGTGATAATTGTGCACGCGGTCGATCTTGAGCGGCACATAGAGCGCGCGCGCCCGCGTCGGGTCCTGGGTCGCGACGCCGGTCGGGCAGCGGTCGGTGTGGCAGCTCAGCGACTGGATGCAGCCGAGCGAGAACATGAAGCCGCGCGCCGAATTGCAGTAATCCGCGCCGATCGCCATGGCACGTGCCATGTCGAAGGCGGTGGCGATCTTGCCGGAGGCGCCGATCTTGATGCGGTCGCGCGCGTTGATGCCGATCAGAGCGTTGTGAACGAAACTGACGCCCTCCCGCATCGGCATGCCCAGATGGTCCATGAACTCCAGCGGCGCGGCGCCGGTGCCGCCCTCATTGCCGTCGACGACGATGAAGTCGGGATAGATGCCGGTCTCGATCATCGCCTTGCAGATCGCCAAGAATTCCCAGGGGTGGCCGATGCACAGCTTGAAGCCGGTCGGCTTGCCGCCGGAGAGCTTTCGCATCTCGCCGATGAACTGCATCATGCCAACAGGCGTCGAGAAGGCGCGATGCGAGGCCGGCGAGATGCAATCCTCACCCATCGCGACCCCGCGGATCTTTGAAATCTCCTCCGAGACTTTCGCCGCCGGCAGCACGCCGCCATGACCGGGCTTGGCGCCCTGGCTGATCTTGAGCTCGACCATCTTGATCTGGTCCTGGCTCGCGACGCGCGCGAAGGCTTCGGGATCGAAGGCGCCGTCGAGATGACGGCAGCCGAAATAGCCCGAGCCGATCTCCCAGATGATGTCGCCGCCCATCTCCGCGTGATAGGGGCTGAAGCCGCCCTCGCCGGTGTCGTGCGCGAAGCCGCCCTTCCTGGCGCCGGCATTCAGCGCGCGCACGGCGTTCGGGCTGAGCGCGCCAAAACTCATCGCGGAAATGTTGAACACCGAAGCCGAATACGGCTTGGCGCAATCCGGCCCCCCGATGGTGACGCGGAATTTCTCCTCGGCATGCGTCTTCGGCGAGACCGAGTGATGCATCCACTCATAGCCCTCGCGGTAGACGTCCTCCTGGGTGCCGAACGGACGCTTGTCGAGCTGCATCTTGGCGCGTTGATAGACCACCGCACGGATGTCGCGCGAGAACGGCATGCCGTCCTTCTCGCTCTCGAAGAAATACTGCCGCATCTCCGGGCGTATCTCTTCGAGCAAAAAACGGATATGCGCCGAGATCGGATAGTTGCGCAGAACGGCGTGGCCCTTCTGCATGAGGTCGCGGACGCCAAGAGCCGTCAGCGCGCCGAAGATCAGGATCGGGATCAGCAGGATGTCGAAGATCTTGCGGTCGGCGATGCCGATGCCGATCAGCAGCGCGGTGACCACCGCGCAGATCGTCAGGACGATGAACCGCGGGGAGAATGGCAGCAGCAGGGTTTCCATGATCCCCTCTTCCGCCAGCGGCAGCCGTTTGGGCGATAAGTTGGGCGATTCCTGCGTCTTATTCTCGTCGGCCACGATTCCCACCCTCTCGCCAGCATGAGGCGGTACGATACGCCCGCGCCTGTCATACGGATATGACGCGGCGGTTGTTTCAGGCTAGCGAATTCGGCGGGGACAAATCAATCAGCCCGATGGGCGGGCTGCTGCGGTGCAGCAGGGCTCGGAATGGGCACTAACCGGTCAAGGCGCTTTACCCAGGCAAGCGTCCTGGCTTTCGCCAGGACGACGTCGAGAGGGCCTACCGCTCGACGAACGCCTTTTCGATCACGAAATGGCCGGGCTTGTTGCCGGAGCCCTCGACGAAATCGCGGCCCTCGAACATCAGTTTCAGCTCTTCGAGCATCGCCGGGCTGCCGCACATCATGATGCGGTCGGTCGCGATGTCGAGCGGGCCCTGGCCGATATCGTTGAAGATCTGCTCGGAGCTGATGAGGTCGGTGATGCGGCCGCGGTTCTTGAACGGCTCGCGAGTCACGGTCGGGTAGTAGATGAGCTTGTCCGCGAGCAACTCCCCGAACAGTTCGTCCTCGCGAAGACCGGCGACGAGCTTCTCGCCATAGGCGAGCTCGGAGACCTGACGGCAGCCATGCACCAGCACGATGCTGTCGAACTGGTCGTAAACCTCAGGGTCCTTGATCAGGCTGGCGAAGGGCGCCAGGCCCGTGCCGGTCGAGAGCAGCATCAGCCGCTTGCCGGGAATGAGATTGTCGGTGATCAGCGTGCCGGTCGCCTTGCGGCCGACCAGGATGGTGTCGCCTTCCTTGATCTTCTGGAGACGCGACGTCAGCGGGCCGTCCTGAACCTTGATTGAGAAGAACTCGAGCTCTTCCTCGTGATTGGCGCTCGCCATACTGTAGGCGCGGAGCAGCGGGCGTCCCTCAACCTCGAGGCCGATCATCGCGAACTGGCCGTTCTGAAAGCGGAAGCCGGAATCGCGGGTTGCGCGAAAGCTGAACAGGGTGTCGGTCCAGTGCTGGACGGAAAGAACCTTCTCTCGGTAAAACGCGCTCATGATTTTCGATATTCCGAATAATTGCGGTTTTAGGGCAAAAGCGTTGCCCGGCCCCTGAAAGCGGAGCGGACACCATTGCCATGGCGGAGGATTTCGCGTGTGTGATCTACGCCATTGAGACCAATAATCAACCTCGTTCCGGATGCAATTGATGCCGGTCAAACCGGCATTTGCGGCGGAAATGGTCACATCATTAATGGATCTGCTGTCCGGCGCATGTGGAGGGCAATTTCTTTTCCCCCCGGGGCTCGAATACAGCACTTAATTTCCGTGGCGCTCGCGAGAATTTCATTAAGAATAGCTCTGATTTCACTCCCATTTGGCGCCGTTTCGCGGATTTTTGCGGCTTTTGGCGCCAACTGGAACTGGCGACTGGGACGGGCGACTGAGACACATGGCGAACGGCGAGCGGATTTTCGTCCAGGCGATCAAGCGCTATTGCGCCACCCATGGCATCGCGCTCGATGTCCGCGCCGATGGCTGGCTGCTCGCGATGCGCCGGGGCGGGCAGCGCCGCTTCGCGTTCGGCTACGACATCGGCCTCAACAGCGCCATCGCGCACCGGCTGGCCAACGACAAATCGGCCACCGCCGAGGTGCTCACGCTCGAGGGCGTGCCCTGCATTCCCCATCGCCTCTTCCTCAATCCGAAGTTGGGCGAGAAGGTTGTCGGCGTCGCCTGGCGAGAGCCAATGCTGGCGCTGCTTCGCGACAATCCGCAAGGCGTGGTGGTGAAGCCGAACGAGGGGACGTCGGGACGATCCGTCTTCAGGGTCACGACGGAAACAGAACTCGATCATGCGGTTGGCGAAGCCTTTTCGATGAGCGCCGGACTCGTGATCTCGCCCTATGTCGTGATCGAGGATGAAGTTCGCGTGGTGCTGCTCGATGATGTGCCACTCGTCGTCTACAGCAAGCAGCGCGGCTCGGATTGGCGGCACAATCTCGATGCGGGTGCAAAGCCCGTGCTGATGCAGGACGGCGATCTACGCGCAGGCTGCGCAAAGCTCGCCATCGACGCCGCCAATGCCATCGGCATCGCCTTCGCCTCGATCGACCTCGTCTACGTCGACGGCGTCTGGCGCGTGCTTGAGATCAATTCCGGCGTGATGATGGAGACGCTGGCGAAGCTGCATCCGGAGCTGGTGCAGAGGACGTACGATGCAGCGCTGGATCGGGTGTTCGGGGACGAACGCTGAGCAACACGCACGCTGTCGGCTTCAACTCACCGCCAACCGATACGCGGCCTTCGCATTCACGCCGAACGCCTTCTCCCGCACCTGCGGCCCGAGCTTCATCAGGCAGCTCTCCAGCGCGCCCTTGATCTCACCATAGCTTCCCGCGAGCAAACATACCGGCCAGTCCGAGCCGAAGATCAGGCGATCTTCGCCAAAGCATGTCGCGGCGTGCGCGACGAACGGAAACAGCCGCTCCGCATTCCAGTCGCTCCAAACCGCCTCCGTCGCCAGCCCCGAGACCTTGCACCAGACATTGCCGCAGGCCGCGAGTGCCGCGATGCCATTGGACCATTCAGTGCTTCCGCCATCGGCGATCGGCGGCTTGGCTGCGTGGTCGAGCACGAAGCGCGCCTGCGGGAAGGCCTGTGCGGTTGCGATCGCGGCCGGCAGCTCGCGGGTGCGGACCAGGAAATCGTAGGCGAGATCGTGCGCGAACACAGCCGTGAGGCCGCGCTGGACGTCCTCGCGCAACAGCCAATCCGGGTCGGCCTCGTCATGGACCTGGTGGCGGATGCCGACCAGCTTGTCGCCGCCGGGTAAAGCGCGCAGCCGGTCCAGCGTCTCGCCAAGTGCAGCGTCGGTCAGATCGGCCCAGCCGACGACGCCGATCACCGAGGGCGTCGCATGCGCGATCCGTAGGAATTCCTCGGTCTCCGCCAGCGCGGAACGGCACTGCACCAGGATGCTCGCGTCGATGCCGTCGGCTTTCAGAAGCGGCGCGAGATCGGCCGGACCGAAGGCACGCCGGATCGGCGTGAGCTCGGGCGCGTCCATCCAGGGATAGTCGGCGCGCGCGGGATCCCAGAAATGCTGGTGAGCGTCGATGATCATGCCTTACGCTCCGCCCGGCAATGGCGCGCGGGCGTCGACGAGTTTTCGCGCACGCAGCTCCTGCCAGAACGCCGCCGGCACCGCCATCTCCGACATCGCGATGTTGTCGGCAATCTCCGCGGCGTTGCGCGCACCCATCACGGCGACCGTAACCGCCGGATGGGCCATGCAGAACTGCAGCGCGGCGGCTTTCAGTTCGGTGCCATGCTTTCGGCAAAGCTCGTCGAGCGCGAGCGTGCGGGCGACGAGTGCCGCATCGGCGTCCTGATAGTTGAACTTCGCGCCCGTGTGCGGATTGGCCAGGATGCCGCTGTTGTAGATGCCGCCGAGCAGGATGCCGATGTTCTTCGCGGCGCAGACCGGGAACAGCGCATCCAGCGCACCCTGGTCGAGCAACGTGTAGCGGCCGGCGAGCAGGAAGCAGTCGACCGGAACGGCCTCTGCAAACCGGACCAGCATGTCCGACTGGTTCATGCCCGCACCAATCGCCTTGACGGTGCCCTCAGTGCGCAGGCGCTGGAGCGCGCGGAAAGCGCCGGCGACGGCGTCGTCGTAGTGATCGTCGGGATCATGCACGAGCAGGACATCGACGCGATCGAGCCCAAGCCGCGCCAGGCTTTCCTCCACCGATCGCATCACGCCGTCATAACTGAAATCGAACACCGGCCGCTCGCGCGACGTGCCCTTGTAATGCTCGTCCTCGGAGGCAGCGCCATCCGGCGCACGCAGCAGACGGCCGACCTTGGTCGAGATGGCGTAGGAATCACGGGGCTGTTGCCGCAGGAATGCGCCGAGGCGTCGCTCCGCGAGGCCAAAGCCGTAGAGCGGCGCGGTGTCGAAGAAGCGGATTCCGAGCGACCAGGCGCGGGCGATCGTCGCTTCCGCATCGGCATCGCTGACGGGGGTGAACAATCCGCCGAGCGGGGCGGAACCGAGGCCGAGTGACGTGACATCGAGAGAGCCGAGCCGCGACCTTTTCATTCCCATTGCCTCAACAGTCTTCCCCAACAGCCAAAATCATCTCTCCCGCTTGCGAAAAGCGCAAGCGGGAGAGGCACGCAGGAGCGCGGGGCTGGCGACGCTCCTACTTCAACATTTGCGCAACGTTGTCCTTGGTCACGAGATCGAGGCCGGTATAGACGATCTCCGGCACCTTCTCGCCCTTCTTGATGGCGAGCAGCGTGTCCATCGCCTTCTCGCCCATCTCGAACGGACGCTGGCCGACCAGCGCATTGGCATAGCCATCGCGCAACAGCTCGAGCTGCATCTTCAGCGTATCGGCCACGACAAGCGTGAACTTGCCGGAATCGATATCCTTCTTGTATCTGGACGCGAAGGCCTTGAAGCCTTCGGGGGCGAACATCGGCCAGCCGCCGATGGGAACGATCGCGGCGAGGTCGGGCGTCGCGGTGCGCATGTCAGTCATCTGCTGAACCGCCAGCGCGGGATCGTCGTTGCAGAACGTCGGCGAGCCCGCGACCTCGGTCCATTTCGAGCCCTTCAACGCCTCGCGGACGCCGTCGACGCGTTCGGCGAGGTTCTTGGCGCCGGGACCGCCCGAGACCATAGCGTATTTGCCGCCGTCAGGCCGCAGCTTCAGGAGCTGCTTGCCGAGGGCCACGCCGAACTCCTTGTTGTTGGTGCCGATATAGGCGATGCGCTTGGCGCCGGGCGCATCGGCGTCGAAGGTGATGACGGGGATGCCGGCCGCGGTCGCCGCGTCGATCGACTTGGTCATCGCCGCGACGTCGGCAACCGATATGGCGAGGCCGTCGACCTTCTGGGTGACGAAGTCCTGGATGATCTGGGCCTGCGTCGCCGGCTCGTGCTCGACCGGCCCCTTGTAGATGCACTCGATATTGCCGAGCTCCTTCGCACGCTTCAGGCAGCCGTCGCGCGCGAAGTCGAAGAACGGATTGTTCATCGCCTTGGGCACGATCACGAACCGGTAGTTTGCGGCAAACGCCGGCGTAGCCATCATCGCGACCGCGATGCCGGCAAGTAGAAATTTCCTCATCGTCTCCTCCACCCTTCTTTGGCGCCTGTCCTCTTGAGATCGTCCGGGAAGCGGACAGGCGGCATTTTCGTTGCCGTCCCGGAACGATTTCGTTTCAGATCATCCGCGAGCGGATGCGGTCGACCAATACGGCCAGGATGATGATCACGCCCACCAGCGTCTGCTGCCAGTAGGAGCTGACCTGGGCGAGCACGAGGCCGTTGCGGATCACCTCGAGCAGCACGCAGCCGACGATGGCGCCGAGCGGACCGCCGATGCCGCCGGCGAGATTGGCTCCGCCGATGACGGCCGCAGCGATCACGTTGAGCTCGTAGGACGTCGCCATGTTGGCCGGCGCCGACCCGAGCCAGCCCGAGATGATGATGCCCTGGAGGCCTGCGGCGAGCGCGCAGATCACATACACCTCGATCTTCACCCGCACGACCGGGATGCCGGTGAGTTCGGCCGCCTTCTCGTTGCCGCCGAGCGCGAACACGTGGCGGCCGAACGAGCTGTGGTGCAGCACCACGGCCATCGCCAGCGCGAGGACGATCAGATAAATGAACGGCACGGGCACGCCGAGCACGTCGCCCGAGGTGAGCGCGTAGAAATAATCGGCATCCGGTCCACCCGGAAAGCTGCCGCGCCCATTGGAGACGACATAGCCGAGCCCGCGCACGATCGAGAGCATGCCGAGCGTGGTGACGAACGGTGACAGGCCGAGCACCGCGATACAGAAGCCGTTGACGAGGCCGGCGAGCAGCGCGACGCCGAGACCGGCTAGGAGCGAGACCACCAGGATCAGGCCGGGGACATTGGCGAGCACGGTCTTGCCGTCGGCCGCCATGTGCACGAACAGGGAGCCTGCGGGCGAGCCGGGCGCCGACAGCTCGGTCATCACCATCGAGGTGACCATGGCGGAGAAGCACATCATCGAGCCGACCGACAGATCGATGCCGCCGGTGATGATCACGAAGGTGACGCCGAGGGTGGCAATGGCGATGAAGGAGAAATTCTTCGCCACGTTCTGCATGTTGCCCTCGGTGAAGAAGTACGGGCTGGCGAAATGCATGACCACCAGCAGCACCGCCAGCGCGAGCAGGACATAGCCGGTCTGGGACGCGAAGATGCCGCGCTGCCACCATCTGATCTTGCCGACATTCGAGAAGGTGATCGGGGATTCCATGGGCATGGCCATCACGCCGCCTCCTTCGCGCCGGTGATCAGGGCGGTGACTTCCTCGGGGGAGGTCTGGTGGATGGGCTTGTCGGCCCGCTTTTCGCCGCGGCGCATGACGATGACGCGATCGCACACCGCGAACACGTCGGGCATGCGATGCGAGATCAGCATCACGGCAACGCCCTGCTCCTTCAGCCGGTGGATCAGGCCGAGCACCTGCTCGACCTGGCGGACCGAGATCGCGGCCGTGGGCTCGTCCATCATGACCAGCTTCGCATTGGAGAGCCGCGTCCGCGCGATCGCAACCGCCTGGCGCTGGCCGCCCGACATCTGCTTGACGAGATCGTCGGGGCGCGTCTCCGAGCGCAGCTCGCCGAACAGCTCCAGCGCACGCGCCGCCATCGCCTTGTGGTCGAGCAACGCGAACGGCCCGATCCTGCGCTTGAGCTCGCGGCCGAGAAAGACGTTCGCCGCTGCGGTGAGATTGTCGGCGAGCGCAAGGTCCTGATAGACCACCTCGATGCCGACGCCGCGGGCATCGACAGGCCGGTTGAAATGAACCGCGCTGCCGGCGAAACGGATTTCGCCATGGCTGGGGCGGAAATTGCCGGCGATGATCTTGACCAGCGTCGACTTGCCCGCGCCGTTGTCGCCCATCAGGCCGACGACTTCGCCGGGGAGGACGTGCATGTCGACGTCATGCAGCGCGCGGATCGCGCCGAACTCCTTGCCGATGCCGGTCAGCTCGAGGACCGGTGTCGCTTGTGCATTTGTCATCAGCGGCCTTCCTCAGACGTAGCGGTTGACGAGGGATTCAAGATATTCCTGCCGGCCCGAGCGCGGCTGCGGGTCAAAGCCCGGGCCGTGCGCGCGGTCGGCAAGTTCGGCGAGCGAGCGCTGGCCGCCGAGAATGGCGCGGCCCTCGGGCCCGGCCCATCCCTCGTAACGTTTCGCAAGCGGCGCGGTGAGCACGCCGGCGTCGAGCATGTCCGCGGCGGCGAGCAACGCACGCGCGCAGGCATCCATCGAGCCGACATGGGCATGGATCAGATCGTCGGGATCGATCGACTGGCGCCGGATCTTGGCGTCGAAATTCAGCCCGCCGGAGCTGAAACCGCCGCGGCCCAGGAGCTCGTGGAACACCAAAGCGAGCTCGGGCACGTTCATCGCGAACTGATCGGTGTCCCAGCCGAGCAGATCGTCGCCGCGGTTGATGTCCAGCGAGCCGAAGACGCCCAGCGCCTCCGCGAGCGCGACCTCGTGATGGAAGGAGTGGCCGGCGAGGATGGCGTGGTTCTGCTCGATGTTGAGCTTGACGTCCTTCAGCAGGTCGTAACGCGCGAGGAAGCCGTAGCAGGTGGCGACGTCGAAATCATATTGATGCTTGGTCGGCTCCTTCGGCTTCGGCTCGATCAGGATCGGTCCCTTGAAGCCGATCTTGTGCTTGTGCTCGACGACGAGCGAGACGAAGCGGCCGAGCTGGTCGAGCTCGCGCTTGAGGTCGGTGTTGAGCAGCGTCTCGTAGCCCTCGCGCCCGCCCCACAGCACGTAGTTCTGGCCGCCGAGACGGTGCGTCACCTCCAGCGCGGCGCGGACCTGGCCGGCGGCATAGGTGAATATCTCGGGGTCCGGATTGGTGGCCGCGCCCGCCATGTAGCGGCGATGCGTGAACAGATTGGCGGTGCCCCAGAGCAGGCGCACTTTGCTCGAGGCCATCTTCGCTTCGAACAGATCGGCGATGGCATTGAGGTTGGCGACGGATTCCGCGAGTGAGTTCCCTTCCGGCGCCGCATCGACGTCGTGGAAGGTGAAGAAGGGCACGTCGAGCAGGCGAAACAGCTCGAAGGCGACGCCGGCCTTGGCGCGCGCCTGCGCCATCGCATCGGTGCCGTGATGCCAGGGCCGCAGGAACGTCTCGCCGCCAAAGGGATCGCCGCCGGGCCAGCACAACGAGTGCCAATAGCAGACCGCAAAGCGCAGATGGTCTTCCATCCTGCGGCCATGGACGAGGCGGTCCTTGTCGTACCAGCGGAAGGCGGGCGTGTTTCCCGCATCCTTGCCGGCGAAGGCGACAGGTACGCTTGTATCGAAGAAATTCACTGACGCGTTCACTTAGGCACACTCCTTCAACGCAGGATAAAGCTCGCGCCAGCGGCGATAGGCCTCGTCATAGGCCGCAGCCACGGATGCGCGAGGCGTAAAGCTCGCAAGCCGCCGCGGACGGGTGCAAACCGCAGCCGCGTCTTCGCCGGTGGCGGCAAGCCGGCCGAGCCTGGCGGCACCGAGCGCGGCACCGACCTCGCCCTCCTCGACGCGGTGGACGGGGATGCCGAGCACATCGGCGCAGATCTGCGCCCACAGCGGCGAGCGCGAACCGCCGCCGACGAGATCAACCTCGGCAAGCGGTCCGCCGGCCGCGCTCAGTGCCGCCAGATTGTCGCGCGCGGCGAAGGCGACGCCTTCGAGCACGGACTGAACGATCTGGGAGCGCCCGGTCGCACCGCGCAGGCCGACGAAGGCACCGCTGGCGGCGGCATCGTTGTGCGGCGTGCGCTCGCCGTCGAGATAAGGCAGGAATTTGACCGGACTCGGTCCATCGACGCGCTCTCCGAGCGGCGCCAGCAGCGCTGCGGCCGGAACCTCCATCACGCCCGCGAGCCAGGCCAGTGAAGCCGCAGCCGACAGCATCACGCCCATCTGATGCCAGCGGCCGGGCAGTGCGTGACAGAACGCATGCACGGCCGAGGCCGGCGCGGGGGCGAACCGATCGGTGACGCGGAACACCACACCTGAGGTTCCCAGAGATAGAAACGCATCGCCCGGCGCGATGGCGCCGAGCCCGATCGCGCTCGCGGCATTATCGCCGGCGCCGCCGGCGACCACGACATTCCTAGCCATGCCCCAGCGTTGCGCGTAGTCCGGCGCGAGCGTCGCGCTGACCTCGCTGCCCTCGACGAGGCGTGGCATGTGATGGAGATCGAGCCCGGTGGCATGCAGTAGCAGCGCCGACCAGCGGCGCAGACCGACGTCGAGCCACAGCGTGCCGGCCGCGTCCGACATGTCCTCGATCATCTCGCCGGTCAGGCGATAGCGGACATAGGCTTTCGGCAGCAGCACCTTTGCGGCGCGCGCGAAGATTTTTGGCTCGTGCCTGGCGACCCAGAGCAGCTTCGGCGCGGTGAAGCCGGGCATGGCCAGATTGCCGGCGATCGTGTGCAGCGACGGGCAGCGCCGCTCCAGCGCGACGCATTCGGCGTGCGAGCGGCCGTCGTTCCAGAGGATCGCGGGACGCAGCGGCGCTCCGTCCTCGTCCAGCAGCGTCGCGCCATGCATCTGGCCCGATAGCCCGATGCCGCGCACCCGCGCGACCTCGCGCGGATGGCGGGCGGCAAGATCGTCGACCGCGCCGACCGCCGCATCGACCCAGCCATCGGGATCCTGCTCGGACCACAGCGGCGCGGGATGCGACAGCGCAAGCTCGCGCGCCGCCGTCGCGACAACCGCGCCGGCTTCGCTCACGAGCACCGCTTTCACACCTGATGTGCCGATGTCGATTCCGAGATACACGCCATCCTCCCTTTCGCCTGTTGCAGTGCGCGAACTCAAGGTCGCCTTATCCGCAACGGGGTCGTTTTGAATTCCACCTGCCGCTAAGGCAGATTGTCCCGCATCACGATGTCGATCCTGATCTTCTCCTGTTCGCGCAAGATCGGCTCACCACGGGCGAGCGCGAGCAGCACGCGCACCGCGGCGCGCGCTTCGTGTCCGGGGTTCTGCGAGATCGCGGCATGCATCACGCCCTGCAGCAGCAGGCGACGCGTCAGCGCGGTGAGGTCGTGTCCGACGAACACCACCTGCCTGTCGCGGCCGGCATCGCTCAAGGCCTTTTCATTCAACGCGTTGGCGACGCCTTGCGTGCCGGCGCCGACATTATAAAGGCCCACGATGTCGGCATGCCGGCTCAACAGCCGCGCCAACAATTGTTCCGAACGCGCGTCCTCGTCGCGTCCTTCGAGCACCGGCAGCACGCTGAGACCGGGGAATTCAGAGGCCATCACCTGGTTGAAGCCAAAAATGCGCTCGGCATGGTCGCGCAGGCCCTGCGAGCCCGCGACGATCGCGACCTTGCCGGACTTTTGGCCGACCAGCCGCCCGACCAGCGCGCCGGCGGTGCGTCCGGCGGCAATGTTGTCGATGCCGACATAATGGTGCCGGCGCGACGACGGCACGTCGGAGACCAGCGTCACGACCTTGGCGCCGGCATCGACGAGATCGTCGATGGCGGCGCGAACGCCGGGATGGTCGAGCGCCACCACGGCGATGCCGTCGTAATCGTCCGAGAGCCCCTCCAGGGAAGCCGCGAGCACGGACGGATCGAACACGTCGGTTGCGACGGTCTCGACGCCGAGGCGGCGGGACGACAGCCAGCCCGACATCTCGCCGAGATAGTCCTGGATCTGCTGCATGAACGGGTTCGGCCCCGACGGCATGACGAAGGCGAAACGGCGGGCGCGGCCGCGGGCGAGCTCGGCGGCGGCCACGTGCGGCTGGAACGAATTGCGCTCGATCGCCTCTTTGACGCGCCGGACCGTATCCGGCCGCACGCCCGGACGATTATGCAGGACGCGGTCCACCGTCGCGAGGCTGACGCCGGCCTGGCGGGCGATGTCCTTCAGCGTCAGCGCGGTCGTGGTGAGCGTCTCGGCCATGGCTGAAGGCTAGCAGAGGTGTTTTGAGGTACGCAACTCATTTTGAGGGGCGGCAGGCATTTTCCCGCAGCTGAGCCCAGGAACAGCCTCTCCCATCCGCCGTTGCTGCCCCGTGCGTAACGATATCACCCATGATCCCGGCGAGGGATTGAGCCCGACGCTCGAGCGCAACATCCAGGCTCTGGTCGAGCGCCGCCGCCGCGAGCAGCGCGCCGCCAAGGGTCAGGAAAAGGTCGCCGATGCGATCACGGCGTTCACCGGCAGCATGGCGTTCGTCTACCTCCATGTCGCGGTGTTCGGCTTCTGGATCATCGCCAATCTGCACTGGCTGCCGGGAATCCCGGCCTGGGACGAGAGCTTCGTGGTGCTGGCGATGATTGCTTCGGTCGAGGCGATCTTCCTGTCGACCTTCGTGCTGATCTCGCAGAACCGCATGAGCGCAGCAGCGGACAAGCGCGCCGATCTCGATCTCCAGATCAGCCTGCTCGCCGAGCACGAATTGACCAAGGTAGCCCGCCTCCTCACGCAGATCGCCGAGCGGCTCGACGTCCAGCCCGATTCGAAGCGCGATCTGGAGGAAGCAAGCCGCGACATCGCCCCCGAGCGCGTGCTCGACAGGATCGAGGAGACGCGCTCCTGAGCTATCGGCTCGCCGACAGATCCAGGGTCAGGAACAGGCTGTTGGGATCCTCGACATAGCCCTGGAACGGGCCACAGAGGACAAAGCCATGCGCCTGGTAGAGCGCGTGCGCCGGCTTGAAATAGTCCCACGAGCCGGTCTCGAGGCTGAGCCGCGCCATGCCGCGCGCGCGGGCTTCCGTGATGATGTGGCGGAGCATCTCACCGCCAAAGCCGCGCCGCCGCGTGGTCTGGAGCGTGTGCATCGACTTCACCTCGCCATGCGCTCCCGACAGCGACTTCAGCGCACCGGTGGCGACCAGCGTGTCGCCGTCCCAGCCGGTCCAGAACGCGACTTCCCGGGCACGCAGCCCGGCGAGATCGAGTGCATGGGCGCTGCCCGGCGCGGTCTGCGCCCGCGCCGCCGTGACGTGATGGTCGAGCAGCGCGATGACGCGCGGGTCAAAGGTGTCGCCGGTGCGGATCTGCATCGTCAGCGTCTCACATCTTGCCGTAGGACGCGCCGCGGCGCGTGATGATGACGTAGCGCGCATCCTGTCTGGTCTCGTTCTCGAAGATCACCGCGCGCATCACGTCGAAATCGAGACAGTCGCCTTCGCGCAGGCGAACCGCCTTCGCGTCGATGTGCACGGCGATCGCGCCCTCCAGCATCAGCAGTTGCTGGGTGAAGGCATTGCGCCCCCAAGGGCTGTATGGCACCCGCGCGCCGGCCGGCAAATCGACGACGATGATCTCGATGCCGCTCGCCGCGTCCGTCGGCGAGGCGTGGCGGCGGCGATAGCCGCTGTCGGGATCGCGCCAATGCGGCTGGTCGGCGAGCCGCACCAGCCGCTCCGGCGGCTTCTCCGCGAGCGCGACGACGTCGCTCAGCGTGACATCGAGCGCCGCGCAGAGCTTGTTGAGCAGCGCAGCCGTCGCACTGCTCTGCGCCCGCTCCACCCGCCCGATCATCGCCCGGCTGACGCCGGAGCGCGCGGCAAGCTCGTTCAACGTCATGCCGGCCTGCGTCCGCACCGTCTTCAAGCGACGACCGATCGCGCGATCGAGCTTTTGCTGGTCCATAGCCCTATCCGAACGTTGTTTCGGCAGCCGCATTTGCTTGGGAGAGAGCCTAGCGCGGGAAACAGCGAATGCCGGGGATGAGATGCTAATATATTAGAATTTCGGCGCACGCGAATGCATCCTCGGCGCAAAATCCGTTCATCGTCCTCGGGATTCGACCGTCGCATTCGTCCAGCGACAGGCGCTTGCGAGCCTGGCGCGGACGGCATCGACGCCGGCGAGCTCGAAGATGGCGCTGGTGTTGCGCCCCGCACCGTCGGTAACGGAGATAGACGCCTTTCCGGCGCGCAATGCGCGCACCAATTGGACCGGATCCTCCGGCATGGACGCCGTGCGACCGTCAGATGCCAATCGCCAACGCATTGGCCGCGCCGTGACCTGGTCGGGAGAGATCGCGACGTCGACTTCCCCTCCGCGCAACGCGCGCCAGAGGCCATTAGAGCCAAGGGACAGCTCGGTCCGCTGGTTACGGCAACGTAGCACGAGCATTTCTGGTGCATTGGCCGTCACCGGGGCAAGCGCATACAATTTGGCGACGAAGAGCGGCGAGAAGTCCCTTGGAGACGTGGTCTCGCTGATCAACCAGCCCTCGGCGATTGACGGTCCCGCGATTGCGTCGTCCCGATTGGCCGGCGTCATCGCCGGCGCCGGTTCAGCTTCGAGTGGCAACGGCTGCATATCGGCGTGCGGTTTGGATGGGATATCGCTGGGTTGTCGGACCTCGTCTTTGTTGGCGAACAGGCTATCGAGGCACCGTTTCTCCGCGCTGTGTGCCTTCAGCCTGCATCCGAGACGCAGCGCGGTGTCGATGCCCGCCTGATCGCAGGCGGCTTCCGCTGCACGCGTCTGGGCAAAGCACTGGTCCAGACCCCTAAGCGTGCTGGAGGCGGATTGACCATGGGCTTCCGCGATCTCAAGGCTGGCGAAAAGGACGGCGGCGAGCCGTCTCATGGACGTCCCGTCCGATTGGACATTTGGGACTCCTGCCAGTTCTCAGCCGCCTTGAGGCGCTGGAGTCCGGGAACGCCCGCACCGGGATTGGCCTCCTTCCACTTCGGATCGAAGCCGGACGCGCGCAGCTGATCGAGCCTGCTGAACAATTCATTCACGAAAGCCGTGACCCTGTCATGGCGTGGGGTGCCAGGATTCCAGTTATAGGCGACCAGCACCGTCGGCACCGCGATCGTCTCGATATCCCGCCCTGCTTGCACCAAAGCGGGATAGTCGGCCGACGTTAGAGAGGCCGGCACATAATAGTCCGCCAGCTTGGCACCCCAGGGGACCGGCAGGAACTTGAAGCCGTCGTCCCATTTGCGCTTGACGAACGCGTCCACCGGCTTCGACGTGACGAAAACCACAGCCGCCATCTCGCCTTTGCGCATCTGCTCCAGCGCGGCCGGGTGAGGCACGAAGGCCTTCTCCACTTCGATGCCGAGACGACTGAAGATGAGTGGACCCGAATAGGCGGCGGCCGTGCCCTGCGTGTTGAAGTTCACCTTCTTGCCCGCGAGGTCGGCCAGCGAATTGATCTCGGGACGCACGAAGACATGCAGCTCCGACGGGAATAGGTTCATCACGTGCACGATGCGCTTTCCGATCTCGGGCACCTGCGCGCGATACTCGTCGAGCGAATCGCTGTTGATGATCGCGATGTCGATCCCCTTCAGATAGAGCACATCGTTGACATTCTCGGTCGGTCCGCGCGTCACCACCGGAAGCACGTGCACCTTTCCGCTCTCGTTGACCACGCGCGAGATCTCGGTCGCGAAGCGGAGCGGTGCGCCTTCCAGGAGCCCGGCGGCTAATCCGACCGTGCCTGCATTGATGCGATCTCTCACATCCTCTTCGGCCGTCCGCTGTTGAGCGGGCCGCACCGACCGGTTCCCTCGCGCGGGCGCCAACGCGACCGATTCCGCCGTCTGTTTGGCAGCGCCGGGCCTTGTGGCAGTTTGGGCGGACGCGGGCAACGCGAACAGCGACACGGCCAGCACGAACAGCAGCTTGCGCATCATCCCGGCCTCCCCTCGTTGGTTCCTGTCTACGGCCGGACGTAGCTCCAGCCCTTTTCCTGCAGCTCCATCATCCGCACGACACCCGAGGCAACCATGGAAGCCTCCGGCAGCAGCTCGAGCGGCTTGCCTTCCTTCTTTTCCATCCCCTCCCGAGTGACGCCGCATGCGGCGAAGCGAACCTTGTTCGGGAAGGCGAGGTCCGTCATGGCGTGAATGCGATCGGCGACCGGCGTCGTGTCCTTGCGCAGCATGTGCAATCCAGGACCGAACGCCACGATCTCGACATCGGCCTCTTCGCCCTTCTTGCGGTAATAGTCGAGCACATTGGTGGCGTTGTTGAGCGCGAGATTCATCACGGCGGCGTCGTTCTGGTTGACCTGGATCACGAGCCTGTGCGGCGCCGGCTTGACCGGGCGCACGGCTGGTTGCTTCCTCGGGATCATGGCGTGGGCAGAAGTCGCAGAGGCCGGCGGCTGTTGCACGGAGCTCATGGCGTACACCGAGCCGATTGCGAATGTCGCGAGCATAGCTGCGGCGATATGGATTCGTGCATCACGCATGGACCATCTCCGTCTGCGATTTGCGCTCGACCCGGAGTGCAACTCGCTTGATCCGGACCAGGACCTCAGTGAGCCCGCAGGTGTTGCGCACTGGACTTGCGTTGGCGGTGACCCGGACCGGGAAACATGAACTCCCGGCCCGCCCTTCGACAGCCTGCAGTTCGTGCTAAGCGCAATGGATTAAGCGCAGCGAGCGTCAGCTCCACGTCCCATTGCGCCCGGGCGGATCGCCAAGGGAGACTTCAAGTCAGTGCGACTGTGCTGCGGCCGAGGCTTTGGAGCGGGCGAAGGGAATCGAACCCTCGTATGCAGCTTGGGAAGCTGCCGTTCTACCATTGAACTACGCCCGCGGATGCGCAGCCTGCGCCCGCTCTGATTAGCCGAGACGGCGCATCTCGCCAAGCGCTTTGGCGCAGCCCGCCTGCCCCTTCTTGAGTTTCCGCCAAGATTTTGGGTGCGCCGGATTGTGGCGGTGTTATGATTATCTGTCTGGGGAGACGTGCACTGAGTGGGGCGTGTGCATGGTGGGGCGTGGCTACGCGATATTCGACACGACCATAGGGCGCTGCGGAATCATCTGGAGCAGCACCGGTATCGTCGCCGTGCAATTGCCGGAGGCGCGGGAGATCGACACCCGCCGCCGGATTTTCCAGGTCCATCCCGAGGCGCGCGAGCAGCGGCCTTCCGCGAACGCCGCGTTCGCGATCGAGGGCATCGTGGGCTTGCTGCAAGGCAGCGATGCTGATTTTTCCGAGGTCAGCCTGGACGCGAGCGGGGTGCCCGGTTTCAACCGGCGGGTCTATGAAGCCGCCTGCGCCATCCCGCGCGGGGAGACGCGCACCTATCACGAGATCGCCAAGACGCTGGGCGCCTCCGGCGCCGCGCATTCGGTAGCCCAAGCGATCGCGAGAAATCCCTACATGCTGATCGTTCCCTGCCACCGGGTGCTGGAGGCCGGCAATTACACCGACCGGCTCTCGCCCTATGGCGGCGTGATCTCCAAGCGGCGGCTGCTGTCGCTCGAGGGCGCCCATCCGATCGCCAGCAAGACGCTGTTCGACGTCCTGCTGCCCGTTGCCCCGCCCCGAGCGCCCACCTAGATAGGCGGGATGGACGCAACCACGCTGCTGACCACGCCCTCGATGACCGTCTCCGAGTTTCGCTGCGACGCGGGACCGGACGACAGCCCGTTTGCGGAGTGCCGCACCGGCCATTCCATCGCCTATGTCCGCGCCGGCAGCTTTGGCTGTCATTGCCGCGCCGGCTTCTTCGATTTGGTGGCGGGGTCGATGCTGGTCGGCGCGCCGGGCGAGGAATACACCTGCACGCATGAGCACGTCGCCGGCGACGTCTGCCTGTCCTTTTTCCTCAGCGAGGACCTGGTCGACGCGCTCGGCGGCCGGCGCGACGTCTGGCAGGTCGGCGCGACCCCGCCGCTGCCCGAGCTGATGGTGCTGGGCGAGCTCGCCCAGACGGCAGCAGATGGCAACAGCGACCTCGGTCTCGACGAGGTCGGTCAGATCCTCGCCGGCCGCTTCGTCGATGTCGTCTCGGGCAAGGCGCGCAAGCCAACGACACCGACCGCACGCGACCGCCGCCGCGCCGTGGAAGCCGCGCTATGGATCGACGCCAATTCGCATGCCGAGGTCGACCTCGAACAGGCCGCGCGGCAGGCTGGGCTCAGCCCGTTCCATTTCCTGCGGCTGTTCTCCGCCGTGCTCGGCGTCACCCCGCATCAATATCTGGTGCGCTCGCGCCTTCGGCATGCGGCGCGGCTGCTGACCGACGACGACATCGCCGTCACCGACATCGCCTATGACGTCGGCTTCGGCGATCTCTCCAACTTCGTCCGCACCTTCCACCGCGCCGCCGGCGTATCGCCGACCAAGTTCCGTCAGGCCTCGAAGGGAGAGCGCAAGATTCTCCAAGAGCAGCTTGCCCTCAACTGACTAGGTTCGTCTCCGGCGCGCGCCGATTGCGGCGCGCTTTGGCAATGGAGACGACCATGTACGACCATATCGGATTGCGCGTTGCCGACCTCGATGCCGCCACGCGCTTCTACACCGCGGTGCTGGCGCCGCTCGGCTATGTCCTGTGCTCGAGCGGCGATGGTTATGCCGGCTTCGGGCCGAAGGGCGAGCCGGCGCTGTGGCTGCACCTGAATAAAGGGCGCAAAGCCGACGGCGCGCATATCGCGTTTCGCGCGGGGGATCATGATTCGGTCAAGGCATTCCATAGCGAAGGCTTGAAGAGCGGCGGCCGCGACAATGGCGGCGCCGGCCCGCGCAAGGATTACAGCCCGACTTACTACGCGGCGTTTTTGATCGATCCCGACGGCAACAATGTCGAGGCAGTCTGTGTGTGAGTACGCTCCGTCATTGCGAGGAGCCCTTGCGACGAAGCAATCCAGACTGCCTCCGCGGAATCATTTCTGGATTGCTTCGCTGCGCTCGCAATGACGGCGGCTTGGCAACCACCGTCGCAAATCAAGGATACTTACCAATGGCCTCCATACACAATGACATTCCCCTCCCCGCCCCGGCTCACGACGTCTGGGATGCGGTGCGCGATTTCGGCGCGTTGCATCGGCGGCTGGCGCCGGGCTTCGTTACGGCCTGCACGCTCGACGGCGACGCGCGCGTCGTCACCTTTGCCAACGGATCGGTGGCGCGCGAAGTGCTGGTCGATTGCGACGACGGGCGGCAGCGGCTGGTCTACGCGATCAACAACGAACGTCTGAAGCATTACAGCGCCTCGGTGCAGGTGATCGCCGAGGGCGAGCGGAGATGCCGCCTGGTCTGGATCATCGACATGCTGCCGAACGAGCTCGCGTCCTATGTGCAGGGACAGACCAAGGACGCCGTCCCGCCATACACCGAGCGTTTCCGGCCGCAGCTGCGTGATCTTTCTCACGGAGTTCAACCCTCGTCCGCACTAACCATGGCGGCGTGCGTCCGGTTGGCTCCGCTCTCCCGGCGGCGTCCCGCACGCGAGGAGCAGGCCATGAGAGGTGCGGACAAGGTGATCTGCCAGGCGGCCGCCGTGCTGCTGATGTTTTCGATTTCGAGCGGACCGGCAAAGGCGCAGTTCCTCGGCGGCGGCGGTGCCGGCGGCGAGGACATGATGACCCAGATGGCGCCGATGTTGGAGATGATGAAGGCCAAGATGGGCAAGCGCCGCTTCGGCATGATGATGCAGACCATGGGCCCGATGATGAGCCGCATGATGGAGAATGGCGGTGGTGGTCTTGGTGGCATGATGGGCGGCGGCGGAATTGGCGGCCTCGGCGGCGGCAATCTCGGCGGCGGTTTCGGTGCGCCCAATTACGGCGGTTACGCGCCGACGGCCGGCGGCGGCTACATGCCGACCGGAATCGGCGGCACGGGCGGCGGCGACATGATGGCGATGATTCCGCAACTGATGCGGCTCGCCAATGTCGGCGGCAGTGGCGGCCATCGCCGCCACAGGCATCGCTAGTCCGCAGCGGCCGACAGAGCCGGCCTGATCGCAGGTTTGGTTTGGCGCGGTCCCCAGCGCGTCAGCACCACGCTGGAGCACGAGAGCAGGCCGAGCACGACCATCGAGCTCGCCGCCAGCCAGAAGAAGCTTTGCGCGGTGGCATCATGTGTCGACAGCCACCAGCCGACCGCCGAGATGTAGATCAGCCGCGCAGTCTGCGCCAGCACCGGTCCGATCACCTTCGCAGCGCCCTGCGACGAGAAATACATCGTCGAGGCGAGGCCGATGAAGGCGTAGAACGGCGCCACCGTGGACAAATATTGATGGCTGGTGGCGCGCACGGTCGCGCTGTCGGTGAAGATGTTGACCCAGAGATCGGGGAAGGCTGCGACCAGGCACGCCGGTGCACCGACGGCGACGAAGGCGCTCGCCGCCGCGATCCAGGCGATGCGCCGCGCGCGGGCGATGCGGCCGGCGCCGACCGCCATGCCGATCATCGGCACCGAGGCGATGCCGAACGAGAACGCGATCGAGGTCAGCAGGAATTCCAGCCGCGCACCAATGCCATAGCCGGCGAGGATCGCGGTGCCGAATTTCGCAAGCAGGTGGGTGAAGATCGAGATCGTCAGCACCGATTGCAGCGGCGAGAAGCAGGCGATGGCGCCGACTTTGAGGATGTCGAAAAACATCGCCCATTGGATGCGAAGTCCGCGCAGCTTCGGCGTCACGCGGGCGCGGCCGGAGAACAGGTACCAGCCCATCACGCCGATGTTCATGCAATACGCAATCAGCGCGCCGGCGGCCACGCCGCGCATGCCGAATTGCGGCACCGGACCGAGCCCGAGGCCGAGCGTGCCGCCGAGCACGATCTGCCAGGCCGCGGAATTGAGGATCAACAGCGACGGCAGCTTCATGTTGCCGGTGCCGCGCAGGACGCCGGCCATGGTGTTGAGCAGCCAGGGCAGCACCGCGCCGCCGAAAAACACCTGGGTGTAGGCGATCGCATGCGTCAGCACATCGCCGCGACCGCCGAGCATTTCCAGAACGCGCGGCCCGAAGATCAGCATGCCCAGCATGAAGACGAGGCCGAAGCTGATTCCGATCAGCAGCGCGTGCGCGGCGAGCGTCCCGGCACGCTCGCGATCGCCGGCGCCGAGCGCGCGCGCGATGGCGGAGGCCACCGCGCCGCCCATCGCACCGCCCGACATGGTCATGGTCAGGATCACTGTCGGAAACACCAGCGCCATCGCGGCCAGCGCTTCCACGCCAAGACGTCCGATATAGGAGGTCTCCGCGATCACGGTGCAGGTGCCGGCCGAGAGCGCGACCACGTTGGGCCAGGCAAGTCCGAGCAGCGTGCGCAGGATCGGCCCGTCCATCAGCGCGCTCCTGACGGGGCGCGGAGGCGGCGGCAGCGGACGCTCCTGTTCATCGACCGGGATTTCGGCGATGTCTGACATGTCCTCTCCGGGGGAAAGCGCCATTTGCGGCGCAGCAATGCTTGGGTGTGCCAATGAATTGGTTCGCGCGCAGGGCGCAACGAGAGGCTTGTTAGCACGACACGCAGCGATTCCTCCTGCGCCAGGTGCAGGCGTGCCCTGCGGCAGCGCATTTCGTGGAGGAATTGGACTCCTCTTTCTTTTCCCTCTCCCCGTTCTTACGGGGCCGCGACGAGCTTCGCTCGCGCTGAGAGGGTTGGGGTGAGGGGCTGCTTCAGCAAATTCGGTGACAGCTGCCCTCGCGGAGACTCCCCCTCACCCGGATTGCATCTTCGATGCAATCCGACCTCTCCCCGCAAGCGGGGCGAGGTGAAGGTGCCGTGGCGCCGTCGTCTACCCAATCGTCCAGAGCAATGGCGGACGGCCACCCGATGTCGGGGACAGCTGCACGCCGATGTGCCGGCCGCATCCGGCCGCGAGCCCTTCGAACAACCCCGCCAGCACTTTGGCGCAAGCGGGGTGGTGATCGGCGACGTCGTCCATCAATTTCCAGCTCTGCTGACGGATTTCGAACGCGCCTTCGGATTGCGTCGGCTCAGCCACATCGTCCTGCGCGGCCAACAGCGCGCCGAGGAACGCCGCGAATTCGCGCGCACCGCCGCGGCCCATCGACAGCGCCGCAGCGACCTCATCAAAATATTGCATCCCGATCAGCTTGCCGGTGAGATGCAGGAGATAGCCCGCATCCTCCGGACCGAACAGCTGCACCATCACGGGCGCGGCGGTGCGGACATATTCCATGGCGTAATTGCGATAGGCTTTTTCCAGTCGCGGTCTCGGCCAGCTTGCGACCGGCAACGCCGGAGCCGCGGCTGCATCGAACAGCGGCGCTTCGAGATGCCGTGCGAACACGAGGCGCTGGTCGAGCTCGAGCGGCTGGTCATATTGGTGATAGTAGCCTTCGAGCCCGTCCTGGCCGTCGACGCTCTGCTTGGTGCAGACGAACCCCAATCTGGTATCGCCGAGCGCCACACCGTTGTTGGCGTGCCAGCCGCGCAGCATCGCGCGAGAGACTTCGCCCGGCACGCCGCAGATGGCAGTGCCTTTCCAGATCCAGCGCGGCGGCGGATAGCGGATCCAGGCTTTGCGGTCGCTCTCGTGCATGTATTCGACGTGCACGCCGCCGATCCAGTTCGAGAGGTAGTGATATTGCGCGGCGGCGACTGCTGGCGGCAGATGGCTCAGCCCGAGCTTCTCCAGCCCCGGCAGGAAGCGCTCCTGCTGCTGGCGGCGGAATACGCGGAAGACGAACTCGGCAGCATCCGCCGTGCCGCGCCGCGTGACCACGGTGAGGATCAGACCGGTGAAATAGGCGTGATAGAGATCGGCAACCGCGCGCCAGCGTTTCCATTGAGCTTCCTGCGCGGGGTCAGATGCGGCGGTCATGTTCGCTCCCGATCGTTGTTTTGATCGAGTGTGTCACTGCAGCCGGCGACGGACAAGCTGAGCCGCATGCAGGGCGCCCTGCACGCCGGCTCGCCAATTCCGCATCACGAATTTTGCGCAGGCTTAATTTTGCGAAGCCTTGGCGGCCCGCTCGCGCTCGACGCGCTCGGTGACGTCGCGGGCCATCGCCACCGATCCCTGCACCACTCCAGCGGCGTCCCGCACCAGCGCGAAGGTCATCTCGATGTACAGCTTGCGTCCGTCCTTGTGCAGCGCGCGGGTCAGTGTCGGCTTGCCCGCAAGCTTCATCGCGCCGCTGGCTAGCGCGGCCTCGAAACCCTTCCAGTGCGCGGCGCGCAGATGTTCGGGAATGATCAGGTCGAGATTCTGGCCCAGCGCCTCGTCCGCGGAGAAGCCGAACAGTGCGGACGATGCGCGATTCCAGCGCATGATGGTGCCGGAGCGATCCGAATAGATCAGCGCATCGGCAACGTCGTCGACAATATGTGCGTCCAGTTGGGATGAATTGGTCATGTCAGCACCTGGTGGCCCGGATGGAGCACAGCGTAAGCCGGGATCGTGCCACAAGTGAGACTTTCCCGGATGACGATTGCGCTCCATCCGGGCGACGGATGATCGCTACACCCGGAAATGCTTGCTCAGCTTCAGGCCCTGGGCCTGGTAGTTGGAGCCGATGCGCTGGCCGTACATGGCGTCGGGACGGGCCAGCATCTTCTCGTAGACGAGGCGGCCGACGATCTGGCCGTGCTCGAGGATGAACGGCACCTCGCGCGAGCGCACTTCGAGCACGGCGCGCGACCCCAGCCCGCCGGCGCCGGCATAGCCGAAGCCGGGATCGAAGAATCCGGCATAATGCACGCGGAACTCGCCGACCAGCGGATCGAACGGCACCATCTCCGCGGCGTAATCGGGCGGCACTTGCACGGCCTCTTTCGACGCGAGGATATAGAACTCGCCGGGATCGAGGATCAGGCTGCCGTCGGGGCGGGCCGAGATCGGCTCCCAGAACTCCTCGACGGAATAGCCAGCGCGGCGATCGACGTCGATCACGCCGGTGTGGCGCTTGGCGCGGTAGCCGACGAAGCCGCCGCTCTTTTCGCCGGAAAGATCAACAGAGACGGCGACGCCGCCGGTGAGATCGGCATCGTCGACATCGACGAGACGCTCGGTCGCATGCAGCGCCTCGAGGTCGTCGATATTGAGGATGGCATCGCCGGTGCGGAAGCGCACCTGGCTCAGGCGCGAGCCCTCGCTGACCAGCACCGGGAACGTCTTCGGGCTGATCTCGGCATAGAGCGGACCGTGATAGCCGGCACCGATCATGTCGAACCGGCGGGTGCCGTCGGCGATCACGCGGGTGAAAACGTCGAGCCGGCCGGTCGAGCTTTTCGGGTTGGCGGCCGCGACGATCTCCGGCGGCAGCGCGAGGCTTTCGAGCAGCGGCACGATGTAGACGCAGTTCGTCTCCAGCACGGCGCCGTCGGCGAGGCTGAACTCGTGCAGCTTCAACTCGTCGATGCGCTCGGCGACAGTGGCGCCGGGGCCCGGCAGGAAGCTGGCGCGAACGCGATAGGCGATGTCGCCGAGGCGAAGGTCGAGGCTCGCCGGCTGGATCTGGCTTTCGACGAAGTCGTAAGCGGGCAGGATGAGACCGCCCTCCGCCATCGCCGCGATCATGCGGTCGGGCAGGATACCATTGGCGTCGGCGGCGACCGTGAACGTCAACCCGGGGTCCTCATCAGGGATCAAACACATCCCGACATGCGGGAAATATGAGTGTTTTACGGCTATCCGATGGACGTCTTGACGGAAAGGGCATTGCGGAATATGAGCATGACTTATCCCGTGGTGATTTGAGCCGGCCGGCTTGCAGCCACGTTAAATAAGTCGCTAAACAGGCCGGGGACCTCTGTGATCCCGGCCCGTGGAGATATTCCAGGCCGGTTTTTTTGTGACCATTTCCGATGGTCACTTCAGGAGGTCCTATGTCGAAGTCCCCGGCGCCAACCGCCCACTACCGTCCCGAAACTCGCCTGGTTCATTCCGGCACCCTGCGCTCGCAATATGGCGAGACCTCGGAGTCGCTGTTCCTGACCCAGGGCTACGTCTACAACAGCGCCGAGGAGTGCGAGGCGCGGTTCAAGGGCGAGGACCCCGGCTTCATCTATTCACGCTACTCCAATCCGACCATCTCGATGTTCGAGCGGCGCATGATCGAGCTCGAAGGCGCCGAAGCGGCACGTTCGGCGGCGACCGGCATGGCCGCGGTGACGACCGCGATCCTGGCGCCGCTCAAAGCCGGCGATCACGTCGTGGCCTCGCGCGCGCTGTTCGGCTCGTGTCTCTACGTCGTGCAGGATTTGCTGCCGCGCTACGGCATCGAGACCACGCTGGTCGACGGTCTCGATCTCGACCAGTGGCAGCGCGCCATGAAGCCGAACACCAAGACGCTCTTCCTGGAGAGCCCGACCAACCCGACGCTCGACGTGCTCGACATTCCCGGCATTGCCGAGATCGCACACAGCGGCGGAGCGCGGCTCGTCGTCGACAACGTGTTCGCCACTCCGATCTGGCAGAGCCCGCTCGCGCTCGGCGCCGACGTCGTGGTCTATTCCGCGACCAAGCATATCGACGGCCAGGGCCGCTGTCTCGGCGGCATCATCCTGTCCTCGGAAGCGTTCATCGCCGAGCACATCCACAATTTCATGCGCCAGACCGGCCCGTCGATCTCGCCGTTCAACGCCTGGGTCCTGCTCAAGGGGCTGGAGACGCTCGCCGTGCGCGTGCGCGCGCAGACCGAGACGGCCGCGCGCATTGCGGACGTGCTGGCGAGCCATCCGAAGATTTCGCGGCTGGTGTTTCCCGGCCGCGCCGATCATCCGCAGGCTGCATTGGTGAAGAAGCAGATGCGCGGTGGCTCGACGCTGGTCGGCCTCGAGGTCAAGGGCGGCAAGCAGGCAGCGTTCCGCGTGCTCAACGCGCTCAAGCTCGCCAAGATCTCGAACAATCTCGGCGACGCCAAGAGCCTCGTCACGCATCCGGCCACCACGACGCATCAGCGTTTGAAGCCGGAGGACCGCGCCGCGCTGGGCATCAGCGAGGGCTTCATCCGCTTCTCGGCGGGGCTCGAGCACGCGGACGATCTGATCGAGGATCTGACCGCGGCGCTGGAGAAGGCGTAGCCAGGCATTCGACATCGTAGGGTGGGCAAAGCGAAGCGTGCCCACCATTCACGATGGCGGTGCCGATAGATGGTGGGCACGGCGCGCGAAGAGCGCGCCTTTGCCCACCCTACGCACCGATGCTCACATCGGCCGGTACGTCCGCACGTCCGCGGGCACGTTCACGCCGAGCTTGATCTGGCCGACGGAGCGGATGATGTCGTCGCCGAGGAGCTGGGCGAAGCAGGCGTAACCCCAATCGTTCATGTGCAGGCCGTCGGCGATCACGAAGCTCTCGACCGGAAGCGATTGCTTCTCGTGCCAGTCGCGCATCACCTCGAAGCGCGGAAAGATGCCGACGTGACGGAGCTCGGCGACCTTGCCGAGCAGCTTCACCATCTTGCCGGCGCTCTCGGCGCGCTGGTTGACGGCGGGCGAATATTGCGGATCGACCAGCACGACGTCGGTGCCGCCGGCAGCCTGGATGCGGCTGATGCCGTCCTCGACGAGCTTGGCGGTATCGCCGGGATCGAGATTGCGCAGCACCGCATTGGTGCCGACCTGCCAGATCACCAGATCCGGATGCACGTCGATCACCTCTTTCTGGAGGCGCTTCATCATCTCGGGCGCGTCCTCGCCACCGACGCCGGCATTGACGACGGTGATGTCGGCGGTCGGATAGTGCCGGTGCAGCTGCGCGGCAAGGCGATTGGGATAGTTGAACTCCGGCGAGCTCGCGCCGAATCCCGCGGTCGAGGACGAGCCGAACGCGACGATGACGACGGGCTGGCCGGCGACGAGCTTGCCCGCGACATGCGGCAGCGAGCCCATCGCCTTCGCGCCGCCCTTCGGCGACAGGCAGGGCACGCGGCTGAAGACGTCGCCGGCGGATTTCGCGACCTGCTTCACCTTGTCGATGGCGCGCGCCGTGATGCCGCGCTGCTCGGGGGACGTCGCTGCGACAGCGGTCTGGGACGGTGAAGCGGGAGCCGGATTAGCCGACTGCTGCGGGGCCGGCGTTGCCTGCGCGGCCTGCGTCTGCGCGTGCGACTGCGAGGCCGGACTCAGCAACAGCAGCAGCGCTGCGGCGGACGCAGCCAGCCATGCCGTCAGGCAAAAAGGGCGGAGAGAACTCATTAACGCTAGACCTCAATTTTGCTGCTGGGCCGGCTCCAGATGCGCAGCGTCGATCACGAACTGTGCCAACGCCCGGCCAAGGCAATCATGGACCTGTTTCGCCAGCTCAGGCCCGCGCGACGGGCTGAACAGGTCGAACTGCCCCTGGTCATTCCACTGCCGCATGATCGCGAAACGATCGAACAGCGGAATATCGTGCTCCTGCGCCACCACCCGCATATTGTCGAGGTATGGCGGCACCGAGATCATGGTTTCGGTACGCGGACTGTACTGCAAATTCATCAAGACGACGTCAGCCCCTGCCTTTTGCAACGCAACAACCCCTTCGGTCACCGCGCCGCGAAAATCATCGGGATCAATGGCTCGAATAGCATCGACAGTCCCGGTCTGCCAGATGACCAAAGTAGGCGCTTTTGCTTCCATCAGCTTAACGAAGCTGGCGGCCGCCTCCTCGGCCGTTTTCTTGCTCTGTATTTCTACGGAGACGTGCACAGTCTCGGACGGCGGCAGCTTCTCCTTCAGGATGGCCTGCATCCGCGCCGGATAAGAGCTGTCCTCGGAGGCCGGAATCGTGGTCGAGCGGCTGCCGATGACCAGGATTTCGAGCGGTTTGCCGGCCTTGATGGCATCGGCGACCTTGGGAAGCTGGCTTTCGCTGGTGAGCAGATAGGACGGCACTTCGCAGGCTGCGGGCGCGGCCGAAGCAGCAGGCGCAGCATCGTCCGCGCGCGCCGGAGGCGCGGCGAGACCACCGCACAGCAGGATCAGGCTCAGGAAAACCTTCGCCTTCATCAGCCCCCTCCCGCCATATCGGCGCTGCCGACGGCGCTTTTGGTTTTCGAACCGCTCTTGTCAGCCACCCGCTTGTACCACGAAATCAGCCAGGCCATGGCCCACATGATCAGGATTCCGGAGAGACTAATTAGCGCATGCATGACCGGGCCGCCCGAGACTTCGGCCAGGATGAAATGGCCGGCAAAGGCGAGGAAGACGCCGAGACAGAATATCTCAAGGGAATGCGAGCCGCACAGGATCAGCGGCCGCAGCCAGGGCGATTTCAGGCCCGGCCAGTCCCGGGGCAGGACGCGCACGGTGAGCGCGGCCAGCGCCAGGAAATGCGTGAAGCGCAGCACGTCAAGGTCGGCCTTGTCGATCGGATACATCCACTGCTCGAGCCGCTTCGGCATGAAGTGGGAGAGCTGCGGCACATACCAGGTCAGCGTCACGTAGAATGCCGCGACCAGATAGGCGATCGCGATCCACATCGTCACCCGCGAAGCCAGAATGTGCGACATGCGTCGCGCACCCCCGAGCGCGCACCATGCCCCGAACACGAACAGCAATTGCCAGGCAAAGGGATTGAAGGCCCAGAAGCCGTTCGGATAGGCCGACAGGTAGAGATCGTATTCCCAGGTCACCGCGTAGAGCGCGACCGAGAGGCCGAGCGTCACGTCGGGGCGCCATTTCATCAGCCACAGGATCAAGGGCAGCGCCAGCATCAGCACGATGTAGAGCGGCAGCACGTCCATGTTGACGGGACGGAAGCGCAGCAGCAGCGCCTGCACGATGGTGACGTCGGGCTGCTTGAGGAAATCCATGATGCCCATCTCTTCGGTGTAGAGCGGGTTCTCGAACCTGGTCGCGACGTAGGAGATCTCGGCAAGGAAGATCGTGAACAGGAAGACGTGGGCGACATAGATCTGCCAGACGCGCCGCAGAATGCGCGCGGTGGCGACGACGATGCCGGATTCCAACATCGCCCGACCGTAGACGAAGGCGGCGGTATAGCCGGAGATGAAGATGAAGATCTCGGTGGCGTCGCTGAAGCCGTAATTGCGGATCGTGAACCAGGTCAGAAGGCTCGGCGGCAAATGGTCGATGAAGATCAGCCACAGCGCCAGGCCGCGGAACAGGTCGAGCCGGAGCTCGCGCTCGCCGATGGCGGGCAGCGAAATGGCCGGCGCGGCCGCGCGCCGCTTCGTTCCCGCGGACTTGACCTCCACAGGTTTGGCGGTTCCCGCGATCGTCGATCCCGTCACTTGGTCGGCAATGGTCATCGGGGGCCTAAAAACCCTTCCGCAAATCGCGACGTGGCAAGGAGTGTACCGGTCCGGCCGTCATCTCGCAAAGCGACCGGATCACATGCAAAGACACTTTGACGTACCTTGGACGTGTACTTCCCTGCGAATTCTGGCGGGACGATGTCGCTAGGACCGCCTCCGGCGTTTGGTTCCCGAGCGGTTTTCGGTATGATGGCAATCATGTACCGCGCCGTGACCCGCCAGATCGAAGTGACCGTCGAGCCGAACTTTGTTCCGGAGCAGTCGTCGGCCGACCGCTCCCGTTATTTCTGGGCCTACACCATCGTCATCACCAATTCCGGCGACGAGACCGTGCAGCTCAAGACGCGGCACTGGATCATCACCGACGCCACCGGCCGGCAGCAGGAGGTGAAGGGCGAGGGCGTGGTCGGCGAGCAGCCGACGCTCGCCCCCGGCGAACGCTTCGAATACACCTCCGGCGTGCCGCTCACGACCGCCTCGGGCTTCATGACTGGCCGCTACCAGATGGTCAGCGCAACCGGCGAACGCTTCGAGATCGACGTGCCGACGTTCTCGCTGGACAGCCCGGACAACAAGCGGGTGCTGAATTAGCGCGGTCCCGTAGCCCGGATGGAGCGCAGCGTAATCCGGGAAGGTGCCGAACGCCGGGCGAGCGGCCCCGGATTGCGCTGCGCTCCATCCGGGCTACGGGCTAACGCCTTTACGCGTCTTCCACGCCCGCCTCATCCGGTGTGAACTCGTACACCGAGCTGCAGAACTCGCAGGTCACGACGACCTTGTCGTCCTTGACCATCGCGGCACGGTCGTCGGACGAAAAGCTCTTCAACATCGATGCCACCGCATCGCGCGAGCAGGAGCATTGCGCCTTCAAGGGCAGCGGATTGAACACGCGCACGCCGCGCTCGTGGAACAGGCGGTAGAGCAACCGCTCGCCGGACAGCTCGGGATCGATCAGCTCGACATCTTCGACGGTCTCGATCAGCGAGCGCGCCTCGACCCAGGCATCGTCTTCAGCGACGGCATGCACTTCGACGCCTTCGGGCGCATCGCCGGGATGCAGATCGGCCTGCCGCGCGCGCTCGGGCGCCTTCGGTAAAAACTGCATCAGCATGCCGCCGGCACGCCAGCGATGCTTGCCGCCGTCGTTCGAACGCCACTCCTCGCCCACGGCGAGGCGCACACGGGTCGGGATCTGCTCAGAGCGCAGGAAATATTCGTGAGCGGCGTCTTCGAGGCTGCCGCCGTCGAGCGCGACCAGGCCCTGGTAGCGGCTCATGTCGGGGCCCTGGTCGATGGTCATGGCGAGATGACCGTGGCCCAGCAGCGCGCCGGAAGTCTTGCCTAAATCCTTGGCCTCATCGAGGCGCGCGGCGTCGTAGCGCGCATAGGCGCGCAGGCGATCCGGCGCCTGGTAGTCCACGACCAGGAACGACACCGGACCGTCGGTCTGGGCCTGGAGGATGAAGCGGCCCTCGAACTTCAGCGCCGAGCCGAGCAGCGTGGTCAGCACGATGGCCTCGCCGAGCAGCTTGCCGACCGGCGCCGGATAATCGTGCTTGGTCAGGATCTCGTCGAGCGCCGGACCAAGCCGCACCAGCCGACCGCGCACGTCGAGCGCGTCGACCTCATAGGGCAGCACGGCGTCATCGATCGGAACCGCGGATGGCGCGCGAACCGGGCCCTCGGGCCCGGTTTTCATGTCAGGGGATTGGGAAACCATGGCGCTTTATCTGGGGTCGGAAGGCGGAATTGGAAGGGGTTCGGAGCAGCCCATCTGGACACTGGTTTGATCACGATACAGCAAATTCAGTGTCGTCCTGGCGAAAGCCAGGACCCATTACCCCAGGGAGAAGTCGCGGCATGCGATGAATGTCCGATCTTCGCCAAACCACGGCCGGTGGTAATGGGTCCTGGCTTTCGCCAGGACGACGATCCAAAGCTACTTCACCGGCCCGCGTTACTTCACCGCGTCGAAGCACCAGGCCAGAATGCCCTTCTGCGCGTGGAGGCGGTTTTCGGCCTCGTCGAACACGACGGATTGCGGACCGTCGATCACCTCGTCGGTGACCTCCTCGCCGCGATGGGCGGGCAGGCAGTGCATGAACAGCGCATCGGGCTTGGCCAGCGACATCAGCTGGGCATTGACCTGATAGGGCTTGAGCACGTTATGGCGGTGCTCGCCTTCCTTGTCGCCCATCGACACCCAGGTGTCGGTCACGACACAATCGGCGCCCTTCACGGCGGCTTCGGCATCGGTGCCGAGCATGATCGGCGCGCCGGTCGCCTTGATGAAGTCGCGCATCGCCTTTTTCGGCGCGAGCTCCGGAGGCGTCGCGACATTGAGCTGGAACTTGAAGCGCTCGGCGGCGTGCGCCCAGGACGCCAGCACGTTGTTGTCGTCGCCGGTCCAGGCCACGGTCTTGCCCTCGATCGGGCCGCGATGCTCCTCGTAGGTCATGAGGTCAGCCATCACCTGGCAGGGATGCGAGCGCCGCGTCAGGCCGTTGATGACGGGCACGGTGGCGTTTGCCGCAAGCTCCAGCAGGGCATCGTGATTGAGGATGCGGATCATGATGGCGTCGACATAGCGCGACAGCACGCGCGCGGTGTCGGCGATGGTCTCGCCGCGGCCGAGCTGCATCTCGGCGCCGGTGAGCATGATGGGCTCGCCGCCAAGCTGGCGCATGGCGACATCGAACGACACCCGCGTCCGCGTCGAGGGGCGCTCGAAGATCATCGCCAGCGTCTTGCCTTCGAGCGGCCTGACCGGCTGATGCGCCTTCTGCTTCGCCTTCATCGCGGTGGACGCGGCGAGCATGCGCTTGAGCTCCGACAGCGGCAGCTCGTTGATGTCGAGGAAGTGCTTCGGTGCTTTATCGGGCGACTTGCTCATCAGCTTGCCGCCCGCTTGTTGCCGGACAAGGCCGTGCAGGCGCGCTCGAGCCGCCCGACGCTGTCCTCGATCTCGGCTTCGGTGACGATCAAAGGCGGCAGGAAACGCACGACATTGTCGCCGGCGCCGACGGTGAGCAGCTTTTCGGCGCGCAAGGCGGCAACGAGATCACCGGAAGGCACCACGGCCTTGATGCCGATCAGGAGGCCCTCGCCGCGCACTTCGCTGACGACATCGCCGTGACGGTCGATCACGGAGGCGAGCTTCTGCTTGAGCAGCAGCGACATCCTCTGCACGTGGTCGAAGAAGCCGGGCTTGAGCATGACGTCGAGCACGGCGTTCGCCGCCGAGATCGCGAGCGGATTGCCGCCGAAGGTCGAACCGTGCGAGCCCGGCGTCATGCCGGACGCCGCTTCCGCGGTCGCAAGGCAGGCGCCGATCGGGAAGCCGCCACCGAGCGCCTTGGCCAGCGACATCACGTCGGGTTCGACGCCAAGGCGGCGGTATGCGAACAGATCGCCGGTGCGGCCCATGCCGGTCTGCACCTCGTCGAAGGCGAGCAACAGACCCTTCTCGTCGCAGAGCTGGCGCAACGCCCTCAGGAAGGCGGGCGTTGCCGAACGCACACCGCCTTCGCCCTGGATCGGCTCGATCAGGATGCCGGCGGTCTGCGGACCGATCGCCTTTTTCACCGCGTCGAGATCGCCATGAGCAACCTGGTCGAAGCCCTCCATCGGGGGTCCGAAACCTTCGAGATATTTTGCCGAACCCGTCGCAGCCAGCGTCGCCAGCGTGCGGCCATGGAAGGCGCCTTCGAAGGTGATCATGCGATAGCGGTCGGGATGGCCCTTCGCGGCGTGATAACGGCGCACGACCTTGATCACGCATTCCAGCGCTTCGGCGCCGGAATTGCAGAAGAACACGAAGTCCGCGAAACTCTCATTGCACAGGCGCGCGGCGAGCTTTTCGCCGTCCGGGCTCTGGAACAGGTTCGACATGTGCCAGAGCTTCGTGGCCTGCTCCTGCAACGCCGCGACCAGCGCCGGATGGGCATGGCCGAGCGCATTCACCGCCACCCCGGAGGTGAAATCGAGATAGCGCTCGCCATTGGTCGCGATCAGCCAGCAGCCTTCGCCACGCTCGAAACCGAGGTCGGACCTGGCGAAAACGGGGAGCAAATGCGGCGCTGCGCTGTTAGTCATGACGGTCACTTGAATGTTGCGGACGGTGTGTGCGTGCATTGCGCAACGCACCATCGACCGGCCCGGAAAACGAAACGTGCCGCCTCTTGAGGGCGGCACGCACGACTATCTTAGGCCTGGTGAAACGGGTGTCAATGCCGCCCGGAAAGCCTCGCGAAACGCTGAATCCGTAGTCTTGCGGTGCCGATTTTGCGGGATTTAGCCACGGAACATGTGGAAGCGAGTCGGCGGACTCTTGCGCGGGAGTCACGCCATATTGTAGCGTTTGGATTGTCAGATACGACATCTCGTGCAGTGGTTCTGATCTTTAAGTCCTTATGTACCGGCGTAAACGTTCGGGCGTTCAAGACGCGCCCGGCGAGCCTTAAGGGATTCTGACGGCACGGGTTTTTGAAGGCTTAGGCATTCGCTGCGAGGCCCCAGGATGGCTGGCGCGCAGCGAGGGAAAGGGTGCAATGACGGTTTTGACCTGGTCCGATGATCGCGTCGAGCAGCTGAAAAAGCTCTGGGAGGCCGGACTTTCGGCCAGCCAGATCGCGGCGGAGCTCGGCAATGTGACCCGCAATGCCGTGATCGGCAAAGTGCACAGGCTCGGCCTTTCGGGCCGCGCCAAGAGCCCATCGTCGGCAGCGCCGCGGCCGCGCAAGGCGCGCCCCGCGCAGCACATGATGCGGGTGAGCCGCCCGATCTCGCGCGGCAACACCGCGCTGGCGCAGGCCTTCGAGGTCGAGGCTGAGCCGGATCCGGTCACCTACGACAACGTGGTGCCGATGAGCCAGCGCCTGTCGCTGCTGGAATTGAACGAGGCGACCTGCCACTGGCCGGTCGGCGATCCCTCGAGCCCTGACTTCTTCTTCTGCGGTGGACGGGCGCTGTCCGGCCTGCCCTATTGCGCCCAGCACTCGCGCGTTGCGTACCAGCCGGCGTCAGATCGGCGCCGCGCACCGGTGAAGCCGGGTCCGCGGTAATCACGGCAAGTCGTCGCGCGAAGGTTCAATTTCAGTGTCGTCCTGGCGAAAGCCAGGACCCATACTCCGAGCACGCAGTAGTCGTGCGAAAGGGTCACTCCGAGTCTTCGCCAAACCACGTTCGGTGGTTATGGGTCCCGGATCAGCGCTCGCTTCGCTCGCTTGTCCGGGACGACGGCTGAGAACCTCAAGCCTGCAACCCTACACCTGCTCCGCCTTGGCAAAACGATCATCCAGCGCGTAGCCTGCGCCGCGGACGGTGCGGATCGGATCCTGCTCGCGGCCGAGATTGAGCAGCTTGCGCAGTCGGCCGATATGGACGTCGACGGTGCGCTCGTCGATATAGATGTCGCGGCCCCAGACGCTGTCGAGCAGCTGCTCGCGCGAGAACACCCGCCCCGGGTGCTCCAGGAAGAACTCCAGCAGGCGATATTCGGTCGGACCTAGATCGATCGGCCGGCCCGAGCGCGCCACGCGGCGCTTGTCGCGGTCGAGCTCGATGTCGCCAAAAGCAAGCACGGTGGCGAGCCGCTCGGGGCTTGCGCGCCGCAGCAGGCCTTTCACGCGCGCCAGCAGCTCCGGCACCGAGAACGGCTTGACGATGTAATCGTCGGCGCCGGTCGCAAGACCCCGCACCCGCTCGCTCTCCTCGCCGCGCGCGGTGAGCATGATGATCGGGAGCTGCTTGGTCTCGGGACGGGTGCGAAGCCGACGGCACAATTCGATGCCTGACAGGCCCGGCAGCATCCAGTCGAGCACGATCAGATCGGGAATGTGCTCCTTGAGGCGGGTGTCGGCGTCGTCGCCGCGCATCACCGTCTCGACGTCATAGCCGTCGCCTTCGAGGTTGTAGCGGAGAAGCTCGGTCAGGGCTTCCTCGTCCTCAACCACCATAATGCGTGCGCCCATCGGGTCGTCGCTCCTTAAGTCTTTCAGGTGTTCGGTACCGTGTTGGCAAAGGTCGTCATGTCGCCCTTCGGCCGCTTGTCGGTGATCGCCTGGCCCTCGATCATGTAGAACACGGTCTCGGCGATGTTAGTGGCGTGATCGCCGATCCGCTCGATGTTCTTGGCGCAGAACATCAGATGGATGCAGAACGAGATGTTGCGCGGATCCTCCATCATGTAGGTGAGGAGCTCGCGGAACAGCGAGGTGCAGATGGCGTCGACCTCCTCGTCGCCCTTCCACACCGCCATCGCCGCCGGCAAATCATGCGCGGCATAAGCGTCCAGCACCGACTTGACCTGCTGCTGGACGAGGTCGGTCATGTGCTCGAGGCCGCGGAACAGCTTGAGCGGATGGAAGTCCGTCTCCAGCGCTGCGACGCGCTTGCCCATGTTCTTGGCGAGGTCGCCGATGCGCTCGAGATCGGTCGCGACGCGCATGGCGCCGACGATTTCGCGCAGATCGACCGCCATCGGCTGGCGACGTGCGATGGTGAGCACCGCGCGCTCCTCGATGCGCTTCTGCAGCGCGTCGAGCTCGGTGTCGATGGCGACGACGCGCTGGCCGAGCGGGACGTCGCGGCGGATCAGCGCGTCGACGGACTCGACGATCATGCGCTCGGCGATGCCACCCATCTCGGCGACCAGGCGCGTGAGTTCCTGGAGGTCGGTGTCGAAGGCCTTTGCGGTATGTTCAGAACCCATGTCGCGTCTCCTAGCCGAACCGGCCGGTGATGTAATCCTGCGTGCGCCGGTCGGTCGGCGACGTGAAGATCTTGCTGGTGTCGTCGAACTCGATCAGCTCGCCGAGATACATGAACGCGGTCTTGTCGGAGACGCGCGCCGCCTGCTGCATGTTGTGGGTGACGATCGCGATCGTGTAATCCTCGGACAGCTCCTGGATCAGCTCCTCGACCTTGGCGGTCGAGATCGGGTCGAGCGCCGAACAGGGTTCGTCGAACAGGATCACCTCGGGCCGCACCGCGACGGTGCGGGCGATGCAGAGGCGTTGCTGCTGGCCGCCGGAGAGCGACAGGCCAGAGGCGTTGAGCTTGTCCTTGACCTCGTTCCACAGCGCGCCGCCGCGCAGCGCCTTCTCGACGCGGCCGTCCATCTCGGACTTCGAGATCTTCTCATAGAGACGGATACCGAACGCGATGTTCTCGTAGATCGTCATCGGGAACGGCGTCGGCTTCTGGAACACCATGCCGACGCGGGCGCGCAGCAAATTGAGGTCCAGCTTGCCGTCGAGGATGTTGGTCTGATCGAGCATGAGCTGACCGGTGGCGCGCTGGCCGGGATAGAGGTCGTACATCCGGTTGAAGATGCGCAGCAGGGTCGACTTGCCGCAACCCGACGGACCGATGAACGCGGTGACACGGTTGGCGCCGAGCGTCAGGTTGATGTTCTTCAGCGCGTGGTGCTCGCCGTAATAGAAGTTCAAGTTGCGCACGGTCACCTTGGGGGGCGCCTCCGGCAGCACCGGCGCGTGCGGCAGGCCACCGGACGCGCTCATCGATACGGAAAGATCACTCATTTTGCAGTCCTCTCGGCGCCAAGGATGCGCGCGCCAATATTAAGGGCAAGAACGGTCAGGGTGATGAGCAGCGCTCCGCTCCAGGCCAACTGCTTCCAGTAGGCATAGGGGCTCTGCACGAAGTTGTTGATGGTGACAGGCAGGTTCGCCATCGTCTTGTTCAGGCCGAGGCTGAAGAACTGGTTCGACAGCGCGGTGAACAGCAGCGGCGCGGTTTCACCGGCGACGCGAGCGGTCGCGAGCAGCACGCCGGTGATGAGACCCGATCGGGCAGCCCGATAAGCGATCCGCTTGATCACCAGCGAGCGCGGCAGGCCGAGCGCCGAGGCCGCCTCCCGCAACGCGTTCGGCACCAGCAGCAGCATGTCCTCGGTCGTGCGCAGCACCACCGGGATCACGATGACCGCGAGCGCGAGCGAGCCTGCGATCGCCGAGAAGCCGCGCATCGGCACCACCACCGCACCGTAGATGAACAGGCCGATGATGATCGAGGGCGCCGAGAGCAGGATGTCGTTGATGAAGCGGATCACCGAGGTCAGCCGGTCGTTGCGGCCGTATTCGGCGAGATAGGTGCCGGCGAACATGCCGAGCGGCGCGCCGATGCCGACGCCGATCACCGTCATGATCAGCGAGCCGACGATGGCGTTGAGCAGACCGCCCTCGTTCGATCCCGGTGGCGGCGTGTTCTCGGTGAACAGCTGGACATTGAGTCCCGCTACGCCATTGTAGAGCAGCGTAATCAGGATCAGCGCGAGCCAGGTGACGCCGAAGGCGGTTGCGGCGATGCAGAGCCCGCGGACGACGATGTCCTTGCGGCGGCGGCGTGAGTAGATCGGATTCATGGCGCTAGTTCCCCGCCTTCTTTTCCAGCCGCATCAGCATCAGCCGCGCCGCCGCGAGCACGAAGAAGGTCAGCACGAACAGCAGGAGGCCGAGCAGGATCAGGCCGGACTGGTGCAGGCCGTCGCTCTCGGCGAACTCGGATGCGATCGCCGCCGAGATCGTGGTACCCGGCGCGAAGATCGACGACGAGATCCGGAACGAGTTGCCGATGATGAAGGTCACCGCCATGGTCTCGCCGAGCGCGCGGCCCAGCGCCAACATGACGCCGCCGATGACGCCGACGCGGGTGTAGGGGATCACCACGCTGCGGACGACTTCCCAGGTGGTGCAGCCGACGCCGTAAGCGGCTTCCTTCAGCACCGGAGGCACCGTCTTGAACACGTCGACCGAGATCGAGGTGATGAAGGGCAGCACCATGATGGCGAGGATCAGCGCGGCATTGAACAGGCTGAGATAGGACGGCGGTCCTGCGAAGATCGCGCCCAGCACGGGCACGCCGTCGAAGATCTTGATCATGAAGGGCTGGAACGTGTTGGCGAGGAACGGACCCAACACGAAGAAGCCCCACATGCCGTAGATGATCGAGGGGATGCCGGCGAGCAGCTCGATCGCCATTCCGATCGGGCGGCGCAGCCATTGCGGGCAGAGCTCGGTGAGGAAGATCGCAATGCCGAGACCCACGGGAATGGCGATCAGCATCGCGATGAAGGAGGTGACGAGCGTGCCGTACATCGGCCCGAGCGCGCCGAGCACCGGCGGATCGGCGGACGGCGCCCAGCGCTGCGTCCACAGGAACGAGATCCCGAATTCCTTCATCGCCGGGAAGGCGCCGACGATCAGCGAAATGATGATGCCGCCGAGGATCAGAAGCACCGAGATCGCGGAAAGCCGCGTGATCCAGTAGAAGGTGACGTCCCCGAGCTTGAACGCGCTCAAGGCCTTGGCGCGATCATACGGTCCGGCGTCGTCGATTACATCGCTCTGAACGGCCATCTCTGCCACGCCGATCCCCTGTACTAAATAGTATACGTTTTTTGTTGGTCCCGCGCCCCGGACGCGGCGCAGCGCATCCGGGGCACGAGCGTCGCGAGCCTAGCTCTTGATTTCGGCAGCCCAGGTCTTCTCGATCAGCTGAACGACCGGGTCCGGCATCGGGATGTAGTCGAGCTCTTCAGCCGCCTTGCCGCCGCTCTTGAAGGCCCAGCGGAAGAACTTGAGGGCTTCCTGCGAGGCCGCCTTGTCGGTGGCGTCCTTGTGCATGAGGATGAAGGTCGCCGCCGTGATCGGCCAGGACTTCTCGCCGGGCTGGTCGGTCAGGATGACGTAGTAGCCGGGAGCCTTGGCCCAGTCGGCGTTGGCGGCGGCCGCCTGGAAGGCTTCGACGGTGGGCTGCACCGGCTTGCCGGCCTTGTTGACGAGACCGGTGTAGGTCAGCTTGTTCTGCTTGGCATAGGCGTACTCGACATAGCCGATCGAGTTCTTGGTCTGGCTGATGTTGCCGGACACGCCTTCATTGCCCTTGGCGCCGACGCCGACCGGCCACTCGACGGCGGTACCTTCACCGACCTTGCTCTTCCAGTCTGCGCTGGCCTTGGCGAGGTAGTTGGTGAAGTTGAAGGTGGTGCCCGAACCGTCCGAACGGCGGACCACGGTGATGGCTTCCGAGGGCAGCTTCACGTTCGGGTTGAGCTTCTTGATCGCGGCGTCGTCCCATTTGGTGATCTTGCCGAGATAGATGCTGGCCAGCGTCTCGCCGTCGAACACCATCTCACCGGGCTTCACGCCCTCGATGTTGACGACGGGAACGATGGCGCCCATCACCATCGGCCACTGGACGAGGCCGTCCTTCTCGAGCTGCTCGGCCTTGAGCGGCGCATCGCTGGCGCCGAAGGTCACGGTCTTGGCCTGGATCTGCTTGATGCCGCCGCCGGAGCCGATCGACTGGTAGTTCAGACCGTTGCCGGTCTCCTTCTTGTAGGCGTCAGCCCATTTGGAATAGATCGGGAACGGGAACGTCGCACCGGCACCCGTGATGTCGGCAGCAAAGGCCGCCGTCGTCGATGCGGCGACGATGCCAGCAGCGACGAGTGTTTTGAGGAAATTCATGCTGGTCTCCATACAGGGGAGCGAAGCGCCATCAGCGCCCGATCGCGCTCCCCGTGCCGCCCCTTTAGGAGCGGACAGCTGAGCTTTTACGAAGGTTTGGTGACAGTCGGATGACAGTCTTAAGCATTTGAAAATGCTTGTGTTTAGCTCAAAGCCGCAGGCTTGCCCTGGGGAAAACAAGCGGTGAAAGTGGCGCCCTGTTTGGGCACGCTTTCGATCAGAAGCCGGCCGCGGTGCCGGTTAACAATATGTTTCACCAGCGATAATCCGAGGCCGGTGCCGCCCTGCGAGCGGCTGTCGCCGACATCGACCCGGTAGAACCGCTCGGTCAGCCGCGGCAAATGTTCCGGCGCGATGCCGGGGCCGAAATCCCGGACCAGGACCCGGATTTCCTGAGTTCCATCAGGGGCGGAACTGGACGTCAGCGACACGATGACGCGACCGCCCGCGGCGCCGTATTTGAGCGCGTTCTCGATCAAATTCTCGAACAGGCGGAGCAGCTCCTCGCGGTCGCCTGCGATCAGCACCGGGGTCTCAGGCAGCTGGGTCTCGACCTCGACCTGACGTTCCCGCGCCAGCGGCTCGAGCCCATCGGCGACCTGCAAGATGATCGGAAGAAGGTCGACCAGGGTGTCGGGCCGCACATGGGCCGACAGCTCCACCCGCGACAGCGACAAGAGATCGTCGATCAGGCGGGCCATCCGGGTGGCCTGGTTGTGCATGATGCCGAGGAAGCGCTCGCGCGCCTTGGGATCGTCCTTGGCCTGGCCCTGGAGCGTGTCGATGAAGCCGGACAGCGCGGCCAGCGGCGTGCGCAGCTCGTGACTGGCATTGGCGACGAAATCGGCCCGCATCTCCTCAACCCGGCGCAGCGGCGTCTGGTCGTGGAAGGTCATCAGCATGCATTTGTCGGCGCCGCCGAAGGTGGTCGGCACCGGCACCGGCGTGATGGTCAGCTCCATCCAGCGATCGACCGGGACATGGTCGAGATAGGTCGCGCGCCGCGGCTCGGTGGTCGCGATCGACTCGCGCAGCGCCGTGATGATCTCGGGCGAGCGCAGCGCGAACTGGGCAAGCTCATTCCGACGCAGCGCCGGCGCGAGCTGGGCGGCCGCGGCGTTGAGATGGATGACGCGGCCGGCGCGGTCGAGCAGCACCGCGGGATCGGGCATGCCGGCGACAACAGCGGCGACCGCCGCGCTCTCGACCGGGTTGACGCGGCGGGTCTCTTCGCGCGAGGCGGCGGTATCGTGCAGGCGCCACGGGATCAGCGCTGCGGCCGCGATGCAGAGCAACACCGCGATCGCATGCAGTGCCGACAATTCGCCCAGCGAGACCACCACCGACAGTGCCAGCGCCGCGGCGATCAGGATGACGGTCGAGTGCCGCAGCCGGTCGGACCAGGGCTGGGAGGAGGGAGAAGATGGGGCGTCGATCGCCATCGGGGCGGGCTTCTCCAAAGGACCTTGCGCCGGTCAGGCGCCGCTGTCGCTGCGCTTTCTCACGTAAGCGGCTTCAGGTGCGGGGCCGGGGTCGAGCTTGAGCGCGGCCTGCTGCAGGCGTTTCGATCGTGCGCCGATGATAACTTCGCGAAACGTCAGCAAGATTACAGAAATGACGAAAGGGGACAGATAATAGAGGACGCGGAACAGCAGCATCCCGCCCAGCAGCTCCTCCCGGTCCATCTGCCAGAGCCCGACCAGCATGGCCGCGTCGAACACACCAAGACCTCCGGGCGAATGGCTGGCAAAGCCGAGCAGCGTGGCCGAGACAAAGATCACCGCGACCACCACGAAGCCGAGATTGGGCTCGTCCGGGACCAGCACGTACATCGCCAGCGCGCAGAAGCCGAGATCGATGATGCCGATCGCGATCTGGAGCAGCGTCAGCGGGCCGCCCGGCAGCATCACGGTCCAGGGCCCGCGGCCAACCATCCGCGGCTGGGTCCAGACCCAGACCACGTAAGCGACCAGCCCGACGATGATCATCATCGCCAGCGTCCGGTTCAGCCAGGGCGGAAGCATGTCGATCGAGGCCGCAGCCTCCGGATGATAGGAGATGCCGAGGCCCAGCACCGCGGCGTTGCCGAGCCAGAAGGTCAGGCCGGCGAGGAAGCAGATTTTTGCGACGTCGATCGCGTTCAGCCCATAGGCCGAATAGATGCGGTAGCGCACCGCGCCGCCAGTGAAGACGCTGGCGCCGACATTATGGCCGATCGAATAGCTGGTGAAGGCAGCGAGCGCGTTGATCCGATAGGGCACGTGGGGATGGCCGATCGCGCGCACGGCGAACAGGTCGTAGAAGGTCAGCGTGAAATAGCCCGCGGCGACGAACAAAGCCGCCAGCGCAATCTGGCTCGGCTCGGTGCTCTTGATCGCTTCGAGGACCTCGTTGACATCGATGCCGCGCAGCATGTGGTAAAGCACATAGCAAGCGATGCCGATGACCGCGACGCTGATCACAACTCCAAGCTTATGCAGGATTTGCTTCTGGCGCAGAAACGACATCGCCCTGCGTATGGCTTCCAGCATCTAAACCTCGAACAACGCTTCAGCGGCCAGGGTGGCCGGCGAACAGGCGGACGACACGCAGGCACCCGACGAACCCCCGCTGCCGGTCCCGGCATCGCGCATACCCGCCATCCCTCCACTAGCGCGTTTCAGGGCGGAGTGGAATTCGGCAATTCGAACAAAAACTCGTGCCTTCAATATTTTAGGCAGGGTTGCGGGCTCCTGATGCACGGTTTGGCGCTTTCGGCGGCAAGACTGACGCGAATCTCCGTGGCAATCCTGCGCAGTGGCCATGAAGTTTTGATGATTTCGACCGCACAATGTTCCGTCACGACTTAAGCCGAAATCAATCTATGGGTCGCCCCCGCCTGTTGAAAGAGGGGTGGCCGGCGCGTTTGTTCGCGGTTTTCGATGGGCCGGGAAGGCCGCGCAGCCGCGCTCATGACGTCCGCAGTCAGGGTGCAGGGCAACATCACAGAGCGGCAGGCGGCATGCTGCGCGCGACCACCCGGTCGCGCAGCCAGGCGCCGATGGCGCCGCCGACGAGGTAGCAGGCGAACATGATCAGGCCGAGGTCGAGCCAGTAGCCGAAGCGACCGGGGACCACATGCGCGAGCGAGGCCGCGACCAGGCCGGCAACAAGCACGGCGAGCCAGCGCGCGGTCACCTTCGAGGTGCCGTTGCCGCGTTGGACCACCGAGATCCAGCCCATGCAGAAGCCGAGCAGCAACGAGCCGATCAGCCAGCCCAGATGGAACGAGACGAGATAGGGCATCGTCACCTCACCAGAAATTCGATGCGGCGGTTCTGCGCCTTGGCGTCTTCGCTGTCGTTGCCGGCGACGGGCTGCGTGCTGCCGTAGCCGACCGCGGTGAAGCGGCTGGCAGGCAGGCCGGCCTTGACCAGATAGTCGATCACCGCCTGCGCGCGCTTCTCCGAGAGTGCCTGGTTGAAGGAATCCTCGCCGTCGGCATCGGTATGCCCGGCGACCTCGATATTGGTGGTGGGGCATCGCAATGCCGTCTCGATCAGATGATCGAGAATACCGGCGGAATCCGGATCGATGTCGGCGCGCTTCGCCCCGAAGCGAATCTTGGCCTTGGCCAAAAGCTCCGAGAACAACTGCTGGCACACGGTGCCATCGACCGGCCCGGCTGCGGGTTTCACCGTGATTTCCGGCTTGTATTGCCAGTTTTTCGGAAAGTCCTTGCCAAGGCCTGCGCGGATGTCGTTGGCGGCACCTTCATAGAGCGCATCGCCCGACAGCTTCACCTCGCGGTCGGACACGACGAGCGTGCCGGTCGACAGTCGCGACAGCGCGCCGAGCGCTGCGACCACGGCGGGACTGAAGGCACCGGGCGCGCCGACGCTGGCCTTGAGATTGTCGACGACCTTTTCGTTGAAGAATTTCCGCGACGCGCTGGTGGCGATGGCCGCGTGGACATTGTTGTCGGGAACATAGCCGGTCAGCGTCACCGTCGCGGCCACCGGATCCTTGTAGGCCTGGAAGACGTAAGGCGGCGCCTTGACGTCGTTGGCGGCGATCGAAAAGCCCTCGGGCAGGTTTTTCAGCGCCGCTGCGACGGCTTCGCGGCCGCCGAGATCGCGCGCCATGCCCGACAGCGTGACTTTGGTGTCCGTGATCGTGATCTTGCCGTCCTTGAGCTTGCCGATCTGGTCGAGCAGTAGCATCGCAGCCGCCTCGAACCGCGGCGGTGCGCCGCGGGCCAAACCCATCTGATCGGCCACCTCGGTACCGGCGACCTCCTTGCGGGCCGCCTCGGTCAGGCGGCCCTTCATCGACGGCAGGGGCGCGGAGCCTGACAGCGTCACCCGCACCACGTCGCGTTCGGCGTTCCAGACGAAGGGCTTTGCCTCGGGAACGAGGCGGGTCCGGTCGTCGACCAGGCGGACGCCGGGCACGGTCTCGACCGCCACAACAGCGTCGCGGCGACCCTCCTCGGAAAAGGCCTCGGCAGCCAGGCTGACGTCGCGGCCGTCCACCGCGATCCGGGTCTTGTCCAGAACGGTATCCTTTAGCGCCGCCGAGCTGCGGGCGGAAAGATCCGCCTCGACCGGCAAAGTGTTATTCCAGGCCGCAAATCCCCACATGACGGCCAGGGGGATGAGCCCCGGCCACCATTTGCTGGCCCACCTGAAAAGCTTCTGCATTCGACGACCCGAACTCTGGAACCGGAGACAAAACAAACCCTTGGCGGGCTGTCAAACCGGAAATGACGCCCTTCCGAAGGCCGGGCGTGACAATTGGAATAACTTTTTCTTCAAGGGTTCTTCCGTAAGTTGAAGGCGGAATGCCAAAGTCCGCCAGCGGGTCATGAAACAACTTCGTAACAACGTCATCCGCGCCGGGCTGGAAGCACTCTATTTCAGCGGCGCCCACCACCTGTTGCGCCCGCTTTTGTCGGGCGTCGGCGCCATTTTCATGCTGCATCACGTGCGGCCGGCCCGCGCCGCGGTGTTTCAGCCGAACCGGCATCTCGAAGTCACCCCCGAATTCCTGCACGCGACACTGTGCCATCTGCGCTCGCGCGAGATCGACATCGTCAGCATGGACGAGCTGCATGAGCGGCTGGTGCGGCGCCGGTTCGACCGGCGCTTCGCCGCCTTCACGCTCGACGATGGCTATCGCGACAATCTCGATTTTGCGCTGCCGGTTCTGCGCGAATTTGACGCGCCTCTGGCGGTCTATGTCGCCAGCGACTTCGCGGAGGGCACGGGTCGGCTGTGGTGGGAGGCGCTGGAGGCCGTGATCGCCAAGGCCGAGCAGATCGAGGTGACGATCGGCAATGCCGCGCTGCGGCTCGATGCCACGACACCAGCCGCCAAGCAGGCGGCGTTCGACCGCCTGCACGACTGGTTGCGCGCATTGCCCGGCGAGCACGATCTCAAGCGCGAGATCGAGGCGCTCTGCACGAAGTACGGTGTCGACATGGCCGCGCTGTGCCGCAGCCTCTGCCTGTCCTGGGACGAGGTGAAGACATTTGCCGCCGATCCCCTGGTCACGATCGGCGCACATTCGGTCAGCCATTGCAATCTCGCCAAGCAAAGCGAAGCGATCGCCACGCAGGAGATGGCCGTGAGCCGCGCCCGGATCGAGCAGGCGCTCGGCCGCAATGTCCAGCATCTTGCCTATCCCTATGGTGATCGCGAGGCGGCGGGCGAGCGTGAATTCGCGCTCGCTGCATCCGCCGGTTTCAAGACCGCGGTGACGACGCGACCCGGCATGCTGTTCGCCGAAAACGCCGGCCACATGACCGCGCTGCCACGGGTCTCGCTCAACGGAAATTACCAGGACACGCGGATTCTGCCGGTGCTGACCTCGGGCGCCGCGACCGCGATGTGGAACGGCTTCCGCAGGATCGCGGCGGCGTAGTTTCGAATCTCCTCTGTCGTCCCGAATTCAGCCGTCGTCCTGGCGAAAGCCAGGACCCATTGCCACCGCTGTCCATTTTGCGACGCGCTCGGGCCACAGCTCATTCAAACAACTCTATCCTGGGGTAATGGGTCCTGGCTTTCGCCAGGATGACGATGCGGCGCTTTCCTTGACTCCCCTCCCTGCCCCGCTCACAACCGACGCAAACAAAGGGAGGCACCATGTTCAACGATCTGTTCTCGCTCAAAGGCCGCGTCGCGCTGGTGACCGGCGGTTCGCGCGGCATCGGCAAGATGATCGCGGCGGGATTTCTCAGCGCAGGGGCCGCGAAGGTCTACATCACCGCGCGCAAGGCTGGTCCTTGCGAGGCGACCGCGAAAGAGCTCTCCGCGCAATATGACGGCGAATGCATCGCGCTGCCGATCGACATCTCGACACTCGCCGGCGCCGAGCTGCTCGCGAGCGAATTCGCCAAGCGCGAGCCCAAACTCGACATCCTCGTCAACAATGCGGGCGCGGCCTGGGGCGCGGAGTTCGACGAGTTTCCGGAGAGCGGCTGGGACAAGGTGATGAACCTCAACGTCAAGGCGCCGTTCTTCCTGACCAAGGCGCTGGCGCCCACGTTGCGCGCGGCGGCATCAGCAGAGCGGCCAGCGAAAGTGATCAACATCGCCTCGATCGACGGCATCTTCGTCAATCCGGGCGAGACCTATTCTTACGCCGCGAGCAAGGCGGGGCTGATCCATTTGACGCGGCGCATGGCCGTCAAGCTGATCGGCGACCACGTCGTGGTCACCGCGATCGCGCCGGGCCCGTTCAAATCCGACATGAACCGGGCCGCACGCGATCATGCCGACGAGGTCTCGACGCGCGTGCCCGCGGGCCGCGTCGGCACCGACGAGGACATGGCGGGCGCTGCGATCTATCTCGCCTCGCGCGCGGGAGATTATGTGGTGGGCGCGACCATCGCGGTGGACGGCGGCATTGTCTATGCGAACCCGGGAATCAAGGGGAGCGGCTGGGATAGTTGAGGCATCGCGCTGCTCGCGGCGTCACGCTCCCTCGCCCCGCTCTTGCGGGGAGAGGGTTGGGGTGAGGGGCTTCTCTCCACACGTGAGATTGTCGCCGCACCTGTACCCCCTCACCCGGATCGCAAGGGCGATCCGACCTCTCCCCGCAAGCGGGGAGAGGTAAAGAAGTTACGACTCGATCCTCACATACTCGAAATCGCCGGGCTTGTTGTCGATGCCGACTTTCGGCGGCGAGATCCAGGAGGCGAACTGGCCGGTCTCGGTGACGGGCTGCATCAGCGAGCTGATGAAGTCGCCGTCGGCGGTCGATGGCAGCCATTCGTCCTTGCGCTTCGCCCAGGTTGCGTCGTCGATCAACAGACCATCCGGCGTCGCGTGGATGCCCTTGAACTCGCCGATATGGCGATGGAAGGCGACGTTGGGCAGCTTGAGCTGAAACTGGTAGCCCGCGGTCGAGATCACCTTGTTCCAGCGCAGCATGCCCTTGACGCAATCCTGGCTGTAATCGTCGCGCAGGCGCATGTTGAGCGCGGTCAGCGCCGGCTCGTCCACCAGCTTGATCTCGCCGTCGATGAACTTCAGCACCGGATAGGTCGCGTTCTTGAGCTGATGATCGTCGTCGATCTGGGTCTCGTGATAGCGGCCCTTGATGCCGGTGTTGAAGGCGTTCGCCGCGTTGGTCGAGACTTCCGAGCCAAACAGATCGAGCGACAGCGTATAGTGCAGGTTCAGCTTCTTCTGGATGGTCGGCAGGTCGATCACACCAAGCGCTCGGACCTTCGCGATGTCGGTGGGATCGGTGATGCCGGCTTCCCGCATCGCATCGCAGGTGCGCTGCACGACACGCGTGATGCCGGTCTCGCCGACGAACATGTGGTGCGCTTCTTCCGTCAGCATGAAGCGGCAGGTGCGCGACAGGGGATCGAAGCCGGACTGCGCCAGCGAGTGCAGCTGCATCTTGCCGTCGCGGTCGGTGAAATAGGTGAACATGAAGAAGGACAGCCAGTCCGGCGTCGCCTCGTTGAAGGCGCCCAGCATGCGTGGCGAGTCGGCGTCACCCGAGCGGCGGCGCAACAAATCGTCAGCCTCTTCACGTCCGTCGCGCCCAAAGTACTTTTGCAGCAGGTACACCATCGCCCAGAGGTGACGGCCTTCCTCGACATTGACCTGGAACAGATTGCGCATGTCGTACAGCGAGGGCGCGGTCTTGCCGAGGTGGCGCTGCTGCTCGACCGAGGCAGGCTCGGTGTCGCCCTGGATCACGATCAGACGGCGCAGCATGGCGCGATATTCGCCCGGGACTTCCTGCCAGGCCGGCTCGCCAAAATGCTCGCCGAACGGCACGACGCGGTTCTCCTCCTGGGGAGCAAGGAGAATGCCCCAGCGATACTCAGGCATCCGCACGTAGTCGAACTTGGCCCAGCCGCGCGGATCGACCGAATAGGCGGTGCGCAAGTACACCAGCGATTCCTGGAAGCCTTCCGGCCCCATGTCTTTCCACCAGTCCATGTAGCCGGGATGCCAGCCCTCCAGCGCCTTGAGCACCTGGCGGTCTTCGGCCAGATTGACGTTGTTCGGAATCTTGGTCGAGTAGTCGACGTTCATGATGTTCATGGAGGACCTCCCGTGTGGGACTAGTTCATTAAATCGCGGGCATCGAATTGTGGGATCGCGAATCGCGAGTGGCGAATGGCGTCTCTATTCGCAACTCCCCATTCGCGCTCTACACTCGCGTCATATCGAATTTCGGCTTCTGGCCGCTGCCGTAGCGGCGCAGCGCGCCTTCCTCGCCGACCGCATTGGGGCGCTGGAAGATCCAGTTCTGCCACGCGGTGAGGCGCGAGAAGATTTTCGATTCCATCGTCTCGGGGCCGACGAAGCGCAGGCTCGCTTCCATGCCGGTGAGGCTGTCGGGCGAGAAGCTGGCGCGTTCCTCCAGGAACACGCGGACCTCGTCGTCCCAGTCGATGTCGTCGAGTGCGAAGGTGACGAGACCGAGCTCTTCCGCCTGCTCGGCGTCCAGCGCCGTGCCCATCGTGGCTTCCGCGCGTTCCACATCGGCCGGATCGGCCTGAAAGCGCGACTGAAGCCGCGTCAGGCCATGGCTCATCTGATACGGACCGAAATTCAACGCTGACAGCTCGATCGACGGCGGCGGGCGGTTGTCACCCTGGCGCGTGCCGATCAGCATGTAGGAGCGGTCCGCGGCGAAGACGAGCTCGGCGAGCGTGCCGGCAAAACAGGAGCCGGGCTCGACCAGCGTCACCAGCGTGCGCGAGGTGACGTCGATGCGCTTCAAGACGCGCTTCCAGTAATGCCTGATTTCGTTGACCAGCCAGTGCGCCTTGTTGGCCTCGAGGAAGGCGTCGCAGGCGAGCACATGGGCGCGGTCGCCATGGCTCTTGAACACCAGCATCGCGATCTCGAGCTCGTTGATACGCAGATGCAGGATTGCGTCGTCGAGTTCGCGCGCGACCTGGAGCGGCCAGAACGCGACACCCTGCGCCATCATGCCGTCGATGTCGGCGGGCGGCGCGGCTTCAGGCGCCTTGATCGAGATCGTGGCGATCCGCGCCGCGCGGTCGATATCGACGCTGACAAAGCCGTAGCGGATGCTGGTCTCGTCGATGATGCGCTTGAGCGGCGTCAGCGCGATGCCCTTGCCGCTGCCCTTGCGCTTCGAGCTGTCGGCGAATTCCCTGGCGCGCTCGACAACCTTGCCTTCGAGCTTGCTGTTCGGCGCGATCTCGTCGACCAGGCGCCATTGCACGGCGCGCTTGCCCTTCACGCCCTCTTCGATGGTGCAGAAGAAATCGGCGTGATCGCGGCGCACCTTGCGCTTGTCGACCACACGCGTGAGGCCGCCGGTGCCCGGCAGCACCGCGAGCAGCGGCACTTCGGGCAAGGCGACGGCGGACGCGCCGTCATCGGCGAGCATGATGTAGTCGGTGGCGAGCGCGAGCTCATAGCCGCCGCCGGCGGCCGAGCCGTTCACGACGGTGATGAAGCGCTGGCCGGAATTCTCCGACGAATCTTCCATGCCGTTGCGAGTCTCGTTGGTGAACTTGCAGAAATTGACCTTGTGGGCATGCGTCGAGCCCGCGAGCATGCGGATGTTGGCGCCGGCGCAGAACACGCGGTTCTTGGCCGAGCGCATCACCACGACCTTCACCTCGGGGTGCTCGAAGCGCAGGCGCTGGACCGCGTCGGCAAGCTCGATGTCGACGCCGAGATCGTAGGAATTGAGCTTGAGCAGATAGCCCTCGAACAGGCCGCCATTCTCGTCGACGTCCATGGTGAGGGTGGCGACGTCACCGTCGACCGCGAGCTTCCAGTGCCGGTAGCGGGACGGCTCGGTCTGGAAATCGATGAATGTCGCGCCGCCTGCGAGGCGCCGATCTTCCCCGGCCATGGGCCACCCTTGAGCTTGATTATGCGTTTTGGCTATCGCGTTAGATGCACAATAGTGCACATTTTTGCGCGCGTCTACCCTTTAAGCGACCGAATATGCATTTTGCTTCATGTCTTCGCGCAAGGCGGCTGCTGCAAATTGCTCAATCGCGTCAAGCGTCTGTCCCGGAGCTTCGCGGTGGGGAGAATGCGCCGCGCCCGAAATGACTTTCAAATCGACCGGGCAATAGCATTCTTGCTGCGCGATCTCGACCTGACGCAGCGTCCCGTATTGGTCGTCCACGCCTTGAAGGACCAGCACCGGAATGCGGATGTAGGCGAGATATTCCGAGATGTCCCAATCGCGGAATTTCGGATCGAGCCAGGCGGCGTTCCAGCCGTAGAAGGCGTTGTCGACGTCCTTGTGCCAGCGCGCGAGCTTGGACTTGAGATCGGTGGTCTCGAAGGTGGTCTTGATGTCCGCAATCGACTTCACCGAGATGTCCTCGACGATGAAATGCGGCGCGATCAGCACGACGCCGTTGAGGCGATGATCCTGGTGTGCGCCGGCATAGATCGTCGCAATCGAGGCGCCGTCGGAATGGCCGAGCAGCAGGCCGCGCCTGAAGCCGATCGCATCGAGAATATTCGGCAGCACGTCCAGTGCCTCGCGGTGCATGTAGTCGAGCGGCCGCGGCAACGCGACCTTGCTCGATTGGCCATAGCCTGCACGCGAATAGGCAAAGATGCCGGCGGAGGTTGCCTGCTGCAGCTTTTCCGGGAAGTCACCCCAGAGCCCGACCGAGCCGAGGCCTTCATGCAGCATGACGATGGTGGGTGCATCGGCACTCTGCGGCGCGAGCCATTTGTACTCGAGACTGACGTTGCCGATGCTGAGAAAGCCGGTGGGGGAGAGGTTGGTCATGTTCTGTCGCTCTTCTCTCGGTCGTCAAGCCCGGCCATGACGACTTGTTGTCAATTCGCCCCGTCCCGCAACTTGAACCGCTGGATCTTTCCCGTTGCCGTCTTCGGCAGCGAGTCCACCACGTCGATCCAGCGCGGATATTTCCATGGGCCGATCTTCTGCTTGACGTGGTCCTTGAGCATCTCCTGCAGGCCCGTCGTCGTCGCTCCCTGGCGCAGCACGACGAAGGCCTTCGGCTTCAGCAGGCCCTCCGGATCGGCCTCGGGCACGACCGCGGCTTCCAGCACGGCTGGATGCGTAATCAGCGCGCTCTCGACCTCGAACGGCGAGACCCAGATGCCCGAGACCTTGAACATGTCGTCGGCGCGGCCGCAGAAGGTGTAGCGGCCCTCGGCATCCCTGACATATTTGTCGCCGGTGCGGGTCCATGGTCCCTCGAACGTGCGGCGACTCTTGTGGCGCTGGTTCCAGTAGCCCTCGCCGGCGGAAGGCGCATCGACCAGGAGTTCGCCGACCTCGCCGTCGGCGACATCCTGTCCCGCCTCGTTGACAAGCCGCACCGCATAGCCCGGCACCGGCTTGCCGGAGCAGCCGTATTTGATATCCCCGGGCGCGTTCGACAGGAAGATGTGCAACAGCTCGGTCGAGCCGACGCCGTCGAGGATGTCGACGTTGAAGCGCGCTTTCCAGCTGTTGCCGACGGATTCCGGCAGCGCCTCGCCGGCCGAGGTGCAGATGCGCAAGGCGCGGCCGCCGCGTTCGCTCTTCATCGCCTCGTCATTGAGCATCGCCGCGAACAGGGTCGGCACGCCGTAGAAGATGGAGGGATTATAGCGGTTCATCAGGTCGAACATGCGCGCCGGCGTCGGCCGTTCGCTGTTGAGCACCACGGTGGCGCCGACCGACATCGGAAAGGTCAGGGCATTGCCGAGGCCATAGGCGAAGAACAGCTTTGCCGCAGAAAGACAAACGTCGTTCTCGCGAATGCCGAGCACCTGCTTCGCATAAGTGTCCGCGGTCGCCTGCATGTTCGAATGGATGTGGCGTACGCCCTTGGGCATGCCGGTTGAGCCTGACGAATAGAGCCAGAACGCCGGCTCATCCGGATGCGTCGCGGCGGTGGTGAACCGGTCGCTCTCGTCCGCAATCTCCTCGGCAAGCTGCTTGTGACCGTTCTGCTTGGCGCCGGACACCACGACATGCTCGAGGTCCGGCATGCGGCCGACGACGTCCTTGATGACGGGATAGAGCGCTTCCGAGACGAACAGCACGCGTGCGCGGCAATCGGCGAGGATGTAGGCGTATTGATCTGATGTCAGCAGCGTGTTGAGCGGCACCGGCACGATGCCGGCGCGGATCGCGCCCAGAAACACGATCGGGAAGTCGACCGTATCCAGCATGATCATGGCCACGCGCTCTTCGCGGCGGACGCCGAGCCGGCGCAGCACGTTGGCGGCGCGCCGCGTTTCGCGCTGGAGCTCGCCATAGGCGAGCCGTGAGACGGTGTCGTCGAAGGCGAGCTTGTTGCCGCGTCCCTCCTCGACATTCCGGTCGAGCAGCCAGGTCACCGCGTTATAGGATCCCTCGCTCACGGACTTCTCCCCTGAATTTAGAATTATAATTCATAGAAAGACACCGCATTGGCTTGCTGTCAATGCCAGCAGGCACTATGTTTCATTAATACGCGCCGCAGGACCTCTTTAAAAGAAGACATCCGCTCAAGCAGGCCCATGATCCGTAGTCCATGACTGACAGTCCCGACGCCGAATCCCGATTTCTCGAACAGCTCGGCCAGCGCGTGCGCACAATGCGCGCGCTACGCGGCATGTCGCGCAAGGTGCTCGCCAAGGTATCAGGAATATCGGAGCGCTACATCGCGCAGCTCGAAAGCGGCAAGGGCAACGTCTCCATCGTGCTGCTCCGCCGCGTCTCCGACGCGATGGGCGCGCATCTCGAAGACCTGCTTCCCTCGGCCGATCCGACCCCGGACTGGCAGATGTTTCGCGATCTCTTGCGCAAGGCGACGCCGGCGCAGCTCGCGCAAGCCAAGGATCTGCTGGCAGGCGGCAGCGCTTCCGCGCCGCGGCGCGCGCCGTTCTGCGGCATCGCGCTGATCGGCCTGCGCGGCGCCGGCAAATCGACGCTTGGGCGAATGCTGGCGAAGAAGGTCGGCTGGAGTTTTGTCGAACTCAACAAGGAGGTCGAGCAGCAGAACGGCCTCTCGGTCGCCGAGATCATCGCGCTCTACGGCCAGGAAGGTTTTCGCCGCATGGAGCAGGCGGCGCTGCAACAGCTGCTCGCGCGCAACGAGCTGATGGTGCTGGCGACTGGCGGCGGCATTGTCTCGGAGCCCTTGACGTTCGACCAGATCCTGTCGTCGTTCTACACGATCTGGCTGAAGGCCGAGCCCGAGGAGCACATGGCCCGCGTCCGCCGCCAGGGCGATTTGCGCCCGATGGCCGACGACCGCTCAGCTATGGCGGAGCTGCGCAACATCCTCTTGAGCCGCGAGCCGCTGTATGCGCGCGCGACGGCGGTGGTGGACACGGCGGGACTGTCCGTCGATGCCGCCGCGGCGCGCCTGGTTGATGCGGTGCGACCGGTGCTGCAGAACGAAGCGCGCAGCTTCGGGCTGCGCAGCGTGGCGCTGTAGGTCCGAACTCCCATGACCGACAGCGACGTTGCAATCTCCATGTTCGCGCGGATCGGCGGCAGCGCCACGATCAATCGACTGGTCGATCGCTTTTATGAACGGATGGATACGCTGCCGGAGGCGAAGATCATCCGCGCGATGCATGCGGACGACCTCGGCCTGATCAGGGACGTGCTGAAGCGCTATCTCACCGAATGGACCGGCGGCCCGAAACTCTACTCGGTCGAGAAGGGCCATCCACGGCTGCGCCAGCGCCACATCGGCTTTGCCATCGGCGATGCCGAGCGCGACGCGTGGATGCTCTGCATGCGCGGCGCGCTCGAGGAGACGGTTATGGACGCTGCCGCGCGGCAGGACCTCGACAAGGCGTTGTCCGGCCTCGCCGACTGGATGCGCAACCGGCAGTGATTTTTGCACAGGCGCGTAGCCCGGATGAGCGAAGCGACATCCGGGTCTTCACGATGACTTTCCCGGGTATCGCTTCGCTCACCCGGGCTACAAGAGTTGCGACCGCACCGCTTCAGCGCCCTCACGCAACAGCGGCAAAAATCGCTCGATCAATTCCTGCGCCGGCACGCGGTCGACATGGGCGCCCATGTTGATGGCGGCGACGATCACGCCATCATAACGACGCACCGGGACTGAGATCGAGCGGAAATGCGGCTCGGCCTCGCGATCGACCAGCGCGTAACCCTGCGCGCGATCGGCGACAATGCGCGCGAGCAGCGCCTTGGGATCGGTCACCGTCTGCGGCGTCAACGCCTCGCGCTTCATCGCTTTTAGACGCGCAGCCAGCTCGGCATCGGTGAGTTGGCCGAGCATGGCGCGGCCGACCGAGGTGCAGAAGGCCGGCAGGCGGTAACCGATGTCCAGCCCACCTGAAAACATCCGCGCCGGACTGCTGCGCGCGATGAACACGACCTCATCGCCGTCGAGAACCGCGAGCGAGGAGATTTCGTTGGCCGCTATCGCAACGCGGTCGAGCACCGGTTGCAGGACCGTGACGAGTTGGCTCGACCGCAGATACGACGCGGCCAGTGTCAGCACATGTGGCGTCAGTGAGAACAGTTTGCCGTCGCCGCTGACGAAGCCGCCGCGCTGAAGCGTGAACAGCATGCGTCGCGCAGTCGCGCGCGGCAGATCCGCGGCGCGGGCGAGATCGCTGAGTGTCATCGGACCCGCCGTCGCTCCGAAGCATTGCAGCAGGCGCAGCCCGCGATCGAGGCTCTCGACGAAATCCGTCGCGCGTTCGTCGCTCTCGCTTCGCTTCAGCTTGGGCATGGTGTCGGGTCATTCCTGCAAAATAGTGCTTGCTGCCGGATCAAGGCATGTCATAATTCGCCCATTCGTTCAATAGGCGAACAAACGCCACTCCACAAAGGATGCACTCGCCATGATGAGCCAGGAGCAGAACGACCTGATCACCCGCACCGGTCCGAAGGACCCCTGCGGAAAGCTAATGCGGAGCTACTGGCAGCCGGCGGCGCTGGTGGACGAGCTCGACGGCGATCGACCGATCCGCCCCGTCAGATTGCTCGGCGAAAACCTGGTGCTGTTCCGCGACGAGACCGGGCGCTACGGCCTGATCGATCGGCACTGTGCGCATCGCGGCGCCGATCTCGCCTTCGGACGGCTCGAGCATGGCGGCCTGCGCTGCGCCTTTCATGGCTGGCTGTTCGACGCCACCGGGCAATGCATCGAAACCCCGGCCGAGCCGAAGGATTCAAAACTCTGCCAGAACATCCGCCAGCGCTCTTATCCCGTGGTGGAGAAGAGCGGCATCCTCTGGGCTTATCTCGGCGAGGGCGAGCCGCCGGCATTTCCCGAACTCGACTGCTTCGTCGCCCCCGGCACCCACACTTTCGCGTTCAAAGGCCACATGGCCTGCAACTGGCTCCAGGCGCTCGAAGTCGGCATCGATCCCGCGCACGCCTCCTACCTGCATCGCTTCTTCGAGGACGAGGACACGTCGACGGCCTACGGTAAGCAATTCCGCGGCGCCTCCGCCGGCAGCGACCTGCCGATGACGAAGATTTTGCGCGAATACGACCGCCCGATCATCAATGTCGAGCACACCGAATACGGCCTGCGGCTGATCGCGCTGCGCGAGATCGACGAGGAGCGCACCCACGTGCGCGTCACCAACCAGCTCTTCCCGCACGGCTTCGTCATCCCCATGAGCACGGAGATGACGATCACGCAGTGGCACGTGCCGGTCGACGACGAGAACTGCTACTGGTACGCGATCTTCACCAGCTATTCGAACCCCGTCGACAAGAAGAAGATGCGCGACCAGCGGCTCGAGCTCTATGAGCTGCCGGACTACAAATCGCGCAAGAACAGGACCAACGATTACGGTTTCGATCCGCACGAGCAGCAGACGGCGACCTATACCGGCATGGGCACCGACATCAACGTCCACGACCAGTGGGCGGTGGAATCGATGGGCGCGATCCAGGACCGCACCAGGGAGCACCTCGGCACGAGCGACAAGGCGATCGTGCAGTACCGCCGCCTGCTGCGGCAGGAGATCGAGAAGGTCGCAGGCGGCGAGAAGCCGATGCTGCATCTCGACGAGGCCACCGCACGTTCGATCCAGGGCCCGGCGACCATGGACGGCATCGGGCCGACCCGAGGCTGGGAGATATACTGGATGGAAGTCGACGTGAAGCGCCGCCGCAGCGCGCCATGGACGGCGCCGGTGCCGAAGGAGATTGCGGACAACGTGCATCGGCTGACGGCGGCGGAGTGATAATGCAGTTCGCCGCTGGCGGGGCGAGACGGCGGCTCCACATTCTCCGCTGTCATGCTCCGCGAAAGCGGGGCATCCAGTACGCCGCGGCCTCTCGTGGACACACGGACGTCTCTGGAATACTGGATCGTCCGCCTTCGCGGACGATGACAGTGTGCGCTATACTCTCGCGGAGCAAGAAGGAACTGCCAAAGTGACTTTCGTCGCGCGTCATGCGCTGTGGTCGGATGAGCAGAAGGACGCTGCATTGCGCATGCGCCGCATCGTCGAGGAGAAGAACCTCGAGGTCATCCGCCTCGCCTTCCCGGACCAGCACGGCATCTTGCGCGGCAAGACCATCGTCGCGGCCGAGGCGATCGCTTCGCTGGAGAGCGGTTGCTCCATCACCACCACCATGCTCGCCAAGGACACCTCGCACCGCACGGTGTTTCCGGTGTTCACGTCGGGCGGCGGCTTTGGCATGAAGGAGATGGAGGGCGCGGCCGACGTGCTGATGGTCGCCGATCCCACCACGTTTCGCGTTTTGCCCTGGGCGCCGGCCACGGGCTGGGTTCTCTGCGACCTCTATTTCAACGACGGCCGTCCTGTCCCGTTCGCGACACGCGGGCTCTATCGCAAGGTGCTCGGCGAGCTCGCAAGCCGCGGCCACGATTTCGTCGCGGGCCTCGAGGTTGAATTCCACATCTTCAAGCTCGACGATCCGCATATGCGGCCCGAGGACGCTGGCCAGCCCGGCACGCCGCCTTCGGTGAGCCTGCTCAGCCACGGCTATCAATATCTCACCGAGCAGCGCTTCGATCAGATGGAGCCGGTGCTGGAGATTTTGCGCCGTGACATCGTCGCGCTCGGTCTGCCCTTGCGCTCCGTCGAGGTCGAATTTGGGCCGAGCCAGTGCGAATTCACCTTCGCCCCGAAGAAGGGCCTCGAGCCCGCCGACAACATGGTGCTGTTTCGCTCCGCCGTGAAGCAGATCGCGCACCGCCACGGCTATCACGCCACCTTCATGTGCCGGCCGAAGCTGCCGAATTTGTTTGCGAGCGGCTGGCATCTGCACCAATCGGTGGTCTCACGCGCGAGCGGCGAGAACCAGTTCATGGCGAAAGACGGCGGCGAGCCGCTCAGCGCGTTCGGCCGCGCCTGGCTTGCGGGCCTGCTCGACCACGCCCGCGCGTCGACCGTGTTCACAACCCCGACCATCAATGGCTACAAGCGCTACCGCTCCTATTCGCTGGCGCCGGACCGCGCGATCTGGGGCCGCGACAATCGCGGCGTGATGATCCGCGTGCTCGGCGCGGCCGGCGATGCCGCCACGCGCCTGGAAAACCGCATCGGCGAGCCCGCCGCCAATCCCTATCTCTACATAGCCTCGCAGATTCTTTCCGGCCTCGACGGCGTCGACCGCAAGCTCGATCCCGGCCCGTCGGCCGATACGCCCTACGAAACCAAGGCGCCGCTGTTGCCGAAGTCGCTGCGCGATGCGGTCAGCGCGCTGAAGGACGATCCGTTCTTCCGCGAAAAGCTCGGGGCTGAGTTCGTCGACTACTACACCCACATCAAGAATGCCGAGATCGACCGCTTCCTGTCCGAGGTGACCGATTGGGAGCACCGCGAATATTTCGAGGTGTTTTGAGCCGCCGCCAACCGGCCGCTGATCCCCGCAACACGGCCGGATTTTCCAGGAGTACCATGATGCGGTTGCGCCCGGCGGTCCTGCTCTTTTCCCTGACCCTGTCCGCGCCAGCCCTGTCCGCGCCAGCCCTGGCCGACTGGCAGGCGAGCACCGTGCGGGCCCCCGGCCGCGTCAGCGAAATTGATTTAGCGGATAGCGACGTCCGAATTGCAATCGGCACGAATTGGTATCAGTTCGACGCGAAAGGGATGCGCATGGTGCCGACCCCCGCGCTCGAACGTCCGGCGCCGCCGCCCGGGGCCCTTGCGGATGGGCGCGTCGCGACAGGCCGCGATACCGTCGCGCGTGCCTGGCTCGCTGAGCCGACCGAACGCTATCACCACGGCGTCCTCGGCGATGCCATCGAGGCCGGCAGCCTGGTGATCGAGCCGCGCGGGGGCGGACAACGCACGCTGCGCCTGGATGGTGACGCCGTGTTCGAAGACCTCGAGCCGCGCGTCGCTGCGATCGGCGGCCGCGAAAGGATTGTGCTGGTCAAATCCTATCTGAAGCGCGGCTCCGCGCTGGCTGTCATCGATCCCGCCTCGGCGGCCATCGTTGCGGAGACGCCTCCGATCGGCCACGCCCATGCTTGGCTCAATCCGGCCGGTATCGCCGATTTCGACGGCGATGGCACCACGGATATTGTGCTTGTCCGCCAGCCTCATGTGGTCGGGATTCTCGAAATGTGGTCGTGGCGGCATGATCGTTTGGAAAAATCGGCGGAAATTTCCGACGTATCGAACCATTTCATCGGCTCGCGATCGCTGCACATGAGCTTTACGGCCGATTTTGATGGCGACGGCCATCCAGATCTCGCGGTACCGGACCTCGAACGGCGAACGCTGCGGCTCATCGGGTTCGTCGCTGGCCCGCATGACATCGCGCGCATCAGGCTTCCGGCAAGGATCGCGACGAATATCGGCGGCATGAAATACCGCGATCGTCCCGCACTCGTGTTCGGGCTCGAGGATGGCCGGCTGATGTTGGTCCACGATTAGGATCGCCGCGGGCCGAGCCCACGATCGTTACCGACAGGCCCTCACGCCGGCGTGAGCCGGTTTCGCGCCGGTGCTTCCTACGAAACCTTTGACCTTGCCGACGAAGTCATTTTTCCGCCCCCGCGAAGATCGCCGGAAACGATGGAGGGTCACAATGACGGCATTGATCAACAATGGAGTTCGGTCATGTGGGGTCATTTGTTCAGCTTGATCTATCGCCTGTCCTGCCGTGCCACCTTGATCGAAATCGGAATGGGCCGCTCGTCGCGATAGAGGCCCAGCGAATCCAGGTAAGACGGATTGACCAGGTAACGGAGGGTGTCATGCGAAAGCTGATCCTGATCGCGGCAATGTCGCTGCTGGCAAGCCAGGCCTATGCCGGCGGACCACGGAGCCTCAGCCTTGCGGCGACAAATGTGAACCCGCAGACCGCCGAGCCGGCAACGACAGCAGCCACGCCGCCACAAGCTCCAGCGGCAGGGCCCACGAATGTCCAGACGGCGACCACCGCCCCAGCTTCAACGTCTCCGGCAGCGACTGCCACGACATCCGCGATCGCTCCGGCCGCGACCCAGTCCGGTCTCGCGCCGATTGCCAGCACGAGAGAAACGACAAAGCCGAAACGTCGCCAGCCATCCACGGAGGCCCGCGTGATCCGGGAACTGCATCGGCACGGGATTTACTGGTGATTGCCAACGTCGTCCTGGCGAAAGCCAGGACCCATTACCGCAGGGAAAAGTTGTCGCACGCGACTGCCAACCACAAATCTTTGCCAAACTGAATTCGGTGGTTATGGGTCCTGGCTTTCGCCAGGACGACACCGTATGAGCGGCGCCAGCATCGCGCCCTCACAGCCTCAAATCCCCAGATATTTGTGCTGCAGATCCGGCTCGGCCAACAGCTCGTCCGAGGTGCCGCTCCACACCGTCTTGCCGCGCTCGATGATGGTGTGGCGGTCGCAGATGCGGGCGAGGTGGTCGACGTTCTTGTCGACGACCAGGATCGACTGTCCCCGGCTCTTGAGCAGCGACAGACAGCTCCAGATCTCTTCGCGGATCAGGGGCGCCAGGCCTTCGGTCGCTTCATCCAGAATGAGGAGCTTCGGGTTGGTCATCAGTGCGCGGCCGATGGCGAGCATCTGCTGCTCGCCGCCGGAGAGCTGGTTGCCCATGTTGGAGGCGCGCTCGGCGAGGCGCGGAAACATCACGTAGATCGCCGCCAGCGTCCAGGGATTGCTGCTGTCGAAACGATCGGCGGCGGCCGCGACCAGGTTTTCGCGCACGGTGAGGTTCGGGAAGATCTGCCGCCCCTCGGGGACGAGGCCGACACCGAGTTGCGCGATCCTGTAGGACGGCTGCGTCCGCACCTCCGAGCCCGCAAAGCGGATGCTGCCTGCGCGCGCCGGCGTCAGGCCCATGATGGAGCGGATGGTCGTGGTCTTGCCCATGCCGTTGCGGCCCATCAGCGAGACCATCTCGCCTGATTTGACCGACAGCGACAGGCCGAACAGCACCTGGGACAGGCCGTAGCAGGTCTCGATGCCGTTGACCTCGAGCAGCGTGTCACCCATCCCTTTTTCAGACATGGTGCGTCACCACATGCGCCTCGCCGAGATAGGCGCGCTTGACGTCCTCGTTCGCCCGGATCGCGGCCGGATCGCCGGAGGCGATGACGCGGCCATAGACCAGCACCGAGATGCGGTCGGCGAGCGCAAACACCGCCGGCATGTCGTGCTCGACCAGCACGATCGAGACCTCTTTGCGCAGCTCCTGGAGCAGCTGCACCATGCGCTGGGACTCGGTGACACCGAGGCCCGCCATCGGCTCGTCGAGCAGTAAAAGTTTCGGCTTGCTTGCCAGCGCAACCGCCAGCTCGATCTGGCGACGCTCGCCATGGCTGAGTCTGGACACCAGCACATCGGCACGATGGGCGAGACCGACGCGCTCGAGCGCGGCATGCGCGGCATCGCGCAGGCCCTTCTCCTTGCGTGCATCGGCGAAGAAGCGAAACGAGGTGCCGGCATGCGCCTGCGCCGCGAGCGCGACATTGTCGGCGGCGGTGAAATCGAGCAGCAGCGAGGTGATCTGGAACGAACGTGCCAGGCCCAGCGCGCAGCGGCGATAGGCCGGCAGATAGGTGATGTCGCGCCCCGCCAGCGAGACGCTGCCGGAATGCGGCTCCAGATGCCCGGTGAGCTGGCTGATCAGCGTGGTTTTGCCGGCGCCGTTCGGGCCGATGATGGCGTGCAGCTCGCCTGCCGCGACGTCGAGCGAGACGTTGTCCGTCGCAACGATGCCGCCGAAGCGGCGCACCAGCCTGTCGACACGGAGCAGCGGCTCAGCCACGATTGAGCCTCCCGAGCAGGCCCATGATGCCGCCGCGGCCGAACAGCACGATCAGCAGCAGCATCGGCCCCATGATGAGCGCCCAGTATTCGGTGAGCTGCGACAAGAACTCTTCCAGCAGCAAATACACCACCGCGCCGATGACCGGACCGAACAGCGTGCCCATGCCCCCGAGGATCACCATCACCATGAGGTCGCCGGAACGCGTCCAGTACATCGCGGCCGGGCTGACGAAATCGGTGTTGTTGGCGAGCAGCGCGCCGGCAAGGCCGCACATCATGCCCGAGATGACGAAGCAGACCAGCTGGTAGCGTTTCGAGGGAAAGCCGATCGCCTGCATGCGTTGCTCGTTGGAGCGCAGGCCCTGCAGGACGAGGCCAAAGCGCGAATTGGCGATGCGCCAGATCAGGAAGACCACGCCGAACAGGCAGGCGAGGCAGAGATAATAAAACTGCGTGCGGTTCGACAGGTTGATCAGCCCGGAGAAATCGCTGCGCTTGTAGACGGTGAGGCCGTCATCGCCGCCGTAACGCGCCAGCCCCGAGGCGACGTAATAGGCCATCTGCGCGAAAGCGAGCGTGATCATGATGAAGTAAACGCCACGCGTGCGAAGCGAGAGCGCGCCGATCACGACGGCGTAAGTCGCGGAGGCCGCAAGCGCAACCGGAAATTGGATGAAGCCGCTTCCCACGCCTTCCTGCGCCAGCATGCCGACCGCGTAACCGCCGATGCCGAGATAGGCGGCATGGCCAAAACTCATCATGCCGCCAAAACCCATGATGAGGTTGAGGCTCGCGGCCGCCAGCGCCAGGATGACGATGCGCGTGAATAGCGTCAGGATGAAGATGTTGCCGGAGAGTTGCGAATAGAGCGGCAGTAGCACGAGGCCCGCCAGCATCAGGGCCGTGACGGCCTTGCTCACAGTGAATGACTTCATCGGCGGTTGGCCGGAAACAGCCCCTCCGGACGCACCACCAGCACGACCGCCATCAGCAGATAGATCAGCATGGACGACAACGCGGGCGCGGCGGTCGAGGCCGCGGCGCCGCTCAGCACCTGCCGCAACAAATTGGGCAGGAAAGCGCGGCCGAGCGTGTCGATCATGCCGACGAAGATCGCGGCCAGGAACGCGCCGCGGATCGAACCGATGCCGCCGATCACGATGATGACGAAGGCGAGGATCAGGATGTTCTCGCCCATGCCGATCTGCACGGTGAGGATCGGCGCCTGCATCAACCCTGCAAGACCGGCGAGCGCGGCACCGAGGCCGAACACCAGGGTGTAGAGCAGCTTGATGTTGATGCCGAGCGCGCCGATCATCTCGCGATTGGAGGCGCCGGCCCGGATGAGCATGCCGATGCGGGTGCGCATCACGCCGAGATAGAGCAGCAGCGCAACCAGCAGCGCCACGACGATGATGGCGAGGCGATAGGCCGGATAGTGAATGCCGGGCAGGATCGGCACCGGCACGGTGAGCCAGGCCGGCAGCGGCAGCGCAAGCCCGGCCGGCCCCCAGATCAGCCGCACGGCTTCATTGAAGAACAGGATCAGGCCGAAGGTCGCGAGCACGTGGTCGAGATGGTCGCGTCCGTAGAGGTGCCGCAGCGCGGTCATCTCGAGCACGATGCCGAGCACGAGGGTTGCACCGAGCGCTAGCAGCGCACCGAGCAGGAAGCTGCCGGTCCAGGCTGCGAAGGTGGCGGCGAAATAGGCGCCCATCATGTAGAGCGAGCCGTGCGCGAGGTTGACGAGATCCATGATCCCGAACACCAGCGTCAGGCCGGCGGCGAGCAGGAACAGCAGCAGGCCGAACTGCAATCCGTTCAAGAACTGTTCGACGACGAGCAGCATCAAAACTCTTTCAGGCGCACGCAGGTTCGCGCCGATGTTCGAACACGGTCGCCATCAGTGAAAGAGCTCCCCCTGCCTGTACAAGGCGGAAAAATGGGTAATGGCAGTATCGTTCCGAGGCAAGAGCGATTCGACACCCAACATGCACTTTGTTGCATGCCGATGCATCCGATCGATCCCGGCCCCTGCAATCGGCCTTGCAAGAAGACTGCCGCGCAGGATGGGTCAACCTGCCGCACCCAAACGGATCACCCTCCCCCCGTTGCCGAGGAGAGGTGTGAAATTCGTCGCAACGTTGGGAAGGAGACGCCTAGTGCGACGTCATCTGCCGGGGAAGGTCATCCGGCTCGGCAAGCACGCTATCGGCCGTCGAGGCCTCCAGCGCCGCCATCCGGAACAGATAGGCGAGCGTCGCCAATCCGGTGTCTTCCGCCATCTGCGCGAGTTCGAGCGCCATGTCGGACATGTAGCCGAGATTTTCGTCCTTGATCTGCGCCATGATCTGGCTGTCCCGCATCATGTTCGACATCTCAGGCGCTCTTTCGTTGCGCGGCAGCGAGGCCGCAGAGGTTGGCACGGGCGATGCAATCGATACGCGGACCGTCCTGATGCACGACGTTTGTCATCCCGATACGGTCACACACGGCATCCAGCGACTCTTGACGAATCTCGATCGTGGCCGCCATCGTCCAGGAATTCTCGACCAGCGCCGGCAATCCCAGCGGCGTGACGATGAATCCGATTTCGTGGAAGCGCGGCAGCCACCAGGTCTCCATGACAAGACAGAGACGCTCGATGCCCTGATCGAGACAGAACTCCTGCGCCGCTGCCATCAATTGCCAATTGAACGCGCCGTCGCGGCGCTCGCGCGAAACGAAGAAACGTGACCACTCCCATACCAGCGGGTTCGAGGGGCAGCCGCGCACCGCGGCGAGATGCGGGAAGACCTCGCTCATCATCGTCGGCTTGGTGGTAGGATAGAGGCGGGAGCCGCCGAGCACCCGGCGATTTTCGAGCGCCAGCAGATAGACCGCGTCTTCATTGTCGTAGGTATCGACCTCGCGGCCATCGGGCTTGCGCAGCGCCTCCCATTTCCGCTCCTCGACAAAAATCTCGTGACGCACCCTGAAATGTTGCTCGAGAACGTCCTCGTAGAGGTGCCGGTTGGCGGCAGAAATCACATGAATCATTTATTCCCCCATTGTTCGAAATAAGGGGAACACTCACGGAAAACGGCCAAAGCGACTATTGGGAAATTTCCCAGTAGGCGCGGATTTCAGGGGGTGATGATTCTGTGGCGGATTGCGATCGCAACCGCATGCGTCCGGTTGACGGCACCAAGTTTGCGCGCGGCAGTTGCAAGATGCTCTTCGGCGGTGCGCTGCGTGATGTGCAGGATCTCGCCGATTTCCCAAGCCGACTTGCCCTGCGAGGCCCAGGCGAGCACCTCGCGCTCGCGCGGGGTAAGGCGCATCGATCGATGCGGCGCCGGATCGAGCAAGCGGCGAATGTGATCGAAGCCGTACATGCCGATCAGGTGCAGCGCCGGCTTGCTGCGCGCATTGAGATCGAGGTGAACGCCACCAAGCGAGACGCCGGCCTCGTAGCCGGTCAATCCGTGGATCGGTACGACGAAGCCGCGCGACATGCGGAAATCGGCTGCGCGCCGCATCACCTCCACCGCGCCCGGCTCCAGCTCTGGATCATACGGCGCCTCGGACCACTCGAAAGGGTTCACCGTCTGCCGGCATTTGCGGATCACGGGATCGACACGGTCGTAGCCTTTTTGGGTATAGAGGCTGAACCACTCCGCCGGCCACTTCTTGGCGAGCACCATCTGGGAAAAACGCTGATCGGGATTTGGCAAGCCGGTTACGATGATATGCTCGAAGCCGTAGCGCCCGAACGCGGTCGCAAGCGCATCCATGGCGTCCGGAACCTTGGTATAGGCTCCTAGCCCCTCAATGAAGTCGAGCGCTTCCCGGCCATAATCCACGGCGGACATCGGTGCGTTTCCTGACCCTCGCTATCGCTATAGCACCTCCTGGCGACTGCCTCAATTCGCCGCTTCCGTAGTTTCCCGGTATCCCATTGACCCTGAAGGTTTAATCTACTTGTGGAAGAAGTGACGTCAAGATACACCTATAATGTCTGAAGCGGGGAAACCACGATGGAAGACGAGGACATCGCCCTCAACAGCGTGCTCGGCCTGGAACTCAACCGCGTATTTTTCGCCGTCCGCGAAACGGCAAACAAGCAGAAGATCATCGAGTTCGCACGCGGGGTGCTGCAAAGCGAGCGCAGCAAGCCGGCAGAGAGCGCCACGCCGGACGGACCGGCGAGCTAGCACGCAATTGCTGTGAGCGCACGAACGGTCCGTTCGGTGCCATGCCTTGCTCTGATCTGAGCTTGCTCTGCTCTGATCTGAACCGAACAACCGAACGCGAATGTTTCCTTCCTTCCCCCCTTGTGGGAGAAGTGGCATAGGGGGCTTTCGGCCGCCGTTCTTAAAACAAAACGCCGATGCTTCGCATCGGCTATGGCGCCGGATGAGGGGTTGTTTCCACGCGTTCAAATGCGCGAGGCTCGCGCGGGGAGAGAACCCCTCACCCGTCTCGCGCTATCGCGGCGGTCCACCCTCCTCCCCACAAGGGGAGAGGGAAAGGCAGCGCCGACCACGATTATCTTTCGGATGCCCAGGACATGATGACGCTGCGCCAGGTTGAAGTGATCCGTGCCGTGATGGTGACGGGCACGATCGGCGGCGCAGCGAAGCTGCTGAACGTTTCGGCGCCGGGCATCAGCCGCCTCGTCAAATACACCGAGCGCTCGCTCGGCATCCGCTTCTTTCAGCGCCAGAACGGCCGCTATTTCCCGACGCCGGAAGCCGAGAACATCTTCGAGCAGATCAACGGCGTCTACAAGAAGGTCGACGACCTCTCCGAGATCATCTCCAAGATCGGACGCGGCGGATTGTCGGAATTACGCATCGGCTCGGTGCCGAGCATTTCGCAAGTCATGGTACCGCGCGCAATCGAGCGGGTCCGGCGGCGCTATCCGGATTTGGGCATCGACATCAACATCCTCAAGCTCGAGGAAGCCATCGACTATCTCATGCTCGGCCGCGGCGAATGCGTGGCGATGAGCTACCGCCTGGAGCATTCCGGGCTCGACTTCATGCCGCTCGCCTCCGGCGAGCTCTATTGCATCGTGCCGCCGGGCCACGAGCTCGCCGGCCGCAAGCAGGTCTCCGCCGCCGAGATCACGCGCTATCCGCTGATCGGCATCGATCCCAACGATCCCTACGGGCGGATCATGGCCGAGATCTTCGCGCGCCACCGCCTCGCGTACAACATCACCATTCGCGCCCGCTTCGGCACCACGGTCTGCGCGCTGGTGAAGGCGGGGCTCGGCATCGCCATCATCGACCAGTTCACGGTGGCCCATGGCGGCTATCCTGGCATCGAGCTGATCAAGATCACCGAGCCAACGCGATTCGAGACCTATATCGCGGTGAAGCGCGGCGCGCCGCTGTCGCTTCATGTCGAATATTTCATCGAGTCCCTGCGCGCGGAGATGCGCGCAGTCGAGCCGTCGCAGGGCAAAGGCAGGGCCGCGGCGGCACGGGGGCGGAAGAGATAACATTATGTTAGGTTTGCAGGACAAGAGGGTAATTGTGTTAGGCCGAGGAAAGGCTATCGTTCTTAGGGGAAGCCCCTTGGAATTGGGCGGATTTCCCCGCTAATGGCCGGGACGGAACGCTCCCAACGAGACGATAGCGAACCATGTCAAAGCGCGGACCTGCCGCATCCAAAAAGCTCCTGACCGGCCTGATCGGCGCACCCATCGCGCATTCCGCCTCCCCCGCCATGCATGAGCGCGCCGCGGAGGGGCTTGGCCTGCGCGGACATTATCAGCTCATCGAAGTGGCCGGCGCCGATGCGGCCGGGCTCCGGCTGATGCTGGAAGGCGTGCGGCGGCTCGGCTTTGCCGGCGTCAATGTCACTTTTCCTTACAAGGAGGCCGTGGTCCCGCTGCTCGATGAACTGGCACCGGGTGCGGCCGCGATGGGGGCGGTCAACACCGTCGTCGTCAGCAACGGCCGGCTGATCGGCCACAACACCGACACGACGGGCTTTGCGCGCGCCGTCGCGCCGCTGCTGGCGGCCTCTGGAAACGCGGTCGCCGTGATCGGCACCGGCGGCGTCGGCAAGGCGATCGCCTTCGCGCTGGCGAGCCTTGACGTGGCCGACATCCGCATCTTCGACAGCGAGCCGGCACGCGCCGAAAAACTCGCCGCGCTGCTCGTCAAGCAGGGCGGCGCCAGGGTCGCCGCAAGCGTCGAGGACGCGCTCGACGGCGCAACCGGCCTCGTCAACGGCACGCCAGTCGGCATGCTGCCGAACCGGGAAACGCCGGTCGCGCCGACGCTGTTGCGTCAAAACCTGTGGGTCGCCGATGCCGTCTACTCACCGCTGATCACCCCGCTGCTGGCGGCCGCCCAGGCCAAGGGCGCGCGGATCATGACCGGGCGGGAGCTTGCGATCTATCAGGCCGCCGACGCTTTCGAACTGTTCACTGGCCTTGCCCCATCCACCGAGATCATGGGAGAGGCATTCGACGAGGTGATGGCGGCACGAAGCCCGGCCTATCACGCAGCGTAACCGAAGCGGCCGGAGACAAGGCCGTGCACAACATCAACGAAAAATGGGAGGAGAGACCATGAAATCGACCATTATGGTGGGCGCCCTGCTTGCCTTCGCGGCTGCAACCAGCGTCCACGCACAGGCGATCAAGCTTGCCGACGTCGCCGAGTTGTCCGGCGGCGGCGCCACCGTCGGCACCAACTGGAAGAACGGCATCGACCTCGCGATCGAGGAGATCAACGCCAAGGGCGGCGTGCTCGGCCGCAAGCTCGAAGTCACTCATGCGGACTCCCAATCCAATCCGGGCGTCGCGCGCGCGCAGGTGCAAAAGGCGCTTGACGCCGAGCCCTATGTGCTGCTCGGACCCGGCTATTCCGGGTCGGTGAAGGTGACGGCGCCGCTGGCGGCCGAGGCCGGCATCGCGCAGATCATGGGCGGCGAAGCCGCCGAACTGACGCAAGGCGGAAACAAATTCCTGTTCCGCACCTCGTTCGGTCAGCAATCGTCGATGCCGAAGGTCGCCAAATACATTCACGACGACATGAAGGCGAAGTCGGTCGCCGTCGTCTGGGTCAACAATGACTTTGGCCGCGGCGGTCGCGATGTCGTCGTCAAGGAGCTCGACCGGCTCGGCTCCAAGGTGGTCGCCGATCTCTCCACCGAGGCGGGCCAGGCCGATTTCGCCGCCGACGTCGGCAAGATCAAGGCCGCCAATCCCGACGCCGTGTTCGTCTATTTGAACGAGGAAGAGAGCGCGCGCATCCTCAAGGAGCTCAAGCGCCAGGGCGTCACCGCGCCGCTGATGGGAGAGACCACGCTGATCGGGCAGAAGGTGATCGAGCTTGCGGGCGATGCCGCCAACGGCGCGCGCGGCCATGTCGGCCTCACCACCGATGCGCCGGTCGATCTGATCAAGGCGTTTCGCGACAAGTTCGCGAAGAAGTACAATTACGTGCCCGACCATAACGGGCTGAAAGGCTATCTCGCGGTCTACATGGTGAAGGCCACCACCGACAAGATGGGCAAGGTCGATTCCAAGGCGTTCGCCGACAATCTGCATGGCCTGACCATCAAGGCCGCGGACGAGCCGGGCATCTTGATGGACGTCACCTTCAGCGACACCGGTGACATCGACCGCCAGAGCTTCCTGGTCGAAGTGGTCGAAGGCAAGCAGGTGGTGAAGCAGGTGCTGCCGAAGGTGAAGTGAGTCTTTGCCTCTCGCCGCGCCTGTCCGCCGAAGGTTTAGCGAAGGCGGATGCGGAGCGAGATCTTTCGTCTCCCTCTCCCCGCCCTTCGCGGGGAGAGGGCGGGGTGAGGGGCTGCTTCCGCGGATACGGTGACAATCGAGTTCGCGGAGACAGCCCCTCACCCTGACCCTCTCCCCGTAAGAACGGGGAGAGGGAGAAAAGGAAGAGCGGGGCGAGGGAAGAAGGCAGAGCGCCGAGAGGGGAAAATGTCCAGTCTGTTCGATCTTCTGGTCGCGGGACTTGCCACCGGCGCGATCTATGCGTTGGTCGCGGTCGGCTTCACGCTGCTGTGGCAGACCTCGCAGACCATCAATTTCGCGCAAGGCGAGTTCGTGATGCTGCCGGCGTTCCTGATGCTGGCGGCGATGCATGCCGGCGCGCCGTTCTGGCTCGCGATCATCCTCGGTATCCTGCTCTCGATGCTCCTGCTCGGCCTCGCCTTCAAGATGCTGCTGGTGGATCCGATGATGCGCCATGGCGTGCTGCCGCTCGCGATCGCGACCATGGCGCTCGCGATCGGCCTCAAGGAGGCCGTAAAACAGTTCTTCAGCGCCGAAGCCTCACTCTTCCCCTCGATCGTGCCGACCGGGGACGTCTCCGTCCTCGGCCATGCCGTCTCGCTGCAAAGCATCGGCGTCCTCGTCCTCGCTATCGTTGCCGTCTTCGGCTTGACCGCGCTTCTCAACCGCACCTCGCTCGGCCACCAGATGCAGGCGGCGGCGCAGAACCCGACGGTGGCGCGCATCATCGGCGTTCCGGTCGAGCGCATGATTCTCCTGACCTTCCTGATCAACGCGTTCCTGGTCGCGCTCGCATCGCTGTTGATCACGCCGATCTATCTCGCGAAATTCACGTCCGGCGAGGTGCTGGGCCAGGCCGCCTTCATCGCCGCGATCGTCGGCGGGTTCAATCAGGTGCGCGGCGCGATCGCAGGCGGCCTCCTGATCGGCGTGCTCGACAATCTCGCGGCCGCCTATGTCTCGACGCAATACCGCGCCGCCGTGCCGATGATCTTCCTGATCGCCGTCATCCTGTTCCGACCGCAGGGCCTGCTCGGCCGCGCCGAGGAGCGCACCGTATGAGCGGCTTCGCCAAACCTCTCAAGATCGCGTTCGGCCTCATCGTCCTCGCTGCGCTGATCGTCGTCCCCATGAACTTCAACCGCTATGGCCTGTTCATCTTGAGCCAGTGGGCGGTGATGGCCATCGCCGCAATGGGCCTCAACCTTACGCTCGGTTATGCCGGCCAGGTCTCGCTGGCACAGGGCGCCTTCGTCGGCATCGGCGCCTACGCCGCGGCAATCATGACCACGCATGGCTGGCCGCTCCCGGCGGCGATCGTCGTCGCGATCACCTTGAGCTTCGCGGTCGGCTGGGTGCTCGGCTATCCCGCGCTACGGGTGCAGCACCACTATCTCGCCTTTGTCACGCTCGCCTTCTCCACACTGGCCTTCCTGGTGTTTCGCAACGAGAGCTGGCTCACCGGCGGCATCTACGGCATCTCCAACATTCCGCGCCCCCATATTTTCGGCCTCGCGACCAACAAGCCGCTGCCGTTCTATTATGTCTGTCTCGGCTCGCTCGCGATCGTGTCGCTCGCGGTGTGGTGGCTGATCCGCTCGCCCTGGGGCCGCGCCTTCATGGCGCTGCGCGAAAACCCGCTGCGGGCGCAGTCGCTCGGCGTCGACACGCGACGCTATACGCTGATGGCGTTCGCGATCGGCTCGGCGCTCGGCGGCGTCGCTGGCGCGCTTTATGCGCCGCTGACGCAGTATATCGATCCCGTGCCGTTCAACCTGTCGCTCTCGCTCGACCTCCTGATGATGGTGATCGTCGGCGGCGCCGGATTCTTCCTGGGTCCGTTCCTCGGCGCGATGATCGCGGTGCTGCTGCCGGAATGGCTGCGCTTCACCGAGGGCTATTATCTGATGCTGTACGCGATCGCGGTGATGGGGCTGCTGATCTGGTCGCCGACCGGAATCTTGGGAATCCTCGACCGCTATCTCGCCGAACGCCGTACCAAGGTGGCCTCGGCCCAGCGCGCCGTCGCAAAGTCCCGGCTGGAGACGGTGCAATGAGCGCGGTTCTCGAAGTCACCGACATCAAGAAGAATTTTGGCGGCATCAGCGCCGTCGGCGGCGTCTCTTTCGACGTCCGCGAGGGCGAGATCCTCGGCCTGATCGGACCGAACGGCTGCGGCAAGTCGACCCTGTTCAACTGCATCCTCGGCCAGCTCACGCCGAGCGGCGGCGAGGTCAAGCTCGACGGCAAGGTCGTCACGGGCTTGCGACCCGCCGAGCTCAACAAGCTCGGGGTCAGCCGCACCTTCCAGCTCCTGCAAGTGTTCCCAAAACTCTCGGTGCGCGAGAACCTGATCCTCGCAGGACAGGAGCACCAGGGCAGCATGGCCTCGCGCCTGGTCGGCCGCTCCGATGCCGGACTGACGCAGGCCGCCAACCAGATGATCGGTTTCTTCAAGCTCGACCATCTCGCGGATGAACCTGCCGGCGGGCTCTCCTATGGCCAGCAAAAACTGCTCGACGCCGCCATGGCCTTCATGGGCGGACCGCGGCTGGTGCTGCTCGACGAGCCCGCCGGCGGCGTCAACCCATCGATGCTGACGGGTTTGAAGGAGCGGCTGGTCGCGATCAACCGCGAGAAGAACGCCACCTTCGTCGTGATCGAGCACAACATGGAATTCGTGATGTCGCTGTGCTCGCGCGTGATGGTGATGGCGGAAGGCAAGGTGCTGGCGATGGGACGACCGGACGAGGTGCGAAAAAACCCCGCGGTGATCGAAGCCTATCTCGGACACTAGGGAGAGCCATCATGAGCGATCCGATCCTCTCGGTTCACAATCTCGTCGGCGGTTACGGCAAGATGACGATCCTGAACGGCACCACCTTCGCCGTGCCGCAGGCCACCATCACCACCATCATCGGCCCGAACGGCGCCGGCAAGTCCACCGTGTTCAAGGCGATCTTCGGCCTGCTCAAGCTGCGCGAGGGCAAGATCAACTTCGCCGGCCGCGACGTCACCAATCTGAGCCAGCGCGCGCTGCTCAATGCCGGCATTTGCTACGTGCCGCAGGGCCGCAACATCTTTCCCGAGCTGTCGGTCCGCCACAATATCGAGCTCGGCGGCGTTTCCGCGGGCAAGGGCATCGACCTGCAGAGCCGGATCGAGGCAGCGCTCGACCTGTTCCCGGCGCTGCGCCGGAAATCGACGCAGCAGGCCTCCACGCTATCTGGCGGCGAGCAGAAACAGCTCGAAATCGCCCGCTCGCTGCTGCTCGAGCCGAAGCTCGTGCTGATCGACGAGCCCTCGATCGGCCTGTCGCCGCTGATGGTGCAGCAGACTTTCGACATCCTGAAGAGCTTGCGCGACCGCGGCGTCACCATTCTGATGATCGAGCAGAACGCACGCTCGGCGCTGGAGATATCCGACATCGGCATCGTGCTCGAGCTCGGCCAGACCCGCATGATCGACGGCGCGAAGCGCATTTTGAATGATCCCCGCATCGGACAATTGTTCCTCGGCGGAGCGATGGAGGACAACGCAGCATGACCAAACGCTCGATCGCAACCGTCTCACTCTCCGGCGCCCTCGACGAAAAGCTCCGCGCCATCGCGTCCGCAGGCTTCGACGCCGTCGAGATTTTCGAGAACGATCTGCTGTCGTTCGGCGCCGGCCCGCGCGACATCGCAAAGCTCTGCGGGGACCTCAATCTCGAGATTTGCGCATTTCAGCCGTTCCGCGATTTTGAGGGCATGCCGGAGCCGCAGCGTGCGCGCAACTTTGCCCGCGCCGAACGCAAGTTCGACCTGATGCAGGAGCTCGGCACTGACCTGCTGCTGATCTGCTCGAACGTGTCGCCGGCCGCGCTCGGCGGCATCGACCGCGCCGCGGATGATTTTCGCGAGCTTGGCGAGCGCGCGGCCAAACGATCTTTGCGCGTCGGCTACGAGGCATTGGCCTGGGGACGTCACGTCAACGATTACCGCGATGCATGGGAAATCGTGCGGCGCGCCGATCACCCCGCGATCGGAATCATCCTCGACAGCTTTCACGCACTGGCCCCCGGCTTTCCGGTCCGCGCGATGGCCTCGATCCCCGGCGACAAGATCTTCCTGGTCCAGCTTGCGGACGCGCCGAAGCTCGAGCTCGACATCTTGTCGTGGAGCCGGCACTTCCGCTCCTTTCCCGGCCAGGGCGACCTGCCGGTCGGCGAATTCATGGCGGCGATCGCGGCGACCGGCTATGCCGGACCGCTGTCGCTGGAGATCTTCAACGACCAGTTCCGCGCCGGCTCGGCCATACAGACCGCGGTCGACGGCCTGCGTTCGCTGATCCTGCTGGAGGACCAGCTTGCACCGGCTTGGCCAAAGCTCGTCAGCGAACCCTTGGCGCCCAAGCCCAAAAGTGGAGGCACGGGATTCATCGAGTTTGCCGTCAACGAGACCAAGGCCGGCGAACTCGCCCGCCTGCTCGCGCAGCTCGGTTTCCGCAAAACCGGCAAGCATCGCAGCAAGGCGGTGGAGCGCTGGTCGCAAGGCAAGGTCGAGCTCGTCGTCAACTCCGAGACCGACGGCTTTGCGCATTCGCACTACGTGACGCATGGCCCCGGCGTCTGCGCTATCGCGCTCGACGTCGACAATGCCGGCCTCGTCATGCAGCGCGCCGAAACACTGAAAGCGCGCACCTTCTACCAGCCGGTCGGACCGGGCGAGCTGGAGATTCCCGCAATCCACGGCGTCGGCGGCAGCCTGCTTTACTTCCTCGACCAAGCCGGCAAGAACTGGGACACCGATTTCGAACAAGTCCCGAGCGACGCTCGCGCGGACGCCCTGCTGGCCGTCGATCACATCGCGCAGTCGATGCCCTATGACGAGATGCTGTCCTGGCTGCTGTTCTATACTGGCATCCTCGACCTCAAGCGGCTGCCGCAGATGGAGATCGCCGATCCCAGGGGCCTCGTGCAAAGCCAGGCCGTCGTCAACGGCGACCAAAGCCTGCGCTTCGTGCTCAACGGCTCATCCGCCAACCGCACGCTGCCGGCCCGTTTCATCTCGGAATTCTTTGGCTCGGGCGTGCAGCACGTCGCGTTCACGTGCCGGGACATTTTTGCGGCGGTCGCGGAGATGCGCAAGCGCGGCGCGGATTTTTTGGATATCCCTGACAATTACTACGACGACATCGAAGCCAAATACGACCTCGCGCCCGACCTGATGGCGCAGCTGCGCGCCAACCACATTCTCTACGACCGCGAAGGTGACGGGGAGTTCTTCCAGGTCTACACCCACATCTTCGACGAGCGCTTCTTCTTCGAGATCGTGGAGCGAAGGGACTATCAGGGGTTTGGTGCGGCCAACGCCGGGATCAGGCTTGCCGCGCAGTCACGCGAAGTGCGACCTGCGAGCATGCCGCGGGTGTAGTCTCTATCGAGGCCGTCATTGCGAGGAGCGAAGCGACGAAGCAATCCAGAGTCTTTCCACGGAAAGACTCTGGATTGCTTCGCTGCGCTCGCAATGACGTCGAGAGAGCATGAGAGTGCGGCGACAGGGCTGCTCGCGGAAGCAGCCCCTCACCCCAACCCTCTCCCCGTAAGAACGGGGCGAGGGAGGAGAGAGAGCTCGCCTAGGCTCACTTCATCGCGCATTTGTCGTGGAAGCGATCCTGGTCGTTTTCGACGATGGTCGCGACCGTCTTCAGCGAGAGCTGGCCTTCGCCGTCCTTGACCACGTCCTGGAGGTAGAAGTTCTGCACCGGGATGTGGTTCTTGCCGTACTTGAAGGGGCCGCGCAGCGACTTGAAGTTGGCCTTCTCCATCTCGGCCTTCATCGCGTCCTTCTTGCTGGTGTCGCCCTTCACCGCGACCACGGCGCTGTTGATGAGCTGGGCCGCGTCGTAGGCTTGCGCGCCGTAATAGGTCGGGCGCAGGCCGGGGTACTTCTTGCGATAGTCGGCGACGAAGCGCTTGTTCTGCTCGTTGGGCAGATCATTCACCCATTCCTGCGCGCCGGGAACGCCGAGCGCGTTCTCCTTTTGCAGCGGCAGCGACAGCTCGTCGACGGTGAACGCCGTGTAGAGCGGCATCGTGCTCTTCAGCCCGGCCTGCGCATATTGGTTGAGGAACTGCACGCCGGCTGCACCGGGATAGAACACGAAGATCGACTCGGCGCCCGAGGCGCGCGCCTTGGAGAGCTCGGCGGAGAAGTCGAGCTGGCTCGGCCAGACCGTGTATTCCTCGCCCTTGACCTCGCCCTTGAACGTGCTCTTCACGCCCGCGAGCATGTCCTTGCCGGCGGCGTAGTTCGGGCCGATCAGGAACACGCTCTTGACGCCCTTCTGGTTCATGTAGAGGCCCATGGCGGCCGGCGTCTGGTCGTTCTGCCAGGAGGTCGAGAACACGTAAGGCGAGCAGAGCTCGCCGGCGAGCTGCGACGGACCGGCATTGGCCGAGATCAGGATGGTCTGCGAATCCACGGCGGTCTTGAGCGAGGCCAGCAGCACGTTCGACCAGATGTAGCCGACGATGAAATCGACCTTGTCGGACTGCACCAGCTTCTCGGTCTTCTGCTTGCCGACGTCGGGCTTCTGCCCGTCGTCCTCGTAAATCACCTCGACCGGCTTCCCGTCCATCTTGCGGCCGATGTGGTCCAGCGCGAGCTCGAACGAGTTGCGCATGTCGTTGCCGATCACGGCGGTCGGGCCGCTGAAGGTCGAAACGAACCCGATCTTGATGGTATCGCCGGCGGATGCCGGGCCTGCCAGCACCAGCGCCGCTGCGCCCGCCAGCCAGAATGCCGTCCTCATAACCACTCCCCTCCATATTATTATGCCCGGAAGCGGGGTGATTGCCGCCCCGGGTCATCTCTATTGAACGCAAAATCTGTCGCGCCGCCAATGGCTCAGCGCCCGCCCTGCACCATATTTCGCCCCGATCGTTAATGGCAAGAAATATAGTTCTACTCACTTCGGCGAGGGCCGCGGCGCTATTTCGCGGGATATCGATACGCCAAGCCTATTCAGCGATTGATGACGGCTATTGGACCGCGGCGCCTGATCGGCGTTTAGATGAGGATAGAGCCGCGAGATTCGGAGGGGCGCATCATGACCACGACACCGCACCGCGTCGTCATCGTCGGAGCAGGCTTCGGCGGGCTGGAGACGACCTACCGGCTCGCCGGCAGCCCGGTCGAGATCACGCTGATCGACCGCCGCAACCATCATTTGTTCCAGCCGCTGCTCTACCAGGTCGCGACCGCCTCGCTCGCCACCAGCGAGATCGCCTGGCCGGTCCGGCACCTGATGCGCGACCGGCGCGACGTGACGACGCTGTTTGCGACCGTCAGCGGCATCGACGCCGACAGGCGCTGCGTGCTGATCGACGACGGCAGTGAGGTGCCTTACGACACGCTGGTGCTCGCCACCGGCGCGCGGCACGCCTATTTCGGCCACGACGAATGGGAACAGTTCGCGCCGGGCCTGAAGACGCTGGAGGACGCGACCACTTTGCGCCGTCATATCCTGGTGGCGTTCGAGCGCGCCGAGCGCGAGACCGATCCGGCCAAACGCGCGGCACGGTTGACTTTCGTCATCGTCGGCGCCGGCCCCACCGGCGTGGAGCTCGCCGGCACCATCGCCGAGATGGCGCACCACACCTTGCCGGCCGACTTCCGCAACATCGACACCAACAAGGCGCGCGTGGTGCTGATCGAGGCGGGTCCGCGCGTGCTCGCAGGCTTCCCCGACGACCTCTCGGCCTATGCGCAGGCCTCGCTGGAGAAAATCGGCGTCGAGGTCGTGCTCGGACAGGCCGTCACCGAGATCAATCGCGAGGGCGTGGTGTTCGGCGGCAAGCTGCTCGAAGCCAAGACGAGAATCTGGGCCGCCGGCGTGCGCGCATCGCCCGCCGCCGAGTGGCTGGGCGCACCGGCCGATCGTGCCGGGCGCGTGCAGGTCGAAGACGATCTTACGATCCCCGGTCATCCCGAAATCTTTGCGATCGGGGATACCGTTCTGATCAACGCTTGGGAGGGCAAGCCCGTGCCCGGCATCGCGCCGGCCGCCAAGCAGCAGGGCCGTCACGCGGCCGAGACCATCAAGGCCCGGCTGCGCCAGGAGCCGACCGGCCCGTTCCGCTACAAGCACTCCGGCAGCCTCGCGCAGATCGGCAAGCGGCTGGCGGTGATCGACTTCGGCCGCATCAAGTTGCGCGGCACCATCGCGTGGTGGATCTGGGGTATCGCCCACATCTACTTCCTGATCGGCCTGCGCCACCGCCTCAGCGTCGCACTGAGCTGGCTCTGGATCTACGCCCGCGACCAGCGGGCAGCGCGGCTGATCACGCAGGGGAGTAGTAAGGTGGTGTAGCTCTCCTTGCCTTCTCCCCTTGTGGGAGAAGGTGGCGTAGGCGGCCTTCAGCCGCCGTCCTTAAAAGGACGCCGATGCTTCGCATCGGCTATGGCGCCGGATGAGGGGTTCTCTCCGCTCGCAATACCATTCGTGAGGAGAGAGACCCCTCACCCGGCTTCGCTTTGCGAAGCCACCCTCTCCCACAGGGGGAGAGGGTGCAGCGGCGCTCGCGGCTACATCACTACTTAACCAACTCACACCCACCTTCCGCCAGCGGGCGGAACGCCTGCTCCGCAGAGATCGTCGAAATCAGCTTGTAATAGTCATACGGATATTTCGACTCCTCCGGCTTCTTCACCTCGAACAGATACATGGGATGCACGACGCGGCCGTCCTGGCGGATCGCGGTGTCGCCGAAAAGCTTGTCCTTGCCCTTGAACTTCTTCATCTCGGGCACGGCGTCCTTGGCATTGTCGCTGCCGGTGGCGGCGACCGCGTTGAGATAAGCGAGCGTGGACGCATAGACGCCGGCCTGGTTGCCGCTCGGCATCTTGCCGTTCATGCCGGGCCGCGCCGCGAAGCGCTTGGCGAAGGCGCGGGTGTCGTCGTTCATGTCCCAATAGAAGGCTTCCATGAGCTGAAGCCCTTGCGCGACCTTGATACCCATACCGTGGACGTCGTTGATGAAGAGCAGGAAGGCGACGAGCCTCTGCCCGCCCTGCTGGATGCCGAACTCGGCGGCCTGCTTCACGGCATTGATGGTGTCGCCACCGGCATTGGCAAGTCCGATCACCTGCGCCTTCGAGCCTTGCGCCTGCAACAGGAACGAGGCGAAGTCGGAGGTACCGAGCGGATGTTTGCTTGATCCGATCACCTTGCCGCCATGGGCCTCGATGTATTTCTGGGCCTCGGCCTCGATGCCCTTGCCGAGCGCGAAATCGACCGTGAGGAAGTACCACTCCTTACCGCCACGCGACATCATCGCGGCTGCCGTGGTGTTGCCGGTCGCCCAGACGTCGTTGACCCATTGGATGGTGTTGGGCGAGCAAGCCTTGCCGGTGAGGTCGGAGCTCGCGGTGGACGACGCCAGGAACGTCATGCGGCTGTCGCGCAGCAGCGTGTTGATGGAGAGGCCAACGGCCGAGTTCGGCACGTCGACGATGGCATCGACGCCCTCGACATCGAGCCATTTGCGCGCGATGGCATTGCCGACGTCGGCCTTGTTCTGGTGATCGGCATAGACGATCTCGACCTTGATGTCTTTGCCGCCGCCGTTGAAATCCTCAGCGGCCATGCGCGCGGCCTCGACCGAGCCCATGCCGTTGGTGTCCTGGAAAATGCCGGAGATGTCGTTGAGCACGCCGACGCGCACGACATTGTCCGATATCTCGGCATTTGCCGCGCCGCCAATCAGGCTCGCGGCCAGCGCAAGCGTCCATTTCAAGTTCTTCATTGTTCCCTCCCCTGTCGTATTTGTTGTTTTCGATGCCGGTAGCGTCAGGCCGGCGTGATGCTCACAGGCAGGCTGTCGAGCCCGCGCAGCGTGTTGTTGAAGCGGCGCTGCGGCTTGCCCGTGATCTCGATCTTCGCGATCCGGCGGGCCAACGCCGCGAGCATTGTCTCGCCTTCGAGCCGTGCGACCAGCTGGCCGACGCACATGTGAATACCCGAGCCATAGCCAACATGGCCGGAGGTGCGGCGGGTGATGTCGTAGCTGTCAGGCTTGTCCCAGCGCCGCGGATCGCGATTGGCAGCCGCCAAAAACATCAACACCTTCTCGCCCTCGCCGATGGTCGCGCCCGACAGTTCAACCTCGCGCGTTGTCGTGCGGAAGAAGGTCTGCACCGGGCTTTCAAAACGAACGGCCTCCTCGAAAGCGTTGCGCGCCAGTGTGGGATCGCCACGCAGGCGCTGCCACTGCTCCGGAAAGCGCGCGAGACAGTAGACCGCTGCACCGATGCCGTTGACGGTGGTGTCGAGGCCGGCCGACAGCAGCGAACGCACCAGCAGCGGCGCTTCGGTGGCGGTGATGGCACCCTCGTCGACATGGGCGTGGATGCAGGCGCCGATGCCGCCGGGCGTGAGGTTGTCGCGCTGGCACTGATCGGTGACGTAAGCCTGGTGCGGCGCCGAACGCGCGATCGCTTCCTGGCGCAGCTCGTTCGGCGGGCCGAAGGCGTTGAACACGACACTCGCGTAGGGAATCAGATGTTCGCGGCCCTCCGGCTTCAGCCCGAGCGCATCCGGGAAGATCGACAGCGGATAGGCTTCGGCGAGGTCCGTGACCGCGTCAAAACTGCGCTTCTCCAGCAGCACGTCAACCCGCTGCTCGGCCGCGGCGGCAAAGCGGTCGCGGAGCCCTTTCATCACGGTCGGGGACAGCACTTTCGACAGCACCGCGCGGGTCCGCGAATGCGCGGGCGGATCGGCTTCGAGGATCAGGCTCGGCGGCCGCCACGGCGTCTCCTTCTTGAAGTCGGAAAGGCCGACGCCGCGGCTGGAGCAGAACGTCGCGGGATCATTCAGGACGGCATGGACCTCGGCATAGCGCGCCACGCCATAAACGCCCCACTTGTCGAGATAGACGACAGGTCCCGCCTCCCGCAGCAGCTCATGCGTGGGATAGGGATCGGCGAAAAAATCCATTGCGAAGGGATCGACGTCGAGATGCGGGACGGCCGACGAACCGCTAATTTCCGGGGAGCTGGAAGCGCTCATGGATGTCCTCCCTCATTTTGATCTTGTGAAAGGGCGGCGCTTACCCTTAGGTCTTCGGACACGCCGCGAGACAGAATCCCGATATGCCGCCGTCTTCGACCAGAGCCCGCCAAAAACCTGCGCCCGCCGAGATGGGACCGACGCTCGATCTCGACCGCTACGTCCCCGCGTTCATCACCTTCATCGCCAACAAGCTCTCGAACAGCGCCACTGCGTTCTATCAGCGGCAGTTCGGCGTCAACGTCACCGAATGGCGGATCATGTCGCTGCTGGCGATCGAGCCCGGCATTCCCGCCTCGCGCATCTGCCACGTCATTGGTTTCGACAAGGGCCCGGTGAGCCGGACGCTGGCCGGCCTGGAAAAGCGGGGGCTGATCTCGATCCGCACCGATCCCAACGACGGGCGCACCCATTCGATCTCGTTGTCGGCGAAGGGCCGCGCCATCCATGACAAGGTGATCGTCGCGGCATTCGAGCGCGAACGGCGCCTGTTGTCCTGCCTGGACAAGGACGAGCGCGAGGTGCTGATCGATTTGTTGCGCCGCCTGCACGAAAATCTCGGCGCGGTGACCGGCAGCACCGAGACCTGACGGGGCACGCGCGGTACGCGGACCTCTATCATGTCCAGGCATACGCCGGCATTCGCCCGCGGCACCCTCTCTGCCGAGCATTGCTCCCTCCGATCCGACGCGGCGGTTCCTTCCGCCGTCATCCCTGTCTGGAACGGTTCGCACAAATTAGTTGCTTAGGCAACAAAGGAATCGTGCAGGATAATACGGCAGGGCGGCTGGCGTATCGCGAGCTGTCTCTCTCCCTCCCCCCGTCCTTCACGGGGGAGGGCGGGGTGAGCGGCTGTTTCCGCAGATGAGATGATCGCGAGACCTGTACCCCCTCACCCGGATCGCGCCGGACGATGCTCCGCATCGCCGGGGCGATCCGACCTCTCCCCGCAAGCGGGGAGAGGTTAGGAGCAGCGGCGCGCAATCAGTAGCAACCGATCCACTCACCCGGCGTATCGTCATCCAACCGCGCCAGCGCATCGGCGCGCCGCGTCAGCACGGCGCGCTGGTTGATGTAGCCCTTGTCGGTGATCTCGCCGCCGTCCACCGACGGCGGCTCGACGAGCAGCAGGGCGCGCGTGGCGTGGCCGGAGGAGTTGGCGCCGTGTTGCTTGAGCTTCGCCAAACCCTGCGCGATCGCGGCTCTGACCTTGTGATGCGCGAGCAATTCGTTCACGTCCGCGGTCTCGGGCAGGCCGGCATGCGCGCGGCATGCGGCGATGTTCGGGAACACCAGGAAACGCACCTCGTCGCCGCCATGGCCGGTGACGACGATGTCCTGCGCGAGCGGCGCCAGCGCGGCGATGCCTGCGAGGCGCAGCGTACCGACATTGACCCAGGTGCCGGAATTGAGCTTGAAATCCTCCGCGACGCGGCCGTCGAAGAACAGACCGCGCTCGGGCCGGTTCGCGTCGGCGAACTTCACGGCATCACCAATGAGATAAAAGCCCTCGTCGTCAAAAGCCTGCCTGGTCAGCTCCGGCGCCTTCCAGTAACCCGGCGTGACGTTGGGGCCGCGCACGCGCACCTCCAGCTTGTCGCCGGAGGTGACGAGTTTCAATTCGGTGCCGGGTATGGGCACGCCGATATTGCCCGAGCGTTCCGCGAGAAAATGGCAGTCGGTGGCCAGCGGCGACGTCTCGGTCGAGCCCCAAGCCGAGACCATCGGCATCGCGCGGCCAACGGTCTTGACGGAAAGTTCTTCCAGTGCGTCCCAGAGATTCTGCGGCAGCGCGGCCCCTGCGTAGAAGGCGAATTTCACCTCGCTGAAGAAGCGGCGACACAGCTCCTCGTCTGCGCGCAGCGCCGTGATCAACATGTCGAAGCCGCGCGGCACGTTGAAATAGACCGTCGGCATCACGCTTCTGAGATTGGCGAGCGACGTCGCAAACAGGCCGGGCGCCGGCTTGCCGCCGTCGATATAGAGCGAGCCGCCATTGCGCAGCACGAGATTGAAATTGTGGTTGGCGCCGAACGTGTGGCTCCAGGGCAGCCAGTCGAGAATGACGAGATCCTCGCGCGCCTGTTCGAGAAAGGTCCAGGTCTGGGCCTTGGCCTGCTGGCTGGACGTCAGCATGCGCTGGGTGTTGATCACGGCTTTCGGCGTGCCGGTCGAGCCCGAGGTGAACAGGAATTTTGCGATGGTGTCCGGTGTGACAGCGGCGAAGGCTCTTGCGACGTCCGCAGTTTCAGGCGTCGCCGCAACGGTACGAAAGGCGAGCGCATCGGCGTCGCTCGCGTTGCCGCTGATGACCTGCGCACGATGCAGCGGCTTGATCGCGGCCAGCGCCGCCGCAAACGGCTTGGTCGCGGAGACATAGATCGCGCCGGGCTCCAGCAAAGAGATCATGCTCCTGAGCTTGTCAAAATCCTTCGACATCAGCGAATAGGCTGGCGAGATCGCGGCCGAGGGCACGCCGACATGCTGGGCCGCGAGCGCAAGCAGCGCATGGTCGATACTGTTATCGGATAGGATCACGAGCGGGCGTTCGGCGCCGAGTCCTTGCGCCAAAATCCACGACGCCGCCGCGCGGACTCTCCGCAAGGCCCCCGCGTAGGTCATGGTGGCCCAGGGCATATCGGCGCTGTCACGCTCAGCGAGGAAGACCGTGTCGGGCTTTTGCCGGGCCCATTGCTCCAGCCAGTCGCCGACACAGCGCGCGCCATCGCGCAAGGGGTCGGGCGAGCGCAGCACGATGCTGCCGTCGGCGCGATGCTCGGCAACGGTTTGGGGTGTCGCAAACAAGATTGAAGCATCACCGCGTGGGGCGGCTGTCATGGTTTCCTCCTCGCCCGGAAGCCGGGATCGGCCGCAGCCTCGTCACGGACCGCGTTGGCCGGCATGTTGGCCATGACAATTGTTGGGGCGCAAGCTCGGGCCCGGTGAGCTGCCCATTATTTGCGCAAATGCTCGTAACAGGGCGCTGACACGAAGCTCCGCCGGCGCTCGAAAAATCCCACAAGCCACTGATCTCTCGGTAATATCCGGAGCACTTGTCCTGCCCGGATTCTGTACACAATGGCACATCGCTTGCTTCGATCGGGGTGAAGAGACGTAGCCGGAGATTTGTCGCCATGAGGGCTGAAATGGGGGCTGAGCAGCCTGAAACGATCGCCGCGATCGTGGCCGCGCATCGCGCGGGCACGCTCACGCCGGCGCAGACGGTCGCACGCACCTATCAGCGCATCCGCGACCACAATGATCCCGCCGTCTTCATCAGCCTGCGTGACGAGAAGGACGCGATCGCCGAGGCCGAGAAGCTCGCCACCAAGGATGCCGCCAGCCTGCCGCTCTATGGCGTGCCGGTGGTGGTGAAGGACAATATCGACGCGCTGGGATTTCCGACCACCGCCGCGTGCCCGGCCTTCTCGTACATCCCGACACATGATTCGACGGCGGTGCAGCGGCTGCGCGCCGCCGGCGCCATCATCATCGGCAAGACCAATCTCGACCAGTTCGCGACCGGCCTTGTCGGTGTGCGCTCGCCCTACGGCATCCCCAGAAACGCGATCCGCGATGACCTCATTCCCGGCGGATCGAGCTCGGGATCGGCCACCGCCGTCGGCGCCGGGCTGGTGCCGCTGTCGCTCGGCACCGATACCGCCGGCAGCGGCCGCGTGCCGGCGATGCTCAACAACATCGTCGGTCTCAAGCCGAGCCTCGGCATGATCTCGACCGCCGGCCTGGTGCCGGCCTGCCGGACGCTCGACTGCATCTCGGTATTCGCTTTGACGGTCGACGACGCCGCGCTCGCACTGTCGGTGATGGTAGGTCCCGATCAGGCCGATCCGTTCTCGCGCGACCGGCCGCTTGGCGCGATCACCCCGCTCCCGGCAAACCTGCGCCTGGGCGTGCCGCGCAGCGGACAGCTGATCTTCTTCGGCGACAAGAAGGCGGAAGCGGCTTACGCCGAGGCGCTGAAGCGCTGGACCGCGCTTGGCGCAACGCTCGTCGAGTTCGACCTCGAGCCGTTCTATGAGACGGCCCGACTGCTCTACGAAGGACCGTGGGTCACCGAGCGCTATCTCGTGATCCGCGACCTGCTGGCGTCCGCGCCGGATGCGATCCATCCCGTGACGCGCGAGATCACCGCGGCCGGCGCGCGGCTGACGGCCGCGGACACCTTCTCCGCGCTCTATCGTCTGCAGGGCCTGCGCAAGATCGCCGAACGCACCTTCACCAATATCGACGCGCTGGTGCTGCCGACGGCGCCGACGACCTATACGACCGCGCAGGTGCTGGCCAATCCGGTCGAGCTCAACAGCCGGCTCGGCACCTATACCAATTTTGTCAATCTGCTCGACCTCTGCGGTCTCGCGCTGCCGGCGGCGATGCGCGCCGACGGCATCCCGTTCGGCATCACGCTGCTTGCGCCCACCGGCCATGACGCGCTGCTCGCGAGCATCGGCCGCGTGTTCCACGCGGATACCAAGCTGACGCTTGGCGCAAAGGGCGTGGCGCAAGCTGCGCTGGCGCCGCTTGCCGCAAGCGGCATCGACGAGATTCCCATCGCCGTGGTCGGCGCGCATCTGTCCGGCATGGCGCTGAACGGCGAACTGAAAGTGCTGAACGGCCAGCTGATCGAGGCGACCAGGACCGCGGCGGACTACAAGCTCTACGCATTGAAGACCACGCCGCCGAAGCCGGGCATGCTGCGCGTCGAAGCCGGCAAGGGCGCGTCGATCGAGCTGGAGATCTGGTCGCTGTCGTCGTCCGCCTTCGGCAAGTTCGTCAACGCGATTCCCGCGCCGATGGCGATCGGCACCGTGCGGCTGGCGGATGGCCGCAGCGTGAAGGGATTTCTCGTCGAGCCCGAAGTGCTGGGCGACGCGCGAGATATCACGGCGTATGGCGGCTGGCGGAAGTATATGGCGGAAGCTGCGACAGCGTAGGTCTCGTAGGGTGGGTTAGCGCAGCGTAACCCACCTCTTCTGTCTGTGCGGCCGCGAACAGTGGTGGGTTACGCTGCGCTAACCCACCCTACTTAAACCGAGACCGCGTAGATCTCGTACTCCCCGCGCACCAGCTCGATATGCGCGCGCATCGCGGCGGCGGCGCCCTGCTTGTCGCCGCGCATGATGGCGACGACGACGCGGTCGTGCTCGGCTTGCGATTTTGCCAATCGGCCGAGGTTGCGGAACTGGGCGCGGCGGAACGGCTGCACGCGCACGCGCGTCGCCAGCGTGATCTCGGCGATATAGCCGTTCTGCGACCCGGCATAGATCGCATTGTGGAAGCGCTCGTTGACCTCGTGGAAGCGATCGGGATTGCCGGCGTAGCTCAACACCCGCAGCTCTTCGTGGATGGCTTCGAGGCCGTGGCGCTCAGTGGCGGACATGCGTTCGGCGGCAAGGCCCGCGCACAGCGCTTCCAGCTCCGCCATCGCCTCGAACATGCCCGTCAGCCGTTCGAACGAGGGCTGCGCCACCACCGCGCCGCGATGGGCGCGCGCTTCGACGAGGCCGCTTGCCACGAGCTGACGCAGTGCTTCCCGCACCGGCGTGCGCGAAACGCTGAAGCGGCGCGCGATGTCGGTCTCGTCAAGCGGTGCGCCGGGCGGCAGCGCTCCGCGCACGATCTCGTCGGCGAGCTGCAGGCGCAGCTCCTCGGCGCGCGTGACCTTGTGCGCTGATGGCGACGCCCGGTCGACACGCGGCACCGCCGGTTCGGCCGGCAGCGTTCCGGGCGGAAGATCGTCAAGCGTCATACGGTCAGGTCTCTTTCGACTCGTCGATGATGCTGACATGGGCGGCGACGACGCGCCAGCCCTCCGGGAATTTTACCCAGGTCTGCATCTGCCGGCCGACCTTGCCCGGCATCGTGTCGCGATAGAACAGGGTGGAGGCGACCGCGGTGTCGCGGCCATAGCTGGTGATCACGGTTTTCGCGGTGCGGCGATTGAGGCCGACCGGCGAGCGCCCGGCACGAAAGCCGGAGATCGCTTCATAGCCGTAGAGGTTCTCGCCGACGCCATAGCGCAGCGTGCGGGGATCGTTGCGGAAGAGCTCGCCGAGCACTGCGACGTCGTTGGTGATCAGGGCCTGCTCATAGCGCTCGAACGCGGCTTTGACGTCCGCGATCACGTCGGGGAGATCGATCTCCATCTCAAAATCCTTTTGGGCTGGGCGCGGCGGCGACGCCCATCTTCTCCAACGCGTAAGCGACGCGCAGCGCGATGTCCTCGCGCCAGGGTGCGGCGATGATCTGCACGCCGATCGGCAGCGGCTCGAGCGGCACCGGCACGGCGACGACCGGCAGGCCGATGAATGAGATCGGCTGGGTGTGGATGCCGATATTGGCGCGCACCGGCAGCTCGACGCCGCCCAGGTTGAAATTGACCTGGCCGAGCTTCGGCGCGGTGCATGGCGTCGCGGGCGCAATCAGCACGTCGACGGATTTGAAAATCTCCGCGAATTGCGCGCGATACCAGCGGCGGAATTTTTGCGCGCGGTCGACCAGCGGCGCCGGCACCATGGCGCCCGCGATCAGCCGGTCACGCACGGCAGGATCGAAATCGTTCGGGCGTTTGCGCAGCCGATCGAGATGCAGCGAGGCGCCCTCGGTGGTGGTAATGACGTAGGCCGCCGCGCGGGCGCGTGCGGCTTCGGGCACGTCCACCACGCGCGTTGCGCCCAGCGCCTTGGCGACGCGGCCGACGGCTTCGACGGCCTCGGGAAACAGATTTTGCTGGAAGTAGCCGCCGGCGATCGCGATGCGCAGGTCGGACACCGGATTGGCGAGCAGCGGCAGCGTCGGCTCCAGACCACGTGTGGTGGTGCAGGCGGCGTCGTCCGCATCCGGTCCCTGCATCGCGTCGTAGGCCAGCGCGAGATCGGTGACGGAGCGCGCGAACGGTCCGAGATGATCGAGGCTCGCGACGAACGGGAAAGAGCGCGCACGCGAGAGCCGGCCATAGGTCGGCTTCAGGCCGAAGATGCCGCAGAACGAGGACGGCACGCGGATCGAACCGTTGGTGTCGGAGCCGAGCGCGATCGGCACCAGCGCGCCACCGACGGCGCTGCCGGATCCGCCGGAGGAGCCGCCGCTCATCCGCGTGGTGTCATGCGGATTGCGCGAGGGACCGTCGTGGACGTTCTCGCCGGTGAAGTCGTAGGCGTATTCGCCCATGTTGAGCGCACCGACCAGCACGGCGCCGGCCGCTTCCATGCGCTCGATCAGCGTGGCGTCGCGTGTGGCGAGTGCGCGATCGCGGTTGATCTTCGAGCCTGCACGCGTGGCGAGGCCTGCGACGTCGAACAAATTCTTGACCGCGAAGGGCACGCCGGCCAATGGGCCGAGGGCCTTGCCGGCGGCGATATCGGCATCGATCGCGCGCGCTTTGGCGCGGGCGCGATCGGCGGTGACGTCAGTGAATGCGTTGAGGGTGGTGTCGTGCTGCTTGATGCGCGCAAGCGCGGCATCGGTCGCATCGAGCGCGGACATCTTGCGGCCGGCAACCGCGCTCGCGATCTCGGAGGCCGTCATCTCTGGCTTGGTCGTCATGGCGGCGTCAGACCGTGAACACGGGCGCCGGCTCGGTCTCGTCCGGCAGCGCGAATTCGTCGACGATGCGGCCGAGCCGCAGCGAGACCTCGAGATTGGCGCGAATGGACGACCTCCATGCTTCCTCGACGGGCAACGCCAACGCTTTCGTGACAGCGTCGATATAATCGTCCAGCGGTTCGGCCATCACGCTCCCAAACAAGCTCTCAGTGTGCGCCCAGTGTCTGCAGCGGCGGATGCGGGATCGCCGTCAACAGCTCCTTGGTGTAATCGTCCTGCGGATCGCTCAAGACCCTCTCGGAAGATCCTTCCTCGACGATTCGACCCGACCGCATGACAATGACACGATCGCACAGCAAGCGCACTACGTTCAAATCATGCGAGACGAACAGATAACTCATACCTAGCCGCGCCTTGAGGTCCTGGAGCAGATTGAGAACCACGGCCTGGACCGAAACGTCGAGCGCGGCGGTCGGCTCGTCCAGGATGACGAGTTTCGGGTGCAGCGCGATCGCGCGGGCGATACCGACGCGGGCCTTCTGGCCGCCCGACAATTGGTGCGGAAAGCGATCCAGCAGATTGTGCGGCAGGCCCACCATGGTGGCGAGCTCCTCGCAGCGGGTGCGGAGCGCGTCGCGCCCACTGATGTCGCCGAGCTGCATGATGGGGTCGGCGATGGCGCGGACGGCGGTGAAGCGCGGGTTGAGGCTGTCGGTCGGGTCCTGGAACACCATCTGGATGCGGCTGCGCTGCGGCAGCCGCGCAAAGCCGGCGGGCGCGATGGCGCCGATGTCCTCGCCGTCGAACTGGATCAGGCCCGAGGTCTGGTCAAGCAGCCGCATCACCATCATAGACGTGGTCGATTTGCCGCAGCCGGACTCGCCGACCAGGCCGACGCTCTCGCCATGGCCGATCGAGAAGCTGATGCCGTCGACCGCGCGGAACACATCCGGCTCGACAGGCGGCTTGCGGCCGAACAATTTGCCGAGCGTGGCCGTGGCGCCCTGGCGGGGATATTCCTTGACCAGCTTGTCGATGAGGAGAAGTGGCGTCTTCTCCCTCTCCCCGTCCTTCACGGGGAGAGGGTTGGGGTGAGGGGCTGCTTCCGCAGACACGGTGCTGGGAGAGGCAAGCGTCTCCTCCTCCGGCAACAGATCCCGCAGGCTCACGCCGAGCCGCGGCGTCGCGCGCATCAGCTTCTTCGTGTAGGGGTGCTGCGGGTTGGCGAAGATGTCGGCGGCTTTCGCAGTCTCGACCACCCGGCCCTTCTCCATCACCACGACGCGGTCGCAATAGGCGGCGGCGAGGCCGAGGTCATGCGTGATCAGGATGGTGGACATTGCCTTGCGCTTGGTCAGCTCGACGATCAGATCCATCACCGCCTTCTGCGTAGTGACGTCCAATCCGGTGGTCGGCTCGTCCGCGATCAGCAACTGCGGATTGCAGGCGAGCGCGAGTGCGATGACGACGCGCTGGCACATGCCGCCGGACAGTTCGAACGGATAGGCGTGATAGCGCTCGCGCGGGCGGGCGATCTTGACCTGCTCCAGCGCCTCGATCGCCTTTTCGCCGCGGTCCGAAACCATGGCCTGCTGGACATGGGTGCGCAGCACGTCCTCGATCTGGTCGCCGACTTTCCGGATCGGGTTGAGCGCGGCGCGCGGGTTCTGGAAGATCATCGAGACTTCGCGACCGCGCAAATCACGCATCTGGTCTTCGGTCGCGGCCTTGACGTCGATGCCCGAGAACATCACCGAGCCCTCGGCGATCCGCCCGGCACGATCGAGGATGCGCATCACCGCATACGACGTCACCGACTTGCCGGAGCCGGACTCGCCGACGATCGCCAGCGTCTCGCCCTTGGCAACGGAGATGTTGACGTGCTGCACCGCCTTGACGATGCCGCGGCGGGTGGTGAATTCGACGGTGAGGTCCTGGACGTCGAGCAGGGGCTGGGCGGTCATGGGTGCCTCCCAAACAAAAACATCGAAAACAACCCCATGCACAGTAGAACGGCATTGATTTCATTAGAGAATTTCGAGCGAAAATTCGCGTGTGAGGCGGGCACAAGCCTATCGCTCCCTCGCCCCGTGCTTACGGGGAGAGGGTTGGGGTGAGGGGCCTCTATCCGCGCAAACGATTGCCAGAGGAGTTCGCGGAGAGCCCCCCTCACCCGGTCCGCTAGCGCGGCCCGGCCTCTCCCCGCACGCGGGGAGAGGCGAAGGACGGCACCAGCTTCGAACAATCCCGCCATCACGTCCTCCGCTGGGGGTCGACGATGTCGCGCAGGCCGTCGCCGAGGAGATTGAAGCAGAACACGGCGATCATCAAAGCAAGGCCCGGGAATAGCGCGATCCACCATTCGCCTGACACCATGAAGCCGGCGCCTTCGGCGACCATGATGCCCCATTCCGCCGTCGGCGGACGCACGCCGAGGCCGATGAACGAGAGACCGGCGGCGTTGAGGATGGCGTAGCCCATGGTCAGCGACATCTGCACGATCATGATCGGCATGATGTTCGGCAGGATATGCACCAGAAGAATGCGGAATTCGCCGTTGCCCGACAGACGCGCGGCCTGCACGAAGCCGGCGTTGCGGCGGACATTCGCTTCGGCGCGCGCGACGCGGGCATAGAGCGGGAAGTTCACGATGGCTGTGGCCAGGATGATGTTCTGCACGGTATTGCCAAGGGCTGCGACGATGCCCATGGCGAGCACGAACAGCGGGAACGCCATGATAGTGTCCGCGATGCGGCCGACGATGCGATCGGTCCAGCCGCCGAAATAGCCAGCCGCGATGCCGGCGAGCCCGCCCATCAAAAACACCAGCACGACGGAGGCGACCGCGATGAACGTATCGAGCCGCGTCGCCACCACGACCCGGCTGAAGATGTCGCGGCCCAATTGGTCGGTGCCGAACCAGTGCGCGGCCGATGGCGGCTTCAGCGACGCCGCGGTGTCGGACGCCAGCGGATCATACGGCACCACGTAGGGGCCGAAGATCGCGGCAAGGAGGATCACGATCAGCAGCGCGAAGGCAAAGCCGGTGACCTTGTTCTCGCCGAGCACGTAGCGGGTCTGATCGAGCAGCGCGACGAACCCTGACGTCCGCGCGGGACCGACAGGTTCAACAGCAGGCGCAACGGTGCTCATGATTAGCCCTCCAGCCTGACGCGCGGATCGATCACGCCATACAAAATGTCGATCACGAGATTGAGCAGCACGTACATCACCGCCATGGTCAGCACGAAACCCTGCACCGGCGCGAAGTCCGACGAGATCAGCGCTTCGACCGCATAGGAGCCGATGCCGGGCCAGGCGAACACTTTTTCCACCAGCACGTTGGCGCCGAGCAGGAACGAGAACACCATGCTCAGCGTGGTGATGACCGGGAGCATCGCGTTGCGGAAGGCGTAGGTGACGATGACGGTTGCGGGCGACAGGCCGCTGGCGCGCGCGGTACGCACGAATTCGGACGACAGCACCGCCAGCATCGAGGCGCGCGTCATGCGCGCGATTGGCGCCAGCGAGAAGATCGCAAGCGTCGTCGCCGGCAGGATCAGCTGGCTGGATGCCGAACGGAACGCCTCGAAGTCGCGCGCGATCAGGGTGTCGATCAGATAGAAGCCTGTGACCGTCGGCGGCGCGCTGTAGAACACGTCGAGCCGGCCGAGCGGCGCGGGCGACCAGCCGAGCCGGAAATAGAAGACATAGACCAGCACGAGGCCGGTGAAGAACACCGGCAACGAGACGCCGGCGGTCGTCGTCACACGACAGAGATGATCGACCCACGAGCCCGGCCGCGTCGCCGCCAGCACGCCGAGAGGGATGGCGATCACGACCGAGACGATGAGACCGAGCAGCGTCAACTCGGCGGAGGCCGGCAGGCGGTTGCGGATCTCGGCCGCGACCGGCTGGCCCGTCGTGAGCGAGTTGCCGAAATCGCCATGGGCGAGATCGTTGGTGTAGCGGAAGAACTGCTCGATCAGCGGCTTGTCGAGACCGAGTTTTTTCCGGATCTGCTCGACGGCTTCTTTCGTTGCAGCGGGCCCTGCGAAATACGCCGCGGGATCGCCCGGCAGTGCGCGGGTGAGCAGGAAAGTGACGATGACGACCCCGATCAGCGAGGGAATCGCGAACATCAGGCGCTTGCCGATCATGGTCAGCATGATGGGGCACTCCAGGAAGATGAAACGCTCTCGCTGATCCGCGAGAGCATCGCCGCGCGCTCCGCTGCGCTCCCTCTCCCCTTGTGGGGGAGGGTTAGGGCGGGGGGTGGCTCCGGGAGAGGTCGGAGTTCGTCGCTACCCCTCTCCCCAACCCTCCCCCACAAGGGGGGAGGGAGCTTGAAGAGCGTGCTCACCTCACCCATCCCCCCTCACCCCTTCGCCATCGCGCGATAATCCAGCCTGCGGTGGAACCAGTATTGGTAGCCGCTGATGTTCTTCTGCATCGCGACGTTGACGAAGGGCTGGTACAGCGGGATGCGCGGGATGTCGCTGTAGGCGAGGTCGACGAAGCCCTTCACGTCGGCGTCGTAGGTCGCGGTGTCGCCGGTCGCGGCGGCTGCGCGTGCGCCGTCGATCAGTTTGTCCATCTCCGCCGACTTGTAGCTCATGGTGTTGAAGACGGAATTATTGCCGTGATAGCACCAGTAGAAGAAGTATTCGGGGTAATCGAGCCAGCCCGAGAATACGTTGGTGAACAGCGGCATCTCCTTCTTGTTCAACTCGGTGCGCCAGTTGGCGCCGGGCACCTTGTTGATGGTGGTCTTGATGCCGATCTGGGCCAGGCTCTCCTGTACCAGCACGCAGAGCGGCTCGTTGACGCCCGCGAAGTTCAGGTCGAACGAGATCGTGGTCTCGAAGCCGTTGGCGTAGCCGGCTTCGGCCAGCAGCGCCTTCGCCTTGTCCATGTCGGTGTTGTATTTGTGCGGCTGCGGCCAGGCGACTTCGGTCGGCTTGTCCTTGGCCGCGCCGAACATCGGGTTTGCCAGCCCGAACATCACCGCGTCCATGATCTTCTGGTAGGGAATCGCGTAGGCGACCGCCTGACGCACTTTGGGATTGTCGAACGGCGGCTTGGTCACGTTCATGCCGATGTACTGGATGCCGTTGGAGAACGGCAGCGACACCACGTTGAGCTTGCCGCTCGCCTTCATCTCCTGGAAATCCTTGAACGGCAGCTCGTAGGAGATGTCGGCGTCGCCGCGCTCCAGCAGCGCGCGGCGATTGCCGGCCTGCGGCACCATGCGCCAGATCACGCGCTTGATCTTCGGCAAGGGACCGCCGACCCAATCGTCGTTGCGCTCCATCACCACTTCAGTGCCGGCGGTCCACTTCGTCACCTTGTAGGCGCCCGAGCCCGCGGTCTGCTGCTTGGTGAATTCGAGACCCCAGGGATCCTTCTCGCTGGCGTTCTTTTTCACCAGCTCGGAATTGATGATGCAGGGCACGATGACCGCGAGATCGGGAATGGTCAGCTTGTCCTTTTTCAGGAAATCGACACGCACCGTGTAGTCGTCGATCACGACGAACTGCTCGGGCTTGGTCAGCGAGCCCGCGCTCATCTGGAAAGTGGGGAAGCCGCCGACGCTGACGGCGCGGTCGAGCGACCACTTCACGTCCTTGGCGGTGACAGGCGCGCCGTCGTGAAATTTGGCGTTCTTCTTCAGCTTGAAGGTGACCGACATGTCGTCGATCTTGAAGTCCTCGGCGAGCTCGCCCTTGAACTTGTCGCGGTCGTAATAGGGCACGCCGCCGGGGCCGCTCTTCATCTCGTGGCTGAGCAGGCGGTCGTAGCAATTCCAGGACACCTCGTAGCCGGGCACGTTGGTGCCGACGCCGTGGATGTCGAGATTATTGGGGCCGCCTTCCGAGACGATCAGCAGCGTCTCCGAGCGCGCATCGGCATAGGCGGACGAGACCACGGACGGCATGGCCGGAAGCGCCGCGCCTGCGGCCAATCCGGAAACGGACTTGAGGAAATCGCGGCGCTTCATGAAATGGCTCCAACACAAAGTTTTCTGGTTGGAACTGGATTCGCAAGGTTCGTGCCAAGGCTTAATGAGAGTTTAAACCGGAATAAGCCTCTGAAATGCTTAGGGGAAACAGCCATCGGTCGGGCCGTCGATCAAACGCCAAGTCTTGGGGCATTGCATACAAAGATGCGCATTTGCTCATAAAATGAGCTGAATGAAGTCTCGCTTGTTTGGCAGGCGGCTTATTGAACCGCCGTCGTCCTGGCGAAAGCCAGGACCCATTACCCCAGGGAAAAGTTGCGGCGCGAAGCTGGCAACCACGAGTCTTCGCAAAACACCTCCCTCGGGTAATGGGTCCTGAATCGCGCTGCGCTTGTCCAGGACGACGGCGGGGGATCGCCGGCGATCACCCCGGCCAGATCAGGTCCTGAAGTTCGACCAGATCGCCGGCCTTGTCCTGCCAGCCCTCGATGCAGATGTGGCTGTTGAGGTCGCTGGCGCGATGCAGCAGCATCAGTGCCATCAGGCGGCGCTTGAGCGCGTAGTCCGGCTTCGCATAGCCAAAACCTTCGAGCAGGTTGCGCACGCGACCGGGCCGGCCCGCTGCCATGAAGGCGCTGGGGCCGAGCAGATCGTAGTCGCGCCAGCCCGCCAGCACGTCGCCGAAGTCGAACAGGCCGGCGAGCGACCATTGGTCGTCGTCGCGGGCGAGCAGGAAGTTCTCCGGAATGTATTCGCCGATCAGGATCACCGGCGGCGCATCCATCGGAATGAGGGCGGCCGCATCACGCAGGAGGTCGTCGAGGCCGGCGAGGAATTTCGGCGCAAGACCGAGCCGCGTGTGCCGCGCGCGGCACGCCTGCATCTGGGCGCGCATGAAGTCGTCCCAGCGCGGCTGGATTTGCGCGAGCGCGCCGAGCGGGGCGCGCTGCACGGACGCGATGGTCTTGCCGATCTGGCGCAGCACGCGCTCCTTCTGCGCTTCAGGTAATTGCGGCCAGACCTCCGAGCCGAGCGTGCCGGCAAGGCGTGTGATGACGAGGTAAGGCCAGCCGTCGCGCTCGCCTTCCGCGACGATCTCGGGGATCGGCAAATGGAGGCGGCCGGCAAGCTGGGCCAGCGAACCGCGCTCGGAGACGAATTGCGCACGCAGCAGCGGCGGGAAGATTTTCAGGATCAGGTGATCGCCGAGCCCGACCACGAGATTGGTGCCGGTGGCAAACACGTGCGGCACGCTGACATCGAGACCGTGGCTGCGGGCGATGTCGATGGCGATCGGCAGCCATCGCGATGGGTCGGCGCGAAAGGCGCGAAAGCTTTCCGCGTCGATAAAGTGGGGGAGTGACATCGACATCGTAACCTAATGCATTTCAAGAGTAGTTTCCCCGCGGCCCATCCTTCGAGACGCCCGCTTTGGCGGGCTCCTCAGGATGAGGACGGAGTGCGCGACAACAATTTTGGCGGGCACCGATGCCGCTTAGCCTCATCCTGAGGAGACCGCGCCAGCGGTCGTCTCGAAGGACGAGGCGTGCGCTCGGCGCGCATTACCGATCCGGGCTGGCGCGCTCGAACTGGCGCAGGATCTTGTTGCCGCGTTCGACCGCGGCATCGAGCGCGGCTTGCGCGCTCTTGCGGCCGGCAAAGGCCTGCTCCAGCTCGTCCTCGATCGCGCCGCGGATCAGCACGAAGGAGCCGAGCCGGATGCCCTTCGAATTCTCCGTCGGCGGATGCAGCGTGATCTCTTCGAACGACATCGCCGAGCCGGGATTGCGCTCGTAGAACCCTTGCGCGCGCGTCAGCTCGAAGGCGGCGCGGGTGACAGGCAGATAGCCGGTGTTCTGGTGCCAGGCGGCCTGCACGCCGGGCTGCGACAGATAGGCGAAGAATCGCGCCACCCCCTTGTATTCCTCGCGGGGCCGGTCGCGCAGCACCCACAACGTGGCGCCGCCGATGATCGAGTTCTGCGGCGCGCCTTTCACGTCGGGCCAATACGGCATCATGCCGTAGCCGATCTCGAACTTCGAGTTCGCCTTGATGTCGGCGCGCGTCGCCGAGGAGCCGATGAAGATGCCGCATTCGCCGTTCTGAAAGCGCGGCTCGGCCGACTGGCCGCGACCGCTATAGTCGAACACTTTCGTTTTCTGCCACTCGCTGAGCTCGGCGACATGACGCACGAGAGACGAATTGTTGATCGTCAACTCCGCATCGAGTGCGGCGAAGCCGTTGATCCGCGTTGCCAGCGGCAGATTATGGAAGGCGGAAAAATTTTCGACATGGATCCAGGACGGCCAGGAGGTGGTGAAGCCGCACGCTACGCCGCGATCGCGCAGGCGTTTTGCAGCAGCACCGAGCTCCGGCCAGGTCTTCGGTGGCGCCTCCGGATCGAGCCCTGCGTCGCGGAACATGGTCTTGTTGTAATAGAGGATCGGCGTCGACGAATTGAACGGGAACGACAAGAGATTGCCGGCCGCATCGGTGTAGTAGCCGGAGACCGCGGGAAGGTAGTCATTGAGCGAGAACGGCTCGTTCATGTCCCGCATCAGGCTGAACACGGGGTAGATCGCGCCCTTGGCAGCCGTCATGGTGGCGGTGGCGACCTCGTTGACCTGGACGATCGCGGGCTGGCTGCGCGAGCGGAAGGCGAAGATCGCGGCCGTCACCGTCTCGGTGTAACTGCCCTTGTAAGTCGGCACGACGCGATAATCCGGCTGCGAGGCGTTGAAGTCGGAGGCGAGCTTCTCGAGCTGGCGGCCGAGTTCGCCGGACATGGCGTGCCACCACGCGATGTCGGTCGCGGCCCGCACCGGCATGGCCAAGAAGAGGGCCGCAAGGGCGGCAACGACCTGCAAGAAGCGCAATGCTGAAATCACGATGCTCTTTCCGTATCGCGCGACGACGGCGACCGTCCCTGCTTAAGGCGCGGCATTTGCGGTTTCAACCGGGAATGAGCGCCGGCCGCGCCGCACAATCACGCCGGGGCGCCCGGCGGGATGGCCTTCCCCCGACCATCTGCTAGATTGCATTGAACCTTTTGCTCCCGCCATAGACTCCACCACTGAGGGGTTGAGTGTGCCAGTGTTGAACCGTGCCGAACGCTCGCGGATCGGGGTGGTTTTCGTCGCGCTTCTGATCGCCATCTGCGCGACGGGAGCCGCTGCGCGGGAATTCCGCGCCGCCGACACCCAGACCGAGGATTATCCGACCGTGCAGGCGCTGCGCTACATGGGCGCCCTGATCGCCGAGCGCAGCGGCGGCCGGCACGAGGTCAAGGTGTTCCACTCCCGCCAGCTCGGCGAAGAGAAGGAGACCATCGAGCAGACCCGGGTCGGCGCGATCGATCTCAACCGGACCAATGTGGCGCTGATCGGCAATTTCGTCCCGGCGATGAACGTGCTGGCGATGCCGTTCCTGTTCCGGTCCATCGAGCACATGCAGAAGGTGCTGGACGGGCCGATCGGCGGCGAGATTCTCGGCAGCTTCGAGCCCTATGGCTTCGTTGGCCTCGCCTTCTACGATTCCGGCGCGCGGTCGATCTACAACGGCGCCCGCCCGGTCAGAAGCGTCGCGGACCTCAAGGGATTGCGGATCCGGGTGCAGCAGTCGGAGTTGATGAGCCAGATGATCCGCGCGCTCGGCGCGGAGCCGGTCGAGATGCCCTATGGGCAGGTGCTTGCCGGGCTTGCCAACCATCTGATCGATGGCGCCGAGAACAACTGGCCCTCCTACGTGACGACGGACCATTACAAGCATGCCGGCTATCTCGCGCTCACCGAGCACACGATGAGCCCCGAAGTGCTGGTGATCTCGCTGAAGGCGTGGAAAAGCCTCTCGGCCGACGACCAGACCATCTTCCGGGAAGCCGCGCAGCGCTCCAGCCGGTTCATGCGCGAGAAATGGCGCGACCTCGAGGAGCAGTCGCAGCGCAAGGCGGAAGCAGCGGGCGTCACCATCGTCAGGGATATCGACCGCAAGCCGTTCGAAGACGCGATGGTCGCGATCTACGCCAAGGCCGGGCAGGATCCGGTCGCGGCCGCGCTGATCGAACGCATTCGCAAGGTGGAGTGAGGCCTCTTGCCCGGGCTTGGACACAGCGAGCATGCAGACAGGTCTCCCGGACCGATGGGGCGGCTGCGCGCGCGGCTGGTCGGCGTGCTCCGGGCGGTGCCGATCCGCTGGCGCATCCTGTCGATCGCGGCGCTGAACTCCGCCGTGGTCATCGTGCTGGTCGGGCTGATCTGGAACGGCTCGCAGGTGCTCGGCTCGGCCTGGGACGACGTGCGCCAGGTGCGCGAATCCGACCGCATCCTGGCGCTGCTCGAAAGCGAGACCGGGCGGCTGCACAATCTGATCCACCGCTACATCAACCAGCCGAGCCCCGATCTGTTCGCCGAGATCCTGCTGCTGCGCGAGGCGGTGCTGGGGACGCTGGCCAACCGTGCCGCCAAGGACCCGATGCTGTCGGGCTCGGTCGAGGAGCTGGAGCGCACCACCGACCGCTTCCTCAACGGCTTCGGCGAGCTGCGCGGCGTGCAGGCCACCATCGCGAAGACCTATGAGGATCAGGTGCAGGGACCGGCCAGGGACATGGCCGGCCTTTACTCCATCATCGAAGGCGCCACCGGCCATCGCGACGCGCTGATCTGGCCGTCGCTGGGCAAGTCGCGCGAGGCCTTCACCGCGATGCTGGTTGCGGCCAATTCCTACTATCTGTCGCTGTCATCGGGTGCGGCCGACGACGCCCGCCGCAACACCGAGACGATCGAGAAAACCATCCCCGTGATGATCGATCTCGCCGACAACGACCTGCAGCGCATGGCGCTGCGGCGGCTCGCGGCCCGCACTGCCGCGCTGCGCGAGGGCTTCGCAAAGCTCTCCGAGCAGCTCACGAACCGTACCGAGCTGCTGCGCAACACCATCGACGCCAACCAGGCCGAGGCGATCGGCGCCATCGACGATCTCTCCACCAAGATGCGCCAGCGCGAGCAGAAGGCGCAGGAGACGTTCGACCGCACGCTGGCGGACATTTCCCGCCGTGTTCTCTCCATCGCCGTGATCTTCCTCGGCATCATCCTCACCGCCGGCGTGCTGATCGCGCTGTCGATCCGGCTGCCGCTGCAGCAGATCATGGCGGCGATGCGCGCGATCACGCTCGGCGACCTCGGCCGCGAGGTACAAGGCACGCGCGCGCGCGACGAGGTCGGGGCCATGGCGCGCGCGGTGGAAGTATTCCGCGAAAACGCGATCGCGAAGCGCCAGACCGAGGACGAGCTGCGCGCATCCAAGGAGAAGGCCGAGAGCGCGCTGCTCGAGCTCAATGCCGCGCAGCAGAATCTGATCGATGCCGAGAGGCTCGCAGCTCTCGGCGGCCTCGTCGCCGGCGTCGCGCACGAGGTCAACAATCCGATCGGGATCAGCCTCACCGTTGCGTCGAGCTTTGCCCGGCGCACCGAGATCTTCGAGGCCCAGCTCAAGGGCGACGGCGGCCTGCGCCGCTCGCAGCTGGAAGAATTCGTGCAGTCCTCGCGCGACGCCTCGCAGCAGCTCGTCGCCAATCTCCAGCGCGCCGGCGAACTGATCCAGTCGTTCAAGCAGGTCGCGGTCGACCGCTCCCATGCCGAGCGGCGGCAGTTCTCACTGAGCGAAGCCACCGACCAGATCATCGCGAGCCTGCGCCCGGTGCTGAAGCGCTCGCCGATCACGCTAAATGTCGACATGCCCGAGGGACTGCTGCTCGACGGCTATCCCGGCTCCTACGGCCAGATCCTGACCAATTTGTTCCTCAATGCCGCCAACCACGCCTTTGCCGACGGCCGCGCCGGCACGATCACGATCTCGGCGCGGCCCCGCGGGGCCGACGACGTCGAGATCATCTTCACCGATGATGGGGCCGGCATGACCTCCGACGTGCAGCGCCAGGCCTTTGACCCATTCTTTACCACCAGGCGCAATGAAGGTGGCACGGGACTCGGCCTCCATATCGTCTATAACCTCGTCACCCAGCAGCTCGGCGGTCGCATGATGCTGGAATCCAAGCTGGGACAAGGCACTACATTTCGCATTATCATGCCCCGGGTCGCCAAAGGCGGCGGGCAAAGCACAGAGACTGACGGGACTTCTCAATGGCCGAACAGGACGATGTCCTCCACCTGATCGACGACACCGGTACCGCATCGGAGGATGTTGACGCCCGGAAATGGAAGATCGCCGTCATCGACGACGATCCGGCCGTGCATGACGGCACGCGTTTTGCGCTCTCGGACTATTCCCTCAACGGCCAGGGCCTGGAGATCCTCTCCGCCCATTCCGCGGCCGAAGGTCGCAAGCTGATGGCCGCGCATAACGACATCGCCGCCGTGCTGCTCGACGTGATCATGGAGACGGATGTCGCCGGCCTCGAGCTGGTCGAGTACATCCGCAACGAGCTCAAGAACGAGACCGTCCGCATCATCCTGCGCACCGGACAGCCCGGCCAGGCGCCCGAGCGGCGCGTGATCGTGCAGTACGACATCAACGACTACAAGGCCAAGACCGAGCTCACCGCCGACAAGCTGTTCACCTCGCTGACCGCGGCGCTGCGCTCCTACCAGCAGCTCGAGCGCATGCTGCAGACAAGGCGCGGGCTCGAGATCATCATCGACGCGGCTTCCACGCTGTACGACTTCAAGTCGATGCAGCGGCTCGCCGAGGGCGTGCTGACCCAGCTCGCCTCGCTGCTCAACGTCGATTGCGCCGGCATCCTGGTTTTGCGCGACAATGGCGGCATCGACCCCGAGCTCTCGGTGCTTGCCGGCAGCGGCTGCTACAGCCGGTTCATCGGCACGACCTCGTCGAAGGCGCTCGATCCCGATCTGCGCGCGATGGTGGAAGCCGCTTTCCAGGGCCGCAAGAACGAATTCGCCGACCACCGCAGCGTGATCTATTTGCGCACCGGAAGCGGGCGCGAGGTCGTGGTGCTGCTGCAGGCCGAGCGCGAGCTGTCCGAGACCGACCGCTCGCTGGTCGAGATCTTCTCCAGCCGGCTCTCGATCGCCTTCGACAACGTCATCCTCTACCAGCAGCTCCAGGCCGCCAACACCCAGCTGGAAGACCGCGTCGCCCAGCGCACCCGCGCGCTGATGCAGGCCAACCGCCGGCTCTCGGCGCAATGGCTGCGGCTGCAGCGCGCCAACGGCTTCAAGAACGAAATCCTCGGCACGGTTGCCCACGATCTGAAGAACCCGCTCGGCGTCATCCTCGGCCGCACCGAGATGCTGAAGGAGCTGATCTCGACCGGCGCGTCGTCAGGCGGCGTGGTCGCCCAGGTCGATCACATCCGCGATGCGACCAAGCGCCTGACCTCGATGGTCGACCATCTGATCTCGGACGCGATGGCCGATGCCTTCGACATCACCATCCGCCGCGAGCCGGTCGACGTCGCGGCCCTGGTCAAGGAAGTCGCCGAGGCCAACCAGCCGCTGGCCGTCAACAAGCAGCAGGCAATCAGCGTCACCGCGCCCGTCAACATCGTCACCATGTGCGACACCGACCGCATCCGCGAGGCGATCGACAATCTGATCAGCAACGCCATCAAATACTCGCCGATCGGCGGCAAGATCGGCGTCATCGTGAGCCATGAGGGCGGCGACACCATCGTCCGCGTCAGCGACGAGGGCGCCGGCCTGTCGCCGGAGGATCTCGGCCGCTTGTTCGGCCGGTTCCAGCGGCTGTCGGCAAAACCGACCGCCGGCGAGAGCTCGACCGGGCTTGGGTTGTCCATCGTCAAGCGTATTATCGACATGCACGGCGGCGAGGTGACCGCCGAGAGCGAGGGCCCCGGCAAGGGCTCGACGTTCACCATCACCCTCCCCGCGACCGAAATACCGTGATCTCAGGACCATGACCCAAAGCCAGCACATCATGATCGTCGACGACGAGGCCCCGGCCCGGGAGATGGTCGGCGATTACCTCAAGATGCACGGCTTCACCGTGACGCTGTGCGACGGCGGCAAGTCGTTGCGCACGGCGATCGACGGCAGCATGCCCGACCTCGTCGTGCTCGACCTCAACATGCCGGAGGAAGACGGGCTCTCGATCATCCGCGACCTCAAGAGCCGCATCAACGTGCCGGTGATCATGCTGACGGCGACGGCGAGCCCGATCGACCGCGTCGTCGGCCTCGAGCTCGGCGCCGACGATTACGTGGCCAAGCCGTGCGAGCTGCGTGAGCTGATGGCGCGCATCCGCTCGGTGCTGCGCCGGAGCGCGCCGGCGAAAGCCGTGGCGGAAACGGCGGCTGCGAAATCGGACAAGGAGCAATTGGTACGGTTCGGGACGAAGTGGCTCGATCTCGAAGCGCAGGCCTTGCGCGACGACGAGGGCAACGAGCACCCGCTGACCGCATCCGAGTTCGGGCTCTTGAAAGTGTTCGCGGCCAATCCAAAGCGCGTGCTGTCGCGCGAGCGCCTGCTGGAATTGGCCAATGCGCGCGACGCCGAAGCCTTCGACCGCGCCGTCGACCTGCGCATCATGCGCATCCGCCGAAAGATCGAGCCCGATCCGACAAAACCCGCCGTGATCCGCACCATCCGCGGCGGCGGCTATCTGTTCTCGCCGGCGGGCGAGAAGGCGTAGGGGCCATTGTCGTTCTGGCGAAAGCCAGGACGACACGGGGAGTGCGAACGCAAAGGCCCGAAATACGTTCCCGGCGCCTCCGGCTCGTCGCCTAGTCCCCACCCCGTATTTTCCGTACATTGAAATTCCACGCTTTTTTGCCCCAAATGTTTCGTCGCGGCTAATCCGACGAAACAATTTGATGGCGCACGAAACCATTTTCCCCTTTTCGTGCAGACGTCCCGAAACGTTGGCTCATTAACACTTTGGTCGAAGGAAACGCCGCTCGGTTGCGGCGCTACGGGGAGCCAAGTCAATGCCGAACGTCATCGCCATCAACGCCCAAGCCAGCCAGAGCATCATTGCCGCTCAGGCGACCTCGGACGACATGCTTCTCGAAAGCATTGCCGACGGCAACCGGACGTCGATGCACATCCTTTATTGCCGGCACAATGTGCGCGTCTACCGCTTCATCCTGCGGATCGTGCGCGACGCCACCACGGCGGAAGACCTCGTCAGCCAGGTGTTTCTGGACGTGTGGCGGACCGCCGGCCAATTCCAGGGCCGCTCGCAGGTTTCGACCTGGCTGCTCTCGATCGCCCGCTTCAAGGCGCTGACCGCGATGCGCCAGCGCCGCTTCGAGGACATCGACCAGGAAGACGTGCGCCAGATCGCCGACGGTTGCGACACACCGGAGACCTCGCTCGACCGCAGCGACACCAGCGCCATCCTGCGCGCCTGCGTTCAGAAGCTGTCACCCGCGCATCGGGAAATCATCACCCTCGTCTACTACCATGAGAAGTCGGTGGAGGAGGTCGGACAGATCATCGGCATCCCCCAGAGCACGGTGAAGACCCGGATGTTCTACGCCCGCAAGCAACTCGCCGAATTGCTTAAGGGCTGTGGCGTCGAGCGCTTTGCCGCCTGAAGCTCAAATATTTCAAAGGGATAGGGAGTTTGTTTTGACCCTGTCCCGGACACGGAAGTGTTACCGTCGACGAAACAATTGAAACAAAGCACAACATCAGGCGGAAAAACTTCCCTCCTATAAAACTCACATACGGTTTCGTTAAACCTCCCAAGACCTCCAGCGACCCGGACGGGATGCCCCCCTCCGGGTCGTTTTGTGTTTGGGGGTCTGTGGGGCGATAGAGCTGACCGCGGGGACGGTGCACCTCTCCCGTTTGCGGGGGAGGTCGACGCGCCATGGGCGATGCGAAGCATCGTCCCGGGCGCGGCGGGTGGGGCTCTCTCCTCTTGGGGAGTCTCGCTCGCGGAGAGAGCCCCCACCCCAACCCTCCCCCGCGAGGGGGAGAGGGGGCACACCGCCGATGCGGCCACGGCTCCTCCGTCACGAGCACGTGACACTCGTAACAATCCGCCCATCACCCACGAACCATCCTCGTGACCCCATCACGAGTGCCCCGATGCTCGAACTTCTCTTTGCCATCCTCGCCGGCATCCTCACCATCGCCGCGCCGTGCACGCTGCCGATGCTGCCGATCCTGCTCGGCGCCTCGATCGGGCGCGCGGGACACTTACGCCCGGCGATGATCGCGCTCGGCTTCGTCATGTCTTTCTCCGCGACCGCGCTGCTGCTCGGTGCGATCACGCGACTGTTCGATTTCGATCCGAATGTGCTGCGCGAGGTGGCATCGATCCTGCTGCTCGGCTTCGGCCTGTTGATGCTGTGGCCGGCGCCGTTCGAATGGCTGTCGATCCGGCTCAACGGCTGGCTCGATCTCGGCAACTCCGGCGCCACGCAGCGCGAGGGCGCGCTCGGCGGGCTCGTGCTCGGCACCACGCTTGGCCTGGTCTGGACGCCCTGCGCCGGCCCTGTGCTCGGCTCGATCCTGACGCTGGTCGCGACAACTAAGAACGCGACCTGGGCCGGCACGCTGCTGATCGCCTACGCGATCGGCGCGGCGATCCCCATGCTGGCGATCGCCTATGGCGGGCAGGCCGCGACCACGCGGGTGCGCAGTCTCGCGCGCATCTCGCCGCGGCTGCAGCAGGGTTTTGGCGTCGTCGTGATCGGCTTCGCCGTCGCCGCCTATTTCCAATACGACACGCTGATCGTGGCGTGGCTCACCGGCTTCTATCCCACCGGCCAGATCGGCCTGTGAACATCGCGCATCTCAACCGGAGGACTCGTCCATGACTTTCAAACTGCTCGCCGTCTCCGCCGCACTGGTCGGCATCGCCGTAACAGGCGCCGTCATCCCCGGCATCTGCGACGAGGCCGCGCGCGCCGTTCCTGTCGTCACCGCTGCCGCCAGCCAGCAGACTGCGCCCGACTTCACCGGCATCAACAACTGGTTCAACTCGAAGCCGCTCAGCCTCGCCGACCTCCGCGGCAAGGTCGTGCTGGTGGACTTCTGGACCTATGGCTGCGTCAACTGCGTCAACACGCTGCCGCACGTCACCGAGCTCTACGCCAAGTACAAGGACCGGGGTCTCGTCGTGGTCGGCGTGCACACGCCGGAATTCCCGTTCGAGCGCTCGGCCTCCAGTGTGCAGGCGGCGCTGAAGCGGCACGGCATCACCTATCCGGTGGCGCAGGACAATGATTCCAGGACCTGGAACGCCTACAGCAACCAGTATTGGCCGGCGCAGTACATCATCGACCAGAACGGCAAGATCGTGTTCCAGCACGCGGGCGAAGGCCGCTATGACGAGATCGACCGCACCGTGGCAAAGCTGTTGAACGCCAACAGCTAACAGCGGCGCGGGTCTCGCCCTTGTTGCTTGACTCCATGGACCCGTCCGTGGAGTTTCGCGGGCCACGTAATCAGCCGCCCGCGATGGACGACGCCACCAGCAACACTGACATTCGCCTTCGTGAAGGCGCCTCGATCGCGCAGCGGCTGGTGATGTCCGGCTTTGCGGCCGCCGTTGCGCTGTGCTTCACGCCGGGCCTGTTCACGCACGACACTCTGGAGGTGATCATCTCCGTGGTCGCGCTGCTGGTGGGAGCGGCGTTCGTCGCCATCATCATGCTGGCGCCGGCGGTGGTGTGGATCATCACGCCGGACGAGATCCTGATCGGGGAGCAGCGTCCGTTCGGAAAACTCCGGACGCGGATCGTCGTCAAGGACGACATCAGGGGATTGCAGGTTCCCGGCAGCAAGAGGGCGAAAGCCCGCTTCCAGCTCGCCTTCACCTTGGCCTCCGGTGAGCGCCTGACATCGCCGCCGATCAGCGACGTCACGCACGTGCACGACACGGTGGCGCGGATCGCCGCGCAATTCGACGTTCCCGACGTCGAATCTCCCGTCAATCTGCTCGATGCCAGCAATCCCGAGATGCGTCTCGGCGACCCGCTCGAGCCGTTTTCTCCAAGGGACATCAGGATCGTCGCACTGATCGTCGTCGCATTGTGCGCCGTTCCCTACGCCTACAGGCTGTGGCGTGGCCTGTCGCCCGGGCCGGTCGACATCATGCTGCTGCCAATCGGCGCGATCGCCGCTTTCGGCGTTTCCCGTTATGCCAATCTTGTGACCGGCGCGTTCTGGATCATACGGCAAGGCGATATCCGCGTCGAACGCCTGTGGGGCGACGGCACGCTGCGCGCCGACCACATCGAAGGGCCCGACGTCAAGACGATCACGGTCGAGCGCCGCGGCCGCTCCGAGGACGAGCACTGCATCGTCGTGATCCGATTGCTCTCCGGGCAACGGTTTCGCAGCCCTCGCATCGGGTCTCGGCCTGAGGCCCGGGCCGTGGGGACGGAGATCGTCCGGCGACTCGGGATTAAGCCGGAGAACAACCAGATCTGATATCGCTGCTTCCACATCGTCATGGCCGGGCTTGTCCCGGCCATCCACGTCTTTACCCCCATAGCGCCAAGAACGTGGATGCCCGGGACAAGCCCGGGCATGACGGCGCTTGTGAATGCAAATCTGGTCGCCCACCCTAGGCGACGCCGCGACCACTGCTTTTCGCGCCATCCCCCATTTGTGGCATTGCGCGCGGTCCGTCAAAAAACCAAAGCATTCTCGTGACATACCAGCCGGGCGCGCCATCAACTTGCCATGAAGCTGCCGCTGGGTTCAGATGGTTCCGAACGATATTCGCTGTGGCAGTGGGGAGAGCTTGAAATGACGGATTTTCGTCGCCTGACCGGGATATTTGTGGCTGCGATCGGCCTGATCCTGTCCGCGCCCCATGCCTACGCCCAGCAGCCCGACCGCGGCGACGAGCCGGGCCTGGTCGCCGACGATGCTTTCGAGCTCGATCCGGAATGGCAGAAGCAGGTCGTCTACTTCCGCACCACCGAAGCGCCCGGCACCCTCATCATCTCGACCGCCGAACGGCATCTCTATCTGGTGCAGCCCGGCGGTCGTGCGATCCGCTACGGCATCGGCGTCGGCCGCGATGGTTTTCAGTGGCAGGGGCTGGTGAACATCACCAACAAGAAGGAATGGCCGGATTGGACGCCGCCGCCGGAGATGATCCAGCGCCAGCCCTATCTGCCGCGCTTCATGGCCGGCGGCCCCGGCAATCCGCTCGGCGCCCGCGCCATGTATCTGGGCACCACGGTCTACCGCATCCACGGCACCAACCGGCCCGACACGATCGGCACCAAGGTCTCCTCGGGCTGCTTCCGGCTCGTCAACCGTGACGTCGCCGATCTCTACGATCGCGTCCCTGTTGGCACCAAGGTTGTCATCCGGCAGAAGCCCGAGCTCTGATCTCCTCGCCCTGGCGAATATTCCTTTTCCCGATTATTTCGAGAGAGCAACATGATGCGCACTTTTCGTGGCGGCCTGCTGATCGGGCTCGCAGTCGCCGTGCTGGTCGCTGTCCTGGCCATCATCTATGAATTTTACGACACTCGCACGCTGAAGCGCACCGTCCGCCGCGGCGAAGTGCTGTGCGGCGTCAACAAGGGCCTGCCGGGCTTCTCGATCCCCGACGACAAGGGCAACTGGACCGGCTTCGACGTCGATTTCTGCCGCGCGGTGGCCTCCGCGATCTTCAACGACCCGAGCAAGGCGAAATTCGTCGCGCTCGATGCCAGCGAGCGCTTCAAGGAATTGCAGAGCCGAAAGGTGGACATCCTCTCGCGCAACTCGACCTGGAGCATGGCGCGCGAGCTCGACTACGATCTCTATTTTCCCGCGGTCGCCTATTACGACGGCGCAGGCTTCATGCTGCCGCGCGCGCGCAACAAGGAAACCGCGCTGGACCTGACCGGCAGCAAGGTCTGCGTCCAGACCGGGACCACCACGGCGCTCAATGTCGCGGATTACTTCCGTGCCAACAACATGAAGTATGAAGAGGTGAAGTTCGACAAGCTGGACGACGTCGTGAAAGCCTACGACACCGGCAAATGCGACACGCTCTCCGCCGACGTCTCCCAGCTCTACGCGCTGCGGATCAACCTGTCGAAGCCCGGCGACCACATGATCCTGCCGGACATGATCTCCAAGGAGCCGCTCGCGCCCGTCGTGCGCCAGCGCGACGACGACTGGATGATGATCGTGAAGTGGACGCTGTACGCGATGATCAACGCCGAAGAGCTCGGCGTCTCCTCGGAGAACATCGACGAGGCCCTGAAGTCGAAGAAGCCGGAAGTGATGCGGCTGGTCGGCACCGAGGGCAATTACGGCGAGCAGCTCGGCCTGACCAAGGATTGGGTCGTCCGCATCATCCGCCACGTCGGCAATTACGGCGAGATGTACGAGCGCAACATCGGCGAGAAGTCGAAGCTGAAGATCCCGCGCGGCATGAACCAGCTGTGGAATGCAGGCGGCGTGCAGTATGCACCGCCGGTGCGATAAGACGGTCTAACCACCGTCATTGCGAGCGTAGCGAAGCAATCCAGAATCCCTCCGCGGTGACGGTCCTCGCGAGGACCGTAGCCCGGATGGAGCGCAGCGCAATCCGGGGCGATCTCGCCGCGTGGACAGAACCCGGATTTCGCTGCGCTCCATCCGGGCTACGAGCCTCAATATCCCCGCGCCCTTGCCAGCTGCTCGGTGTGGTAATTGGCGTCGCCGAACAATTCCTCGCACACGCGCGCGCGCTTCATGAAAAAGCCGATGTCGAACTGGTCGGTCATGCCCATGCCGCCATGCATCTGCACGCCTTCCTGCACCGCGCGGGTGGCGGTGGTGCCGGCGCGGGCTTTTGCCACTGCGACGCTTGATGCGGCCTTGGCGACGTCCGTATCGAGCGCCTGCAGCGCCTTCATCACGGCGGCGCGGGTGATCTCGATGTCGACATAGAGCTCGGCGGCGCGGTGCTGCAGCGCCTGGAATTCGCCGATCAGCTTGCCGAACTGCTTGCGGCTTTTCAGGTACTCGACGGTGCGGTTGAACACCTCTTCGCTCAGGCCCACCATTTCGGAGGCCACCGCCCCGCGCCCGATATCGAGCACGCCGTCGAGCAAGCCGGCCCCCTGGTCGACTTCGCCGAGCACGCTGTCGGCGTTGACCTCGACATTGGCGAGCTCGATCCGCGCCGCATTGTGCGCGTCGACCATGATGGTGCGCTCGATCGCAACGCCCCTGGCCTTCGGGTTGACCAGGAACAGCGTCAGCCCCTCGCGCTCGCCGGCCGAACCCGCAGTGCGCGCAGCGACGATGAGCAGATCGGCGACGTGACCGTCGACCACCAGCGCCTTGGCGCCGGAGAGCCTGAAACCGTTGCCGGCGCGCACGGCCTGGAGGCTGGTCTGAAGCGGGCGGTGTTTTGCGCTCTCGTCGATCGCGAGCGTCGCCAGCAGGGAGCCGTTGGAGATCTTCGGCAGATATTCCGACTTCTGCGCGGCATTGCCGCCACGGTTCAGCGCCGAGGCCGCAACGACGCTGGTGGCGAGGAACGGCGACGGCATCAGCGTGCGGCCGATCTCCTCCATCACCACGCCGGCCTCGACATAGCCGAGGCCGCTGCCGCCGAACTCTTCCGGCACCAGCAAGCCGGCAAAGCCCATCTCGGCGAAGGAATGCCAAAACTCCCTGGAAAAGCCGGTGGGGTCTTTGCTGTCGCGCAGATGCCGCAAATGCGACACCGGCGCCTTGTCGCTGATCAGCCCGCGCGCGCTGTCGCGGAGCATCGATTGTTCTTCGGTGAGGACGAGGGCCATGTGCGTGTTCCGATTCTATATTTTCTTGTCATTCCGGGATGCGCCGTGAGGCGCAGGCCCGGAATCCATTGTGCGGCAGCGCTGGTCGAGGAATAGATTCCGGGCTCGCGACTTCGTCGCGCCCCGGAATGACGGAAAGGCTCACGCCCCCGGCAAATCCAAAATGCGCTTGGCGACAATGCCGAGCATGACCTCGGTGGTGCCGCCCTCGATCGAGTTGGCCTTGGTCCGCAGCCAGGCGCGAGGACGCGCGCCCTGCTTCGAACGTTCACTCTCCCATTCCAGTGCATCGACGCCGCCGGCCGACATCAGGATCTCGTAACGGCGCTTGTTGAGCTCGGTGCCGTAATATTTCATCGCCGACGAGAACGCCGGATGCGCCTGACCCGCCTTGGCGAGATCGACCGCGCGCTCGGCGCAGGCTGCAAGGGCGGCTTCATCGACGTCGAAGCTGGCGATCCGGCCGCGCAGCATGGAATCGTCGAGCCGCCCCAGCGCATCGGTGCCGACGGAATCGGCCGCGATCTGGCCGAGCGGACGGCCGACGCCGCGCTCGCCCATCCCGGATATCATCGCGCGCTCGTGCTGGAGCAGATATTTGGCGACGTCCCAGCCGCGGTTGACGGTGCCGACCACATGCGATTTCGGCACGCGGACGTTATCGAAGAAGGTCTCGCAGAACGGCGAGTAGCCGGAGATCAGCAGGATCGGCTTGGTCGTCACGCCCTTCGAGGTCATGTCGAACAGGATGAAGCTGATGCCGTCATGCTTCTTCGCGGTGGGATCGGTGCGGACGAGGCAGAAGATCCAGTCGGCGTAGTTGGCATAGGACGTCCAGATCTTCGACCCCGTGATGACGAAATCGTCGCCATCGCTCTCGGCGCGGGTCTGCAGCGAGGCGAGATCGGAGCCGGCGTTCGGCTCGGAATAGCCCTGGCACCAGCGGATCAGGCCCGCCGCGATCTTCGGCAGATGCTCCTTCTTCTGGGCGTCGTTGCCGTATTTCAGCAGCGCCGGCCCGAGCATCCAGATGCCGAAGCTCGACAGCGGCGGACGCGCGCCCATCCTGGCCATTTCCGCGCGCAGCACCTTGTGCTCGGCAGCGCTGAGGCCACCGCCGCCGTACTCCTTCGGCCAATCAGGTACGGTCCAGCCCTTGTCGCGCATGCGCTCGAACCAGATGCGCTGCGGCTCGGACGAGAACTTTGCATTGCGTCCGCCCCAGAACACGTCGGCATCGGACGTCGCGGGCTTGCGCATCTCCGCCGGGCAATTGGCTTCCAACCAGGCGCGCGTTTCGCTGCGGAATGTTTCGAGATCGGCGGTCTCAGTCTCGCTCGTTTTGTCGCTCATGGATCGTTTCCATCAATCTATATCGGCTTGTTGAGCGCGACTCTGGGCCAAGCTCCCGCGGAATTCAACCACTTCCGTGTCACGCATCCGCTATAGTCGCCGCGACGGCGAAGCTTGAAAACAAAGAGGAAACAACAATGCGCCTGAAACTTCTTTCGCCTGGCGAAATGAACGAGAGCCAGCGGCAGACCTATGACGAGTCGATTGCCGGCAAGCGCGGCAAGCCGCCGGCGCCGATGATGGCCTGGCTGAACAGCCCCGACATGGCCCGTCACGCCACGCGGCTCGGCGAGGTCCTGCGCTACGATACGATCTTCCCTGCGAAGCTCTCGGAGATCGCGATCCTGGTGACGGCGCGGCACTGGACCGCGCATTACGAATGGTATGCGCACAAGCGCCTGGCGCTTGCGGGCGGCATGGACCCAGACATCATCGATGCCATCCGCGACCGCCGCACGCCCGTCTTCGACGATCCCAAGGGCAAGATGATCTACGACGTCGCGAGATCGCTGCATGAGGGCCACGGCGTCGAGAAGGGCCTCTATGACGCGGCGGTGAAGCTGCTCGGCGAGCGCGGCGTGGTCGAGGTGATTGGTCTCTGCGGCTATTACACGCTGGTGTCGATGACGCTGAACACGTTTGAGTTCGAGCTGCCGGAGGGCGAGGTGCGGGAGCTGTCATAGTTTCGCGTAAGGAAACGATGGGTTTCGGGATAGGTCAGTAGCACTGTTCCGAGCCCGAGCTTATGTGGAGTCCATCAACGGAGCAGCCGCATGTCACAGAACCAAGCCGTCGCCGCCGGCACCAGGATCGGCCACGTCCATCTCAAGGTCGCCGATCTCGATCGCGCGCTGGGCTTCTATTGCGGCGTGCTCGGTTTCGAGCTGATGCAACGCATGGGCTCCGGCGCGGCCTTCATCTCGGCCGGCGGCTATCATCACCATATCGGGCTCAACACCTGGGAGAGCAAGCGCGGCTCGCCCCCGCCGCCGGGCACGACCGGCCTCTATCACACCGCGATCCTCTATCCGACGCGGCCCGCGCTGGCGGATGCGCTGCACCGCGTGCTCTCGGCCGGCATTGCGCTCGACGGGGCCAGCGACCATGGCGTGTCCGAAGCGCTGTATTTGCGCGATCCGGACCAGAACGGCGTGGAGCTGTATTGGGACAAGCCGCGGGAGCAATGGCCGTTCGGGCCGGATGGGAAGCTTTCGATGTTCACGAAGCGGCTGGACGTGGAGGAGCTGCTGAAGCAGCGCGAGGCGTGAACTCCACTCTCTCCTCGTCATTGCGAGGAGCGAAGCGACGAAGCAATCCAGAATCTTTCCGCAGTAGCAGTCTGGATTGCTTCGCTGCGCTCGCAATGACGGAGGATGTTGAAGCGACGCCGCGCCTCTACGCAGTCTTCACATGCGGCTTCCCCCGCACCATGATCAGCGCCGCCGCTGCCAGCTCCAGCGCAATACACAGATAGAACGGCAGCTCGTAGCCGCCGGAGAAATCGCGCAGAAAACCGACCACGCCGGGGCCGAAGGCATAGGTCACCTGGTTGATCGCGGTGTTGAGGCTGATCAGCACGCCGAACGAGGCGGAATCGAATTCCTGCTGCACGATCAGCGACGGCAGCGTGATGAGATTGCCGACCGAGAAGCCGAACAATGCGCAGGCGGCGATCAGCACGTAATCATTGTGCAAATTGATGACCACGAGAAGCGCCACGGCCTGGCTCAGGAACGACAGCGCCGAGGCGAGCCGCTGGTCGAGGCGGTCGATCACCAGCGAGAACAGCACCCGGCCGATCACCGCCATCGCGGTCAGCACCGCAACGGCGACGGCCGCGCGCTCGCGCCCGATCACGGGATCGAGGAACGAGATCAGGTGGACGATGAAGCCGACCTGCGCGAACAGCACCAAAGCAAAGGCAATGGTCACCGTGAGGAAGCCGACGTCGCGCAAGGCCTGGCTGCGGATCTGCGCCGACGATTGCGGCTTCGTTCTCGTCGCTGCGCGCCGGCCATGGAGATCGGGCGGGCCGCCGACGACAATCAGGATCACCGGCACGAGCAGCACGAGCATGGCGCCGGCGACGATAAACATCGCGCTGGCGAAGCCGACATGGCCGATCAGGGTCACCAGCAGCGGCACGCCGACGATGCCGCCGAAGCTTGCGCCGTTCAGCGCGAGACTGATGGCCATGCCGCGCTTCTGGTCGAACCATAGGCTGATCGTGTTGGTGATCATGGCCAGGCTGGTACCGGCCCAGCCGAAGGCGAGCACGGCGTTGGCGAGATAAAGCTGCCACGGCTCGCGCACCGCGCCGATCGCGCCCGCCGCGGCCGACATCGCCAGCGTGCCCGCGATCAGCCCGAGGCGCGGGCCGTATTTGTTGACGGCCTCGCCGACGAAGACGACGAGCAGCGCGCCGAACAGATAGAAGAACGTCGTGCCGGACGAGATTAGCGAGGCCGACCAGCCGTGCGCGCGCTGGAGCTCGGCGACATAGACGCTCTGGCCGTAGAAGCCGAGCCCCCAACCGAAGGTCGCGAGCAGGAAGCAGACCGCGACGATGCGCCAGCCTTCGTAGCGGAGAGAGGATTCGTCGACGGATCCATCGTGCCGGGGATTGTCGAGCATTTGCGCTTGTCCTTCGTTTCCCCCGCGAGCGCCTTGCTTCACGCTCGCCTGTTCATGACGAGCATCATGTAACAACCCGGACTCCGAAAATCACTTCGACCTGGATCGAACTATCAACGCTGCTGACAGCCTCCCGCCATCTCAGATCGCGTCCGGGAACTCACCCATCGCTGCGTCCAGCCGCGCTTTGCGGCGGCGGGCAAAGGACGCCAGCGAGAGCACGGCGAGACCGAGCAGCACCGGCGGGAACACCACCATGTTCACCGCGGACCAGCCGTAGCTGGCGAGCAATTGGCCGGACGAGAACGAACCGATCGCCATCATGCCGAACACCAGGAAATCGTTGAAGGCCTGCACCTTGTTGCGCTCCTGCGGCCGGTGGGTCTCCAGCACCAGCGCAGAGGCGCCGATGAAGGAAAAATTCCACCCCACACCGAGCACGACCAGCGTGGCCCAGAAATGCATCGCGGTGATGCCTGATAGCCCGATGCCGGCCGCGCCGGCCTCCAGCAGCAGGCCGGCGGCAACGACCTTCCGCGCGCCGAAGCGGGCGATCAGCGCGCCCGTGAAGAAGCTCGGCCCGTACATGGCGACGATGTGCCATTGAATGCCGAAATTGGAATCGGAAACGCTCAAGCCGCACAGCTTCATGGCGAGCGGCGCCGAGGTCATCACCAGATTCATCATGGGGTAGGAGATGACGCCGCACAGCGCCGCCGCGACGAAGCGCGGCTGGGTCACGATCTCGAGCAGCGGCCGCCCGCCGTGAAGATCGGCCGGTGCCGGCTTCGGCATGTCGACACCTGCGACGATGCCCATCGCGATCAGCGCGACGGCCGCCTGGACCAGGAAGCTGAAGGCAAAGAGATAAGGCTGCCAGACATCCATGGTCCATTGCACGAGCTGCGGACCGAGCACGCCGGCGAACACCCCGCCCGCCATCACCCAGGACACCGCCTTGGGCCGATACGCAGCACTGGCGCCGTCGGCGGCAGCGAAGCGATAGGACTGCGCCACCGCGCCGTAGAGGCCGCCGAGAAAAGTCGCCAGACAGAACAATGGAAACGAAGCGTGCAGGATCGCGAACGAGCCGAGCAGACCGGTCAACGCGCCCAGACCTGCGCCGACGATGAAAGCCATTCGGCGGCCGAAGCGGCGTGAGATCGCGCCGGTCGGCAGCGTGCCGGCGGCGAGGCCGAGCACATACATCGAGATCGGCACGGTCGCGAACGAGACGTCGGGCGCGAGCGTCGCGCCGACGATCGCGCCGGTGGCGAAGATCACCGCCGAGTTGGCGCCGGTCAGCGCCTGCGCGGCGGCCAGGCGCACCACATTGGCGCGCACGCGGGCGTCGGCGGCGATCTCATTGGCTGCAGTCACATCCAGCATCGGCATTTCCGCCCCAACGGGCTTTCGAGGGGCTTTCAAAGGCTTTCAAGGGGCTCGCTTGATTCCCGGCACTATGGCGGGGCGCGGGAGGGCGGGCAACCGGCGCAAACGGGCGCAGGCCATGTCTCTGACGCAATCGGGCCGATGATAACAGGCGGCGCACTTGACGGCTTGCGCTCGATCAAATCCTATCCGCCGCAATCTTCCGGAGTTTCGTTCATGTCCGTCGACGACAGGCCCACGCTCAGCGCTCCCGACGACGATCCCTGGCTCTGGCTGGAGGAGATCGAAGGCAAGCAGGCGCTCGATTTCGTCACGCGGCAGAACAGCCTGACGCTCGACGCGTTCGGCGGAGCGGCCTTCGCGCGCGACCGCGACATCCTCGCGGCGATCTACGATCGTCCCGACAACATTCCCTATGTCAGCCGCCGCGGCACCGAACTGCACAATCTCTGGAAGGACGCCACCAACTCGCGCGGCCTGTGGCGGAAGACTTCGCTCGCGGAGTTTCGCAAACCGCATCCCACGTGGGAGATCATGCTGGATGTCGACCAGCTCGCCGCGCGCGAAGGCGAGGACTGGCTGCTGAGCGGCATCACCACACAGAAGGGATCCTCGCGCGCCATTTTGGGCCTGTCGCGCGGAGGCAGCGACGCCGTCACCTTGCGGGAATTCGACCTCAACACCAAGAGTTTCGTCGCGGACGGATTTGCGCTGTCGGAAGCCAAGGGCGGCGCCGATTGGCTCGATACCGACACGCTGCTGCTGTCGAGCGCCCATGGCGAAGGCATGGCGACTGCTTCCGGATATTCGCGGACGGTTCGCCTGTGGCGGCGCGGCCAGCCTGTCGATCAGGCGCAGGTCATCATCGAGACCACGGCCGATCACATGGCGATCTCCGGCATCGTCGACGACACCGCTACGGCCCCGCGCAGCTGGATCGTCGACCAGATCGATTTCTTCAACCATGCTCTCTGGCTGCGCGATGCAGACGGCACGACGACGAAGCTCGACCTGCCGACCGGCATCTGGTTGCAGGCGCATGGCGACTGGTTCGCGATGAAGCTGCGCGAAGCCTGGTCGATCGAGGGCAGAACCCATGCCGCCGACACCGTGCTCGGCATGTCGCTCTCGGCGTTCCTCGCCGGCAGCCGCGAGTTCGCGATCCTGTTCGAGCCGGAGCCTCGCCGCGCCCTGCAGGGTCTGTTCTGGGCCGGCGGCAAACTGGTGCTGTCGATCCTCGACGAGCTCCAGCCGCAATTCGAGATCTGCACGCCGTCTGGCACAAGCTGGAGCCGCGAATCACTCGGCGGCCTGCCGCAGATCGGCGTCGTCGACATCTGGCCGCTGGATCGCCATCCCTCCGAGAGCAATGGCGACCTGCTTGCGAATGTGCAGGACCCGCTGACGCCGCCGTCGCTGCTGCTCATCGAGCGCGGCGTCGCGAGCCCGACAGTGCTGAAGCAGGCGCCGAAAACATTCAACGCCGACGGCCTCGTGGTGACCCAGCACGAGGCGATCTCGATCGACGGCGAGCGCATTCCCTATGTGCAGACCGGCCCCAGCGGTGAGACCGGCGATGCACCGGTCTATATGAGCGCCTATGGCGGCTTCGCCCATTCGGTGAAGCCGTATTACAACGCATCGCTCGGCAAGCTGTGGCTGGAGCGCGGCGGCACGACGGTGCAGGCGAATTTGCGCGGCGGCGGCGAATTCGGCACGCGCTGGCACGATGCCGGCCGGCTCGCCGGCAAGAAACTGTCGCATGACGATTTCGCAGCCGTTGCCGCCGATCTCGTCCGCCGCGGCGTGACGACGGCAAAGCGCATTGCCGCGCAGGGTGGATCGAACGGCGGCATCCTCATCACCAACATGCTGGTGCGCTACCCCGGGCGTTTTGGCGCGCTGTTCTGCACCATCCCGCTGATCGACATGCGTCGCTACACGAAGCTGCTCGCGGGCGCGAGCTGGATCGCGGAATATGGCGATCCCGACAAGCCGGAGGAGTGGGACTGGCTGAAGACCTACTCCGCCTATCACAATGTCAAAGCCGGCCAGCCCTATCCGCCGATCCTGATCGCCACCACGCGGCGCGACGACCGTGTCCATCCCGGGCATGCGCGCAAAATGGCGGCAAAGCTCCAGGCCATGGGCTATGAAGCCTGGTTCTACGAGCCTGAAGCGGGCGGCCACGGCTACGGCAAGGATAACAAGGAGCGCGCGGGGTTCGAGGTGATTGGCTTTCGGTTCTTGAAGGACAAGATCGGGTGGAAGGACGGCGAGGGCTAGCGTTGCGGCGCTGACGTCTCCGGATCGTCATGGCCGGGCTTGACCCGGCCATCCACGCCTTGGCTGGTGCACGAAGAATGTGGATGCCCGGGACAAGCCCGGGCATGACGACCTTCTATCGCGCGAATACCAAGGTCAGATTGTTCGCGGGCATGTCGATCGTATCGACGAGGCGAAGACCTGCGCCGCGGGCGAGCGCCTCGACATCGGCGATGTCACGCACGCCCCAGTCGGGATTGCCTTCACGTAAGGAGGTATCGAACACGGCGTTGCTGAGCGCGATGTGCTTGCCGCCGCGCTTGAACGGGCCGTAGAGGAACAGCTTGCCGTCGGCGCGCAAATAGCGGCCGGCGCCGGCGAACAGGCCCTCGGCGACGCTCCATGGCGCGATGTGGATGACATTGGCGCAGAACAATGCGGCGAGACTTGACGGCGCCTGCCCGCTTTTCATCTCCGGACACCAATCGGGATCGGTGAGATCGATCCGCAGTGGCGAGCGGATGTTTTTCAGGCCTGAATGAACGCGCCAAGCCTCGATGCTCTTGAGGTGGCGCTGGTTGAGATCGCTGGGCCACCAGATCAGGCCGGGCGTGTGCCGGGCGAAGTAGACCACGTGCTGGCCGGTTCCGCTGCCGAGCTCGACCACGTTGCCGGTGCAGCCGGCGAGATGCTTTTCCAGTGCCGCCCAGAGCGGCTCGTGATTGCGATGAAATGCCGGTGCGTCGAGCCGCCCGTCGGACTCGACCCGACCGCCATCCCTGCCGAATTCGACGACATATTCAGCCAAGTGAGGTCCCCTTGAAAAAACGAGAACGCGATGAAAACAGGTTGAGCGCCCAAACGCTCAGGGAAACAGCCGGCCCGCGCCCACGGACCAAATCGGCTGAACAAATAATCTCATTAGTTGCAATGGGGAAGATATTAACTTCATTTTGTCGCGTGCATAGTCTTGATTGTCAGGCGGTGCCCTTTGTGCTTTGGAACGCTTCTATTTCGCGATCGACACCATCGATATAACGCCTCGGAATGACGCCTTGACCGCCTTTTCCCGGACGCCCGTTCTGTTCATCTTGCTGGCCATTGCCGCCGGCCTCGCCAGCCCGGCGTGGGCGCAGTCCGCTGTGGCCGACGGCCAGAAACTCGCTTTCGACCGCGGCAAGGGCAATTGCCTGACCTGCCATGTGATCAAGGGTGGCGACCTGCCGGGAACGATCGGGCCGGAACTGAAGGACCTCAAGGCCAAGTACCCCGATCGCAACGAGCTGGCCGCGATCATCTTCGACGAGACCAAGCGTAATCCGCAGACCATGATGCCGCCGTTCGGCCGGAACCGGATTTTGACCGAACAGGAGATCAGCGCGATCGTTGATTTCCTGCAGACCCTGTGACTTCAGGCACGCCACGAGATTTGGTTGGGAGACCCGAGATGACCACACTCACCGGCCCAAGCGCGACGCGGCGCCTGATCCTTCGGGGCGCAGCCTCGGTCGCGCTGCTCGGCCTCGGCAATCTGCCGTTCGGCGCCGCTCCCGCGCGCGCCGCGGCCAACGACAAATATCCCGAAGAGGCGTTCAAGCAGAAGAGTGAGGCGGACGCCATCAAGGCGCTGTACGGCAAAACCGCCGAGCCGTCCGACAAGGTCAAGCTGGACGCCCCCGAGATCGCCGAGAACGGCGGCGTGGTGCCGATCTCGGTGACGACGACGCTCGACAAGGTCACCTCGATCTCGTTCTTCGTGGCCGAGAATCCCAGCGCGCTGGCCGCGAGCTACAAGATTCCCGAAGGCACGATCCCTGCTGTCGCCAACCGGCTGAAGATGGCCAAGACCACCAACGTGGTTGCGATCGTGGAGGCCGACGGCAAGCTCTACAGCGCCACCAAAGAGGTCAAGGTCACCGTCGGCGGCTGCGGCGGCTAAGCGAGGAAGATCGAGATGGCATCCAGCATTCGCGTCCGCGCCACCGCCAACGGCGACATCACCGAGGTGCAGGCCCTGATCCAGCACCCGATGGATACCGGCTTCGTCAAGGACGCCAAGGGGGAGCTGATCCCGGCGCATTACATCCAGCAGCTGAAATTCGAATGTAACGGCAGGGACGTCTTCGTTGCCGATTGGGGCACCGCAGTCTCGAAGGACCCCTACGTCAAGTTCAGCTTCAAGGGGGCCAAGAAAGGCGACGATCTCAAGGTCTCCTGGACCGATAACAAGGGTGCGTCGGACACGACCACCGCGAAGATCTCGTGATGAAGACCCGGACCTCCATCCTGCTTGGTTCGTTGAGCGCCGCGCTCGTCGCCTTCGCCCTCACCTCTCCGCGCGTGGTGGCGGCCGACAAGGTCGATCCCGTTGCCGATGCCAAGGCGTTCCAGAACTTCTTTTTCCAGAAATTCCCAACCGTGAAGCACGAGGACTTCGTCAACGGTCCTTATTCCATGAACGAGGACATGAAGCGGCAGTGGCAGGAGAAGGAGGAATTCCCGCCCTACGAGTTCGCCCTCGACGCCGGCAAGGAAATGTTCGCCACCCCGTTCAAGAACGGCAAGACCTATGCTGACTGCTTCCCGAACGGCGGCATCGGCATCCGCCAGAACTATCCTTATTTCGACGAGAAGGAAGGCAAGGTCGTCACGCTGGAGCTCGCGCTCAACCGCTGCCGCGAGGCCAATGGCGAGGCGTCCTATTCCTACGTCAAGGACGAGATGGCCTCGCTCACGGCGTACATGGCCTTCACCTCGCGCGGCAAGCCGATGGACATCAAGATCCCCGACGATCCTCGCGCGCTCGCGGCATTCGAGAACGGCAAGCGCTATTTCTACACCCGCCGTGGTCAATTGAATTTCTCCTGCGCGAGCTGCCATGTGCAGAGCCCGGGTGAGCGCATCCGCGCCGAGATCCTGGCGCCGGCGCTCGGCATTCTGAACGCGATGCCGATCTATCGCTCTGAATGGAGCGGCATGGGCACGACCAGCCGCCGCTTCGTCACCTGCAACAGCCAGACCCGCGCTGTTCCGCTGGAGCCGCAGGCCGATGAATATCGCGACGTCGAATATTTCCTGTCCTACGTCGCCAACGGCCTGCCGATATCGGGACCGGGAGCTCGGCCATGAAGCGGTCGCTTGCTCTCGCCATGATGCTTGCCTTGCCGCTCGCCCTGAGCCTCGCGCCGGCGGCGCGTGCGGCAAACGAGGCGGATTACAAGGCGGCCTATGCCGCCGCCGAGGCCTCCTCCAAGGAGGCCGCCGGCATGCGCAACCAGTGGACCGTGACCGTCTCGACGCTGGCCGCTGCGAAGAAGGCGGCCGAGGGCGGCGATTACGACCGCGCCGTGGCCGCAGCCAGGGAGGCCGAGGCGCTGGCGAAGGCGTCGGTCTTCCAGGCGATTTCCGAAAAAGAAGCCTGGAAGGCGATGGAAATCCGCTAGACTGTTCGCTCCTGCAACAGCCTTGCGACCATGAGAAGGGCGCGGAGAATTTCTGGATGGCGATCCGCCGCCGCGATTTCCTGAAGAATGCAGGCCTTGCTGCCGCATCGCTCAGCCTGCCACGGCTTGCGCGCGGTGCTGAGGCCGCGAGCATTTACGACCTCGAGCGGTTCGGCAATGCGCGGATCCTTCACCTCACCGACACGCATGCGCAACTCAATCCGGTCTATTTTCGCGAGCCCAGCGTCAATATCGGGATCGGCGAGATGGCCGGACGGCCGCCGCATCTGGTCGGGCGCGCCTTCCTCGACCGTTTCGGCATCAGGCCCGACAGCGCGGACGCCTATGCCTTCAGCTGCTTCGAGTTCGAGAAGTCCGCAGGCCGCTTCGGCAAGCTCGGCGGCTTCGCCTATCTGAAGACGCTGATCGACCGCTTGCGCGGCGATGCCGGCGAAAAGCACTCCATGCTCGTTGACGGCGGCGATCTCTGGCAAGGCACGGGACTCGCCAACATCATGCAGGGCCGCGACATGGTCGAGGCCGCAAACCTGCTCGGTATCGAGGCGATGACCGGACATTGGGAATTCACCTACGGCGAGCAGGCGCTGCGCGACAATCTCGCGCGCTTCAAGGGCGAGTTTCTGGCGCAGAACGTTTTCCTGACCGAGGAAGCCGCTTTCAACGACGCTCCCGCCTTCGACAAGGCGACCGGGCGCGTGTTCAAGCCCTCGGTGATCAAGGAGCTCGGCGGCCATCGCGTCGCGATCGTTGGCCAGGCCTTCCCTTACGTGCCGATCGCGCATCCCAAACGGTTCACACCGGACTGGACCTTCGGCATCCGCGAGGAGGAACTCCAGAAGCATGTCGATGCCTTGCGCGGCACCGACAAGGTCGATGCGGTCATCCTGCTGTCGCACAATGGTATGGACGTCGATCTCAAGCTCGCAAGCCGCGTCACCGGCATCGACGTCATCCTCGGCGGCCATACCCATGATGCGATCCCGCAGCCCATCGCCGTGAAAAATGCGAGCGGCACGACGCTCGTCACCAATGCCGGTTCCAACGGCAAATTCCTTGCCGTGCTCGATCTCGCGCTCGACAAGGGCAAGGTCGGCGACGTCAAATATCATCTGCTGCCGGTCTATTCCGAGCTGTTGAAACCTGATCCCGCGATGGCCGAACTGATCGGCCGGTTGCGGGCGCCCTTTGTCACCGACTGGTTGGAGAAGATCGCGACGCCCGATCGCCTGCTGTATCGCCGCGACAATTTCGCCGGCCCGGTCGACGAGCTGATCTGCAGCGCGCTGCGCACCGAGCTCAACGCCGAGATCGCGCTGTCGCCGGGCTTCCGCTGGGGCGTCACCGGGCTGTCCGGCCAGGCGCTGACGATGGAGGATTTGCTCGCGGAAACCGCGATCAGCTATCCCGAGACCTATGTGCAGGAGATGACGGGAGCCCAGATCAAGGACGTGCTGGAAGACGTCTGCGACAACCTCTTCAATACCGATCCCTATTACCAGCAGGGCGGCGACATGGTGCGCGCCGGCGGGCTCAGCTACACCTGCATGCCGACGGCGGCGATCGGCAACCGCATCTCGGAGCTGAAGCTCAATGGAGGCAAGGCGCTCAGTGCCAGCCACCGCTACAAGGTCGCGGGCTGGGCCTCGGTCAACGGCCAGCAAGGCGCGCCGGTGTGGGATGTGGTGGCAAAATATCTGCGCTCGGGCCGGATGTTTCAGGAGCGGCTCGGCTCCGGCGTCACGCTGAAAGGCGTCGAGGGTAATCCGGGCATCGCAGGACAGGGATGATGCGGTCGCAAACCTTATCCGCGATGCTGCTGGCGCTGTTCGCCTGGGCGGCGATGCCGCCGGCTTTCGCGCAGCAGGTGCCGCTCCAGGACAAGCCGTTCGCCGAGCACAAGATCGTGCTGCAGCTCTCTGATGGCGATGCCAGGAAGCAAGCTCTGGTGCTCAGCGTCGCCAACAATTTGCTGAAGGCCTACGACCCCGACAAGGTCGCGATCGAGGTGGTGGCGTTCGGTCCCGGCATCGATCTCCTGTTGTCAGGCAGCGAGCGCCGCAAGCAGGTCGAGAGCCTGATCGCGCAAGGCGTACGCTTCGACATCTGCCTCAACACCGTCGACACGATCGAGCGGGAGACCGGCAGGCGGCCGGAGTTCATCCCCGCCGCCACCCCGGTGCAGGTCGGGGTCGGGCAGATCCTGTTTCTCAGCGAGAACGGGTACACATTGGTGAGGCCCTGAGCCTTTTGTCGGGGCAAAGCGTCGCGGCACAGCCGGTGTCATCGCCTGCGAAGGCGGGCGATCCAGTACTCGGAGACGGCGAGGGATACGGAAAGGGCGCGGCGTACTGGATTCCCCGCCTTCGCGGGGAATGACAGCGGTGGCTGAGGTGACGCCCACTCGCCCGTCACAGGAATAAAAATCTTCCAAATTTTGTTGCTTACACAGTGAATTGCTTCTCTTGCGAGCCCGAAATGTAGTAGAATCTCCGGGTAATTCACGCCGGGTCTTGCCATGATCTTTCGCCAGCTCTTCGACAGTGTTTCGGGTACCTACAGCTATCTCCTGGCGAGCCGCCCGGGCGGCGAGGCGCTGATCCTCGATCCCGTGCTAGAGAAGGTCGACCGCTACTGCCAGCTGCTGCGCGAGCTCGATCTCAAGCTGGTCAAGGCCGTGGACACGCATCTCCACGCCGACCACGTCACCGGCCTCGGCGAGCTGCGCGACCGCACCCATTGCATGACCGTGATGGGCGACCAGACCAAGGCCGACGTGGTGGCGATGCGGGTTGCCGACGGCGACAAGGTGACGATCGAGGGCCTGGCGCTCGACGTGATGTACACGCCCGGCCACACCGACGATTCCTATTCCTATTTGATGGGCGACCGCGTCTTCACCGGCGACACGCTGCTGATCCGCGGCACCGGCCGTACCGATTTCCAGAACGGCTCGTCGCGCGCGCAGTACGATTCGATCTTCAACCGCCTGCTCAAGCTGCCGGACGAGACCATGGTGTTCCCAGCGCATGACTACAAGGGCGACACCGTCTCCACCATCGGCGAGGAGAAGCGCTACAATCCGCGGCTCCAGGTGCGCTCGGTCGACGACTATATCGAGCTGATGGCCAATCTGAAGCTGCCCAATCCGAAGATGATGGACGTTGCGGTGCCCGCCAACATGCATGTCGGCCTGCACCAGGAGGAGCTGGAGAAAGAGGGCCGCGCGCTCCGCGCCGTCGAGGCGATCGGTAGCCTCGGCCGTCCCGATATCCTGCTGGTCGATTTGCGCGAGACCAATGAGCGGATGAAGCACGGCATGCTCGAAGGCGCGCTGCATACGCCCTATCCGTCCGTCGAGGATAGCCTCAAGCCCGGCGGCATGCTGCGCGAGGTCGCGGCCGCCACCGGCCGCCGCGTCGTGTTCTTCTGCGCCTTCGGCGAACGCTCTGCGATGGCGGTCGCCGCCGCCAAGGAGGCCGGGCTCACCAACACCGCCCACATCGCCGGCGGCATCGATGCTTGGAAGAAGGCCGGCGGGCCGGTGGTGCACTGACCGCCTTGCCGCCATTCTTGAGATAAATCAGCAGCTGCCCATATATTCAGGCTAGGACGGATGCAGCATCACCATCCGGGACCAGCCATGGCCAAGATCGGCAAATCGGGCGAGCCGCCCAAAATTGCGGACGACACGCCAGCAAGAGACAAGGCGAAGAAGCCTCCGCCTCCGCGCGACACCGACGACGATGATTACGAGGACGGCGACATCGCGACACCGAAGCGCGACCGCTACGGGCCGGATGACGAGCCGTTTTGAGGGGCTCGGCTCTTGCCACGCTCTCAACTGTCGTCCTGGCGAAAGCCAGGACCCATACCGCGTGATCCCTCGATCGTGGATGGTCGCAGTACCGGACCACGAGTTTTCGCCAAACTGCTTCCTGGGGTAATGGGTCCTGGCTTTCGCCAGGACGACCGGCGGGGAATCCCCCGCCCGCGCTACTGCCATGCGCCCGCGTTCATGGACAAATAACCGCTCTGCCCGATAGTTTGCGCGCCTCCAAAGGACGTGAAACGGAACTGCAATGGTCGACGTTCTCGCCGCACCGCAACAAGGCAAGGTGGACAGCGCGCTACGCACGCTGACGGGAATCTCGATCGCGCATTGGGTCAGCCATTTTCATCTGCTGGTCCTGCCGATGCTGTTTCCCTTCCTCAAGAATCAACTCGGCGTCGGCTATGTCGAGCTCGGCTTCGCGCTGACGGTGTCGGCCGTGGTGTCGGGGCTGACGCAGGCGCCGACCGGCTATCTCGTCGACCATTTTGGCGCGCGAAGGATTTTGCTGGGCGGTCTCACGCTCGGCGGCCTCGCGCTGATCCTGCTCGGCCTGCACCTGAGCTACACGTCGCTGATCGCCTGCGCCGTGCTGCTCGGGCTCGCCAACAGCGTCTACCATCCCGCCGATTACGCCATCCTTGCCGAGCACATGGACGAAGCGCGGATGGGCCGCGCCTTCTCGATCCATACCTTTGCCGGCTATTTCGGCGGCGCGGTGGCGCCGGCGATCGTCGCCGCGCTGGTCACCGTATCCGGCGGTGCCGGTGCGCTGATCGCATCGGGCACCATCGGCGTTCTGGTCGCGCTGTTGCTGGTGACCATGAACATTCCCGATGCCGGCGCGCACAAGACCAAGCCGGGCACCGAGAACGCACCCAAACAAGCCGTGATCACGCCGGCGCTGATCACGCTGACGGCACTGTTCATGCTGCTCAGCCTGTCGGTCGCCGGCATCAACAATTTCGGCGTGGTGGCGCTGATGAGTGGCTATGGCGCGACCTATTCCGCGGCCAATGTCGCTCTCACCGCCTTCCTCGGTGCGAGCGCCGCCGGCGTGCTCGCGGGCGGCTTCCTTGCCGACCACACCGAGCGCCACGGCTATGTCGCCGCCGCCTGCTTTGCCGCGAACGCGGCGATCGTGCTGCTGATCGCGCTGGTCACGCTGCCGGGCTGGGCGCTGATCGCCACGATGGCGACCGCGGGATTCCTCTCCGGCGTGATCGCGCCCTCGCGCGACATGCTGGTGCGCAATGCAGCGCCGCCCGGCGCGGCGGGGCGCGCCTTCGGCATCGTCTCCACCGGCTTCAATCTCGGCGGCATCGTCAGCCCGCTGCTGTTCGGCTGGATCATGGACCAGAGCGCGCCGCATTGGGTGTTCGGAGCGTCCGTGATCTTCATGCTCGCGACGGTGGTGCTCTCGCCGTTCACGGAGCGGAAGCGGCCAATCGCTGCTTGAGCAACAAACTCAATTGTCGCCCCGGCGAACGCCGGGGCCCATAACCACGAATCGGAGTTGTGGCGCAAAGCTGCCAACTCCAAGTCTTCCAACTCCAAGTCTTCGCCAAACTAAAAATCATGGTTATGGATCCCGGCCTTCGCCGGGATGACAGTTGTGATTGGGTTGACTGAAGTGGCCCCTTACGTCGGTGACACCGCGCTCTTCAGCGGCGTTGCCTGCGGCGTAGCGCCACCGGTCAGCCTGGCCTTTTCCGTGTTCGGCCAGAGCAGGAGCAGCCCGAGCAGGCCGGAGCCGACCATGATCGCGGCGTTGATGGTGAAGCCGGTCATGTAGCCATCGAGCATACTGCCGGCGCGCTGGATCACGCTGCCCATCACCAGCGGCGCCACGATGCCGGAGAGCGTATAGAGCGCACCGTAGATCGCGAGAACCGCGCCGCGCTGCGACGTCGGCGTGAACTCGCCGAGCATGGGCGGGCAGACGACGTAGATCGCGCCGCACAGGCCCGAGCCGACCACGAGCAGGGCGATCTGGAGGCCCGCGCCCTGGACGTGCGGCATCATCGCGAGGATCAGTCCGCCGACGATCAGCGGCACCGAGCCGAGCACGCCGCGGGAGATCCGCGACGTGTAGCCGCGTGCCAGCATCACCTGCGAGATCCAGCCCGTGAGAATGACGATGGTCGCACCGAACACCCAGGGCAGGATCGAGACGAAGCCCGCCTGAGATTGCGAGAAGCCGAGGCCCTTGACGATGAAGGGCGTGAACCAGGTGAGCCCGAGCGACAGCGCCCAATAGGCGCCGAAGGTCGCGGTCACACAGCCGATGAAGGTGCGCGATGTCAGAAGCTGGAGATAGGGTATTTTCGGTTCGATGACGGCCGATGCGTGGGTGTCCAGCGGGCCTTCCTTGCCAAGCGCGAGCCAGGCGGCGACCCAGATCAGGCCGACGATTCCAAGCGCGCCGAACGCATAGTGCCAGGAATGGTTGACGATGATCCAGTTCAGCGCCGGCACCGCCAGGATCACGCCGAAGGCCGAACCCTGCGACAGGATTGCGGTCGGCATCGTGCGCTTCTCGTCGGGGAACCATTTGTAGACCGCGTGCATCGCCACCGAGGCCGCCGGGCCTTCGCCGGCGCCGAGCACGATGCGGCAGATCAGGAGTGTGGTGAAAGAGACGGTGCCGACCATCGGAAACTGCGTCAGCGCCCAGATCACCGCGAGCGTCAACAGCACCCAGCGGGTCGGTACCTTGTTGACGATGAAGCCGACCACGATGGCCGAGATCGAGAACAGGAAGAAGAACGACGAGCCGAGCAGACCGAACTGCTCGGGCTCGAGCTTCAGCTCGGTCATGATCGGAACGCCCGCGAGACCGACGACGATCTTGTCGGCGAAGTTCACCAGCATGAAAAGAAACAGGAGAAATGTAACGGTCCAGGCCCCCTTAGGCGTTTCCTTGGACATCCCTGTCATCTTGCCCGCCGCGGGCTGCGTTGCCTGAGCGCTCATCATTCTCCCCGTCGTCCCTTTTGGCACTTTTTTGATGTGGTCCTCTTAGGAGCTAACAACGGCTTCCATACCAACGCAACCCGGCATTTCCGCAGCAAGTGTGCTACGCAGCAATTCCACTAATTCCGTCCGGCGCCATTCATCGTGCTGAGCATCCGAAACCTCTCCAAGACGTTCTCTTCGGCCGGTGAGCCGGTCCATGTCCTGCGCGGCGTCGATCTCGACCTCAAGGCCGGCGAACGCGTCGCACTGACCGGCGAATCCGGCAGCGGCAAGAGCACGCTGTTGCACCTGATCGCAGGGCTCGATGCCGCCGATGGCGGCACGATCCGCCTGGAAGACACCGAGGTCACCAAATTGTCCGATGCGGGACGCGCCGGCCTGCGGCGCGACCGGATCGGCCTGGTGTTTCAACAGTACAATCTGATCCCGAGCCTGTCGGTCGGGGATAATCTGGTGTTTCAGGCGCGGATCGCCGGCCGGTACGACGCGGCTTGGTACAAGGAGCTGATCGAACGTCTCGGGCTTGGCGGCCTGCTCAAGCGTTATCCAGAACAATTATCGGGCGGACAGCAGCAACGGGTCGCGATCGGCCGTGCCCTGGCGACAAAGCCGTCATTGCTGCTGGCGGACGAGCCGACCGGCAATCTCGACGAGGCCACCGCCGAGGACGTGCTTGCCCTGACGCGCGACCTCGTCACGCGCACCGGCTGCGGCTTTCTGATGGTGACGCACAGCCTGCATCTGGCCGCGACACTCGATCGCCACGTCAACCTGCATGCCGGGCGGATCGCATGAGGCGCGCGCTCTGGGTCCTCGCCGTGCTGCTCAGTCATTGGCGGCGCCACAAGATGCAGTTCGCGACCCTCCTGATCGGGCTGATTGCGGCGACCGCGCTGTGGAGCGGCGTGCAGGCGATCAACCAGCAGGCCCGCAGCGCCTATGACCGCGCCGCGGCAACCTTCGGCGGCGCGCGCACGCCGATGCTGGTTGCACCTGATGCCGCGACCTTTCCGCAGGAATTGTTCGTCAAGCTCCGTCGCGCCGGCTGGCCGGTCTCGCCGATGCTGGAGGGACGGGTCCAGGTCAACGGGCGTTCGGTCCGGCTGCTCGGCATCGAGCCGGTGACGCTGCCGGTCGATGTCGGCAATGCACCTCGGCTCGGCGCCGCCGATCTCAGCAGCTTCGTCGCGCCGCCGGGCCAGACACTCGTGGCGAAGGAAACGCTGAACGATTTGCAGGAGCAGGAGGGCGCGGCACCAGCGATCAGCAACGGCGCAAAACTGCCGCCGCTGCGCGTGCTGCCGCAGCTCGTGCCCGACGTGCTCGTGGTCGATATCGGCGTGGCGCAGCGGCTGCTGAACAAGCCGGACCAGATCTCGCGGCTTCTGATCGCCAAACCGAAGGGCAAGCCTGCGCCATTGGCGAGCGTCGTCGGCGACCGCTTGCAGCGGGTTGAGCCGGATGCGGAGACCGAGCTGGAGCGCCTCACTGACAGCTTTCATCTCAACCTCACTGCGTTCGGCCTGCTGTCGTTCTTCGTCGGTCTTTTCATCGTCAATTCGGCCGTCGGCCTCGCCTTCGAGCAGCGGCTGCCGATGCTGCGTACGCTGCGGGCCTGCGGTGCCTCGGCGCGACTGGTCAACACCGTGCTGGTTGTCGAGCTCGTGGCGCTGTCGCTGGTCGCGGGCCTGATCGGGCTTGCCTGCGGCTATTTCATTGCGGCCGCGCTCTTGCCCGACGTGGCAGCATCCCTGCGGGGACTCTATGGTGCGCAAATCCCGGGGCAGCTCAGCTTGCGACCTGAATGGTGGCTCGCCGGGATCGGCATCAGCGTTGTGGGCGCGCTGGTGGCCGCGGCGACCAGCCTGATCAAGGCTGTCAGGATGCCGGTGCTGGCGACCGCGCAGCCGCGCGCCTGGCAACAGCGGCAGCGCCGTTGGCTGATCCTGCAAAGCGGAGCTGCCTGCGCCGTGTTCGCGGTCGCGCTGTTGCTGCTCCAGTACGGGCAATCGCTGATCGCGGGCTTTGGCGTGCTGGCAGCGCTGATGCTCGGCGCCGCGTTGATCCTGCCGGCCTTCCTCGACATCATCCTGCAAACCGGGCAGCGTTTCGCGCGAAAACCGCTCGCGCTGTGGTTCTGGGCGGACAGTCGGCAGCAGCTCTCGGGTTTGTCGCTGGCGCTGATGGCGCTGCTGCTCGCGCTCGCCGTCAATGTCGGGGTGTCCACCATGGTGGAAACGTTCAGCCGCACCTTCATCGGCTGGCTCAACGGGCGGCTCGCCGCCGACGTCTACATCAGTGCCTCCGACAATGCGAAAGGCGTCGCGATCCGCGACTGGCTGAAGGAGCGCCGCGATGTCGAGGCGATCCTGTCGGGCGGACGTGCCGAGGCGCAGGTACAGGGGCAGCCGGTGGAATTGCTCGGCCTGCCCGATCATGCGCTCTATCGCGAACGCTGGCCGCTGCTGGAAGCCGCGCCGCGGGCCTGGACCCGGCTCGTGCCCGGCAATGCCGCGTTCATCAGCGAGCAGCTGAGCCGCCGCCTAAACGTCCGCGTTGGCGATGTCGTTGACGTCCCGGCGCCGGGCGGGACCTGGGAGCTCGACATCGTCGGCATCTATGCCGACTACGGCAACCCCAAGGGACAGCTTGCGGTGAATGTCGCGGCGCTGATCCGGCAATTTCCGCAGACGCCGCAGACACGCATCGGTCTGATCGTTGCGAAGGAGAATATCCCCGGCCTGATCGTGGCGCTGCAGAAGCAGTTTGCGCTCGACGACCGCAGCGTCGCCGACCAGGCGACGGTGAAGACGGAGTCGATCCGGATCTTCAACCGCACCTTTGCGGTGACGTCGGCTCTGAATGCGTTCACGCTCGGCGTCGCCGGGATCGCGCTTTTGACCAGCCTTCTCACGCTGGCGAATTCCCGCCTGCCGCAGCTCGCGCCGCTCTGGGCCATCGGCATCACGCGGCCGCGCCTTGCCGCGATCGAGCTGACCAAGACGCTGTCGGTCGCGCTGTTCACCTCGCTCCTGGCCGTGCCGCTCGGGCTGCTGGTGGCGTGGTGCCTGATCGCGATCGTCAACGTGAAGGCGTTCGGCTGGCGGCTGCCGTTCCATGTGTTTCCGCTGCAACTGGTCGAGCTGGTCGCGGTCGCGCTGTTCGCCTCATTGCTTGCCGCGCTGCTGCCGATGATCCGGCTGGCCCGGATGCAGCCGGCGAGCCTCGTCAAGGTGTTTGCCAATGAGCGCTGACAGGATATCGCGACGCACCTTCGCCGGCGGCATCGCCGCGCTCGCGGCTGTCCGCCGCGCGGGCGCGCAAGGCTATGCCGGGCTCGGCGCGACGGCCGATGGCTTTGCGAAGGTCACACCGGGAAAGACGTTCGCCTTTCCGGATGATCACGGGCCGCATCCGGAGTTTCGCATCGAATGGTGGTATCTCACGGCGAATCTTGTCGATAGCAGCGGCGCGGCGTGCGGCCTGCAATGGACACTGTTCCGGCAGGCGACACAGCCGGGCCCGCAAGGCGAAGGCTGGGCCAATCAACAGGTGTGGATGGCGCATGCCGCGGTGACGCGCGCCGACACCCACCGCTTCAACGAGCTGTTTTCCCGCGGCGGTGTGGGACAGGCTGGCGTCACTGCGAAACCGTTCTCGGCCTGGATCGACGATTGGGCGATGAACGGATCCGAGCACGCTGAAGATCGCACCCTGGCGCCGCTGACGCTGAAGGCCGCTGGCACCGACTTCAGTTACGCGCTGACGTTGGAGGCCGATCGTCCCGTGGTGCTGCAAGGCGATCGCGGCTACAGCCGCAAGTCGGAGCGCGGTCAGGCCTCCTATTATTACAGCCAGCCGTTCTATCGCGCCCGCGGCACGCTCACCATCGACGACAGGCCCGTCGATGTGTCCGGCCAGGCCTGGATGGACCGCGAATGGAGCAGCCAGCCGCTCGACGCCGACCAGACCGGCTGGGACTGGCTGTCGCTGCATCTCGCGTCCGGCGACAAGCTGATGCTGTACCGGCTGCGCCAGAAGGACGGCCATAATCATCCGTTCGGCAACTGGATTTCCGCCGCCGGCGACACGCACATGATTGCGGGCGACGACATCCAGATGAGTCCGAAGGCGACCGCCGAGGTCGCGGGACACAAGCTGCCGGTGGAATGGCAGATCGCAATTCCCTCGCGGTCGTTCTCGATCGAGTGCAAGCCGCTCAATCCAAAGGCGTGGATGGGGACCGGCTTTTCCTATTGGGAAGGACCGATCAGCTTTGCCGGCACGCATGACGGCGTTGGCTATCTCGAGCTGACCGGGTATTGAACCGGGACCTCTTCGAAGGGACTAGCGATGCATCACCTCACCGCCCTCGTCACGCTGCTGGCGATCCTGTTCTACTTCTTCACCACCATCAACGTGTCGCGCTCGCGCACCAAGACCGGCGTCAAGGTGCCGGCAATGTCGGGCCATCCGGATTTCGAGCGCGCGTTCCGGATCCAGATGAACACGCTGGAATGGATGCCGATCTTCCTGCCGTCGCTCTGGCTGTTCGCGATTTACATCAGCGACGTGGGGGCAGCGGCGATCGGCGCGATCTGGATCGTCGGCCGCATCGTCTATTTCATCGGCTATTCGAAGGCCGCCGCAAAACGCGGCCCGGGATTTTTTATTCAGGGTATCGCGGCCATTGCGCTGTGGGCGGGGGCGCTGGGAGCGGCAGTGCTGCGGCTGGTGTGAGGGGCAACATGCGTCCACTTGCCTCGCCGTCGTCCTGGCGAAGGCCAGGACCCATAACCACAGGACACGGTTATGGGCACGATGATGGCCACAGCTTGTTTCAACAATTGCCGGCTGGGGTAATGGGTCCTGGCTTTCGCCAGGACGACATAGAGACCCCTACTTCGTCAGCGGACAGCCGCTCTCCTTGGCAGTGAAGAACGCCTTCTCGCCGGGAACGACCGCGAGCTGCTTGTAATAGTCCCAGGGCTTCTTCGATTCCGAGGGCTTCTTGACCTCGAACAGATACATGTCGTGGACCATGCGGCCGTTCTCGAGCACCTTGCCGCCTTGCGCGAAGTCGTCGTCGACCGGCAGCTCCTTCAGCTTCTTGGCGACCGCATCCGGATCCTTGCTGCCGGCGGCTTTGACTGCCTTGAGATAGCTCAGCGTCGCCGAATAGGTGCCGGCCTGGATCATGTTCGGCATCCGGCCGGTGCGCTTGAGAAAGCGTTCACCGAGATTGCGGGTGCGGTCGTTGATATCCCAGTAATAGCCCTCGGTCAGCACCAGGCCTTGCGCGGCCTGCAAGCCGAGGCCGTTCACTTCGGCGAGCGTCATCAAGAGGCCCGCGAGCTTCTGGCCACCGGAGACGATGCCGAACTCGGAGGCCTGCTTGATCGAGTTGGTGGTGTCGAGGCCGGCATTGGCAAGGCCGACGATCTTCGCCTTCGAGCTCTGCGCCTGGAGCAGGAAGGAGGAGAAGTCCGAGGAGTTGAGCGGCACGCGCACCGAACCGAGCACCTTGCCGCCATTGGCCGTGACGATCTCGCTGGTGTCCTTCTCGAGCGCATAGCCGAAGGCGTAGTCCGCGGTGAGGAAGAACCAGCTGTCGCCGCCGGCCTTGGTCAGCGAGCCGCCGGTGCCGACGCCGAGCGCGCGGGTGTCATAGGCCCAGTGGAAACCATAGGGCTGGCAGGCATCGCCGGTGAGGCGCGAGGTCGCAGCGCCGACGACGATGTCGATCTTCTTCTTTTCCTTGGAAAGCTCGTGGATCGCGAGCGCGACCGAGGAGGTCGTCAGCTCCGTGATCATGTCGACGTTCTCGACATCGTACCAGCGGCGCGCGATCGAGGTCGCGAGATCCGGCTTGTTCTGGTGGTCGGCGGTGACGAGCTCGATTTTCTGGCCGAGCACCTCGCCGCCGAAATCTTCGATCGCCATCCTGGCGGCTTCGACCGACCATTTGCCGCCGTAATCGGCGTAGACGCCGGACTGGTCGTTGAGGATGCCGATCTTGACGCCTTGCGCAGAGGCCGGCGCGGCCGCCAGCAAGGCCGAAATTGCGACAGCGGCCAAAAGTGCTGATTTCATGTGTTAGCTCCCAGCAGTTTTCTGTTTTGAAATCGCGCGGATACTAGTGAAGAACCCCGAGCCTGCCCATCCATTGCATGTTGGTCGTTAGTATGAAGGGCGTGCCAAGCAAACGGCGTCGTCCCGGACAAGCGCAGCGAAGCGGAGCGCAGATCCGGGACCCATAACCACAGGGCGCCGTTTTGCGACGACTCGTGGTTACCAGCTTCGCCTCGAACCTTTCCCTGGGGTAATGGGTCCTGGCTTTCGCCAGGACGACGTTGGGGGAACATCAACCCACCGCCTTCGGCTTCCCCTCGTTCTTCCCCTCGGCCAGGTTCCGCACCACCACGTAGAAGATCGGCGTGAACAACAGCCCGAACAGGGTGACGCCGATCATGCCGAAGAACACGGCGACGCCGACCGCTTGCCGCATCTCTGAGCCCGAGCCGGACGATATCACCAGAGGCAGCACGCCGAGGATGAAGGCGAAGGACGTCATCAGGATCGGCCGCAGGCGCAGGCGGCAGGCGTCGATCACGGCCTCCAGCCGCGGCTTGCCTTCCTTCTCGATGTCGCGGGCGAACTCGACGATCAGGATCGCGTTCTTCGCCGCCAATCCCACCAGCACGACAAAGCCGATCTGGGTGAGGATGTTGACGTCCTGCCCCATGATGCGCACGCCGATGGTGGCGGCCAGCAGGCACATCGGCACGATCAGGATCACCGCGAACGGCAGGGTCCAGCTGCCATATTGGGCGGCGAGCACGAGATAGACGAACAGCACGCAGATCGGGAACACGTACAGACCCGCATTGCCGCCCGTGATCTGCTGGTACGACAGATCGGTCCATTCGAAGGTGAAGCCGCTCGGCAGGGTGTCGTCGGCGAGCTTCTTGATCGCGTTGAGCGCGGTGGTCGAGCTGGTGCCCGGCGCCGGCTCGCCCTGCAATTCGGACGCCGCATAGAGATTGTAGCGCGCGACGCGGTCGGGGCCGGAGACGTCCTTGAACTCGACCACGCTGCCCAGCATCACCATGTCGCCGGAGGCGTTGCGCGTCCGCAACCGCGAGAGATCGCTTGGTTCTTTGCGGAACGGGAAGTCGGCCTGCGCGGTGACGTGGTAGGTCCGGCCGAACAGGTTGAAGTCGTTGACATAGGTCGATCCGAAATAGGTCTGGATCGTGTCATTGATGCCGGCGATGGGAACGCCGAGCTTCTGCGCCTTGGTACGGTCGATGTCGACGAAGAGCTGCGGCGTGTTGGCTGAGAACGGCGAGAACACCGTCGGAGCTAGCAGCGAGGGCGATTTGCGCGCCGCGGCGACGAGCTCGTCGGTGGCCGAGGCGAGTAGCTCAGGCCCGCGGCCCTGGCGGTCCTGGATGCGGATGGTGAAGCCGCCACCGGTGCCGATGCCGGGCACGGCCGGCGGCGGAATCACGATGATGAAGGCACCCTGAATCGCGGCCAGGCGTTTGCGCAGCTCGGCCGTGATGGCGTTCGCGGACAATCCCTTCTTGATCCGCGCCTCGGGCTCGTCGAACACCGGGAAGAGCGCCGCCGCGTTGCCGGCTTGCGTCCGCGTCGCGCCGGAGAAGCCCGCGAAAGCGGCGACGCGGACGATACCGGGCGTATCCAGCGAGATTCGTTCGATCTCGCGCACGACCTCGGTGGTACGCGCCAGCGAGGCCGCTCCCGGCAATTGCACGGAGATGATGACGTAGCCGCGGTCCTGCGCCGGAATAAAGCCTTGCGACGTGGTGGCGATCAGCCAGCCGGCACTGCCGATCAGCACGACGTAGACCAGGATCATCACCGCCGAATGCCGGATCACGAAATTGGCGAGGCCGGCGTAGCCATGCGCGAGACGGTCGAACACGCGGTTAAACACGCCCGTGAAAGCGTTCCAGCCGCGTGCGAGGATATTCCAGCGCGCCGGCGGCCGTTTCTCCTCGTGCGGGACGAGGAGAAGCGAGGCCAGCGCCGGCGACAGCGTCAACGAGCAGAAGCACGAGATTGCGGTCGCGACCGCAATGGTGACGGCGAATTGCTGAAAGAATTGCCCGGAAATTCCGCCCAGAAACGCAGTCGGGACGAACACCGCGCAGAGCACCAGCGCGATCGACACCAGTGCGCCGCCCACCTCCTCCATGGTCTTCAGCGCGGCATCGCGTCGGCTCATGCCATGCTCGAGATGCCGCTCGACATTCTCGACCACCACGATGGCGTCGTCGACCACGATGCCGACGGCGAGAACGAGCCCGAACAGCGTGAGATTGTTGATGGAGAAGCCGAGCGCCGCCATCACCGCGAAAGTGCCGACCAGCGACACCGGGATCGCGATGATCGGAATGATCGCGGGTCGCCACCCTTGCAGGAACACCAGCACGACGATGACCACGAGCAACATGGCCTCGTAGATGGTCTTGATCAGCTCATGGACCGACTGCGCGATGAACTCGGTCGGGTTGTAGCCAATATTGAAGTCGAGGCCTTTCGGAAAGCTCTCCTTCAGCTTCGTCATCGTGTCCGAAATGTGCTTCGCGGTCGCGAGCGCGTTCGATCCCGGCCGCTGCGTCACCAGCATGGCGACCGCCGATTTGCGCAGCAGGAAGCTGTTGGTGGAGTAGGCGAGAGCACCGAGCTCGATACGGGCGACGTCACGCAGGCGCACCGTGCGGCCGTCGGAGCCGGCCTTGATCAGGATGTCCTCGAACTGCTTCTGGTCTTTCAATCGCCCGGTGAAGGTGAGGTTCGGCTGGAAAGCGCGGTCGGCGATCGGCGGCTCGGCGATCTGGCCGCCCGCGATCTGCACGTTCTGCGCACGGATCGCGGCGAGCACTTCGGCCGACGTCAGGCCGAGATTGGCGATCCGGTCAGGATCGAGCCATAGCCGCATCGAATAATCGCGTGCGCCGAAGATCTGGATGTCGCCGACGCCGTCGATCCGGAGCAGCTGGTCGCGGACCTGGAGCAGCGCGTAGTTGGAGATATAGAGCTGGTCGAAAGTGTCGTCCGGCGACAGCATGAACACGACCATCAGAATGTCGGGCGAGTTCTTGCGTGTGGTGACGCCGTTGCGCTGAACCTCTTCAGGCAAACGCGGCTGCGCGATCGCGACGCGGTTCTGCACCAGCACCTGGGCCTTGTCGAGATCGGTGCCGAGCTTGAAAGTGACGGTGATGGTGAGCTGGCCGTTCGAGGTCGCCTGGCTGTAGAGATACAGCATGTCCTCGACACCGTTGATCTCCTGCTCGATGGGAGCTGCAACTGTGTCGGACACGGTCTGCGCGGAGGCACCGGGATATTGCGTGGTGACGACGACGGTCGGCGGCACCACTTGCGGATATTCGGAGACAGGCAGCGTGGTATACGCCAGAGCGCCGACGATCAGCAGCACGATCGACAACACCATCGCGAGAATGGGCTGGTTGATGGAGAGACGACCAAGGTTCATGACTTGTCACCGGGCTTGCCACCGGCCGGCGCTGGCGCAGTCTGCGGGGCGACCTTGGCGCCGACACGGGCGCGCTGGATGCCGTTGACGATGACGCGATCCTCGGCCTTCAGCCCCTCGCGGATCACGCGCAAGCCGTCGTCGAGCGGCCCTAGCGTCACGGGGCGGGCCTCGACAGTGTCGTCCGGCTTCACCACGAACACGATCTTGCGGGACTGGTCGGTCGCGACCGCGACGTCGGGAATCAGCAGCGCCTCATAGGGCGCGCTGCCGATCAGGCGGACGCGACCGAACTGACCCGGCAGGATCGACAGATCGGTGTTCTTGATCACGGCGCGGCTGCGCAGCGTGCCGGTGGAGACATCGAGGCGGTTGTCGAGGAAGTTGATGCTGCCTTCACGGGATGGTTTCGTCTCGCCGGCGAGCGTCACCTGCACCGGGTTCGCCGTATCGCGCGAGCTCGGGCGGCGGCCTTCGAACCACAGCTTGCTGTATTTGATGAAGGTCGCCTCATCCATGTCGAAATAGATATAGATCGGGTCGAGCGTCACGATCGAGGTGAGCAGCGTCGACGTTCCGGTATCGCTGCCCTGCACGAGATTGCCGGGGCTGACGAGATGGCGGCTGACGCGGCCGGTCAGCGGCGCCGTCACATGCGTGAATTCGATATTGAGCTTGGCGACCTTGAGCGCACCCTCGGCCTGTGTTTCGGCAGCGTGCGCGGCCTGCAAGGCCTGACGGCGCTGATCGACAACCTGCTCGGAGACGGCGCTGGTCTGCACCAGGCTCAAACCGCGATCGAGCTCCCGCTTTGCAAGCTCCACCTTGGCACGCGCATCGGAAAGCTGCCCCTCCGCCTGCGTGGCCACCGCCTCGAACGGACGTGGGTCGATGACGTAGAGCAGATCGCCCTGACGCACGATGGCGCCATCCTGGAATTCGACAGAGTTGACGAACCCGCCGACGCGCGGGCGAACCTGCACCTCCTCCATCGCCTCGAAGCGGCCGGTGAACTCGTCCCAATCGGTGACGGTGCGCTTGACCGGCTGGGCGACGGTCACCGGCGCGGGCGGCGGCGCGGCTGCTTGCGGGGTCGGCTGGCCACAGCCCGCAAGACCGAATACCGCGGCGAGTAGCCCCGCGATCACGCGAGGTCGAGGCGAAACGAAATCGTGCCTTTTGACAAACTGCTCGCTTCCGTCCGGTCCAGTCATCCCAGGTCCTCGCATAAAAACCGCGGAAATAGCAGGGTACGCCTGTACCCGCGGGCGCCACAAGATGGGTCGCAATGATGAACTCTTCAAGACCTTCGCACGCGCAATGCTCGGAGGAATGCCCTGGCCGGATGACGGGTTGACAGGTCCTTCTTCGCCTCTCCCCGCCTGCGGGGAGAGGCCGGATCGCGGACGCGATCCGGGTGAGGGGAGCCTCCGCGAGTCCGACTGCCACCGTGATTGTTGAGACAGCCCCTCACCCCAACCCTCTCCCCGTAAGAACGGGGAGAGGGGGAGAAAAAGCCCAGCGTCTTCGCGCATGACGAATGCCGCCAGCGCGGTTAGACTACCCCCCACAAAAACAAGTCGAATTGTCCGGGGAGGACAGGCGTGCACCAGGGACGTGTCGTTTACGGCGCGATCGAGGAAGTCGTGTTCGGCCACCCCGCGGCCGAAGCCGTGGTCGCGCAGATGGACCGGCTGGGGACGCGCCGCGCCTTCCTGATGGTCTCGGGGACGCTCAACCGCCAGACCGACGAAATTGCCAAGATCAAACAGGCCCTGGGCACAAATTGCGCGGGCGTCTTCGATGCCATGCCGGCGCACACACCGCGCGAGGCGGTGATCGCCGCCACCAATGCGGCGCGCGACGCGGCCGCCGACCTGATCGTCACCGTGGGCGGCGGCTCGATCACCGACGCCGCCAAGGCGGTGCAGCTCTGCCTCGCCAACGGCATCGACGATGTCGACGGCATCGAGCGTATCCGCGTGCACAAGGGCGTCGCGCCGGAGATGAATGCGCCGACCGTGCGTCAGATCAGCGTCCCGACCACGATTGCCGGCGGCGAGTTCAGCTCGATCGCAGGCGTCACCGACCGCACTGCCCATGTGAAACAGATGCTACGGCATCCGCTCGCAGTGCCGCGCGCGACCATCCTCGATCCCGCCATCACCGTGCACACGCCGGAATGGCTGTTCCTCTCGACCGGCATCCGCGCCATCGATCATTGCGTCGAGGCGATCTGCTCGCGCGAGACGCACCCCTATGCCGACGCGCAGTCGGTGAAGGGCCTCGCGATGCTCGCCGACGCGCTGCCACGGGTGAAGGCTGATCCTGCTGACCTCGACGCACGCATGGATGCGCAGATCGGCACCTGGCTATCGATGGGCGCGCTCGCCGCCGGCGTGCCGATGGGCGCGAGCCACGGCATCGGCTACGTGCTGGGCGCGGCCTTCGACGTGCCGCATGGCTACACCTCCTGCGTCATGCTGCCGGCCGTGATGCGCTGGAATGCGCGCGACAATGCCGAGCGCCAGATGATCGTCGCGGCCGCAATGGGCTTTCCCGGCCACGCTGCAGCCGACGTGCTCGATGCCTTCATCCGCTCGCTCGGCATGCCGCGCAGCCTCGCTGATGTACGTGTCTCGCCGGAGCATTTCGACGCCATCGCGGACGCTGCGATGCGCACGAACTGGATCCCGCGCAACCCGCGCAAGATCGACGGCCCCGCGCAGGTGCGCGAAATCCTGCTTCTTGCCGCATGATCTAAAGCCGGAGGACCGATGTACCCAGGTCAGCATGCCCGCCTGCGCCCGCTCCAGCCCGCCTTCATCATGGCGGTAACAGGCGAGGCCGTCACCTATCGCGAGCTCGATGCGCGCAGCAACCGACTGGCGCACCTGTTCCGCAAGCACGGCTTGAAGCGGCTCGACCATTTTTCGATCTTCATGGAGAACAATTCGCGCTACCTCGAAGCCTGCGGCGCGGGTGAGCGCTCCGGCCTCTACTACACCTGCATCAACTCGTTCCTGACGCCGGGCGAGCTGGCTTATCTCCTGGTCAACAGCCAGTCGAAAATCCTGATCACGTCGGTTGCGAAGCTCGATATCGCCCGCGAGGCGATCAAGGTCTGCCCCGACATCAAACTGTGCATCGTCGCCGACGGCCCCGGCGAGAGTGAGCGCATCGTCGGCCTCACCGAGGTGACCGCCAACCTGCCGAAGACGCCGATCCCGGACGAATGGCTCGGCACGGCCATGCTGTATTCATCGGGCACGACGGGACGGCCAAAAGGGATTCTGCGGCCGCTCCCCGAGGAGCCGCCAAAGCATAATCTGCCGTTGTTCGATTTCCTGACCAAGCTTTGGCAATACCGCGAGGGCATGATCTACCTCTCGCCTGCGCCGCTCTATCATTCGGCGCCGCAGGCCGCCGTGAACCTGACGATCCGGATGGGCGGCACCGTCATCATCATGGAAAATTTCGATCCCGAGCGTTACCTCCAGCTCGTGCAGCAATGGGGCATTACTCATACCCAGCTGGTGCCGACGATGTTCTCGCGCATGCTCAAGCTGCCGGAGGAGGTGCGCACGCGCTATGACCTGTCGTCACTCGAAATCGCGATCCACGCCGCCGCCCCCTGCCCGGCCCTGGTGAAGGACGACATGATCAAATGGTGGGGACCGATCATCCACGAATATTACGGCGCGACCGAAGGCCTTGGCTTCACCGCCTGCGACAGCGCGGAATGGCTCGCCCATCGCGGCACCGTCGGCAAGGTGCTGCTCGGCGAGCTCCACATTCTCGACGAGACCATGAAACCATGCCCCACCGGCACGCCAGGACAGGTCTGGTTCAAGACGGCCTCGCCTTTTGAATATTTCAACGACCCGGAGAAGACCAAGGAGGCGCGCTCGGCCGACGGCAGCATGAGCACGGTCGGCGACGTCGGCTATGTCGACGAGGACCGCTTCCTTCATCTCACAGACCGCGCGACCTTCATGATCATCTCGGGCGGCGTGAACATCTATCCGCAGGAGTGCGAGAATCTGTTGATCACCCATCCAAAGGTTGCGGACGCCGCGGTGTTCGGCGTGCCCAATCCCGACCTCGGCGAAGAGGTGAAGGCGGTGGTACAGCCGATGCCGGGCGTCGTGCCGGGCGAGGCGCTCGCCGAAGAGCTGATCGCGTTCTGCGGGGCGTCGCTGTCGCGGCAGAAGGTGCCGCGCTCGGTCGATTTTGAAAAGGAGTTGCCGCGGCTGCCGACAGGGAAGCTGTACAAGCGGCTGCTGCGGGACCGCTATTGGGGGAACAAGGCGTCCAGGATCGTGTGAGGACCGCTGTCGTCCTGGCGAACGCCAGGACCCATACCGCGTGATCTCACGAGTAGAGAAGGTAGCAATACCGAACGACCAATCTTCGCCAAACACCTCCGTGGGGGTAATGGGTCCTGGCGTTCGCCAGGACGACGCCGGAGGGTCGTCTCACAATTTGTGAGAGAAATCCCCTGCGGCCTTGCGTCATCCGAATTGCCGAGAGGCCGCCCGTCCTTGCCGGTTGCCTCCCCGCACACGCGTCGCTATCGTCCACTCAAGCAGGCCGCAAAAGGCTAATGTCCAGGGAGGACGAGGATGCGGAGCGTACGAGCGCTCGCCGCGACGGCGGCGCTATCTTTGCTTGCGTTTTCGACCATTGCACTCGCCGGCGAGCCCAAGCAGGGCGGCATTTTGCGGATGTACCACCGCGACAGTCCCGGCAACGCCTCGATCCACGAAGGCGCGACCTACTCGCTCAATGTTCCCTTCATGCCGGTGTTCAACAACCTCGTCATCTACAAGCAGGACGTGGCGCAGAACAGCATGGACACGATCGTGCCCGAGCTCGCCGAGAGCTGGGCCTGGGTCAACGACAACAAGACACTGACCTTCAAGCTGCGCCAGGGCGTGAAGTGGCACGACGGCAAGCCGTTCACCTCGGCGGACGTCAAATGCACCTTCGACATGCTGATGGGCAAGTCGCAGCAGAAGTTCCGGCAGAACCCGCGCAAGAGCTGGTACGAACAGGTCAACGATGTCTCCACCAACGGCGATCTCGAGGTCTCCTTCAACCTGAAGCGGCCGCAGCCTTCGCTAATTGCACTGCTCGCCTCGGGCTACACGCCGGTCTATCCCTGCCACGTCTCACCCGGCGACATGCGCACGCACCCGATCGGCACGGGCCCGTTCAAGTTCGTCGAGTTCAAGGCCAATGAATCGATCAAGCTGACTCGCAATCCCGATTATTGGCGCAAGGGGCGGCCCTATCTCGACGGCATCGAGTTTACCATCATCCCGAACCGCTCGACCGCCATTCTCGCCTTCGTCGCCGGCAAGTTCGACATGGCCTTCCCGACCGAGGTGAGCATCCCGCTCCTCAAGGACGTCAAATCGCAGGCGCCGAACGCGATCTGCGTGGTCGAGCCCAACAATGTCGCGACCAACATCATCGTCAATTCGTCCGCGCCGCCGTTCGACAATATCGACATCCGCCGCGCCATGGCGCTGTCGCTCGACCGCAAGGCCTTCATCTCGATCTTGTTCGAGGGCCAGGGCGACATCGGCGGCACCCTGCTGCCGCCGCCGAACGGGCTGTGGGGCATGCCGAAAGAGATGCTCGAGACCATTCCGGGCTACGGCCCCGACATCAACGCCAACCGCGAGGAAGCAAAAAAGCTGATGCAGAAGGCCGGTTATGGGCCGGACAAGCATCTCGCGGTCAAGGTCTCGACCCGCAACATCCCGGTCTATCGCGATCCCGCGGTGATCCTGATCGACCAGCTCAAGAGTATCTATATCGACGGCGAGCTCGACGTGGTCGAGACCGCGAACTGGTTCCCGAAGATCGCGCGCAAGGACTACATGCTCGGGCTCAATTTGACCGGCAATGCCGTCGACGATCCTGACCAGTCCTTCTACGAGAACTATTCCTGCGGCTCCGAGCGCAACTACACCAATTACTGCAACAAGGAGATCGAGAAGCTGTTCGACGTGCAGTCCCAGGAGACCGACGTCAGCAAGCGCAAGAAGCTGGTGTGGGACATCGACAAGAAGTTGCAGGAGGACGTCGCCCGCCCGATCATCTTCCACGCACGGACCGGCAGCTGCTGGCAGCCTTACGTCAAGGGCGTGACGGTGATGTCGAACAGCTCGTATAATGGATATCGGTACGAGGATGTCTGGATGGACAAGTAGCGCGGGCGGCTGACGGGTTCGACGGGAGGCGATGCATGTTTGCCTATCTGGTGCGGCGCCTGTTTCTGATGCTCGTGACCCTGTTCGGGATCTCGATCGTCATCTTCTTCCTGCTGCGCATCGTTCCCGGCAACATCGTCGACATCCTGTTTGCGGCGGCCGGCTATGTCGATCCCGCCGACAAGGCCAATCTGGAAAAAGAGCTCGGCATCGACCAGCCGCTGGTGGTGCAATATTGGCACTGGATCAGCGGATTTCTGCGCGGCGATTTCGGCTACTCCTACGTCTCCGAGAAGCCCGCGCTTCAGGAGATCCTGCCACGGATCCCGATCACCGCACGGCTCGCCGGGCTGGCGCTGTTGTTCTCGGCCTCGATCGGCATTCCCCTGGGTGTCATCAGCGCGGTGAAGCAGGGAACGAGGCTCGACTACGCGTTGCGTGTGGTGAGCCTCAGCGGATTGTCGCTGCCGTCGTTCTGGCTGGGCCTGCTCATCCTCACCGCATCGGTGGCGTTGTTCAACCAGATGCCGATCTTCAATCCCAATCCGGCGACCTGGCTGGAGGCCTTCGCGACCTATGCCGTGCCCGCCGCCGCCGTCGGCTTCCGCAGCGCGGCGCTGACCATGCGCATAACGCGGTCCTCGATGCTGGAGGTGCTGCGGCAGGACTATATCCGCACCGCGCGTGCCAAGGGCGCATCGGATGCCGCCGTGAACTATCAGCACGCGCTCAAGAACGCGATTTTGCCCGTCATCACCGTGATCGGCATCGAGGCGGCGTTCCTGATCGGCGGCCTCATCGTCACCGAGACCGTGTTCAACATCCCCGGCGTCGCGCGCTTCCTGGTCGAGGCGATCCGCTGGCGCGATTATCCGATCGTGCAGAACCTGGTGATGCTGATTGCCATCGTCGTGGTGAGCGCGAACTTCATCGTCGACATGCTGTACGCCGTGTTCGACCCGCGCATCAGGTACACGGATTAGCCCGATGACCATCACTCACACTACGCTCACGCGTTCCTTCACCTCTCCCCGCTTGCGGGGAGAGGTCGGATTGCGCAGCAATCCGGGTGAGGGGGAGCTTCCGCGAGTCCAACTGCCACCTTCCCCGCGGAGAGCCCCCCTCACCCCGACCCTCTCCCCGCGCGCGGGGAGAGGGGGAAGGTAGACCTATGGCCGCAATCGACTATGACGTTGAACTGAGGCGCGCCGGGGCGCACGCGACAGTCGGCTGGCGGCGTGTGCTGTTTTTGGCGCAGCGGCATGTGCTGGGCGCGGCCGGGCTCGTCATCATGACCCTGTTCGTGTTCACCGCGATCTTCGCCGACTTTATCGCGCGTTACGATCCGCTGACGATCGATGCCGCCCGGGCACTGGCGCGTCCAAGCCTGGCACACTGGATGGGCACGGATTCCTTCGGCCGCGATGTCTTCAGCCGCATCATTCATGGCGCGCGGATCTCGCTCGCGGTCGGCATCGGCTCGACGGCGCTCGGCGGCTCGATCGGAGTGATCGTGGGCCTCACCTCCGGTTATCTCTCCGGCTGGGTCGATCTCGTGTTCCAGCGCGTCTCCGATGTCCTGCAGGCGCTCCCGCTGCTGGTGTTGGCCCTGATCATGACCGCGGCGCTTGGGCCGTCCTTACCGAACGTCATCATTGCGATCGCCATTCCGCTGATCCCGACCGTCTCGCGCGTCATCCGTGCCAACACGCTGGCGCTGCGCGAGCTGCCATTCATCGAGGCCGCCAAGTCGATCGGCATGAGCGAGGTGCGCATCGCGCTCCGTCACGTGCTGCCGAACACGCTGGCGCCGCTGATCGTGCTTGCGACCGCCCAGCTCGGCTCGACCATCCTCACCGAAGCCTCGCTCTCGTTCCTCGGCCTCGGCATTCCCGAGCCGTACCCATCGTGGGGCCGCATGCTTTCTGAGTCGGCGGCCGAATATGTCCGCACGGCGCCATGGCTGGTGATCTTCCCGGGCATCGCCATCAGCCTCGCGGTGTTCGGCGCCAATCTGTTCGGCGACGCCCTGCGCGACATCCTCGATCCACGGCAGCGCGGCTGATGGCTGACAAATCCGATCTCGTGCTCGAGGTGAAGAACCTGAAGACGGTGTTCTTCACCAACTCCGGTCTGTTCAAGGCCGTCGACGATGTGTCCTTCACGGTGAAGCGCGGCGAGACGCTGGCGATCGTCGGCGAATCCGGCTGCGGCAAGAGCGTCACCGCGCTGTCGCTGATGCGGCTGGTGCCGGATCCCCCCGGCCGCATCGTCGGCGGCTCCGTCACGCTTGAAGGCACTGATCTTCTGACGCTGGACGAAGCAGAGATGCGCGCCGTCAGGGGCAACCGCATCTCGATGATCTTCCAGGAGCCGATGACCTCGCTCAATCCGGTGATGCGGATCGGCGACCAGATCGTCGAGGCCGTGCGGCTGCACCGGAGCATGTCGAGCAAGGAGGCCCGGGACATCGCGATCGAGATGCTGCGCCTGGTGCGCATCCCCGAACCGGCTCGGCGCGCGCGGGAATATCCGCATCAACTGTCCGGCGGCATGCGCCAGCGCGCCATGATCGCCATGGCGCTGGCGTGCCGGCCGGCGCTGCTGATCGCGGACGAGCCTACGACTGCGCTCGATGTCACCATCCAGGCGCAGATCCTGGCGCTGATCCTGGACCTTCAGAAAGAGCTCGGCACCGGGCTCGTGCTGATTACGCATGATCTCGGTGTCGTCGCGCAGACCGCGCAGCGCGTCATCGTGATGTATGCGGGACGGAAGGTCGAGGAAGCGAGCGTCGAGGCACTGTTCGCCGCACCGAAACATCCCTACACGCGCGGATTGATGGCATCGATCCCGGCGGTGCCGGCACCGGGCGTCGCCGCGCCGGCACGGCTGAACGAAATTCCCGGCACGGTGCCGTCGCTGGTGCGACTGCCGAAGGGTTGCGCCTTCGCGCCGCGCTGCAAGCTCGCGATCAAGCGCTGCGAGGCCGAATATCCGCCGCTCACCGATTGGGGCGGTGGCCATCTCGCTGCATGCTGGCGCGCGGCCGAAGTTGCGGAGGTGGCATGACCGAGGCGCTGCTCGAAGTCACCGATCTCAAGAAACACTATCCGGTGCGCGCCGGCGTGTTGCGCCGGCAAGTCGGCACAGTGCATGCAGTCGACGGCGTCTCGTTTTCGGTTGGGGTCGGCGAGACGCTGGGCCTCGTCGGCGAATCCGGCTGCGGCAAGTCGACGGTAGCGCGCAGCGTGCTGCGGCTGGTCGAGCCGACCTCGGGCCAGATCCATCTCGAGGGCGAAGACATCACCCATCTCTCCAAGTCCGCGCTGCGCCCACATCGTCGTTCGATGCAGATCGTGTTCCAGGATCCGTTCGCCTCGCTCAACCCGCGGATGACTGCCGGAGACATCGTGGGCGAGCCGCTGTTCGTGCACGGGCTCGCAACCGGCAAAGCACTGGAGGCGCGTACCGCCAACCTGTTCGAGCAGGTTGGCTTGCGCCCCGAACAGATGCGCAACTTCCCGCACCAATTCTCCGGCGGCCAGCGCCAGCGCATCTGCATCGCCCGCGCGCTGGCGCTGGGGCCGCGGCTGATCGTCTGCGACGAGCCGGTCTCCGCGCTCGACGTCTCGATCCAGGCGCAAGTGATCAACCTCCTCATTGACCTGCAGCGCGAGCACGGCTTCTCCTACCTCTTCATCGCGCATGATCTCGCGGTGGTCGCCCATATCAGTCACCGCGTCGCGGTGATGTATCTCGGCCGCATCGTCGAGATCGCCGACAAGGACGAGCTGTTTGCAAATCCGCGCCATCCCTACACGCAGGCCCTGCTCGCCTCGGTGCCAGTCGCCAATCCGCTTGCCAAAAAGCTCGTGCCGCTGGTCGACGGCGACGTGCCAAGCCCGGTCAATCCGCCGCCGGGATGCGCGTTTCACACCCGCTGCCGGTTTGCGATGGAGCGATGCAGGACGGAGCGGCCGGCGCTGGTGGACGCGGGCGAGCTGCACCAGGTGGCGTGTTTGCTCAACGACGGGACGGGGCGGAGCCAGTAGCTCCGCTGTCGTGCCCTACCCAGCCCCGATCTCGGCCACGATCCGGCCCGTGATCACCTGCTCGCCCTCGGCGACGTCGATCGCGGCGACGACGCCGTCGATGCCGGCCTTGTGGACGTGCTCCATCTTCATCGCTTCCAGGGTCATCACCGGCTGGCCGGCACTGACGCGGTCGCCCGGCTTGACCAGGACGGCAACGACGCGGCCGTTCATGGCAGCGCGAACCTTGCCATCGCCGCCGTTGCTTGCGGCGGCCTTCGGCGCCGCCAGCGTGAGATCGGTCGCCGCGAGCGGGATGCCGCGGCGCTGGAGGTGGAGCCGGTCACCATCGCGCAGGAATTTGGCACTGTCCATCACACCGTCATGGCGGAAGCGGATCATGTCGAGATCGAGCTGATCGATCTCGAACTTGTCGTGCCGGCCGTCGCTGGCAACGATGTAGCTGCCATCGCGCTCGCGCGTGACTTCGAGCTCATACGCGTGGCCTGCGATCTCGATCTTCGCCGGTAGCGGGAACGTTGCCGCGAGGCTCCGTCCGCAGCGCCACGACGGTGCCTGCGGGTTCGTGACGTAGAGCAGCAGGCCGGCCAAAGCGATATCGAATGCAGCGTCCGTGCGCGGCGCCAGCAATTCGTCGCGATACGCACCAATGAATGCCGTGGTCGCCTCGCCCTTGGCAAAGCCGGGATGACGCAGGCACGACATCAAGAACGCCTGGTTGGTGGTGACGCCGAAAGCGGTGAGCTGTTCGAGGCCGACGATCAGCCGCCCCCTCGCCTCCTCGCGTGTCGCGCCATGGCTGATCACCTTGGCGATCATGGAATCGTAGAACGGCGGAATCTCGGAGCCCGATTGCAGCGCATGCTCGACGCGGATGCCATCCGGCACCTGCCAGCGCGCCATGCGCCCGGACTGCGGCATGAAATCTTGCGCGGCATCCTCGGAGCACAGCCGCACCTCGATGGCGTGGCCTGTGAAGCGAATGTCCTGCTGCTTGACCGGCAGCGGCTCGCCGCGCGCGACCCGCAGCTGCAATTCGACGAGATCGAGCCCGGTGATGGCCTCGGTGACGGGATGCTCGACCTGGAGGCGCGTGTTCATTTCCATGAAGTAGAATTCGCCGCTCGCATCGAGCAGAAATTCGAGCGTGCCGGCGCCCTCGTAGCGCAGCGCCTTCACCGCGGCGACCGCGACGTCGCCGATCTTCGCGCGCAGTTCCGGCGTCACTGCGGGCGACGGTGCCTCCTCGATCAGCTTCTGGTGGCGCCGCTGCACCGAGCAATCGCGTTCGCCGAGATGGATGGCGTTGCCATGGCTGTCGCCGAACACCTGAATTTCAATGTGACGGGGATTCTGGATGGCGCGTTCGAGGATCACCGTCGGATCGCCAAACGCCGCCTTCGCCTCGGACCGCGCGCTACGCAGTGCATCTGGAAACGACGCCGCGTCCGTCACGAGCCGCATGCCGCGTCCACCGCCACCGGCGACCGCCTTGATCATCACGGGAAAGCCGATCTCTCTCGCCTCCGCGAGCATGACCTCATCGCCCTGATCGGCGCCCTGATAGCCGGGCACGACGGGCACGCCTGCCTTTTTCATGATCTCCTTGGCGCCGGCCTTGTTGCCCATCGACTCGATCGCCTGGGGCGACGGGCCGATGAAGACGAGCCCAGCATCCTTGCAGGCCTGTGCAAACTCCTCGTTCTCGGCGAGGAAGCCATAGCCGGGATGAACGGCATCCGCGCCGCTGGCCTTTGCGGCCGCAATGATCGCGGGAATGTTGAGGTAGGATTGCGCCGGCAGCGGCTCGCCGATGCGCACGGCCTGGTCGGCGTGTTGCACATGAAGCGCGTCGCGATCCGCATCCGAATAGACCGCGACGACACCGAGGCCGAGCTTCCGCGCACTGCGCATCACGCGCAACGCGATCTCGCCGCGATTGGCAATCAAGACCTTGAAGAACGGCCGGTGCTGCGTTGATCCGTTCCTCATGGGCGAGCCACCGAAAACTGCATGCGCTGGGGCGTGCGCGCATCGCCCTCGCGGCAAATCGCGAGCACTTCCGACAGCAGCGCGCGGGTGTCGCGCGGATCGATCACGCCGTCGTCGAGCACGCGCGCGCTGGTCGAGAACACGTCCATCTGGCCGTCGAACACGCCGATGATCTGCGCCTTCATGGCCTCGAGCTTTTCTTTCTCCACCGGCTTGCCGCGGCGGGCTGCTGCGGCTTCGGTGACGATCGCCATGGTCTCGGCGGCCTGCTCACCGCCCATCACGGCAGTCTTGGCATTGGGCCAGGAGAAGCAGAAGCGCGGATGGAAGCCGCGCCCGCACATACCGTAATTGCCGGCGCCGAACGAGGCGCCGCAATAGATGGTGATCTGCGGCACCGTCGCCGACGTCACCGCCTGGATCATCTTGGAGCCGTGCTTGATCATACCGGCTTCTTCGTAAGCTTTGCCCACCATGTAGCCGGTGGTGTTGTTCAGATACAGCAATGGCGTACGAGTCTGGCAGCACGCCTGGATGAAATGCGTCGCCTTGTTGGCACCGGCCGGATCGAGCGGACCGTTGTTGGTGATGATGCCGATGGCCTGGCCCTCGATGCGGGCATGGCCGCAGACGGTGGCCGGGCCGTAATTCGGCGCCATCTCGGTGAAGTCGGAATCGTCGACGATGCGCGCGATGACCTGCTTCATGTCCACGGCGCGCTTGTGGTCCATCGGCATGATGCCGAGCAGCTCGTCCTGGTCGTAGCGCGGCGGCTTATATTCCGCGCTCGCCCTGCCGGGCCGCTCCCATTCCAGCGCCGCCATGATCTCGCGCGCGATACGCAGGGCGTCGCGGTCATCCTCGGCGAGATAGTCGCCAAGTCCCGACACCTGCGTGTGCATCTCGGCGCCGCCAAGTTCCTCCTCCGTCGCGATCTCGCCGGTGGCGGCCTTCAGCAGCGGCGGGCCGGCGAGGAAGGCGCGAGTGCGGCCACGGACCATGACGATGTAGTCGGACAGGCCGGTCTGATAGGCGCCGCCGGCGGTCGAGGAGCCATGCGTCACGGTGACGACGGGCAGCCCCGCCGCCGAGAGCCGCGCGAGATTGCGGAAGATATTGCCGCCGCGAACAAAATCTTCGACGCGATAGCGCAACAGATTGGCACCGGCGCTTTCGACCAGCTGGACATAGGGCAGCTTGTTCTCCAGCGCGAGCTCCTGCACCCGCAGCGTCTTGTCGAGACCGTAGGGCTGAAGAGCGCCGGCATCGATGCCGGAATCATTGGCGCTGACCATGCAACGGATGCCCGAGACGAAACCGATGCCGGCGATGACGCCGCCGCCGGGGACACTCTTGTCCGGATCCGATACGTCGAACATGAAGCCGGCGAGCGTGGACAGCTCGATGAAGGGCGCGCCGGGATCGAGCACCAGCGCGACGCGCTCGCGCGGCAACAGCTGGCCGCGCTTGTGGAAGCGGTCTTTCGCCGCCGCCGACGCCGCACGCGTGCGCTCTTCCAGCGCGCGCATGCGGTCAATCAGGCCAAGCATGCCGTCGCGATTGGCGCGGTAGGCGGCGCTGCCGGGGGAAATCGTGTTTTCGAGAACGGACATGATTATTTCCTACCCGTCATTGCGAGGAGCGGAGCGACGAAGCAATCCAGACTGCCTCAACAGAAAGATTCTGGATTGCTTCGCTTCGCTCGCAATGACGGCTGGGGCTACATTCAGCGATTCGTCCCAAAAATCTTTCGCGCTTCCGCCGGGCTCGCGACCTCGCGGCCCGCACGGCGGGCGCAGGCGGCGATGGCCTCGATCAGCTGGCCGTTCGACGTCACCTTCTTGCCGTCGGCGAGATAGAAGGCATCTTCGAGACCGGTGCGCAGATGACCGCCGAGCTCCGCACAGCGCTGGTGCAGCGGCCAGATTTCTTCGCGGCCGATCGCGGTGACCTGAAATTGCGCCTCGGGACGCTTCAGCTTGATCAGGATCGGCAGCAGATCGGGATCCGACGGCATGCCGGAGGCGACGCCCATCACAAAGTTATATTCGAGCGGGCCCTTGTACATGCCGACCTGGCGGTACATGCCGACGCAGCGGACGATGCCGACGTCAAAACATTCGAATTCGGGGATGGTACCGACCGCGTTCATGACGTCGAGATAGTCCTTCACCTTCTCGACCGCATTGTCGAACATCATCGGCGGCCAGGCCCAGCTGTTGTCGGCCTTCACCTTCAGATAGTTCAGCGAGCCGGCATTGCAGGCGGCGATCTCCGGCCTGGTCTCACGGATGCAATCCAGCGCACCGCTGTAGTTCGGCCCTGAGACGCCGGAGGTGTGGTTGATGATCACGCCGGGGCAGGCTTCGCGGATCGCCTGCTGGATCTCCTTGCTGACGCTGACCTCCCAGGACGGCAGATGCCCCTTGTCCGGCGCCTGCTGACGCAAATGGATGTGCATGATGGACGCGCCGGCGTCGAACGCAGCCTTGGCCTCGCGCGCCATCTGCTCGGGCGTCACGGGCACGTTGTGCTGCTTCGGGTCGGTGAGCACGCCGTTCAGCGCGCAGGTGATGACGGCCTTATCGCTCATGCCTTGAATGTCTCGCACGTTGATAATTCAACGCTTGCGATCATGTGATGGGCGGCATGCGGCTTCTTGCGCGGAGAAGCTGGAAAGAACGGCTATCGTAGGGTGGGCAAAGGCGCTCTTGCGCCGTGCCCACCATGTCTCCACACCTTACGAAGGTGGTGGGCACGCTTGCGCTTTGCCCACCCTACAAGAGCGGCGCTAACTCGCCTCCGCCAGCCTCACCGTCTCGCTGCTGCGATAAATCGCAAGATCGCGCGAACCGACGAAGATCGCGCGCGGCTTCAAGCCGTAGAAGCGGCGGATCGAGTGGCTGAAATGGGTGGAATCGGGATAGCCGATGTCCTGCGCGAGATGGGCGAGGTTGAGGTCCTGGTTGGCGAAGTGCAGCAGATGCCGCGCGCGCTTCCAGGCGCGGAAGGAGCGGAACGAGATGCCGGTCTCTTCCTTGAACAGATGCAGGAAACGCGAAGCGGAAAGTCCGGCGTCCGCCGCGCATGTGTCCGCCGTCACGGGCTCACCCGTGAAGCGGCCGATACGGGCGACCGCACGCGTCACGCGGGGGTCGAGCACCCGGCGCGGCAGCGCTTCGCCAAAACACATCTCGTCGAATTCGGCGGTGGTGATGTCGCCGTAGCGGCGCTGGCGCAGCAGCGTGTAGGCGGCGAGGATCTTGCGGGCATAGACGGCCTTGTCGGGTCCGGTGAGCCGGTCGGCCAGGACCTCGATCACGCCATCGGGCATGCTCTCCGGCTCCAGCGTGACGCTGATCGCGGTGCGATAGTCGCTGGCAATGGAATGCCGCTGGTTCGGCAGGGTGACGAACAGCTCGCCGGTGGCGAGGGCATCATCGATCGTCAGATGCAGGCTGCCCTTGACCGCGACATAGACGTGACAGCAGCCGGGAGTCCGCTTGCGGGGGCGGCCGAGCAGGCCGGCATAGAATACCCGCTCCGGCGTGATCAGCATCAAATGGTCGGATTCGCGACCGTTATCTTCCATTGGGATCCTCCTCGCGCGGCTCTTTGGCCGCTGCGGACGGAGGTCACCTTAGCGGAAATCTGGGCGCTGTCACGGCGGGATAGCGCTATCATGAAGCGCAAAACGGCAGCAGTCCGGGAGGGGTGGTGGACGCCCCCGGAACTCGTGCCAACATCGTCCTGGACAAGCGCAGCGGAGCGGAGCGCCGATCCAGGACCCATTACCCCAGGGGGAAGTTGCGGCGCCAGGGCGACAACCGCGAGTCGTCGCCAAACAAATCCCTGGGGTAATGGGTCCTGGCTTTCGCCAGGACGACGATCAGGCCCTTACCCTCGGCGCCACGTTCTGCTCCACGCCGGCCTGTTGCTCCGCAGCAACCGCGCGCTTGAGACCATCGCGCTGCTGCAAGCGCGCCCAATAGGCTGCGACATTTGGCCCAAAATCCTTGGCAAGCCCAATAGTATCGGCGAGGCGGAGCGCGTATCCGATCACGATGTCGGCGGCGGTGAAGCGGCCGGCGCACAAGGTCTCGGTATTTGCGGTGGCTGCCTCGACGGCGCGCAGCCGACCCAAAAACCATTTGGCATAGTCGCCAGCGACCTGCGGATTGCGGCGCTCTTCCGGCTCGAGCTGGGTGTATCGGAGCACCAGCGTCTGCGGGAAGGTTAACGTGGCGTCGCTGAAATACATCCAGTTCAAGAACGCGCCATAGGCGGGATCCTCCGGCCCGACCATCAGTGGCGTCGGTCCATGCTTGATGCCGAGATAGTGGCAGATGCCGGACGATTCCGTCATCCTGGTCTCGCCATCGACCATGAAGGGAATCGTGCCCAGCGGATTGAGCGCGAGGTATTCCTTGGCGAAGACCCGCGGCGGGAACGGCAGCATCTTCAATTCGTAGGGAAGCCCCATTTCCTCCAGCATCCAGAGCGGACGGAACGAGCGCGCGCCGTCGCAGTGATAGAGCGTGATCATCAGGAACTTCCTTTGCTGCCGGGCAGCGTGCCCATCATCTTGCACAGGACCATCAGCATGACCTCGTCGGCGCCGCCGCCAATCGATGTCAGGCGGCTGTCGCGATAGGCTCGGCTGACCGGCGTCTCGTTGGTAAAGCCCATTCCGCCCCAATATTGCAAGCAGGCGTCGGTAAGCTCGCGGCCGAGCCGCCCGGCCTTCAGCTTGGCCATGGTCGCCAATTTCGTGACATCCTCGCCCGCCACCAGCGCCTCGCCGGCACGGTAGATCAGCGCGCGCAACAGCTCGACCTCGGTCTGCATCTCGGCCAGCTTGAAGTGAACGACCTGGTTGTCGAGGATCGACTTCCCGAAGGCTTTTCGGTTGCGGGTGTATTCGATGGTCTCGTTGATGATGTATTCATGCGCCTTCAGGCAGGCGGCCGCGCCCCAGAGGCGCTCCTCCTGGAACTGGATCATCTGATAGGTAAAGCCCTTGCCCTCCTCGCCGATCCGGTTGCGCTTGGGCACGCGGACATTGTCGAAGAAGATTTGTGCGGTATCCGACGAGCGCATCCCCATCTTGTCGAGTTTTCTCGCGACGGTGACGCCCTTGGTCTTCATGGGGACGCAGATCAGCGACTTGTTGCGGTGAACGGGCCCGTCGCCGGTGTTGGCGAGCAGGCAGATCCAGTCGGCCTGGGTGCCGTTGGTAATCCACATTTTGCCGCCATCGATGACGTAATCGTCGCCATCGGAGCGCGCATTGGTCTTGATCGAGGCGACGTCGGAGCCCGCGCCGGGCTCGGAGACGCCGATGCAGGCCACATAGTCGCCAGAGATCGAGGGCGCCAGGAATTCGCGCCGCACTTCATCGGAGCCGAACCGCGCCAGCGCCGGCGTCGCCATGTCGGTCTGCACCCCGATCGCCATCGGCACCCCGCCGCAACTGATGGCGCCGAGTTCCTCCGCCATCATCAGCGCATAGGAATAGTCGAGCCCGGAGCCGCCGAATTCGACCGGCTTGTTCAATCCGAGAAAGCCGAGGCTGCCCATCTTCCTGAACAGCTCATGCGCCGGAAAGATATCGGCCTTCTCCCATTCATCGACGTGCGGATTGATCTCGTTGGCGATGAATTTCTGCAAGGAACGGCGGATCTCGTCGTGGTCGGCGGTAAACAGCATTTGTCGGCTCAGCTCTCGGTATCTCTGATGTGCTCGTCATGGCCGGGCTTGTCCCGGCCATCCACGCCTTCGCCACCCGCCATCAAGAACGTGGATGCCCGGGACAAGCCCGGGCATGACGGAGGGGGCGTTCACAACCCCATCTGCCGCGACGCCAGATCCTTCATGATCTCCTCGGTGCCGCCGCCGATGGCGTTGACCTTGACCTCGCGGTAGATGCGCTCGGCCTTGATGCCGCGCATGAAGCCGGCGCCGCCAAAAATCTGCACGGCTTCAGAGGCGCAGAATGCCATGGTCTGGGTCGCCTGGTTCTTCATCATGCAGATTTCGGCGACCGGGCTTTCACCCTGCTCCAGCCGCCAGGCCAGCATCTCCAGCATCGCTTGCGACGCGGCGACCTTCTGCGCCATGTCGACGATCTTGTGGCGGATCACCTGGTGCTGCGCGAGCGGCTTGCCGAAGGTCTTGCGCTCCTTGGCGTAGGCAATGGCTTCGTCGAGGCAGACGCGCGCGAACGCGGTGCAGCCCGCCGCCATGCCCATGCGCTCGCTGTTGAAATTCCGCATGATGATCTTGAAGCCCTGGCCCTCCTCGCCGATCAGGTTTTCCGCCGGTACGCGGCACTCGTCAAAATGCAGAGTCGCGGTGTCAGAGGCCCACCAGCCCATCTTCTTCAGCTTTGTCCGGGACAGGCCCGGCGTATCCCCCTCGATCAGGAGCAGGCTGACGCCGCCGGCGCCCTCACCCCCGGTGCGCACCGCAACGGTCAGATAGTCGGCGCGCATCCCCGAGGTGATGAAGGTCTTCTCGCCGCTCACGACGTAGTGATCGCCATCGCGCCGCGCCTTGGTCCGGAGGCTCGCAACATCAGAACCGCCGCCCGGCTCGGTGATCGCAAGCGCGGAGATTTTCTCACCCGCGAGCACCTGGGGCAGCACGCGCGCCCTGACCTCGGGCCGCGCGGCCCGCGCGACCGGCGGCGAACCGATGGTATGGCTCATCAAACTGGCGCTGACGCCGCCGGCGCCAGCACGCGCCAATTCCTGGCTGGCGACGATCTTCATGAACTGGTCGGCGGCGATCCCGCCATATTCCTCGGGGAAACCGAGCCCCAACAGCCCGATATCGGCCGCCTTGCGATAGAGCGCGCGGGGGAATTCGCCGGCCTCGTCCCACTCGTGGGCGAAGGGCGCAATCTCCTTGTCGACGAAGCGGCGCATCACGTCGCGAAAGGCGTCATGCTCGGCGGTATAGAACGGGCTCATCATCGCACTCTCGCCTTGCTGGCGGATTCGTCTCGTGCACCATGGCCGGAACCTTGGCGGCTCACTTGCGCGGAGTGGCTGGCCGGGGCTCCCCTCCGAGCAGGCTCGCTCTAGCAACTCAACGCAAGACGATTTTCACCGCTCGCGCGCCAACTCCGGATCAAAAAAGGATGGTGCACAAACTCCGGCTGGCCCCTGGGCCATGCCGGGCATGGTGCATGGCAATAGGGACGCGGGCGGCACCAGACCGCCGAGGGAGGAATTTTTGGCCGTTCGTTACTACGACTGGATCGCCCACCATGGCCGCCGCACGCCGAACAAGGTCGCGGTGATCGACCTCGCGAGCGAGCGCCGCTTCAGCTATGCGCAGCTCGACGCGCGCATCTCGCGTCTCGCTTCATTTCTGCGTCATACGCTGAAAGTCTCGCGCGGCGAGCGCGTCGCGGTGCTGGCGCTGAACACGACCGATACGCTGGACGTGCAATTCGCCTGCGGCCGATTAGGTGCGATCTTCGTGCCGCTGAACACCCGCCTCACCGTTCCCGAACTGCAGTTCATCACCAGCGATTGCGCGCCGAAGGTAATGATCCACGACACCGAGCTTGCCGAAACGGCGCTTGCCGTCGCAAAGCTCTGCGGCATTGAGACGAGCCTGCTGCTTGGCCCGGGCGGGACTTATGAGGCCGGCATCGCCGCCGCAAAGCCGCTCGAGAAAATCGAGGAGGTCACCCTCGATGACGTCTCGACCATCATGTACACCTCGGGCACGACGGGTCACCCGAAGGGCGCCACCATCACACATGGCATGACCTTCTGGAATTGCGTCAATCTCGGCGGCCCTGCCTGCATCGGGCCCTCCTCGGTGCTGCTCACCGTGCTGCCGCTGTTCCACACCGGCGGACTGAACTGCTACACCAACCCGGTGCTGCACGCCGGTGGCACCGTGATGATCATGCGCGCCTTCGATCCCGGCACGGCGCTCGGCCTGATCAACGATCCCGCGCAGGGTATCAACGTGTTCTTCGGCGTGCCCGCGATCTACCAGTTTATGGCCCAGCATCCGGCCTTCGCGACCACCGACCTCAGCCGGCTGATCGTCGGCGGTGTCGGCGGCGCACCAATGCCAGTGCCGCTGCTCAAGGTGTGGGAGGCGCGTGGCGTGGCGCTTCAGCAGGGCTACGGCATGACCGAGACCTCGCCGGCGGTGCTGGTGCTCGACCGCGAGGATGCGGCACGCAAGGCCGGCTCGGCCGGCAAGCCGGTGCTGCACACCGAAGTGCGGATCGTGCGGCCCGATGGCAGCGACGCCGATGTCGGCGAGCTCGGCGAGCTCTGGGTTCGGGGGCCGAACATCACGCCCGGCTACTGGAACAGGCCGGAGGCGAACAAGACGTCGTTCACCGACGGATGGCTGCACACGGGCGACGCGACACGCGTCGATGAGGAAGGCTTTTACTACATAGTCGACCGCTGGAAGGACATGTACATCTCCGGCGGCGAGAACGTCTATCCGGCCGAGGTCGAGAACGTCCTGCACCAACTCGACGCCATCGCGGAAGCCGCCGTGATCGGCATTCCCGATCCGCAATGGGGCGAGGTTGGTCTCGCTATCGTCGCGGCCAAGCCCGGCCAGCGATTGACCGAGGCAGCGGTCTTCGCGCATTGCGCGGCGAATCTCGCGCGTTTCAAATGTCCGCGCCAGGTCCGCTTTGTCGAAGCGTTACCCCGCAACGCCACCGGCAAGATCCACAAGCCGACATTGCGCAAGGAATTCTCGGTCACTTCCGAAGTCGACAAGAAAGCCGCCAACGCCTGATCAAAGCGCCCCTCTCGCGGGCGCTTTTCTTTTTTGAAGTGCCAAAGTCAGAAGAAACCCCAAAGAAGCCCCAAGGAATTTTCATGAACAAGAAACTCGCCCTGCTTGCCGCGGCAACAGCAATGACGCTGTTTGCGACCCACTCCGCGTATGCCCAAAAAGCGTACGACACCGGCGTCACCGACACCGAGATCAAGATCGGCAATGTCGAGGCCTATTCCGGCCCGGCTTCGGCCTACGGCGTCATCGGCAAGACCGAGGAAGCCTATTTCAAGATGATCAACGACCAGGGCGGCATCAACGGCCGCAAGATCAACTGGATCTCCTACGATGACGGCTACTCGCCGCCGAAGACCGTTGAACAGATCCGCAAGCTGATCGAGAGCGACGAGGTCTTCCTGGTGTTCAACGCGCTGGGCACCCCGACCCAGACCGCCGTGCAGAAGTATCACAATTCCAAGAAGGTGCCGCAGCTGTTCCTCGCCACAGGCGCCAGCAAGTGGAACGACCCGAAGAATTTTCCCTGGACCATGGGCTTCCAGCCCAGCTACCGCGTCGAGGCACAGATCTTCGCCAAGTATATTTTGAAGGAGAAGCCGGACGGGAAGGTTGCGATCTTCTATGCCAACGATGATTTCGGCAAGGACTACCTCGCCGGCATCAAGGACGTGTTCGGCGACAGGGCATCTAAAATGATCGTGGCGGAAGAGAGCTACGAAACGTCGGAGCCTTCGATCGACGCCCATATCGTCAAGCTCAAGGGGACCGGCGCCGACGTCTTCGTCAACATCGCGACGCCGAAGTTTGCGGCGCAGGCGATCAAGAAGATTGCCGAGCTGGAGTGGAAGCCGATGCATCTCATGACTGATGTCTCGGTATCGATCGGCGCGGTGATGAAACCGGCCGGCCTCGAGGCATCCGAAGGCGTGCTGTCCGCCGGCTATCTGAAGGATGCGTCGGATCCGCAGTGGAAGGATGATGAGGGCATGAAGAAGTTCATCGTCTTCGTCGACAAATACATACCCGGCGCAAATATTTCGGACGCCAATCTGGTTTACGCCTATGCCGCAGCCCAGACCATGGTGCAGGTGCTGAAGCAGGCGGGCGACAATCTGACCCGTGAGAACGTGATGAAGCAGGCAGCGAGCCTCAAGGACTTCGTCCCCGACACCCTGATCCCGGGCATCAAGATCAACACCTCGGCGACCGACTTTGCGCCGATCGAGCAGCTCAAGATGTGGCGGTTCAAGAAGGGCCAGTGGGAGCTGTTCGGCGACATCATCAGCGCCGAAACCGGCGGCTAGTTCGACCGAAAAACTACCGAATAGCGGCCGAAGGGCCGCTATTCTTTTCAAGCGAGCGACGACGCTATTCCCGCGCTTTCGACGTCGATCATGTCGTGGCCGACGTCGATGCCCGCGACGGATAGACCGAGACGACGCGAATCGCCGACGCCTCTGAACCCGGGGCATGCCCAGGCGAGGGTGGCGATGCCTGACGGCGGCAGATCGAGGCCCAGTGTGTAACTGTCATAACCGGTCCCGACCGCTTCGGGGGCGACGGGCTTGCCGTCGAGATAGAATCGCGTGCCGATCGTATGCAGCGGCGCGCGAAGCGGCGGGCTTCGAACGCGGACGATGGTGCGGCCGGGCATCCCCTTGATCCGCACGGCGGCCTCCGGTTCGCTCCAGCGGAACGTGTAACCGGCGGAGAACTCCTCGGCATGGAATCCGGTCTGCGCGATAATCTGCTCCCCAAGAAGCCCGCCGGCAGACCGCGCATCTCGCCCGAGACGATGAATGCAATCGAGTCTCTGATGCCGGATCAGCGCGGCGATGTATCGCCGCATCCATCGCGAGATCGCCTCGCTCGATCCGACGGCCGTCAGAACGACCAGAACGGCCCGCGCGTGCCATGCCCCCAGCCGCGCAAAGCCGCGTGCGCCGAGATCGCCGAGCAGCGCCGGCACGGCCCAACGCCACAACGCCAGCAATTTCTCGTCAGGCCGTCCCCAGGCGCCGCCAACGAGGCTATAGCGCAGGAGCGCGTTCAGTGCATTGCGGGCGAGCGACGTGCCGGCCTCGCTCCGCGAGCTCCACTCGATCGGAACGTCGAGCAGCTCGCTGCCGGGATCGTTGCGGGACTCGCTCAGATAGCGAATCTCGCCTTGCACGAAGTCGAGCGTGAATTGCTTCAGCTCGTCGAGCTCGCCGACATAGTAGTGATGGAAGCGCGCCTCCTCGAGATAGCCGAGGGAATAGCCTCTCGCGTGATAGGCGGCGGCAAGCACCCATTCGGCGAAATGACCGAACTCTTCGCGCAGGCCGCCGCATTCCCGGTAGACGTCGCGCCGCGTCACGAAACACTGATCCAGGACCTTGCGCCAGGAATGCTGCTTCATACCGAACTCGATGTCGGCCTGGTACATGGCTGCCTCTGCCACGGATAGCCGGTTATGGCAGATCGGGATCGAACGGCAGGAAAAGCCGGCCCAGTCGGGATGAGCATCGATCGCGCGAATGCAGAGTTCGATCACGTCGGCTTCGGGCCGGCAGTGCGATTCCGTGAAGAACAGATAGCTGCCGCGCGCCTTCGTCGCGCCGAATGCGCAGAGCCCGATGTCGTGTTCGGAATCGCTGAACTCGAGGCGAGCCCTGTTGCCGGCCAACGCCTTCAACTGCTCGCGTGCCGTGAAATCCGGCGGCACGACCAGAATAATCTCGTAGAGCGATTTGTCGGCAGTCTGCGACGTCCAGCCGAGCCAGGACAGCTCCCACTGCCCGCGGTGAGATTCGAGCGGGATAATGATTGAGAACAGCGGAGATTCGCCGTCGTCGAGTGCGGGCGCGTCCTGCATGTCCCCTTATAGACGCATGCTGCGTCATTCCAGACTATTTCTTGCGGACTATACCGACAGAAACAGCGCGAACGATTCTTCCACCGTTCGGCGCAGATGCTTTTGGTACAGTTCGTGGTTGGCATCGCCGGGCGCGACCCGACCCAGCGAGGGCTTCGCGAAGTTTCGGAGCGGCACATAGGCGATCGGCGCTGCGATCGGCGTCAGCTGCGAGCCGGGGCCGGCGCGGAGCGTCGAGATGATCCCGTACATTTCGCCGGCGACCGTCGGCCGCGACACCGTGATCACGCGATGCTGGCCGTGCTTGATGATGACGAGATAGATGAAGCCAGACTGATGCGGCACGGCGACCTCGCCGGTGTGTTCATAGGCGGCATCGGTCCGCTCCCCCTCGCGGAACACCAGTGAAGAGACCTTCGGCTCCCAGACGATCTCGGTGCGGTAGGCGAAGATCGCGTCCTTGTCGCCGAACGACGGTCGCAGCGTGACGTAGACGTCCTCGAGCCAGGTCACCGCGCGATGCGCATAGGAGCCAAGGCTGTCGGGCGCGACATCGCTTGCTGCCGGAGGCGTCACCACGGCGGCGCTTCTGCGCAGGGAGACGCCCAGCGCCTGCTCCAGCCGCACCGTGGTCGCCAGCGTGAACGGCCGTCGGCCGCCGAGCACCTTCTCCAGCGTCGACAGGCTGAGCTTGGCCTGCTCGGCCAGCGCCTGCCGGGAGATCCGGCGTCTGGCGAGCTCCTCGCGAATGGTCTCCGCGATCTCGCGACTCTGCTCGTCCGAAAGCTGCTTGTCGGTGAATTTGTCCTGCGTCTGCATCGTGGCCCTGCTCCAGGACGACATCCTAGCAGGGCGGACAAACCAGCACAAAACCGCACTTCGTCCCCCCCACGGCGGCCCGCGCGGGCCGGCCGCGACGGATCATTGCCGATCATTCTGCTCGCGAACTCGGGCCGTCCCGGCGGATGCTCAGAGCCAGCAAACATCCTCGGGAGCAGGCCAAATGGATACCTACGACACGACGGATAGCAACGAACACCCTTGGCTGGGCAGACTGATCGTGGTCGGACTTTTCCTTCTGGCGCAGGGCATCGCGGTGATGCTGGTCGCCTTCGTGGCCCTGCTGGTGAGCTTGGAGCCGGGCTGGTCGGCTACGACGGAGCAGGCCAGCCTGCTCCAGCCCGGCGATGCCAAATCCGGGTCTCTTCTCCTCAAGGAGGACGGGGCCTACACGGAAGCGATCCGCCTCGGCATCGACGTCGACATCACGGTATCAGGCCCGACGCTGCGCGCCCGCGTCACCCAGATCTTCCGCAATCCGACCAGGGACTGGGTCGAGGCGACCTATGTCTATCCGCTTCCCGCCGGCGGTGCCGTCGATTCGCTGAAGATGGTGGTCGGCAACCGCGTCATCGTCGGCGACATCAAGGAGCGGCAGCAGGCGCGCGTGATCTACGAAGAGGCGCGCCGGGCCGGCCAGAAGGCCGCGCTCACCGAGCAGGAGCGGCCGAACATCTTCACCAACTCGGTCGCCAATATCGGTCCCGGCGAAACGGTGCTGGTGCAGATCGAATATCAGGAACCGGTGCACCAATCCGGCAACGAATATTCGCTGCGCCTGCCGCTGGTGGTCGGGCCGCGCTACAATCCGGCGCCGATCGTCCAGAGCGTCGATTTCCGCAACGACGGTTCCGGCTGGGGCGCGACGAATTCGGACCCGGTGCCGGACCGCGACCGCATCTCGCCGCCCGTGCTGGATCCTGCCCGGAATGCGCCGGTCAATCCGACCAGCATCACGGTGCGCCTGAACGCCGGCTTTGCGCTCGGCGAGGTCAAGAGCCCCCATCATAACTTCAAGGTCGAGAGCCCGGACAATACGACGCGAATCGTCACGCTTGCCGAGGGTGCCGTGCCAGCCGACCGCGATTTCGAACTGACCTGGAAGCCGGCTGCCGTGAAGGCGCCGTCGGTCGGCTTGTTCCGCGAGCGCGTCGGCGACGCCGATTATCTGCTCGCCTTCGTCACCCCGCCCGCCGCCGAGCAGGCGACGCAGAAGCCACGGCCGCGCGAGGTGGTGTTCGTGATCGACAATTCCGGCTCGATGGGCGGCACGTCGATCGTCCAGGCCAAGGCGAGCCTCACCTACGCGCTCTCCCGTCTGCAGCCGACCGACCGTTTCAACGTCATCCGCTTCGACGACACCATGGACGTGCTGTTTCCGGCTTCCGTGGCGGCGGATACCGAGCGTGTCGGTGAAGCCACCTCGTTCGTCAGCGCGCTGCAGGCGCGTGGCGGCACCGAGATGGTGCCGGCGATGCGGGCCGCGCTGACCGACAAGCTTGGCGACGCCAGCATGGTTCGCCAGGTCGTATTCCTGACCGATGGCGCGATCGGCAACGAGCAGCAATTGTTCGAAACGATCACGGCGATGCGCGGCCGCTCGCGCGTGTTCATGGTCGGCATCGGCTCGGCGCCCAATACCTATCTGATGACGCGCGCCGCCGAGCTCGGCCGCGGCGCCTTCACCCATATCGGCTCCGTCGAGCAGGTCGAGGAGCGCATGCGCGGCCTGTTTGCCAAGCTCGAGAACCCGGCCGTGACCGGCCTGAGCGCAAAGTTCTCCGAAGCCAAGGCCGACGTCACACCGACGATCATTCCCGACGTCTATCGCGACGAGCCGCTGGTGCTGGCGGCAAAGCTCGACACGCTTGCGGGCTCGGTCGAGATCAAGGGCCGCGTCGGCGACCGCCCATGGTCGGTGACGCTGCCGCTGCAAAATGCGGCCGAAGGCAAAGGTCTGTCGAAGCTTTGGGCCAAGCGCAAGATCGATGATGCCGAGGTGGCGCGCACCCTGCGCGAGATGACGCCCGAAGACTCCGACAAGGCGATCCTGGCACTGGCACTCGACCATCAGATCGTCACCCGGCTCACCAGCCTCGTCGCGGTCGACAAGACGCCGAGCCGTCCCGAAGGCGAGCCGCTCAAGCCCAGCGAATTGCCGATCAACCTGCCGGCCGGTTGGGATTTCGCGAAGGTCTTTGGCGAACGACAGCAGGTCCCGGCGCAGCTCCGCGAGCGTCACGCCGATGCGCGCAACCAGCCGGCCACGAGGCGGCCGACGCCCGCTGCACCGGATGCGATCCGCCTGCCCAAGACCGCGACCTCGGCGGAGCTGAAAATGACCGCAGGTCTGATCCTGATCGTGCTCGCCCTGATCCTGTTCGTGTTCAACCGGCGTCAGACCTTGCTCACTGACGCCGCTTGAGAGAGGAGTCCCCCGAACTCCTCTGTTAGCGCGCGCGGCTGCCCGTCCCACACCAACGGCCGCGCGCGCCTTTTTTGTTGTCATTGCGAGCGCAGCGAAGCAATCCAGGCTGCCTCCGCGGAAAGATTCTGGATTGCTTCGCTTCGCTCGCAATGACGAGTGTGGAAACAATGCCCCGCTTCATCTCTCCCCTGGCTCTCGCCCTGATCGGCATCATCCTGTTCGGCGACGGCGCCTACATCCATGCCAAAGCGTGGCTCGCGCAGGTGCTGCTGGAGCGCGCGTTCGACCGAAGCGTTGCGACCGGTGAAGTGGTCAGGCCATGGTCATGGGCCGATACCTGGCCGGTCGCGCGAATCGAGGTGAAGCGGATCGGCGCCAGCGCGATCGTGCTGGAAGGCGCAAGCGGCCAGGCGCTCGCTTTCGGGCCCGGCCATATCCGCCAAACGGCTGACGCGGGCGAGCGGGGTGTTGCCGTATATGCAGCGCACCGCGACACTCATTTCCGCTTCCTGCGGAATGTCGCCATTGGTGACCTGATCGATGTCACACGCAGTGATGGCAAGCACTTTCGTTTTCGCGCGGATTCCTCCGCTGTGGTTCGCTTCGATGCCTCCGGCATCGATCCTGCGGCACGGGCTGCCGAACTCGTGCTCGCGACCTGCTGGCCGTTCGACGCGCTCGCGTCCGGCCCCGAGCGCTACATCCTGCATGCCACCCTGATCGGAACCGATGAATAGCGGTTCGCAATCGATCCGCACCCCCCACTTGAATCCGCCCGACCTGTAGGGACAATCCCGCTTGATGGAACCGCTGAACCGGCGCCGTCGACCGGAGACCTATCAGAACGGCCCATTGAGCATTTTCGCTGCAATTTGCGAGAATAACGGTGATGGATGAGGAGTTCAGGCAGCGTCTCGAACAGCTCGAGAACCGCGTCGCGCTCCTGGAGAGGAACCAGGATCTTATTGCCGCCGGGCAAAGACGCTCCTCGCTTCGGAGCCTCTGGCGCCGACCGCCGATGTGGACCTTCGAGCAATATCCGCCGCGCCTGCTCAACCTGACGGCTTTCCCGCCAGCACCTGCGATCCATCCGGGCGCGCCCCGAATCGCGATGGTCACGCCGAGCTACAACCATGCGCAATATCTCGGCGCCACGATCGACAGCGTCGTCAGCCAGAACTATCCGGACCTGTATTATCACGTGCAGGACGGCGGCTCGATCGACGGCACGCTCGATCTCTTGAAGAGGCGCGGCGATAGCCTCAGCTGGAGCAGCGAACCGGACAAGGGGCAATCCAGCGCCATCAATCTCGGCTTCGCCGGCATCGAGAGCGAGATCATGGCCTATCTCAACAGCGACGACATCCTGCTGCCCGGGACGCTTGCCTATGTCGCAAATTACTTCATCGCACATCCGCGTGTCGACGTCGTCTATGGCCATCGTGTCTTCATCGATCGCGAGGGACTCGAGGTCGGCCGCGCCGTGCTGCCGCCCCATGACGGCAAGGCGTTGCGATATGCCGACTACATTCCGCAAGAGACGATGTTCTGGCGCAAGCGCGTGTGGGACAGGATCGGGCCGATCGACGAGAGCTTGCACTACGCGATGGACTGGGACTTCATCCTGCGAGCGCAAGCCGCGGGATTCAAATTCGCACGCCTGCCGCGATTTCTCGCCTGCTTCCGAATCCATGACGCACAAAAGACGGCGTCCACCTATGCGGTCGGCGTCAGGGAGATGGGCGTCCTGCGGCGACGCATTCTCGGCTTCGAACCGACACAGATGCAGATCCGGCGCGCCGTCGCTCCTTATCTGGCGAAGCAGTTGGCCTATCACTACGCCTACAAGCTCGGCATGCTGAGATATTGAACGACCGCGCGAGCAGTGATCCGGAGATCCCGGATCACCAGGGTTTGATGCGCGCTCATTCCACCGCACGGCATGCCCGCCCACGTGGTTGCCAGTCCGAAGAACTCGCCATAGAACAGAGCGACGCACCGCCAACAAGAACAACAGGTGAGGTCACACCATGGAAGCTCGCGTATCTACCGCCTCCGCTTCATCGCGCCCATGGTCTCCGCCGCCCGATGCCAGCGACATCGTCAAGGGCATCCACGCCATGCTGCATCCGCGCAACATCGTGCTGGTGGGCGCGACCGACAAGCCCGGCAACTATGCCGAGCGCATCTGGAACAATCTGGTCAAATACGGCTACGAAGGCGGGCTCTATCCGGTCAATGCCAAACGCGACACCGTCTGGGGTGTCCCCTGCTACAAAGACTTTGCAAGCCTCCCGGAAAAACCCGACCACGTGCTGGTGCTGGTCCCGGCGCGCTTTGCCGTGCAGGTGATCCGCGATGCCGCCGCGGCCGGCGCGCGCTCGGCCACCATCGTCACCTCGGGCTTCAGCGAATTGCAGGACGAGGAGAGCCAGAAGCTCGCCGCCGAACTGCAAGCGGCCGTCCGCGAGACGGGATTGGCGGTCACCGGCCCGAACTGCCTCGGCAATTTGAGCGCCGGCGAAAAGCTCTTCACCAATATCGACGACCGTATCGTCACCATGGAACAGGGCGCGGTGGCGATTGCCGGACAATCCGGTGCCATCGTCATGGCGATCCGCCAGGCTTTGGAAGATCGCGGCGTCGGGGTCGGCTACATGGTGACGACCGGCAACGAGGCCGGGCTCGAGACGCCGGACCTGATGCGCTATTTCGCCGAGGATCCGAGCATCAAGGTGATCGTGGTGTACCTCGAAGGCGTGCGCAACACCAAGGCATTCCGGGACGCCTGCAAGGCGGCGCGCGCCGCGAGCAAACCGGTGATCGCGCTCAAGCTCGGGGCGTCCGAGGGTGGCCGCGCGGCGGCGATGGCGCACACCGGCGCGCTCGCGGGCTCGATCGAGACATTCGACGCCATTGCTACGCGCGAAGGGGTCATCAGGGTCGGCGGGCTCGACGAACTGATCGAGACCACCGAATGCTTCGTCCACGCCGCTGTGCCCAGGGGCGACCGGCTCGCCGCGGTGACGCTATCCGGCGGCAAGCGCGGCATGCTGATCGACGCCTTCGATGCAGAGGGCCTGAATTTTGCACCACTCAGCTCGCATGTCGGCTCGGAGCTGGCAAGGATGCTCGGGCCGGGCTCGATCGTCGGCAACCCGCTCGACGCTGGCTTTGCCGCGGTGGTCGATCCCTCCGTCTACATGAAAACGATCGGGCTGATGATCGACGACCCCGATATCGACATCGTCATCATCGATGCCGAGCTGCCGAAAGCGCCGCACGAGCTGCGCGAGCGCAATCTGCGCATCGTCGACGAGATGGCGAGCCGGGCCGGCAAGCCGGTGATCTATATCAGCGCGATGTCGATCGGCTTCACGGAGTTCACCAAGACCTTGCGCAAGTCGCTGCCGCATCTTGCGGTCATGCAGGGCATGGATCGCGCGGTAACTGCGATCAAGTCGCTGCTCGACTACGCCAAGCTGCGCAAGGAAGTGCCCGATATCGTCTCGAGCTCGAAGCCTGGCGCGCGTGCCGTGCTGGAGAAGGCGCTGAAATCGGCAACCGGCGCCGCGCTCGACGAGGTCGCCTCGAAGAAGCTCCTGAAGGCTTATGGCATCCCGACCTCGAAGGAGGCAATCGCACAGACGGCAGCCGAGGCCGTGAAGATCGCCAAGCAGATCGGCTTCCCTGTCGTGGCCAAAGTCGTCAGCGCCGAGATCCTGCACAAATCAGATATCGGCGGCGTGGTGCTGAATCTCACCAGCGCAGCCGAAGTGAAAAAGGCGATCGCCGACATCACCGCGCGGGTGAGTAAGCTGAAGGGCAAGCCGAAGCTCGATGGGATCCTGATCGCGCAACAGGTCAAGGCCGATCTGGAGCTCGTGGTCGGCGCCTCCCTCGATGCCGAGATGGGCCCGGTCGTGCTGTTCGGCACCGGCGGCATCGACATCGAGCTGATGAAGGACGTCGCGCTCGCCGGTGCGCCGCTGGACGAGGCGGAGGCGCGACTTCTGATCGGCCGCACCAAGGCCGGCATCAAGATGCGCGGCTATCGCGGCAAGCCGGCTTTGCACGAGGCCTCCGCGGTGAAGGCCCTGGTCGGCCTGTCCAACTTGATCGCCGATGCCGGCGACCGGATCGCCTCGATCGACGTCAATCCGTTCCTGATCAATGCCAAAACAGGCGTTGCCGTCGATGCCCTCATTGTGCTGAACAATGCTGCGGCAAAACGCGCCGCCGGACATTGATGTCGCTGAGGGCGGATTAGCGCAGCGTAATCCGCCAAATCGGTCCATGGCCGCACGAGGCGTTGGCGGGTTACGCTTCGCTAACCCGCCCTACGTACCATTGCAGCTCCTTCCAACTTCCCTCGATTGGCCGTAAAATCACCCGGCATGGCACGCGCGAGCAATCTGGTGATCGGAACGGCGACGCTGGCGGTGATCGCCGTGGCGTTCGGCGGCGTGCTCGGCGTGCAGAAATGGCGCACCCTCCAGAGCCGCAGCCAGTTGCGCGTGGTATTCGAGGGCGGCTCGGCCAGCGGATTGCGCCGCGGCGGACCGGTCAATTTCGACGGCGTCCCCGCAGGCCAGATCCTGTCGATCAAGCTGGACAATCCGCGCAAGGTCGTGGCCCTGGTGATGCTCGACAACTCCGCGCCAATCCGCAAGGACACCGTCGCGGGCATCGAGTTTCAGGGTCTCACCGGCGTCGCCGCGGTCTCGCTGATCGGCGGCGCCCCCTCGGCGCCGCCAGTGCCGCTGGACTCGGACGGCGTCCCCGTGCTGACCGCCGATCTCAGTGACGCCGAATCCATCGTCGACACCCTGCATAGTGTCGACCGCACCATCGTCAGCAACGCCCCGGCGATCAAGGAGGGCCTGCGCACGTTCGAGAACTACACCGCCGATCTCCGGAGCAAGGGCGGCGAAATCGATTCCGTCATGGCCAAGGTCGACAGCGCCTTCGCGGGCTTCGACAAGGCGGTCACAAAGATCGAAGGCGTCGTGCCCGGCTTTGCCGACGGCAAGGCGGATGAGCTGTTCGAAAAGATTCAGGGTTTGCACGAGCTCGCCGACACCATGAGGAAGAAATCGGCGAACTTCCTCGAAGACATCCGTCGCTCGCTGCTCGACGTCAGCGAGGCCGCCAACAAGATGAGCGGGACACCCACCCCGGCCGCCGCTCCGCGCCCGCCGCGCAAGCCGGCGCAGCAGAAACGCTAGACCCTTATCACGCGTAGTGCACGACGCCCTTGCCGGTGCAGGAGCGGATGGCTGATGCCAGCCATGGCTCAGTAGTTGCTCGGCGCCGCTTCATTCGGGATGCCGTCGATCGGGCATTCGGCGGTCCCGGGCGTCGCGCGCGTCATCGCCTCGACCATGTCCCTTGTGCCCTCGGGATCGGCGATCCAGTTCTTGTAGAAATCATAGGGACAGGCGGCGACGCCGCGCGGGCTTTCGCCGGAATTGATCATGCCGGTGTAGCCGCGATGGACCAGCTTGTAGAGATGGTTCTGCGACTGGCCGTTGCGGCGTGCATCGCGGATCAGATGCTTCGACAGCTGAGCATATTGGATGCCGTAGTCCTCCTCGCCACACTCGCCGAGGGTGCGGCCGTCGAAGCCGATGATCGCGGAGTGACCGAAATAGGAATAGACCCCGTCGAAGCCGGCAGCGTTGGCGACCGCGACATAGACGTTGTTGGCCCACGCCATCGCCTTTGAAATCAGAATCTGCTGCTCCTTGGCCGGATACATGTAGCCCTGGCAGCGTACGATCAGCTCGGCCCCCTTCATGGCGCAGTCGCGCCAGATCTCCGGAAAGTTGCCGTCATCGCAGATGATCAGGCTGACCTTCATCCCCTTCGGGCCGTCGGAAACATAGGTGCAGTTGCCGGGATACCAGCCTTCGATCGGCACCCACGGCATGATCTTGCGGTACTTCTGCACGATCTCACCCTTGTCGTTCATCAGGATCAGGGTGTTGTACGGCGCCTTGTTCGGATGCTCCTCGTGGCGCTCGCCGGTGAGCGAGAACACGCCCCATACCTTGGCCTTGCGGCAGGCCTCCGCAAAAATCGCGGTCTCCTCACCCGGCACCGCGCAAGCGGTCTCATACATTTCCTTGGAGTCGTACATGATGCCCTGGGTGGAGTATTCCGGGAAGATCACCAGATCCATGCCGGGAAGACCGGTCTTCATGCCCACCACCATGTCGGCGATCTTGCGGGCGTTATCGAGCACCTCGGCCTTGGTGTGCAGGCGGGGCATCTTGTAGTTGACCACCGCGACGCCGACGGTGTCGTTGCTGCTGGAGATGTCACCGTGAAGCATTTGAATTGCTCCTCTACCCTGTTTGAGATTGCCGCGTGAATCAGTGACTGATCATCCAGGGCCGCGCGGTTGGAAAACCCTTGGCGCCGCTTCTGGTCTTGGTCACCAGGCGCGCCGGCTTCTTCTTGTCCGATGAGCTCTTGTCCGACGAGTTCTTTCCCGTGGAGCAGCAGCCGCAACCGGGACCGTGCGACGCCTTGTATTGCGCCAGCGTCTGCGGCGCGTGGGTGCTGCGCTCATTGACGGCGTGAGCTTTTCGTTTTTCCGAGGGCATGCAGAAGAAATTCGGCGCGGTCAGGATCACCCGCGGCGCCATGATTTCACACTGCGGACAGACCTGCGGATCGTCGAATTCGGCCATCGGGCGCATATCCTTGAACGGGCCGCAATCGTCACAGAGATATTCATAGACCGGCATCGCATCATCCCTACGCTGTTGTCTGTGAGAGAACTGCCGCGGCGGATGCGGGGCGGCAGATACGCCGTCCCGCATCCGGTCGCGCAGGGATTACTTGTCCGGCGAGATCGGCATCTGGATATCGCCCTTGATGTGCTTGATCGGTCCGGCCGACGACGGCATCACGTCGAAGTCGAAGATTTCCGTCGGCAGCCATAGCGTGGCGCAGGCGTTGGGCACGTCGACCACGCCGGAGATGTGGCCCTGAACCGGTGCTGTGCCGAGGATCGAATAGGCCTGGGCGCCGGAGTAACCGAACTTCTTCAGATACTCGATCGCATTCAGGCAGGCCTGGCGATAGGCAATGGTGACGTCGAGATAGTGCTGCTTGCCGGCCTCGTCGACCGAGATGCCTTCGAAGATCAGATAGTCCTTGTAGTTCGGTGTGATTGGCGACGGCTTGAAGATCGGATTCTTGACGCCGTACTTCGCCATGCCGTCCTTGATCACCTCGACCTTCAGATGCAGCCAGCCGGCCATCTCGATCGCGCCGCAGAAGGTGATCTCGCCGTCGCCCTGGCTGAAGTGCAGATCGCCCATCGAGAGACCGGCGCCCGGCACATAGACCGGGAAGTAGATCTTGGAGCCGCGCGAAAGATCCTTGATGTCGCAATTGCCGCCATGCTCACGCGGCGGCACGGTGCGCGCGCCTTCAGCGCCAATCTTGTCCTTGACGTCGCCCTTGGCGCGGCCGCCATGAGCGGTCGGCGCGAACGGCGGATTGGCAAGGCCCGGCACACGGGTCGGGTTGGTCGCGATCAGCTCGGCCTCGCGCTTGTTCCAGGTGTCCAGCATCTTCGGATCAGGCAGACAGCCGATCAGGCCGGGATGGATCAGGCCGGCGAAGTTGACGCCCGGAATATGCCGCGACGAGGTGTAGAGGCCCTTGATGTCCCAGATCGACTTCTGCGCCAGCGGGAAATGGTCGGTCAGGAAGCCGCCGCCATTCTGCTTGGAGAAGAAGCCGTTGAAGCCCCACATGCTCTCCTTCATCGGGCCGACGTCGAGCAGGTCGACGACGAGCAGGTCGCCGGGCTCGGCGCCCTTGACGCCGATCGGGCCGGAGAGGAAGTGCACGATCGACAGATCGATGTCGCGCACGTCGTCGGCGGAATCGTTGTTCTTGATGAAACCGCCGGTCCAGTCATAGGTCTCGATGATGAAGTCGTCGCCGGGATTGACCCAGGCTACGATCGGAATGTCGGGGTGCCAGCGGTTATGCACCATGTCATTTTCATAGGCCGACTTGGTGAGATCGACCTTGATCAGTGTCTCTGGCATCGAGATGCTCCCCTTTTACACGGTTGGTTAGACGGACAGATATTTCGAGACCTGCGCGGCATCGACGGCGTCGCGCGGATCGTCGCGGACAATCTCGCCGTTCTCGATCACCAGCACACGGTCGGCGATATCGAGCGCGAAGCTCAGGACCTGCTCGGACACGACGATCGAAAGCCCCTTCTCGTCGCGGATGCGCTTGAGCGTGCGCGCCATCTCCTTGATGATCGACGGCTGGATGCCTTCGGTCGGCTCGTCCAGCAGCAGCACTTTTGGCTTAGTCGCCAGCGCGCGAGCGATCGCGAGCTGCTGCTGCTGGCCGCCGGAGAGATTGCCGCCACGGCGATCCTTCATCTCCAGCAGCACCGGAAACAGTTCGTAGATGTCGCCGGGCACCTCGGTTCCGCCGGAGACCACGAGGCCCGTCTCGATGTTCTCCTTCACCGTCATGGTGGAGAAGATCATGCGGCCCTGCGGCACATAGGCGAGGCCCTTGGCGACGCGCGCGTAGCTCGGCAAGGCACCGAGCTCGGCGCCGTCCATGGTCACCGAGCCGCTCTTCGTAGGCAAAATGCCCATCAGCGATTTCATCAGCGTGGTCTTGCCCATGCCGTTGCGGCCCATGATCGCCACGATCTCGTTGGGCGCGACCTTGACGTTGAGCCCGTGCAGCACCTCGCTCTGGCCGTAGGCGACGTGAAGATCAGAAATAGCCAGCATCGTCGCGCTCCTTAGTGACCGAGATAGACTTCGACGACCTTGGGGTCGTTCTTCACCTTCTCCATGGTCCCTTCCGAGAGGATCTGGCCCTGGTGAAGCACGGTGACCTTGTGCGCGATGTCCTCGACAAACTTCATGTCGTGCTCGATCACCAGCACCGAACGGTTCTTGATGATGCGGTTGAGCAGCTCGGCGGTCTTGGCGCGCTCGGACACGCTCATGCCGGCGACAGGCTCGTCCAGCATCAAGAGGTCCGGGTCCTGGATCAGCAGCATGCCGATCTCGAGCCATTGCTTCTGGCCATGACTGAGCTCGGAGGCATAGGTGTTGAGCTTGTCCTTGAGGAAGATCATCTCGGCGACCTCTCCGACGCGTGACCTCACCGGCTGGTCACGCTGGAACGTGAGCGAGCCGAATACGGTGCGACCGCGCGGAAACGAGATCTCGAGATTTTCGAACACGGTGAGGTCTTCGAACACCGACGGCGTCTGGAACTTGCGGCCGACGCCGGCCTTGACGATCTCGTTCTCCTTGAGCTTGGTCAGCTCGGTGCCGCGAAACTGGATCGAGCCTTCGGTCGCCTTGGTCTTGCCGCAGATCAGGTCGAGCACCGTGGTCTTGCCGGCGCCGTTGGGGCCGATGATGACGCGGATCTCGTTCTCCTCGACGTAAAACGAGAGATCGTTGACCGCCTTGAAGCCGTCGAAGGAAACCGTCAGCCCGGAGACCGCGAGCAGGAATTCCTTCGGCTGATGTCCAACAAGCATGATGATCTCCTCACTCTGCCGGTGCGCCGTCGGCAACCGAATTGTCGGTCCAGCCCGGCTTCTTGCGCGAGGTGAACAGGCGGTCGATGCGCGGCTGCACATAGTCGGCCCAGAGCCCCGACAGGCCGTTCGGGAAAGCGAGCACGACCGCGATGAACAGCGCGCCGAGACCGAACAGCCAGAGTTGCGGGAAGGATTCCGACAGGCTGGTCTTGGCGAAGTTCACCAGAATGGCCCCCCATATCGCGCCGAAGATCGACATCCGTCCGCCGACCGCGGTGTAGATCACCATCTCGATCGACGGCACGATGCCGACAAAGGACGGCGACATGAAACCGACATTGAGCGCGAACATGGCCCCGCCGATCGCGGCGAAAACTGCGGCCATACAGAACGCAAAGATCTTGAAGTTGGCGACGCTGTAGCCGGAGAAGCGGACGCGGTCTTCCTGTTCGCGCATAGCCACCAGGATGCGGCCGAGTTTGGTCAGGCGGATGAACTGCGCGATGCCGATGCAGGCGAACAGCAGCACCACTTCGACGAAGTACAGGATGACCTTGGCGTGGTCGGGCCGGATGTCCCAACCCTTCAGGGTGCGCAGGTCGGTCATCCCGTTGATCCCGCCGGTGTAGCCCTGCTGGCCCACGATCAGGATGGTGAGGATGGCCGCCACCGCCTGGGTGATGATGGCAAAGTAGGTGCCGCCCACACGGCGCTTGAACATCGCAGTGCCGATGATCAGCGCGAAGATGCCGGGGACGAGGATGATCGCGAGGATGGTGAAGGTGAGACTGTGAAACGGCTGCCAGAACAGTGGCAGTGACGTGATCTGATTCCAGTCCATGAAGTCCGGGATGCCTGGCGTCGACTGGATCTTGGTATTCTCGACGCTGGAGGCCTCCAGCTTGAGGAACATCGCCATGCAATAGCCGCCGAGGCCGAAGAACACGCCTTGCCCCAGACTGAGAATGCCGCCGTAGCCCCAGCACAGCACCAGGCCGAGCGCGACGAAGGCATAGGTCAGATATTTCGCCACGAGGTTGAGACGGAACACATCCAGCGAGAGCGGCAGGATCACGAACAGTACGGCGGCCAGCACGAGGAAGCCCATGAGCTCGGATCGATTGAAGAAGCGTGAGTTGATGACCATGACTTGCCTGCTTCTTGTTATTTGCGGACCTTGAGGGCGAAGAGACCCTGCGGCCGCAGCATCAGGATTCCGACAACGGCAAGCAGCGTCAGCACCTTGGCCATCGAGCCCGACAGGAAGAACTCGAGGGTTGATTGGGTCTGCGAGATCGAGAAGGCCGATGCGATGGTGCCGAGCAGGCTTGCCGCGCCGCCGAACACGACCACGAGGAACGTATCGACAATGTAGAGCTGTCCGGAGGTCGGCCCGGTCGAGCCGATCATCGTGAAGGCGCTTCCGGCGACACCGGCAATGCCGCAGCCGAGGCCGAAAGTGTAGCGATCCACCTTTTCGGTGTTGATGCCGACGGCTCCGGCCATGATGCGGTTCTGCACGACGGCGCGCACCTGCCGACCCCAGCGCGATTTGTACATCACGTAGGCGACGCCCACGGTGATCAGGACGGTGAGGCACATCACGAAGACGCCGTTGATCGGCACTTCGATGCTGTCGGTGACGTGCAGCGAGCCAAGCATCCATTGCGGCAGCTCGACGCCGACCTCGCGCGCGCCGAACACGGAGCGATAGGCCTGTTGCAGGATCAGGCTGAGGCCCCAGGTCGCAAGCAGGGTGTCGAGCGGGCGCTTGTAGAGATGCCGTATCAGCACCCACTCCACCAGCATCCCCAGCGCACCGGATGCGACAAAGGCCAGGATCATCGCAAGGAAGAAGTAGCCGCTGAACAGGCTCGGCAAATAGGACTGGAAGAAGCTCGAGGTCATCCAGGTGACGTAGGCTCCAAGGATCATGAATTCGCCATGGGCCATGTTGATGACGCCCATCTGGCCGAAGATGATCGCAAGACCCAGCGCCATCAGGACGTAGACGGAGAACAGGATCAGTCCTGCAAAGCCCTGCATGACGAAGATGGAGCCAAGGTCACCAAGCGAGTAGTCGCCGAACATCGATGTCCTCCGTCGGGAAAGGGTCCCGCGTCGCGAGCAGGTTCGCGACGCGGGGGTCTTGGGCGTGGATTGCGGTCCACGCCAGGGAGAGGTTTTGTCTGGAAGGGAAACGGCGACGAACGCCGTGACTTACTGATAGCTCTCGTCTTACTGATAGCCCTTGGGGAACGGATCCGGCTCGACCAGGTCGGCGGTCTCGTAGATCAGTTCGAACTGGCCATCGAGCTTGGCGCGTCCCACCCGGGTCTTCGACCAGAGGTGATGATTTTCGTGAATGCGCACATAGCCTTCCGGAGCGCCCTTGAACTCGATGCCTGGCGATGCCGCCGCGATCTTGTCGATGTCGAAGGAGCCCGCCTTCTCCACCGTCAACTTCCACAGCCACGGGCCGAGATAGGCAGCCTGGGTGACGTCTCCGATCACGGTCTTCTCGCCCCACATCTTCTTGAACGCCGGGACGAAGGTCTTGTTGTTCGGATTGTCGAGCGACTGGAAGTACTTCATGCAGGCATAGGCGCCCGCGATGTTCTCGCCGCCGATGCCGTCGATCTCGTCTTCGGTCACCGAGATCGTCAGCAGCGCCTGCTTGGAGAGGTCGATGCCGGCCGCCTTGAGCTGCTTGTAGAACGCGACGTTCGAGCCGCCGACGACGTCGGTGAAGATCACGTCGGGCTTGGTCAGCTTGATCTTGTTGATGACCGAATTGAACTGGGTGTTGCCGAGCGGATAATATTCTTCGCCGACGACCTTGCCCTTCAGCACGTTCTCGACGTGCTTGCGCGCGATCTTGTTCGAGGTGCGCGGCCAGATGTAGTCAGAGCCGATGAAGAAGAACGACTTCGCGCCCTTCTCCTTGGCGATCCAGTTCAGGCCGGCGAGGATCTGCTGAGTGGCTTCCTGGCCGGTATAGATCACGTTCTTGGACTGCTCGAGACCTTCGTAGAAGGTCGGGTAGTAGAGCATGCCGTTGTACTGCTCCATGACGGGCAGCACGGCCTTGCGGGACGCCGAGGTCCAGCAGCCCATGATCGCCGCGACCTTGTCGTTGACCAGCAATTTCTTGGCCTTTTCGGCAAAGGTCGGCCAGTCGCTGGCGCCGTCTTCCTGGATGAACTTGATCTTGCGCCCGAGCACGCCGCCCATGGCATTGATCTGCTCGATGGCGAGCTTTTCGGCTTCGATCGAGCCGGTCTCGGAGATCGCCATGGTGCCGGTCGCCGAATGCAGGATGCCGACCGTCACCTCGGTGTCGGTGACTGCGAGGCCCGTGGTATTGACCGCCGAGGTCGCCGGGGCCTGCGCAAAAGATGCTCGCGGCAGCATGGTGATGGCCGGCACGGCCGCCATTCCCATCAATAATTTGCGCCGGAGCGGCGATAACAGGCCCTTGTTCGCTTCGTCTGACATGAGCACCCCACTGTTGTTCGAGGACACGCGATTGGTGCCGTGAGGATGGCTCGAATTTGTGCACTGCAAGCATACGCAAGATCGCGTATACTGCACCGCAAAATGACGACGTAGGCTTTTGGTACGGGTTTTGCGAGGGGTCCGGCGCGTTCGGGAGTAGGAGTGGGGCTGAAGTGGCAGGGCGGCAGCGAATAGATCGCGTCAGGCGCCAGTACAACCAATGGGTCGCCAACCAGACGCTGGAAGACTACGCGCTGCGCTTCACCGCCAAGAGCGCGCGCCGGTGGTCCGCCGCCCGCGTCGCCAACACTGCACTGGGCGCCATCTCCTTTCTCGCGCTGGAGGCGATCGGCGGCACCATCACCCTGAACTACGGGGTTACCAACGCCACCGCCGCGATCCTCGTCGTCTCCACCATCATCTTCTGCTGCGGCGTCCCGATTGCCTATTATGCCGCCAAATGCGGCATCGACATTGACCTGCTCACCCGCGGCGCCGGTTTCGGTTATATCGGCTCGACCGTCACCTCGCTGATCTACGCCTCCTTCACCTTCATCTTCTTCGCCATCGAGGCGGTGATCCTGGCCACGGCGCTCGAGATGTGCTTTGGCATTCCCCGCCCGATCGGCTACCTCATCAGCGCGGTCGCGATCATCCCACTTGTCACCTACGGCATCACGCTGATCAGCCGCTTCCAGCTCTGGACGCAGCCGATCTGGATCATCCTGCATATCCTGCCCTTCGCGGCGATCGCCTGGGCCAATCCTTACTCTTTCACGGAGTGGCGCAAATTCGCCGGCGAGCACGGCGACCCCAGCGGACATTTCGATCTGCTGCTGTTCGGTGTCGCATCCTCCGTGGTGTTTTCGCTGGTGGCCCAGATCGGCGAGCAGGTCGACTTCCTCAGGTTTCTGCCGCGCGACCGCCGCACGTCGCGAACGTCGTGGTGGGCCGCCCTGCTGATCGCGGGGCCCGGGTGGATCATCTTCGGCGCGCTGAAACTGCTGCTGGGCTCGTTTCTCGCCTTCTTCGCGCTGAGCCACGGTCTCTCCAGCGAGCTGGCGGCCGAGCCTGCGCACATGTATCTCGAAGCGTTTCGCTACGTGCTGTCGCAGCCGGACATGGCGTTGGCACTCACCGGCGCGTTCGTGATCCTGTCGCAGCTCAAGATCAACGTCACCAACGCCTATGCAGGCTCGATCGCCTGGTCGAACTTCTTCTCGCGTCTGACGCATAGCCATCCCGGCCGGGTCGTCTGGCTGGTGTTCAACGTGATGGTGGCGCTGCTGCTGATGGAGATCGGCGTCTACAAGGCGCTGGAGCAGACGCTCGCGCTCTACTCAAATGTCGCGATCGCCTGGGTCGGTGCGCTGGTGTCCGATCTCGTGGTCAACAAGCCGCTCGGCCTGCGCCCACCGCAGATGGAGTTCAAGCGCGCCCATCTTTACGACATCAATCCGGTCGGCGTCGGCGCAATGACGATCGCGACCATCGTCTCGATCGCGGCCTTCTACGGCCTGTTCGGCTCGACCATGAAAGCGCTCGCGGCCTTTGTCGCGCTGACGGTCGCCTTCGTCACCGCACCCGTCATCGCCTGGCTCACCGACGGAAAATACTACATCGCGCGCAAGCCGAAGAAGAGCTGGGCCAATATCGAATCGATCCAGTGCTGCATCTGCGAGCACCATTTCGAGCCGGAGGACATGACCTCCTGCCCCGCCTATGCGGGCCCGATCTGCTCGCTATGCTGCTCGCTCGATGCACGCTGCCACGATCTGTGCAAACCGCATGCGCGCGCGCAGGTGCAGTTCGCCGACGCGCTTGTCAGGATCTTGCCGCAGGCGATCTATCAGCGGATCAACTCGCAGTTCGGCCACTACATCGGTGTGTTCGTGGTCTCCGCGGGCCTCGTCGCGCTGGTACTGGGGCTGATCTACCTCCAGACCTCGGTCAGCGTGCCCGGCGAGAACATGCTCGTCTCCAACGTGCTCTGGAAGGTGTTCTTCTCGCTCAGCATCATCATCGGCGTGGTGGCCTGGCTGTTCGTGCTGGCGCAGCAGAGCCGACGGGCCGCCGAGGCCGAGACCCGGCGCCAGACCACGCTGCTGATCCAGGAGATCGACGCCCACAAGCGCACCGACGCCGAGCTCCAGCGCGCCAAGGAAATCGCCGAATCCGCCAATCTCGCCAAGAGCCGCTACGTGGTGGGCCTGAGCCACGAGCTGCGCTCGCCGCTGAATGCGATCAGCGGCTATGCCCAACTCCTGGAGCAGGATACGACGCTCAACACCAAGCCGCGCGACCAGGTCCGCGTCGTCCGCCGCAGCGCCGATCACCTCTCCGGCCTGATCGACGGCATTCTGGACATCTCCAAGATCGAGGCGGGGCGGCTGTACCTGTCGCGCGACGAGGTGCGCTTGAGCGAATTCCTCGACCAGCTCGTCGGCATGTTCCGCCTTCAGGCCGCGGCCAAGAGCATCGACTTCGTGTTCAGGCGGCCGGCGCATTTGCCGGTCGTGGTCTATGCCGACGAGAAGCGGCTGCGCCAGGTGCTGATCAATCTGCTGTCCAACGCGATCAAATTCACCCAGACCGGCAGTGTGCAGTTCGTGGTGCACTATCGCAGCTCGGTCGCGGAGTTCGAGGTGATCGACACCGGCCCCGGTATCCAGGGCGACGATCTCGAACGCATCTTCGCACCCTTCGAACGCGGCGCGCTCGGTGTCTCGCAGCCGCAGACCGGCACCGGGCTGGGCCTGACCATCAGCCGGCTGCTCGCCGGCGTCATGGGCGGCGACATCAAGGTCTTGAGCACGGTCGGCAGCGGCAGCACGTTCAAGGTCAAGATGCTGCTATCGGAAGTCACCAATCCGCAGCGTATTGCGCCGGTGGAGGCCCCGATCTCCGGCTATCACGGCGCGCGCAAGACCATCCTCATCACCGACGATGATCCCGTGCATCGCGACCTCCTGCGTGAGGTGTTGACACCACTCGGCTTCATCCTGCTCAGCGCGCCCGACGGACCTGGTTGCCTGGCGTTGGCCCAGCACTGCCGGCCCGATCTGTTTTTGCTCGATATCTCCATGCCTGGCATGGATGGCTGGACGGTCGCGGAGACGCTACGCGCCAGCGGCCACCACCAGGCGCGCATCCTGATGGTGTCGGCCAGCGCGCTCGAGGCGCACGGCACACCGCTGGCGCAGCCCTTCCACGACGGCTATCTGATGAAGCCGATCGACATTCCCAGGCTTTTGGAAAGCATCCGCCAGCTTCTCAAGATCGAATGGCAATACGGCTCGGAGGAGATCGCCGTGCCGCTATGGCGGCCGGAGAGCGGCTCGCGGCCACCTGTACGACACATCGAGGCGCTGATCGGGCTCGGTCAGATCGGCTACGTTAAGGCTATCGAGTTGAAGCTGGACGAGATCGGCAGCGAGCATCCTGAACATGCCGACTTCGTCGCCGAAATGCGGTCGCTGATCGACCGCTTCGATCTCGACCAGTACATGGCCACATTGAAGACGTTGCATGCGTATGAGCACTGAGTCGAAAAAGCGCGACGTCGCGCTCGTTGTCGACGACTCTCCGGAGACGCTGCGGCTGCTCACCGATGCGCTCGACAGCGCAGGGATGACGGTGATGGTGGCGCTCGACGGCGCGGCCGCGATGCGCATCGTCGACCAGATCACGCCTGATATCGTGCTGCTCGACGCGGTGATGCCGGGCATGGACGGGTTCGAAACCTGCCGCCGCCTCAAGCGCGATGCGGGCCTTGCCAATGTCCCGGTGATATTCATGACGGGGCTCGCCGAGACCGAGCACATCGTGCGCGGGCTGGAGGCCGGCGGCGTCGACTACGTGACCAAGCCGATCGTGATCGAGGAGATGCTGGCGCGCATCCGTGTTCATCTCGGCAATGCGCGGCTGACGCAGAGCGCGCGCGCCGCGCTCGACGTCTCCGGCCGATTCCTGTTCGCGGTCAACCGCCAGGGCAAATTGTTGTGGGCGACCCCGCAGGCGCAGAAGCTGCTGGCGGATCACCACGGCGCGCAGGCCGACGACGACTTCGTCCTGCCAGTACCATTGCTGCAATGGCTGGAGCAGGCGAAGGGCAAGGGCAGCTCGAAGTCTCAGGCAGCGTCCTTGCCGGACAATCCTCAACTCCGGCTGTACTACATGGGCGAGACCGCGCCGAACGAGTTCCTGCTGCGGCTGTCCAGGGAATCCGGCACCGCGCCGCCACCCGAATTCACCAGCGAGCTCGGCCTCACCACCCGCGAAGGCGAGGTGCTGGCCTGGCTCAGCAAGGGCAAAACCAACCGTGACATCGCGCAGATTTTGGGCTTGAGCCCGCGCACGGTCGACAAGCATCTCGAGCAGATCTACTCCAAGCTCGGGGTCGAGAACCGGACTGCGGCTGCGGCGATTGCAACGAATGCGACAAGAAGGAATTCCTGACGCCCCCACCGCCGTCGTCCTGGACAAGCGCAGCGAAGCGGAGCGCCGATCCAGGACCCATTACCACAGTACGTGGTTTGGCGAAGACTCTGGATCACAAGCTAGCGTCGCAACTTCTCCCTGGGGTAATGGGTCCTGGCTTTCGCCAGGACGACGGAGAAGTTTGTAGCGCCTCCTGCCGCGCCTCACCCATACACAAACTCCCCGCCATCCAGATCCGTCTTCGGGATCTCGTCCTTTTCGGTCCAGTAATCCTGGCTGTGCTGCCATTCCGGCTTGTCGCCGCGCTTGGGCAGCAGGTCCATGTTGCGCATCATGTAGCCGGGGTTGAAGTTCTCCGGATCGATCCAGGGCAGGATCGGCATGTTGTGGTCTTCGGCGCGCAAGCTCACCTCGACCTTCTTCTTGCCTTTGGCCTTCATGTGACCGAGCAGACGGCAGACGAAGTCGGCGACGAGGTCGACGCGCAGCGTCCAGCTGGCGCGGAAATAGCCGAACACCCAGACCATGTTCGGCACGCCCGTGAACATCATGCCGCGATAGGTGACGGTGTCGCCGAAGGCGAGCGGCTTGCCGTCAACCTCGAAGGCGATGTCGCCGAGCGCCGCGAGATTGAAGCCGGTTGCGGTGACGATGATGTCGGCTTCGAGCAGCTTGCCGGATTTGAGCTGGATGCCGTTCTCGACGAAGCACTCGATCTCATCGGTGACGACGGACGCCTTGCCGCTGGCGATGCCCTTGAACAGATCGGCATCGGGCACGAAGGCGATGCGCTGCCGCCACGGCCGATAGCTCGGCGTGAAATGGGTGTCGACATCGTACTCCGGACCGAGCACCGCGCTGATCTGGCCGATCAGCTCTTGCTTCACCTGCTCGGGTTTTGACAAGCAAAGCTTGGTGAACGCGTCCTGCTCGAACAGGATCTTGCGTCGAACGATCTCGTGGATCCAGGCTTCGTCGACCTGAAGCCTGCGCAGCTCCTCCGCGATCTCGATGGCGTTGCGGCCAAGGCGAAAATAGGTCGGCGAACGCTGCAGCATCGTGACATGCGCGCATTTGTCGGCGATGTTCGGCACCAGCGTCGCCGCCGTCGCGCCGGAGCCGATCACGACGACCTTCTTGTTCGCGAGGTCGATATCATCAGGCCAGGTCTGCGGATGAACGATGCGGCCCTTGAAGCGATCCGTCCCCTTCCATTCCGGCGTATAGCCTTCCGAATGGCGGTAGTAGCCCTGGCACATCCAGAGAAAGTTCGCCGTAAAGGTTCTCGGCTCGCCAGTGTCGGTCGTCACCGCCTCGATGGTCCAGAGGTTTTGCTCGCTCGACCAGCTCGCCGAATTGATCTTGTGCTTGTAGCGGATATGCCGCGCGATATCGTTTTCGTCGATCACCTCATTCATGTAGGCGAGGATTTCGTCGGCGGTCGCGATCGGCGGCCCGACCCAGGGCTTGAAACTATAGCCGAAGGTGTGGAGGTCGCTGTCGGAGCGGATGCCGGGATAGCGATGCGTCGTCCACGTGCCGCCGAACGTCGCCTGCGTTTCCAGGATGACGAAGCTCGCACCCGGAAGCTGCTTGGTCATGTGATAGGCGCTACCGATGCCCGAGATACCGGCGCCGACGATCAGCACGTCGAAATGTTCAGAAGCCTGTTTGGCCGTGGCGTGACTGCGAACAGCGACATTCATTGTTGCTTCTATGCCTTGCTTGTTTTTATGGCCGCCCTTGGTTGGGCGACGCGTTTCCCCCGCGACGGACATGGTTGCCCATCGCGCTTCCGCTTCAAGATGACATAGATCGGGACGCGGTCAAATCACAGCGCCGCACCCCAGCTCCGCGCGGTCTGCAAGATCCAGTCGCGATAGAGCGTGAGCGGCGTGACTCCGGTCAGCCCGCCGCAGCCGGCGGCTCCGTTCGGCCCCGTGGACCAGCTGATCACGCCGACGAGCACGGATCCGGTCGGCTTGTCCTCGAACACGGGACCGCCGGAATCACCGGTGCAGGCGCCAATTCCGTCGCGAACACCGTTGGTTACGGGGTCGACCAGCCGGATCTGGAGCGTGCCGGGCTGACCGGTCGCGACGAGACCGGCAACGCGCGTCGCGCCGCCACTCTTGCCGTCGCCACGCACGGTGACGCCGATACCGGCGATGACGAAGCGGCTGCCGACCTGGATCGGAATATTGGGCGCACCGACCGGCACCGTCGATTTTCCCTTCAATGGAATTTCCAGTTGCAGCAGTGCCAGGTCGGCGGTAGCGCGATGCCCTTGCATCGCCTGCATGTTGAAACTCGGATGGATCGCGACGGTGCGGACATTCAGCAGTTGCGGCTGCCCGTCAGTGCCGCGATCGACGATCTTGTAGTCCGCGCCGGGCTGCACGCAATGGGCGACGGTAAGCACCAGCCTTGGCGCAACCAGGGTGCCGGTACAGAAATTGCCGCGCGAGCCGACGATCGTGACGACGGCGCGCGCGACGCCATCGGTCTGCGGCGTGCCGCCGCCAACGATGGCATAAGCGGGCGTGGCCAGCAGCAGCGCGGCTGTAATGATGGTTGCAAGCTTTTTCATGGGAACACGCTTCGGCATCGGTGACGGCGGTGGGGTGGCTTCGGACTGGCCCTTGCCGATAGCGCATGCTAGCGCTCTTGGAAAGGAATTGACGAGGGCGGGACCTTGACGATCGAGGCTGTGATTTTTGATTTTGGCGGCGTGCTGACGAGTTCGCCATTTGAGGCGTTCACGCGGTTCGAGACAGAACGTGGCCTGCCCATCGACATCATCCGGCGCACCAATGCCGCCAATCATCTGGAAAATGCCTGGGCCAGGTTCGAGCGCGCCGAGGTCGACATCGACACGTTCGATAAGCTGTTCGCGACGGAGTCGCTGGCGCTCGGCGCGGAGGTGCGCGGCCGCGATGTGCTGCCGCTGCTTCAGGGCGATCTGCGCCCCGAGATGGTCGAAGCGCTGAAGCGCATCAAGGCGCAATTCAAGACCGGCTGCATTACCAACAATCTGCCGGCCAATGCGATCGGCAGCATGACCGGGCGCTCACTTTATGTCGCCGAGGTGATGGTGCTGTTCGACCATGTGATCGAGTCCGCCAAGATCGGCCTGCGCAAGCCCGACCCGCGCATCTACCAGCTGATGGCCGAGACGCTGAACATCGATCCGAAGAATTGCATCTATCTCGACGATCTCGGCGTCAATCTGAAGCCCGCGCGCGAGATGGGCATGACCACGATCAAGGTGACCAGCGGCGCCCAGGCGATCGCCGAGCTCGAGGCCGCGACGGGATTGAAGCTGAGCTAGAACATCATTCTCCGTCATTGCGAGCGCAGCGAAGCAATCCAGACCGCCTCCGCGGTGGGATTCTGGATTGCTTCGCTGCGCTCGCAATGACGGCGTGAAAAATCTCGCATGGCGAACTGATTATTCCGCAGCGGCGGCAATACGCTCGGGAAACGCAGCCGCCAGTGACGCGCGATCGGCTTTCAACACGCCTCGCTCGGTGATGAGGCCGGTGACGAGCCTCGCCGGGGTGACGTCGAAGGCATAATTCGCGACCGGCGAGCCCTCCGGCACGATGCGTACCGTCTCAAGCCTTCCGTCCGCAGTGCGGCCGGTCATGTCGGTGACCTCCGTGCCGCTGCGCTGCTCGATCGGGATGTCGCGGACGCCGTCATCAACGGCGAAATCGATCGTCGGCGACGGCAGCGCGACATAGAACGGCACGTTGTTGTCGTGAGCGGCGAGCGCCTTCAAATATGTGCCGATCTTGTTGCAGACGTCGCCATTGGCGGCAACGCGATCGGTGCCGACAATGGCGAGATCGACCATGCCGTGCTGCATCAGATGCCCGCCGGTGTTGTCCGGAATCACCGTATGCGCCACGCCGTGATGGCCGAGCTCCCAGGCCGTGAGCGAGGCGCCCTGATTGCGCGGACGCGTCTCATCGACCCAGACATGGACCTTGATGCCGCGCTCGTGCGCGAGATAGATCGGCGCCGTCGCCGTGCCCCAGTCGACGGTCGCAAGCCAGCCTGCATTGCAATGGGTCAGCACATTGACGGTCTCGCCCGGCTTCTTCCTTGCGACGATCGCCTCGATGAGTTTCAGGCCATTGCCGGCGATGCCGCGGTTGATCTCGACGTCCTGCTCGACGATCTCGTCGGCGCGCGCGTAGGCAGCTTCGGCGCGCTCCAGCGGATCGATCGGCGCGAGGCTCGCGCGCATCTCGTCCAGGGCCCATTTCAGATTGATCGCGGTCGGCCGCGCCACCACGAGCGTGTCGTAGGCGCGCTTCAGGCCGGCGTCGGAGGCGTCTTCGCGCATCGCCAGCGCCATGCCGTAGGCTGCGGTCGCGCCGATCAGCGGCGCACCGCGCACCAGCATGTCGCGGATGGCGAGGGCCGCGTCCTCGCATGAGGTCAGCTTCGCAACGATGAACTCATGCGGCAGCCGGCGCTGGTCGATCGCTCCGACCGACCAGCCGTCGCGCTCACGCCAGATGCTGCGGAAATGCTTGCCGTCGACCTTCATGGCATTCTGCCTTTCGCATCACGTTCGCAGGATGCGCCCGGCCACCGCATCGAGCTTGTTCAAGAGCTCGGGATCGCGCGCCTCGGGCGCGGTGATCAATGCGGTATCGAGCGCGCGGTCCGAGCCGATCGGGCACGGCTCATGCTCGCGCGGGAAGTCTTTCGCCAGCCGCGCCACCAGCGCTTTTGCCTTGTCGGCATTCGAGCTCAGAACGCGGATGATGTCCTGCACGGTGACGGCGTCGTGATCCGGATGCCAGCAATCGAAATCCGTCACCATCGCGACGGTGGCGTAGCAAAGCTCCGCCTCACGCGCGAGTTTCGCCTCGGGCATGTTGGTCATGCCGATCACGGAATAGCCCAGCGTCTTGTAGGTCATGCTTTCCGCATAGGTCGAGAATTGCGGTCCCTCCATGCAGACATAGGTGCCGCCGCGCGCAAACGCGATGCCCTCGGCTTCGGCCGCCGTGGCAAGATGGATGCGCAAGCGCGGCGAGACCGGGTGCGCCATCGAGACATGTGCGACGCATCCCCTCCCGAAGAACGAGCTCTCGCGTTTGTGGGTACGATCGACGAACTGGTCGACGAGAACGAAGGTTCCCGGCGGCAGTTCCTCCCTGAACGAGCCGCAGGCCGACAGCGAGATCAGGTCGGTGACGCCGGCGCGCTTGAGAACGTCGATATTGGCGCGATAGTTGATGTCGGAGGGCGACAGCCGGTGGCCCTTGTCGTGGCGCGGCAGGAACACGATCGGCAGGCCGGCAATGGAGCCGCGCCGCAGCGGCGCCGACGGCTCGCCCCAGGGGCTTTTGATCACCTCTTCGCGAGCGTCCTCCAGCCCCGGCAGATCGTAGATGCCGGAGCCGCCGATGATGCCCAATACAGCCTGCGTCATGCCTGCTCCACCTCGTGCGCCACGTGCCACATGGTTAAGCTATGCCAGTTTTGCGGTCGTTTTGAAACGGGGTGGCGGGGCTGGGAATGTCGTAAGGAAAACGACACGTCCACCACAGCCTGGCTGTCGTCCTGGCGAAGGCCAGGACCCATACCGCGAGGTCTGTCGATGGCGAATGCTGTTAGTCCCGGACGGGCAGTCTTCGTCAAACTGCTCCCGGGGTAATGGGTCCTGGCTTTCGCCAGGACGACCCAAATAGATTCTACTAAGCCGCTGCGGCCGACTGCAGCTGGGTCGCGACCATACGCTCCAGCGTCTCGACCGACTGGAAGTTCTCCGGTGTGATCTCGGATTGGGGAATCGTGAAGTCGAACTCGGCTTCGACGCCGAGCATCAGATTGACCATGTCCATCGAGGTCAGGCCGACGTCGACGAGCTTGGCCTGCGGCGTGACCTCGGCGGAGAGCGCGTTCTGGGCGAGGATGCCCTTCACCAGCTTGATGATGCGATTGCGCAACTCGGTATCGAAAGCCTGCATCGGTAAATTCCCATCTGTCGACAAAGGTCGGACCGGTTGCCGGCTACGATGGGCACGGCGGGCCGATCCCGCAATGGATGCCACCATTACTTCGCGTTTCTTAGTAAACGATGACTCAGATTGTCTGGATTTCCGGCTTCTTACAGATCCCTAACGCGATCGCGGGAATCCGGGCGATGCAAACAACCCGAACTTAACTGTTCGTTCGGAATTGGGCTTTGTTTACCCTCTATTTCATCGACGAATTTGAATTAAATCCGTAGCCTCATCTCATAAGCAAAGATGGTCGAAGGATCGCTCAAGCGGCATCGCGAATGATGCCGGCGATCCTGAACGGCAAACCGGAGGCGGACGAGTATGAACGTGCGTGAAGCAGTCCTCACTGTCGACGAGACGCAGACGAGCTTTCTCGAGCATGGTCCCTCTCTCATTGAGCGCGCCGCCCGGACCGCCACCGTGGCGGCAGCCGACGCCGACGGGGTCGATCGCGATGCCCGCTTCCCTCACAAGGCTTTCGAGGTTGCGCGTGAGCAGAAGCTGCTCGGCGTCATGATCCCGGCCGAGTTCGGCGGCTTCGGTGCCTCGATCCACGACGTCACCGACGTCTGCTACACGCTCGGACGCGCCTGCGCCTCCACGGCGATGATCTACGCGATGCACACGACAAAGGTCGCCTGCGTCGTCAGGCACGGTCACGGCATCCCATGGATGGAAACCATGATGCGCCGGGTCGCGCGCGACCAGTGGCTGCTCGCCTCCTCCACCACCGAAGGCCAGAACGGCGGCAACATCCGCGCCAGCGCCGCCGCCGTCGACGTCGCCGGCGACACTGTCTCGCTGCTGCGCGACGCCACCGTGATCTCCTACGGCGCCGAGGCCGACGGCCTCGTGACCATCGCCCGCCGCGCCACCGACGCTTCTGCGTCCGACCAGGTGCTTCTGGCGCTCGCCAAGGACGATTATTCGCTGAAGCGGACGCTGGGCTGGGAAACGCTCGGCATGCGCGGCACCTGCTCGACCGGCTTCGAGCTGAAGGTCGACTGCCCGACCGACCGCGTCTTCCCGGAATCCTACGACAAGATCCACGCCCAGACCATGACGCCGTTCGCGCATCTGTGCTGGTCCTCGGCCTGGGCTGGTATCGCTGCAGCCGCCGTCACCCGTGCGCAGGCCTTCGTCCGCAAGGCGGCCCGCAGCTCAGGAGGCCAGATGCCCCCGGCAGCTGCGCATTTCACCGCCGCCAAGATGTCGCTGGCCAAGCTGCGGGCGCTGATATCAGCCAATATCGACGCCTTTGCTCGCGCCGAGCACGACGAACGCGCGCTCGGCTCGCTCGACTTCCAGTCTTCGATCACGCTTCTGAAGGTGCAGGCCTCGGAGCTCGCGGTCGAGACCGTGATGCATGCGATGCGCACCGCAGGCCTTTCCGGCTACCGCAACGACGGTGAGTTCACCATGGGTCGCCACCTGCGCGACGTACTGTCGTCGCCGATCATGATCAACAACGACCGCATTCTGGCCAATGCCGCGACGTCGACCCTGATGAGCGGCGTGCCGACAAGCCTTCGGGACTGACGAGCTTTCGAGACCGACGTGCCTTCGTTCAATAAGAATAATTTCAGATAGCAGGAAGCCGAACATGAACATTGCTGTTCTCCCCAACTCGCCCGAGACCGCGCCGCAGATCGCGGATCCGTTGGATCATCTCGCCGAGAAGCTGTTCCACCCCATGGGCTCGGACGGCGTCTATGCCCGGACCGCGCTTTATGAGGGCATCGTCGAAAAGCTCGCTGCGCTGATCACGAGCCATCGCGAGGCCGGCACTGAGGTGATGCGCTTCCCGCCGGTGATGAGCCGGTTTCAGCTGGAAAAATCCGGCTACCTGAAGAGCTTTCCGAACCTGCTCGGTTGCGTCTGCGGCCTGCACGGCACCGAGCGCGAGATCAACGCCGCGGTCAGCCGCTTCGATGCCGGCGGTGACTGGACCAGCTCGCTCTCGCCGGCAGACCTCGTGCTGTCGCCGGCGGCCTGCTATCCCGTCTATCCGATCGCGGCGAGCCGCGGCCAGTTGCCGAAGGGCGGCCTGCGCTTCGACGTCGCCGCCGACTGCTTCCGCCGTGAACCGTCAAAACATCTCGACCGGCTGCAATCGTTCCGGATGCGGGAATATGTCTGCATCGGCAGCCCCGATGACGTCGCCGATTTCCGCGAGCGCTGGATGGTGCGCGCGCAGGCGATTGCGACCGATCTCGGTCTCACCTTCCGCGTCGATTATGCCAGCGATCCGTTCTTCGGCCGCGTCGGTCAGATGAAGGCGGTGAGTCAGAAGCAGCAGCAGCTCAAGTTCGAACTGCTGATCCCGCTGCGCTCGGAAGAGCAGCCGACGGCCTGCATGAGCTTCAATTATCACCGCGAGCATTTCGGCACGACCTGGGACATCAAGGACGCCAATGGCGAGCCGGCCCACACCGGCTGCGTCGCCTTCGGCATGGACCGCCTGGCCGTCGCCATGTTCCATACCCACGGCACCGACCCTTCCGCCTGGCCCGCCAAGGTGCAGGAGATCATGGGCCTGCAGCCGCAGATCGCGGCCGATGCCCACGGCGAAGGCTGGCGCTAACGGAACGAGGCCGGTCATTTCCACGGGAAAGACGAGCGTGATCCATACCAAGGTCCGATGCCGCGAGATCACCGAGGCCGACGTCGATGCGGTCGCGGACTTGCTGACGCGCGGCTTTGTCGGCCGCTCGCACAGCTACTGGATCCAGGGCCTGCGCCGGCAGGCCTTCAGGCCCGTACCGGAAGGCTACCCGCGCTTCGGCTACATGCTCGACAATGACGGCACGCCGGTCGGCGTGCTGCTGCTAATCTACACGGCGCGCAGGGACGGCGATGAGACCGCCATCCAGTGCAATTTGTCGAGCTGGTACGTCGATCCGGCCTACCGCAACTACGCCCCGCTCCTGACCAAGATCGCGCAGCGCCACAAGGACGTCACCTATCTCAACATCAGCCCGGCGCCGTGGACTTGGCCGATCATCGAGACGCAGGGCTTTCGCGCCTATTGCAGGGGTATATTCTTCTCGGTGCCTGCGCTGGCGCGCGTCCCACGCTGGAGCAAGATCGAGGTCATCTCGCAGCACGCCAAGACGATCGACGGGCTTTCCGATGCCGAGACCGAGCTCTTGACGCGGCATGCGCGCTACAATTGCCTCAGCCTGGTCTGCCGCACGCCGAAGGGAACGTTCCCCTTCATCCTGCAACCGGTGCGCATCCGCCGTGGCATCATTGCGCCACCCGCGATGAAGCTGATCTACTGCCGCAACGCGGCCGAATACACCGAATGCGCGGGCCGCATCGGCCGGCTGCTGCTGCGGCTCGGCAAGATCGCGGTCGCCGTCGATTCCAACGGCCCGGTTCCCGGCCTGGTCGGCATCTATACCGAGCGTCGCGGCCGCAAATATTTCAAGGGCCCGCACCGGCCGCAGCTCGCCGATCTCACGGACACGGAACTCGTGCTGTACGGGCCGTAGGCCCCGTTTGGGCCAGACATTCGATGTCATCCGGGGCCTGACGCGCAATTGCGCAGGCCGACCGGCGCGACGGTACATTGCCCCCCTTCACATTGGCAGCATCCCTGCATCGCCGGTCACCCTCCGTAAACTACGGCGCTTAAGGGAATTTTCCCGCATCTTCGCTAGCCTCGGCGACCGAATTACCTTGCGTTAGGTCTATTACCCGCCGAGACCCCGCCGCCCCATGACGTCGATCCGCGACAACGAGCTTGATGCACGCCGCGAGCAGGGCCCGAAGGCCCTGGTCGGGCTGAGCCAGCTTGCGCTCGACCACATGGAGCAAGGCGTCTGCGTCTACGACGCCGGCAACCGGATCGTGCTGGTCAATCAGCGCTACCTCAGCCTGTTCAACATGTCGGCCGAGAAAGTGCGGGTCGGCACGAGCTACCGTGACGTGCTCGCCCACAGCGTGGCCCTCGGCAACATCCCTGCGGGGGAAGTCGACGCACTCTATGCCGCGCGCATGGCGCGGATCGCAGCCGGCCAGCCGTTCCGGACTCAGCAGACGCTCGCGAGCGGCCTGGTCATGGCGCTGGAGCTAAAGCCGCTTCCCGGCGGCGGCTGGATGACGATCTGCGATGACGTCAGCCGCCTCGCCCGGGTCGAGGCGGAGCTGCGCGTGCAGACCGAGCGCAGCCAGCACGCGCTCGCCAACATGGCGCACGGATTGATCATGTACGATGCCGACAGCCGCGTCGTCGTCTGCAACGAACGTTTCCTGAAGCTCTACAATCTCGACCCGGACATCGTGAAGCCGGGCGTCACGCACGGCGCGACCATCGATCATTGGCTTTCGCGCGGCAACCTGCCGGGGATGTCGGCCGACGAATTCCACGACACCAGGCTGGAGGACGTGCGCACCAGGACGACGAAAACCCTGCTGGTGATGCGCTACGACGGACGGATGGTGCAGGTGGTTTCCCGCTTTCTGCCCGACGGCGGCTGGGTGACCGTGCACGAAGACGTCACCGAGCGGCTGCAATACGAGGAGATGCTGAGGCAGCAGAACTTCATGCTCGATGCGGCGCTGGAGAACATGGCGCACGGGCTCGCCTTCTACGACAGCGACATGCGCCTGCGCGTCTGCAACACCACCTACCGAAAGATCTATCGGCTGTCGCCAGAGGAGGCCAAGCCAGGCACGCATCTCGGCGAACTGATCGAACGCTCGATGGCAAACGGCGCGTTCTCGTCCGAGTATAGTCCGCAACAACTCCTGGAAGCCGCCAGCGCAAGGATTGCCGACCGCAACTCCTCGCCGATGCGCCGGCGGATGTCGAATGACACCACGATTTCGGTGCGCTATTGCGCCCTGGCCGAGGGTGGTTTTGTGGCCACCTACGAGGACATCACCGAGCGCGAGCACGCAGTCGAGGAGCTGAGCGAGCAGTATCGGCGCTTCGACGCGGCCCTGAACAACATGAGCCAGGGCTTGTGCATGCTCGATTCGAGCTTGCGCGTCATCGTCTGCAATCGGCGCTATATCGAGATGTACGGACTATCTCCCGAATTGGTGAAGCCGGGTGTGTCGATGCGCGAGATCATGGAGCACAGCTGCGAGCTCGGCATCCATCCAAACACCACCGCCGCGCGGCTCTATGCCGACTATGTCGAGAGGCTGCGCGAGGGCGAGCACACACTGCACCGCTATTTGGGCGACGGCCGCATCATCAAGCTCAATCACAAGCGAATGGAGCATGGCGGCTGGGTCGTCACCTATGAGGATGTCACCGAACGTCACAAGGCCCAGGCCCGCGTGGCGCACATGGCGCGGCACGATTCACTCACCGACCTGCCCAATCGCACGCTGTTCCGCGAGAAGATGGGCGAGGGACTGAACCAGGTCGCGATCGCCGGCGGCGCGATGGCCGTGCTGTGCTTCGACCTCGACAATTTCAAGACCGTCAACGACCGCCTCGGCCACGCGGCCGGCGACCGGCTGTTGCGCTGGGTCGCGGCGCGGCTGCAGGAGAATGTCGGCGAGCACGACACCGTCGCGCGGCTCGGTGGCGACGAGTTCGCGATTCTCCAGCGCGGACCGCAGCCGCAATCGGCGGAAAGGCTCGCGCGCCGCCTGGTCGAGATCATCGGTCACCCGCCGCCGCTGGAGCACCAGTCAATGCATGTCGGCGTCTCCGTCGGCATCGCAATCGCGCCCGATCACGGGCTCGATGCCGACGAGCTGATGAAATGCGCCGACCTCGCGCTGTACCAGGCCAAGGCCAAGGGGCGCGGCGCCTATCAGCTGTTCGAGCCCGAAATGGAGAAAGAGGCTCGCAGCCGGCACGCGCTCGAGCACGATCTGCGCGGCGCGCTGGAGGCCCGTGAATTCCACCTGGCATTCCAGCCGCAGGTGCGGCTCGACACCACCGAACTTACCGGCTTCGAGGCGCTGCTGCGCTGGAAGCATCCTACGCGCGGCCTCGTCTCACCGGCGGAATTCATTCCGATTGCGGAAGAGAACGGCCTGATCGTTCCGATCGGCGAGTGGGTGCTGCGCACGGCCTGCGCGACCGCCGCGACCTGGCCCGATCTCACCGTCGCGGTGAACCTGTCGCCGGTGCAATTCCGCTCGCGCGGGCTGGTGACGATGGTGACGAGCGCGCTTGCGGAGGCCGGCCTGCCGCCGCATCGGCTCGAGCTCGAGCTCACCGAGACGGCGCTGCTCGACGACAGCGAAGCGACGATCGAGATCCTGCACCAGCTCCGTGCGTTGGGCGTGCGCGTCAGCCTCGACGATTTCGGCGTCGGCTATTCTTCGCTGAGCTATTTGCGCAGATTTCCGTTCGATCGCATCAAGATCGACCGCTCCTTCGTCGGCACGCTCGGTGAAAGCCCTGAGAGTATGGCGATCGTCCGCACCATCGCCAGCCTCGGCTCGGTGCTCAACGTCGAGACCACGGCAGAAGGCGTGGAGACGATCGAACAACTCGACTTCGTCCGCGAATGCGGCTGCACCGCCGTGCAGGGATATTATTTCGGCAAGCCCTGCCCAGCCGCGGAGGTCGGACGCATGATCGAGACGCTGGGCGCAGTCCGCCGCGTCGCGTAAGGGCTCAGCCGAAGGCAAATTCCGTATCTCGGCACGCTTCCAAACGACTAATTGTCGCACGTGCGTTTTTCGGCGGGATCACCGTCTCGCCTCCGCGGAGCGGCCGCGCAATGCGCTTTTCTTCTCCCATGAATTCGGGGACAATCCCGTCATAACAATGAGAAAACGGCGGCCCGCACGAGGCCACCGCGAGGGAGGAGTTTCGATGTCGCGATACGGGCTGAAGACAATCGCCTTTGCCGCCATGCATGTCGTGGGCGCGTTGCTCTCGACTGCCGCCGGTGCGCAGGACTATCCCACCAAACCGGTGACGCTGATCGTGCCGTGGCCGGCCGGCGGGTCGACCGACATCTCGATGCGCGCGATCTCCGATAGCGCCTCCAAGGTCCTGGGGCAGCCGATCGTGATCGACAACAAGGCCGGCGGCGGCGGCACGGTTGGACCTGCCACCATGGCCGCGGCCGCGAAGCCGGACGGCTACACCATTTCACAGCTTCCGATCACCGTTTTCCGCCTGCCCCTGATGCAGGAGGTGTCCTGGGATCCGACAAAGGATTTTACCTACATCATTCATCTCACCGGCTACACCTTCGGCGTAACCACCAGCGCGGAGTCGCAGTTCAAGTCCTGGAAGGACGTGGTCGAGTTCGCGAAGGCAAATCCCGGCAAGGTGACTTACGCGACGCCGGGCACCGGCACCTCGCTTCATATCGGCATGGAGCAGATCGCCGCGATGTCCGGCATCAAGCTCACACAGGTGCCGTTCAAGGGCGGGGCGGAAACCAACGCCGCGGTACTCGGCCAGCACACCATGCTGCAAGCCGACTCCACCGGTTGGCGGCCCTTGGTTGACGCCGGCAAGCTGAAGCTTCTTATGGTGTGGACCGGCGCGCGATCGCCGAACTATCCTGACGTGCCTACGCTGAAGGAACTCGGCTATCCCATGGTCTACGATTCCCCGTTCGGCATCGGAGGACCCAAGGGCATGGATCCCAAGATCGTCGCCAAATTGCACGACGCCTTCAAGAAGGCGGTCGAAGACCCCGCGGTGATCGCCACGCTCGCCAAATACGACATGGTGCCGAGCTACAAGAATACCGAGGACTACAAAAAGTTCGTCGTCGAGGTCACGGAGTCAGAGCGCAAGGTGATCGACACGCTCGGGCTTGCGAAGAAGTAGGATTGAGCCACTTTCGTGTCCCGGATCTGCAGCGCACCGCGTCGCGCTGCGTAGCGTCCGGGGCACGGCCGAGAGGGTATCGATGAACGACCAAACCACCGTCAAACTCCGTCTCAACAACTCCGAACTCTGGGGCGGCTTGATCGGGCTCGCGCTGGGCGGCTTCGTGATCTGGCAGGGCGTTAAGCTCAAGCTTGGCACCATCAACGACCCCGGCTCCGGCTACGTGCTGTTCTACACGGGCATCCTGATGTGCGTGTTCGCGGCCAGCATCATCATTTCGGCCATCACCGAGGGCGGGCCGACGCTGGCTTCGCGCTGGGACAATGTGAGCTGGAGCAAGCCGCTTCTCGTCATCGCCTGCCTCACCGCGTTCTCCTTTGCCCTCGAGCCGCTGGGATTCCTGCTGTCGTCGATCCCGCTCATGCTGCTTTTGTTGCGCTTGATCGATCCGGTGCGCTGGACACTGGCGATGCCGGTCGCAGTGCTGGTGCCCCTCGGAATGTGGTGGGTACTCAAGCGGCTGCTGCTGATCCAGCTGCCCTCGGGCCTGTTCGGGATCGGTTGATCGCATGGATACGCTCGTCAACGTCGCGCACGGGTTTGGCATCGCGCTCCTACCGATCAACCTGCTCTACTGCTTCATCGGCGTCTTCATCGGTACGTTAGTCGGCGTGCTGCCAGGCATCGGACCGATCTCGGCGATGTCGTTGTTGCTTCCGGTGACACTGTCAGGAACGCCGGAATCCGGCATCATCATGATGGCGGGGATCTATTACGGCTCGATGTATGGCGGCTCGACCACCTCGATCCTGGTCAACATTCCCGGCGAGGCAGCTTCCGTCGTGACCTGTATCGACGGTCACCAGATGGCGAAGCGGGGCCGCGCGGGCCCTGCGCTGGGCATCTCCGCTTTCGGTTCCTTCATCGCCGGCACATTTTCGCTCGTTGCGCTAATGTTGGTGGCACCGCGGCTCGCCAACATCGCCATCGCGTTCGGCCCAGCCGAATATTTCAGCCTGATGGTGCTCGGCCTCATCGTACTCACTTTCCTTACTCAGGGATCGATGCCGAAGGCGCTTCTGATGGCATGTATCGGCGTCGTGCTCGGACTGATCGGCCTCGACAGCATCACGGCGCAGCCGCGGCTGACGTTCGGCCGCATGGAACTGATCGACGGCATCGGACTCGTGCCCGTCGTGATGGGCCTGTTCGGCGTCGCCGAGGTGCTGCTCAATACCGAGCAGGCGATCAAACGCGACATCATCAACGCCAAGATCACCCAGCTGTTGCCCAACAAGGCCGATTGGCAAGCGAGCGCCGGCCCGGTGGCGCGTGGCACGTTACTCGGCTTCCTGCTCGGCATTCTCCCGGGCGGCGGCGCAGTGGTGGCCTCATTCGCGTCCTATGCGCTGGAGAAGCGCCTGTCGAAAACGCCCGAGCGCTTCGGCCATGGCGCAATCGAGGGCGTAGCGGGTCCCGAATCCGCCAACAACGCGGCGGCCGGCGGCGCGTTCATTCCGCTGATGACTTTGGGCATCCCCCCGAACGTGGTGATGGCGCTGCTGCTCGGCGCCTTTGTCATCCACGGCCTGCAACCGGGACCGCTGCTGATCACGCAAAACCCCGGCCTGTTCTGGGGCATCGTTGCCAGCATGTATATCGGCAATGTCATGCTGCTGATCCTCAATTTGCCACTGATCGGCATGTGGGTGCAGCTACTCAAGCTGCCCTACAACATCCTGTTTCCGTTGATCATCCTGTTCACGATCCTTGGCGTCTACTGCTCAAGCAACAACGTGTTCGACGTCTATGTGATGATCGCATTCGGCATCATCGGTTATTTCATGCGCAAGCTCGGCTTCGAGCCCGCACCGCTGGTGCTGGCATTCGTGCTGGGACCGATGATGGAGAACAATCTGCGCAAGTCGCTGATCCTGTCGCAGGGCGACCTCTGGACATTCGTGCAGCGCCCGATCTCGGCGGCGTGTCTTGCGCTCGCGCTGGTGCTGCTGATAGCGCCGCTATTACCCGCGTTGCGCAAGAAGCGCGAGCTCGTGGCGCTGGATGAGGGCGCGTGAGGGGTTGGCAGGGTGTCTTAGCCTGCCGCGGGCAGCGCGCTGTCCGGCGGCGCGCCCCAGGGGCGGTCGGCTGAGGCGAGCCCGATCAGGCGGCCCTGGATGTAGTCGCAGCCCCAGTCGCGCAGCATGTTCGCAGCTTCTTCGTCCTGCACCCATTCGGCCACCGTCTTGATGTCGAGGCGGCGGGCGAGGTCGATCAAGGTCTGCACGAAGGCGCGGTCGTCGGCGGAACGGGTGATGTTCTGCACGAAGGCGCCGTCGATCTTCACGATGTCGACGCCGAGCTTGCGCAAATTGCGGAACGAGGTGTAGCCGGCGCCGAAGTCGTCGATGGCGATGCGGCTGCCGAAATTTTTCAGCCGGGTGACGAAGCCGCGCACGTCGTCGATGTCCTGGATCGCGACGGTTTCGGTGATCTCGACGATCAGCCGCTCGGCGACGCCGGGATGGGCACGCATCAGCGATTCGATTCCGGCCCACCAATCCGGGTCCATGGTGGTGTCGGGGGAGATGTTGAGGCTGAGGCAGATGTCGGGCGCGGCCGCGAGCTCCGCGACCACGAGCTCGAGCACGCGGTGATCGACCAGGCGGATCAGGCCGAGCCGTTCCGCGACCGGCACGATGTCGGGCGCGAGCAGCACCTGCCCGTCGCCCTGGTCCATCCGCACCAGGCATTCGTGAAAAGCGCACTCGCGCGAGAGGGCGGCAACCACCGGCTCATAGGCCAGCTTGATGCGGCGCTCATTCAATGCGGTGACGATCTCGTCGGTGACGCGGATGTTGACGCGGCGCTGGGCGTCGCGCGCGGCATCCGGGCGCCAGGCTGCGAACGAGCCGACGCGGCGTTGTTTCGCGGTGTCCAGGGTCTCGTGGGCGCGATTGACGGCTTCATCGGTGTTGCGGGCATAGCGCGGCACGCTGACCGCGCCGATCGAGGCGGTGACCGACACCGGGCCGGATTTGGTCGGCACCACCTCGTCGCGGATGCCGGCGAGGAAGCGCTCGGCGGCGACGTTCATGTCGTCGACGGTGCAGTTCTTCAGGATCAGGCCGAACTTGTTGCCGGAGAAGCGGCCGAGCACGTCGCCGCCGCGCAAGCGCGCGCGAATGCGCGTGGCGACGTCGAGGATCACGGCGTCGGCAACGTCGAAGCCGAAGGCCTCGTTGACACGCGCGAGATGATCGATGCCGACCAGCATGAAGGCCGCGGTCGAGCGGAAACGGGTCGTCTCCTCGATAGCCTCGGCCAGCGCGGCGATCAGATGCGAGCGATTGAGCTCGCCGGTCAGCGGATCGAGCCGGGCGAGCTTCGTCAGTTCCTCGTCGCGGGCATGGCGTTCATTGTTGATGCGGACGGAGCCGATCGCACGCACCGGGCGGCCGTCGGGGCCGGCGAACCACCGGCCGGTCTCCTCGATCCAGACCACGGGATCGGCGGCGCTCATGCGCACGCCGTACTCGACCCGATAGGGCGTGCCGTCGGCGCCATGCACGGCCGAGGTCTGCGCCAGCGCGGCGGTCCGCAGCGATTGCGCGGGCTCGATCAGCTTTGCGAATTCGGCGCCGGTGGCCAGCCGTTCGGTGGGAATCCCGGGGAAGATGGCGCCGACCTGCTCACCCCAGACGATGGCATCGCTGGCGATGTCCCAGGCGAACACGGCCTGGCCGAGGGCAGCCAGGATGTCGGAGGCTTGCGGCAATGCGGGGGTCAAAATCGCCTCGTTTCGGGACAGCGGGGAGTCCTGAGTCGGCACAGGATAAAGCCAGATTCGCCATTGACCCTAGGCAAAGTTGATAAACAATTTGGAAACCACGTTTCCTCACTCGCAGGAACCAAACCGGCCTGCCCGGCATAGGCCTTGCGAGTACATGACACGCACCGGCGCCAGCGTCTCGAAACGCGACAATCCAGGCCGGGTCAACGGTGATTGCGATGTTGAGTACGGATCAACTGGACGTGGCGGACAACGGCACAGGCTCGGCCCTGGTGCCGCTGATGCCGGTTTTGCAGTGGGTGCACAAGGCACCGCTGCCGCGCCCCGATCCGAGCTTCGTCGCCCAGCTCATCGCCAATGCCGAGCACCTGCCCCAGACGAGCCGGCTCCGCCGCGTGTCTTCCGAGGATGCGCAGGTCGCCTATGGCAGCAAGCGCACGCTTCCGAGCGTCACCGCGCGCACGCGGCAGCTGGCTTGAAGTAGATCAGCGCGGCGCGTCGGGAGACGGCTGGGTGCCGTTGCCCGGCTGCAAATGCGGCGAGGGGATTTCCGGCGAGGGCGTACTCACAGGCTTCGGCGCCGGGTGATCCATCAGCACGGATTCGGCGACCGATTGCGCCGTGGGCGCGGGCGGCTCTGCCGGAGCTGGTTGCGGAGGGGACACTGGCTCGAACTTGGGCTCGAACTCATCCGCCGGCGTCTCGGCCCGGCGCTTGGCCTTGCGCGGCGCTGGCACCGTCGTTTCGGCGACATAAGCGACGCGGCGGCGGGTGCGCTGGGCGATGCCGCCGAGGAAATCGGCCATCGCCAGCAGCACCAGAAGGAAATAGGTGGAGTTGCCGAATTTGGGCCACATCACGAATTCGGCCGCAGCCGCGCCGAACACGATCAGCGACAGCAAATGATCCATCAGGAATTTCGAGCCGGGCCGCGCGCCCTTGACCACCTCGAGCAGCAGCAGCACGACACCTAGCGCGAGCATCACGTCGGCGAGCGTGACCGGCCAGGCCTCCCCCGTGATCATCGGCACCCTGAACAGCACGTCCGTAAAGGACACGCTCGGCATCAGGAAGGCGATGATGTTGTAGACCGCGAGCGGGATCAGGAGCAGCGGGAAACCGACCATCGGCGAAATGCCTTCTCGATCAAGATATCCAGACAGGACAATGCGGCGGCGAAGCATTCGCTCCGCCGCCGTCACTGTCATATCTCATGGGTTGGCCGAAATCAGGCAGGCCCGATCGTCCTGCCCAAAGAAAGGTCCCGAACTCAGGACTCTTTCTTCTTCAGGACCTGACGACCCTTGTACATGCCGGTCTTGAGGTCGAGATGGTGCGGACGACGGAGTTCGCCGGAATCCTTGTCTTCCACATAGGTCGGCTTCTTGATGGCGTCAGCCGAGCGGCGCATGCCACGGCGCGACGGCGAGGTTTTTCTTCTCGGAACGGCCATTTCAGTATCCTCTAGGGATTGGTGTCATCAGGGCATCGTCCGCGGAGGGACGGCTCAGCACCCGCAAACCGAGGCGAGCTGAATGCCGGTCAAGGCCGGGCTTATAGAGGAAGGCCTGCCTTAAATCTAGGGCTCTGGGGCCGGAAAATGCGCCCGAAAAGGACCCGAAATCAGCGATTCTCCCGCCAGCAGGTCGAAAGCGAGCTGGCCTGCGCCCTCGCCACATAGGTCCCGGCCAGCCGCCGGACACCCGGTCCCGGCGTCCTGGCGCTGCGTTTGACCGGATTCGGCAGGATCGAGGCCAGAAGCGCCGCCTCCCGGGGGGAGAGGTTCGCCGCCGATTTGCCGAAGGCATAGGCGCTGCCCGCCTCGGCCCCAAACTGGCCCTGTGGCCCCAGCTCGGCGATGTTGAGGTAAATCTCCAGGATCCGTGCCTTGGGCAGGACGAGATCGATCCACAGCGCCAGCGGGAATTCCAGCGCCTTGCGGACGAAGTCCCGCCCCTGCCAGAGGAACAGGTTTTTCGCCACCTGCTGGGTGATTGTGGAAGCGCCCCGGAACGGGGTGCCGTCCTCCCGGGCATCGTCGACCGCCTCACGCAGCGCCCCCCAGTCGATACCGTGATGCTTGCAGAAATGGGCGTCCTCGGCCGCCACTACCGAGCGTGGCAGCGAGGGCGACATCGCCGCCAGATCGATCCATTCCCGCTGCATCGGCGCACCCCGAAGCGAGCGCCAGATCATCAGCGTCGAAACGGGATGACCGGTGCGGTAGAACGGCGCGACGACATAGGGCGCGAGAGCCGCGACCGCGAGCACCAGGAGAAGGGTTTTGACGACGCGCAAATCAACCTTTCCGGCGCAGAACGAAACGCGGCCACGGGCCCGGCATTAAGTCTGTGATAATTCGGGCCTTTTCCAGCACTTTTTAGGCCTTCCAAACGATTGACTGAGGCGGGCGCATAAAGGATTGTCCCGCCGAATTTTAGTTCTGGAGCCCTTCTTGATGACCGGCACGTCCCCGTCCGATTTCGCCAAACGTCTGGACAAGACCGCTGATGACACCGAGGCGCTGCTCGGGCGCCTGCTGTCGGACGACATCCTGCCCGATGAGATCGCCCGGCCCAAGCGACTGATGGACGCAATGCGCTATTCGAGCCTGAATGGCGGCAAGCGCCTGCGGCCGTTCCTAGTGGTCGAGAGTGCGGCGGTGTTCGGTGTTCCCCGCGAAGCCGCGCTGCTCGTGGGCGCCGCCCTCGAATGCATCCACTGCTACTCGCTGATCCATGACGATCTGCCGGCGATGGACAATTCGGACCTGCGTCGCGGCCGTCCGACCTTGCACAAGAAGACCGACGACGCGACCGCGATCCTCGCCGGTGACGGCCTGTTGACGCTCGCCTTCGACATCATCACCCGCGACGAGATCCATCGCGACGCCAATGTCAGGCTTTTGCTGACCCGCGCACTGGCGCGCTGCGCCGGCATCGGCGGCATGGTCGGCGGCCAGATTCTCGACCTCGCCGGCGAAGGCCGCTTTGGCGGCAACGAGCCGATCGACGTCGCCCGCATTCAGCAGATGAAGACCGGTGCCCTGCTGCGCTACGGCTGCATCGCCGGCGCGATCCTCGGCCAAGCCTCGCAAAAGGAATATCAGGCGCTCGACGATTACGGCCGCGCGCTCGGCGAAGCCTTCCAGATCGCCGACGACCTGCTCGACGTCGAAGGCGATGCCGCCGCGCTCGGCAAGCCTGCCGGCGCCGATGCTGCGCTGGGCAAGACCACCTTCGTCACCCAGCTCGGCATCGAAGGCGCCAAGCAGCGCGTGCGCGACCTGCTCGCGCGCGCCGACGGCGCGGTCTCGATTTTCGGCGATCGCGCCGCCGTGCTGCAAGCGGCTGCGCGGTTCGTGGCCGAACGGAAGAGCTGATAGCGCGATGGCGGGCGGCAACAAGGAAGACCCCGCCCTCGCCCGTTTTCGCAAGATGTCGCGGCCGATGCGGCTGATTTATGCGCGTCCGCGAACGTTCATGTCGCTTGCCGTTGGTATTATCGTCTGCCTGCTCATCCCGGGTTCGCACCGGCTGGTCACCCGGCTTCTGTTCGGCTGGGATGCGTTGATCGCCGTTTATCTGGTGCTGGTCTACGCGATGATGCTGTGCAACGACCACCAGCACATCCGCCGCGCCGCAGCGATGCAGGACGACGGTCGCTTCGTGATCCTGCTGGTGACGGCGATCGGCGCCTTCGCCAGCATCGCCGCGATCGTCTCCGAGCTTGGAACGCCGCATCGCGGCGTCCTGGAGCTGAGCATCGCAATCACCACCATCGTATTGTCATGGGCCGCCGTGCACACGATCTTCGCGTTGCATTATGCGCATGATTATTACCGGCACGCCACGCCGGGCGGCCTTCAGTTTCCCAGCGGCGACAAGGAAGACCACGCGGATTATTGGGACTTCGTCTATTTCTCGTTCGTGATCGGTATGACCGCGCAGGTCTCCGACGTCGGCATCTCCGGCAAGACCATCCGCCGCACCGCCACCGCGCACGGCATCATCTCATTCATCTACAACACGGCCTTGCTGGCGCTGACGGTCAACATCGCGGCGAGCGCGATCTCGACGTAGTCGTCGTCCTGGCGAAAGCCAGGACGACATTGGGAGTTAATTACAGACCTCGGCATTGGCATCGTTGCCGGGGCCGCCGCCGCCGCGATATTCGAGATGGCAGCCGCGGTTGACCGGACGGCAGCCGCCGCTATTGCAGAATAGCTGTCCGCCACTCGAGCGACGGCTAGCGCCAGCGGCAGCCGCAATGCCGGCAGCGCCGCCAAAGCCGCTCGCTGCTCCGGCAGCTTCACCGCCGGCTTGACGACGCTGCCGTGCGGGACGTTCCTCACCGTCCTCACGCTTTGCAGTCGAAGGCTTGGCGGGCTTGGCGGCGCGTTGCTTCTCGCACTCGTTGTCGTCATTGAGCGCATAGCCATCACGGCAGGCGATCCTGGTGCATTTGTCGCCGTCGGCCTTGAAGCCGTGCTCGCAAACCAGTGGGCAGACGCGCGACTGCTTCGACTTGACCGTGTCGAGTGCATCGGTGCTCGCCACCTTCACGTCGAGCTTGGTGCCGGCGTAACGGTTGAACTGTGACAACGAGCGCTGCGCGGACGTCGTCCAGTTGCCGTCGGCGGCGCCGGAGAAGCAGCCGACGCGGCCGAGTTCGGTCTGCACCGAGCGGCTAAGATCGGCCGGCGCGGTGGCCGGCGTCAGCGACGCGACGTTGGTACCGGCTGGGCTCGCCGTGCTGGCTGGCGCTGCACCCGGCGCCGCGGCGGCGAGATTGACGCGCTGCTGCTCGGCGGCGGCCGCCTGCTGCTGCGCCTGCTCCTTGGCCTTTTGCGCGGCAAACTGTACCTGCTCTGCGGCCTTCGCATCGGCGGCTGCCTTGGCCTGCGTATCCTTCTGCGCGCCAAGTGCGGCAAGACGATCGCGCTCGGCCTCGGCCTGTTTCGCCTTCTCGGTGGCCGCCGCATGAGCCTGCTCGGCGCCGATTTTTTCGACCTGAAGCTTGGCGAGGCTCGCATAGAAGCCGTCGGGATGCTGGGCGAGGAACGCATCCCACGCCGGCCTGTTGCCAACCTGGAGCGCGAGCTCGTAATCGCGGCGGATATCGGCCTGCGGGTTCGGCGCGGGCGCAGCGGCAGCCGCAGCGGTCACCTTGACCGGCACCAGCGGCACGTCCTCGCCGCCGAGCGAGCCATAGACGAACGGCTCCTGCTTGTTACCTGTCGACTTGAGCACGTCGTCGCGCACGAAGCCGAAGGCGCGGCGGACGTCGAGGCCCGGCGTCGTCAGATGCTTCGACAGCGCCACGGTAAAGGGGCTGTTGGCACCGTCGCCATCCTGCGCCGTGAATCCGGCCTTGGCCGAATAGGCGATCAGCGTGTTGGGGCTGGTCGGCTCAACCTGGGCGAGGCCGCGGCCGATGCCGCGCGAGGCAACCGTGCGCTTCATGGTCTTGCCGAAGGGATTGTCACGGCAGGCATCCAGGATAACCAGGCGAAGCTGCTTGGCCGGTTCGACCGCAACCAGGACGCGGTCGAGGGAGAGCGCCTCGTCAAAGACGTCGGTGTCACGCTCCAGCTTGGCGTCGACAGGGATCAGATAGTTCGAGCCTTCGACCTCGATGCCGTGGCCGGCATAATAGACCACGGCGATATCGGCATCGCGGGTCCCGTCGGCGAATTCGCGCAGCACACGCCGGGTTTCCTGCGCCGTCAGATCGTGCCGGGAATCGACGATGTCGAACCCGGCCTCCTTCAGCGTCCTGGTCATCACCGAACCGTCATTGACGGGGTTCGTCAGTGACGGCGCATGCTGATAGGCGGAGTTGGCGATCACCAGCGCGACGCGCTTTCCGGCGAAAGCCGGCCCGGTGCCGAATAGCAGCGCGACGGCAAGGAGAAGGGGGCAAAGTCTGAGCAATTTGCGCATGGCACGACTTCCGGGTTCAGGGCATTTCAAGCCCCTTTGGGATGGCTTTAGCAGGATCCGCCGCGAGCGCTTGTGATGGAGGTCACGAAGGTGGCGCCAGCGGCAGGCCGAAAGGCCCCTTTTGTTTGTCGCGCCAGTCCGGGCGCGGTTCGCCGAGAAACAGGCGCGCAGCAGGTTCCCTCAGCCATCTCCCACGTGGCCCCGATATCGCGGCAGATTATCCGTAATCTCGTGCCAGGGCGCCTTCGAGCCCACGAAAATGTGGGCGCTCGGTCGGATCGAGGGGGCATCGACCAGGGTTCCCATGGCGACATGGACCCATTTTCCCTCGCGCACCCGGGAATAAAGCAGCGAGCCGCAACGGGCGCAGTGGGCGTCGTGGGTGGTGTCGTCACCGTAGATGGTGCGCTGGTTCTCGCCCCTGACGATGCGGAGCTTGCTCTGCTCGATGCCGGCGAACGGCTTGAAGGCGGCGCCGGTGGTGCGGCGGCAATCCGAGCAATGACAGTTCAACGCATAGGAGAATGCGTCCGCCACCTCGTAGCGCACGGCGCGGCAGTAGCATTCGCCGACCAGGATACGAGCGTTCGAATTCTCTGATCCGGTCATCACAGTGTCCTCGCGCAAATGGTACGCACTCCCATAGCGCATTTTGATGTGTACGACTAAGTTCGCCCCGAGCCATCATTCAAAGGGATGACCCATGAGCCAGAACCGTTCGAGCGTCGAAGCCGTCGTGCAATCCTATTTCGACGGACTTTACGAGGGCGATGCCGACAAACTCGGCGCGATCTTCCATCCCTCCGCCGATTTGCGCTGGGTCGAGAAAGGTGAGCTGCAGGTGCTGACCGTGCCGGACTGGCTCGACCGGGTGCGCAAGCGCCCCTCCGGCAAGGCCGAAGGCAAGGCGCGCGAGGATTTCATTGTCACGATCGACCGTTCCGACGACAAGACCGCCTTCATCAAGGTTCGGTGCCAACTGCCGCCGCGTTTTTTCACCGACTATCTGGTGGCGATGAAGCTCGCCGACGGCTGGCAGATCGTATCGAAGTCTTATCGGTATGACCTGCGGGAGTGAGGGAGGCCTAATCTTCCGCTGCCCGAAATCGGGCGCACTCTTCCCACATCCTCCGTCATTGCGAGCGAAGCGAAGCAATCCAGAGTCTTTCCGCGGAGACAGATTGGATTGCTTCGCTGCGCTCGCAATGACGATGCGGATGGAGTGCATGCCGCATCTCCATCTCGCCCCGTCTCGCTCAAAAGGTCCCCCATGCTTCTCGACCGCCGTTCGCTGCTTGCCTCACTGTGCTGGATTGCCGCCTCTCCAGCGCTCGCCGCGGACGCACCCGAACTCGAAGCCTATGAGCGCGAGAGTGGCGGCCGGATCGGGGTTTATGCCGAGAACCTCGCGACCGGCGCGAAGCTCGCCTGGCGCGCCGACGAACGGTTCGTCATGTGCTCGACATTCAAGGCTTCGCTGGCGGCTTGCGTCCTGGCGCGGGTCGATCGTGGCGAAGATCAGCTTGCGGCCATGATCCCGTACGGCAAGGCCGACCTGCTGGAGTACGCACCGGTCGCCAAGCAAAACATTGCCGCCGGCGCAATGTCGGTCACCGAAATGTGCAAGGCGATCGTCGAGCTCAGCGACAACACCTGCGCCAATTTGTTGCTGGCGCGGATCGGCGGCCCCGCCGCACTCACCGCGTTCTGGCGATCGCTTGGCGACAGCACCTCGCGGCTCGACCACAACGAGCCCGAGCTCAACCGCTCACCGCCCGGTGATCCCCGCGACACCACGACGCCGGCAGCGATGGCGGGCAATCTGCGCCGGCTGCTCACGGGCGAGGCGCTGTCGGCCACCTCGCGTGCTCAACTCACGGAATGGATGGTGGGTTGCAAGACCGGTGCGAACCGGCTGCGTGGCGGGCTCCCCGCAAGCTGGAAGATCGGCGACAAGACCGGCAACAACGGCAAGGACGCCTCCGGCGACATCGCGGTGGCCTGGCCCAAGCCCGACACGAAGCCGGATGCGCCGATCCTGATCGCGGCCTATACCCAGGGCGGCACGCCGAGCGCGGCACAGATCGAAGCCGTGTTCGCACGCATCGGCCGCATGGTGGCCGAGCGGCTGGCGTGAGCCGCATGCATTGACCTTGCGGCCGCTTCCGGGTGAAGACAGATCATCATGGAAGCGAAATTTCAGACCTTTCTCATCCTGCTCGCCGTGCTGGCGGGCACCGCGCTTGTCGCCCGCCGCTTCAACATCGCGCCTGCCATTCTGCTGATGCTCTCCGGCGTCGGCCTCGCCTTCGTGCCGGGCATGCCGCCGGTCGAACTGCCGCCGGAACTGGTGCTGCTGATGGTGCTGCCGCCGCTGATCTACTCGGCAAGCGTCGCGATGAGCTGGCGCGAGTTCAAAAAGAATCTTCGCCCCATTGTGATGCTGGCGGTCGGCGCGGTGATCTTCACCACAGCACTGGTCGCAACCGCCACGCATTATTTCATCGGCCTGCCCTGGACCATCGGCTTCCTGCTCGGCGCCATCGTGGCGCCGCCCGACGTGGTGGCGCCGCTCGCGATCGCGCGCCGGCTGCATCTGCCGCGCAGGCTGATGGTCATCCTCGAAGGCGAAGGGCTCGCGAATGACGCCACCGCGCTGATCCTCTACCGCTTCGCGCTCGCCGCAATCATGGTCGGACACTTCTCGCTGCCTCTGGCAGGCGGCGAGTTCTTGCTCATCGTCGCCGGCGAGATCGCCTTCGGCATCGGGGTCGGTTGGCTCTCCCTGCGGTTCCGCAAATGGTCGGGGGACCCGCAGGTCGAGCTGACACTCTCGCTGATCACGCCCTACGTCTCCTACTGGCTGCCTGAGCATCTCGGGGGCTCCGGCGTGATCGCCACCGTCGCCTGTGGCCTCTATGTCAGCTGGAACGGTCCGCTGCTGATCTCGGCATCGACGCGCCTGCAGGGCATCTTCTTCTGGGACCTTGTGATCTATCTCATCGAGGGCTTGCTGTTCCTGCTCACCGGGTTCCAGATGCGCGCGCTCTACGAGAAGTCGAAGGCGTTCCCGCTCGACGACATCATGATCGCGACCGCCGTGGTGCTGGCGGTCGTCGTGATCGCGCGCTTCGCCTGGCTCTATCCCGCGACCTATTTGCCACGGATGCTCAGCAAGTCGTTGCGCGCGCGCGATCCGTCACCACCATGGCAATGGCCGTTCGTGCTTGCGTTCACCGGCGTGCGCGGCGCGGTGTCGCTGGCGGCAGCGCTGGCGCTGCCGTTCACGCTGCCGGGCGGCGAGGCCTTTCCGTTTCGCGACCTGATCCTGTTCGTTGCCTTCGGCGTCATCTTCATCACGCTGATCGGCGTTGGCCTCACGCTGCCCCCGGTGGTGCGTTGGCTCGGTGTCGCCGAAGCCGGCCGCAGCGAGCATGCCGCCGAGCACGAGGCCGAGATTGCCGCACGGCGCCAGGCCCTCGACGCAGCGCTGAAATCGCTCGACGCACTGAACGAGGAGAAGGACGTATCCGAAGAGGTGATGCGGCTCCTGCGCGCGCGCCACGAGATCCGCGTCAACCAGCTTCCCGATTCGCTCGATCCCACCCACCACGACGTCTCCGCCGCAGGTACCGCGCTGACCCGCGACCTGATCGCCGCCGAGCGCAAATTCATCCACGAACTGCTGCGCGACGGCCAGATCACCGACGAGACGCGCCGGCGGATCGAGCGGGATCTGGATCTGGAGGAGGCAAGCTTGGCGAACCGGGAGTACCGGGGCGGGCCGCTATAGATTCCCGTCATTGCTAGCGGCGCAAGCTACCGCCTCGCGCAAAATTCCTTCATCGCCACCGCCACCGCGCCCGCAATGATCTCCTGACGCTCCGGCGAGTTCATCGCCATCTCCTCGTCGCGGTTGATGATGGAGCCCGCTTCGAGCAGCACTGCGGCGCTGCGGGTTTGCGAGAGCACGACGAGCCCGTCATAGCGGTAAACGCCGACATCCTTGTCGAGCAATTGGCGCCGGTAGCGGCCCATCACCGGCAGGGTGTATTGGCCGGCATAATGCAGGTCCTGATCCTTTAGCTGCCGGCCGATCATCCGGGCCAGCATCAGGCTCGCAGCGTAGTGCGGATTCCGCTGCGACACGAACAGAGAGTGGCCCGAAAAGCGATCGCTGAAATAGCTATTCGCGCCGTCGAACTCCCAGGTCTCGATCAGCTTGTCCGGCACCGAATCGTGATGGATCGACAGGAAGAGATCGGCCCGGGCGTCATTCGCGGTGCTGACGCGTTTGAGCAGGCTCGGCCGCGCCTTGCCGGCCGTGACGAGCAGCCGGGTCGCGGCAAAGCCTTCGGCCTTGAGCCTCGCCGTGATCAGACTCGCAAGCCGGAAGTTGAAGCCGAACTCAGTGTCGTTGCGTGCGCTCAACGCGCCGTAGGAGTCCGGGGTGTGCCCGACATCCACGACGATCCGGAATTTCGACATCTCACATTTGACCGGCGCGTGCTGCGGCTTGGGTTTCGCGATTTTCCGCGCGATAGCAGCATGGCCCTCACCTGCAGGCGCCAGCGACCATAGCAAGATCGACGCGATGAGCGTCGAGACGAGACTTGCAAGGATGCTGCGCGGCTGCCCCAAGCGCTACTCCGCTGCCGCTGTTCGCGGTCGGCCGACAAAGCCCGTGGCGTCACCGAAACGCTCCAGCATCACCGCGGAAAGGTCCTTGGCCTTGCTGGTGACGCAGGCGCCCGAGCGCACAGCGTAGCGGTCCTGATGCGCGGCCTGCGGCGGCGGCTCGCCCTGCTGAAGCGCCCGCGCCAGCTCCATCACGACTTTCCGGAAATGCATGATGCCGAGATCGGTCGGACCGAGATGCTCGCGGGTGCGGTCGGCGATCGGGCGCTGGCTGTCCTGCACGGCCGCATCCTGTTCGGAGACACCCTTGATGCCGGTGTAGCTCCTGGTCTTCTGCAGCTTGCGGTCGATCAGATAGTCGTTGCCCTTGTGGCGCAGCGGCACATAATCGTCGCCGACCTCCGCGATCACGCCATTGCCGCGGTCAAAGGCGTCACGCTCGGCTTGCGTCAGCGGCCGCTCCGGATTCCAGGCATAGGTGTAGATCCAGCAATTGGTGTCGGTGACGGGCACGAAGGTCTGGCCAAAGATGTTCTCGCCCGGCATCGCGCTCGGGGCGTAGGCGTGGAACGGCATCAGGAACTGCGCGATGCGCCAGTAGATGTTGTCGCCGCCGGTGAGCCGCCCGCCGGCGATGGTGAGGCCAGCCGGGTGCGCCTGGATCTTGATCACAGGCCGTGGATCTTCGGCGATCCAGCGCATGTGATCGCTCGACATCCGCGCGATCGGATTCACGAAATGCTTCTTGATGTCCAGAATCTCGTTCTCCTCCTTGTCGAAGGAGAGATGGGCGAAGGTGAAATGCGCGGTGTCGATCGAGCCTTCCAGCGCCTGCACCCAGTTGCAGTCCTGCCATTTCTTGCTGACATAGCGGTGCGAAGCCGGCAGCAGCGCCATTTCGAGATCGGGCAGATCAGGCATGGCGTCAGCCGGGCCCATATAGGCCCAGATCATCTCGCCCCATTCACGCGCCGGATAGGATTTGATGCGGATGAGATCCTTGGCGTTGAGATCGGGATAGGAGGTCGGCATGTCGACGCAGCTTCCGTCGGTATCGAACTTCCAGCCGTGATAGACGCAGCGGATGCCGCATTCCTCATTGCGCCCGAGCCAGAGATTGGCACCGCGATGCGGGCAGTACTGGTCGAGGATTCCGACGACGCCGCGGGAGTCGCGGAAGGCAAGCAGCTCCTCGCCGAGCACGACGATCTTCTTCGGCTCGCCGTCGGGCTCGGGGAGTTCTTCGGAGAGAAGCACGGGGATCCAGAACCGGCGCAGCAATTCGCCCATCCCCGTTCCGGGGCCCGACTCAGTCAGGAATTTGTTGTCCTCGGCGCGGAGCATGGATGATCCTCCCGATTTGTTTTCGGCGAGATTGGCGCGGACGCGGGAAGACGTCAACGCGGAAGCGGTGCGCAGGCGGGTTAAACCGGCCGCTCCCCCTTCACCGTCACCCGCGTGCCCGAGCGCGTGTGCGGCCAGTAATCCCACATCGCGCGGTGCTGGGTGCAGCGGTTGTCCCAGAACGCGATGGCGTTCTCGGTCCAGCGGAAGCGGCACTGGAACAGCGGGTTTTCCGCGTGCTGGTAGAGATAGGCCAGCATCGCATCGCTCTCGTCGCGCGGGATGCCGTTGATGTGGCGGGTGAAGCCGCGGTTGACGTAGAGCGCCTTCCTGCCCGTGACCGGATGCGTGCGCACCACGGGATGCTCGGCACTCGGATAGGACGGGCGGTCAGCGACGCCGTAATTGGCGTAGAGCCCGCGATAGATCGGCTCGCCGTCATGCAGCGCGGTCAAGCCGTCGAGGTAGGCCTTCATCCGGTCCGACAGCGCCTCGTAGGCTGCGTACATGTTGGCAAACAACGTGTCGCCGCCGCGCAGCGGGCACTGCTTGATGTAGAGGATTGAGCCCATCGGCGGCTCGAGATCGCAGGAGACGTCGGAATGCCAGCCCTCGCCGTTGGCGCGCGGCGAGTTCGCATCCGCATAGATCTTCATCAGCGCCGGGTCTTCATCCTCATGCGGCGCGGCAGGATGGAAATGCAGCTCGCCGAACTTGCGACCGAAGGCGAGGTGCTGTTGCGGTGTGATGTGTTGGTCGCGGAAGAAGATGACGAGGTTTTCGGCGAGCGCGCGGTGGACCTCGTCCATCTGCCGGTTGGAGCGGGCGTCGTCCGAGACAAGCTTGCCGATGTCCACGCCGGAAATTTCCGCGCCGATGATCGGGGTGAGCTTTTCGACCGCGATGGTTTGATATGGCGCGCCATCGTCCGCCGCATGGCGATAGCGCGGGCCCTGCTTGCCGGCGAGTGAGCTCATGGCGTGTCTCCCGATCGCTCTTGATTGGGGACATCGTAGCCCGGATGGAGCGAAGCGCAATCCGGGTTGAGTTCGTCAGCTTGCGAGAACCCGGATTTCGCTGCGCTCCATCCGGGCTACACGCCGCAAAAGGCTACTCCGCCGCGGTCACCGGCACTTTGGCGCCCTGGCCGTAGCGCTGCTCGATGTAGTCGATCACGAGCGCCTTGAAGTCGGCGGAGATGGTCGGGCCGCGCAGGGTGCGGAACTTCTTGCCGTCGACGAACACCGGGGCAGCCGGCGCCTCGCCCGTGCCCGGCAGCGAGATGCCGATATTGGCGTGCTTGGATTCGCCGGGGCCGTTGACGATGCAGCCCATCACCGCGACGTTGAGCTCTTCCACGCCGGGATACTTCGTCTTCCAGGTCGGCATCTCGTCGCGGATGAACCCCTGGATCGAGCTGGCCAGCTCCTGGAAGGTGGTCGAGGTGGTGCGGCCGCAGCCGGGGCACGCCGCAACCAGCGGCACGAAGGTGCGGAAGCCCATGGTCTGCAAGAGCTCCTGGCCGACCTGCACCTCACGGGTACGGTCGCCGCCGGGCTCCGGCGTCAGCGAGATGCGGATGGTGTCGCCGATGCCCTGCTGCAACAGGATGCCGAGCGCCGCCGAAGACGCCACGATGCCCTTGGTGCCCATGCCGGCCTCGGTCAGGCCGAGATGGATCGCGTAGTCGGAACGGCTGGCGAGATCCTGGTAGACCGCGATCAGATCCTGCACGGCCGAGACTTTGGCAGAGAGGATGATGCGATCTTTGGGCATGCCGAGCTCTTCGGCGCGCGCGGCCGAGAGCAGCGCGGACTGCACCATGGCCTCGCGCGTCACCGCGCGCACGTCGCGCGGATCGGCGGACGCGGCGTTCTCGTCCATCAGCTTGGTCAAGAGCTCCTGGTCGAGCGACCCCCAATTGGCACCGATGCGCACCGGCTTGTTGTTCTTGTTGGCGATCTCGATGATGTCGGCGAACTGGGTGTCGCGCTTGTCCTTGAAGCCGACATTGCCAGGATTGATGCGATATTTGGCGAGCGCCTCGGCGCAGGCCGGATAGGCCGCGAGCAGCTTGTGGCCGATATAGTGAAAGTCGCCGATCAGCGGCGTGGTGATGCCACGCTTGAGCAGGCCGTCGCGGATGTGCGGGACGGCGGCGGCGGCCTCCTCACGGTCCACTGTGATGCGGACCATTTCGGAGCCGGCGCGGGCGAGCGCGGCGACCTGGGCAATGGTGCCGTCGATATCGGCGGTGTCGGTGTTGGTCATCGACTGCACGACGATCGGCGCACCGCCGCCGACGGCGACGTCGCCGACCTTGACCTGGGTGGTCTTGTGCCGGGGCGCGGGGCCCGCAACGTCGGAATCGATGGTCTTTTCGAGCTTGTTCATGGCGTCCAAATATCAGGTTTTGGTGACGTTCAGCAATGCATCGCGCGGTGCCGCAGCGGATTGGCTGGGACGGTTAACCAGAAAAAGCCCAGCAATGACAAGGACGGCGGCAGCCCCGAATGTCAGGTTCAGCGTGTCGTGCATGATGAAATAGCTACCCACCACGCCAAACAAAGGGGTGATGAAGGTAAAAGCCGACAATTTGCTGGCCGAATAGGTCTTCACCAGCGCGAACCAAAGCGTGAACGTGGTTCCCACGACCCAGATCGCCTGGAAGGCCATCAGGCCCAGCGACAGCGGCGACGGGGTGTGGGGGATGGTCTCCCCGAACAGCCAGGCGGCCAGCCCCAGGATCGGGATCGAGGTCGCGACCTGGTAGCCCAGCGCCTTCTCGGGCGCGGCGAAGCGCAGCCGGGTGCCCTTGGCAACCAGCGTGGTCGCCGCCCACAGCGCGGCTCCACCGACGATCATGAGGTCGCCGAGCAGAACATGCGAATCGACATTGGGCTGCGGCACGCCGATCGCGAGCGCGACGCCGGCAAAGCTGATGGCGAGCCCCAGCCATTGCGTCCCGCCAAGTCGTTCGCCGAGCACCTGGTAGGAGCCGAGCGCGACGAAGAACGGCGCGGTATAGAGGAACACGACCGCCCGCGATGCCGGTGTGAAGCGCAGGCCCTGGAAGATCAGCACGAACTCGATGCCGAACATCAAGCCAGCGATGACACCGGGCTTCCAGGTGCCGTCGCGCTCGAAGAATTTAACGCCGCGCAAGCTGCCGATGATGAACAGCACCGGCAGCGCGCCCATCGAGCGGAACGTGGCCTGAAGCATCGGCGGGATGTCCGGCAGCACCAGCTTCACCGCGATCTGGTTGAAGCCCCAGGTCAGGCACAGCATGAGCATCAGGGCGATGGCGCCGGCACTGAGGGGACGACCGGCGGACGGTATGGCTTGAGGTGAGGACATTTCTTCCTGAAAAACCGGCTTTGCGCCGTTGTTGCTCTATGCAGCTTTCTGACAATGGGCACAAACGCCCGTGATTTCCACCACGGACAATTTGGGAGCGAAGCCTGAGCTGCGCGCGGCGGCGTTGAGGTCCTTGGCGAAGGAAGCCGACGGAATCTCGCCGACCAGGCCACAGCGCTCGCAGATCAGGAACGTCACCGCCGAGGTCGCGTCGTGATCGTGAGCGGCGCAGGCGAGATAGGCGTTGCGGCTTTCGATCCGGTGCACGAGGCCGTTGGCCATCAGGAAATCGAGAGCACGATAGACCGTGATCGGCGCCGGCCGCGGCATCGACTTTGCCAGTTCGTCGATCACCTCATAGGCGCCGAGCGGCCGGTGGCTCGAGAGCAGCGCCCCCAGCACATGGCGGCGTATCGGCGTGAATTTCTGCGCGCGCTCTCCGCAGACGGCCTCGGCATGCGCCAGCGCATCCGCGGTGCAGCGGCCGTGATCGTGGTCGGGCGCGGGAAATGCCGGTTTTGCGAGGGTCATGCGACCGGCGTTCTAGCATTTCGAAAGAGGAACCCAAAGCAGGACCGGCGGTGCGGCCATCAGCCATGCTTGGCCTGCGGGACAGTGTCCCGCAAACCCGCCATGAAATAATCATAAGCTTGCTTATTATATTCCAAGCTTATTGGAGACCAAGCTCATGAGCCCAGGGCCCGTGGACCAGAATTTCCTGTTTACGCTCGCCGAGCTCTATCGCCTGCTCCGGGTCTATGCCGACAAGGAAGCCTCGCGCTTCGGCATCACCCGCGCGCAATGGGCGGTGCTGGCCAAGGTCGAGCGCAGCGAAGGCATGAAGCAGTCGGAGCTCGCCGAGCTTCTCGAGGTGCAGCCGATCACGCTGACACGCCTGATCGACAAGCTCTGCGACAGCGACTGGATCGAGCGACGCAACGATCCTTCGGACCGCCGCGTCAAGCGGCTGTACCTGAAGAAGGCCGGGCGGCAATTGCTCGGGCGGATGAGCGGGCTGAAGTCCGAGCTCACGGCCAACGCGCTCGATGGCATCACTCCGGCGGACGCCCACCGCCTCCTCACCCAACTCGAAACAATCAAGGAAAACGTGCGGTCCGCGATCCAGACCAGCGGAGCGGAACAAGCGCGTAAGGAGCAGCGCTATGGCTGATCAGGTTCTCAAGTTCCAGCCCGAGCAGAAAATCGACGGCGGCAAGCCCACCAAGAAAGCCGGCACCAATCCGCGCCGCCGCCTGGTGGCGGGCCTGCGCCGCTATCGCCGCGTGCTGCTCCTGGTCGTGCTGCCGCTCGTCGTCGCGACTGCCGGCTTCACCTTCTATCTCAATGGCGGCCGTTACGTCGGCACCGACGACGCCTATGTCGGCGCCCAGAAGGTGCTGGTGACGCCCGATATCTCCGGCAAAATCCAGAAGGTCGTCGTCAAGGAAGGCCAGATCGTCAAGCACGGCGACGAGCTGTTCGAGATCGACCCCGCTCCGTTCCGTCACGCATTGGAAGAAGCCAAAGCGCAACTCGCCCAAGCCCGCGTCACCTATGACAATCTCGTTGCCAACATCAAGATCTACGGCGACATGCTCAATCTCGCCCAGCAGGGCATGGACCTCAAGCAGCGCGACGTCGAACGCAAGCAGTCGCTGGTGAAGAACAATTACGGCTCGCAGCTCGATCTCGACAACGCGTCGAATGCACTGGTGACCGCCGGCGCGCAGGCGCAATACATCAAGCAGCAACTCTCCAATGCCAGGACGCAATTGCTCGGCAATCCCGAATTGCCGCTGGAGCAGTTCCCCGCCTACGCGCAAGCCAAAGCCAAGCTGGACGATGCCCAGCGCAACCTCGACCACACCGTGCTGCGGGCGCCGATGGATGGCGTGGCAACACAAGTCGAGCAGATCCAGCTCGGCCGCTACGTCGCTGCCGGCACGCCGGTGTTCTCCATCATCGACGTGGCCCATCCCTGGGTCGACGCCAATCCGAAGGAGAGCGACCTCACCTATGTCACCGAAGGACAGCCGGTCACGCTCGAGGTCGACGCGTTCCCGAACCATACCTTCAAGGGCAAGATCGGCTCGCTCTCGCCCGGCACCGGCGCGCAATTCGCGATCCTGCCGCCGCAGAACGCCAGCGGCAATTTCGTCAAGGTGGTGCAGCGCGTGCCGATCCGCATCTATTTCGACGAGACCGATAAATCCGTGCGCAAGCTGAAGGCCGGCATGAGCGTCTACGCCACGATCGATACCGGTCACCGGCGCTCGCTCGCCGGCCTGCTCGGCCTGTCGGCGACCGCGAGCCAGGACAAAGATACGGACAAAGACTGAGACAAGGACTGATCCGATGTCCGGCCCCAATGCCCATTTGATGGTTCCCGGCCTGCGCCGGAACATGGTGACGATCTGCGCCATGACGGCAACCATCATGCAGGCGCTGGACACCACCATCGCCAACGTCGCCCTGCCCTACATGCAGGGCACGCTGTCGGCTTCGCAGGATCAGATCAACTGGGTGCTGACCTCCTACATCGTCGCCGCCGCGATCATGACCGCGCCGGTGGGCTGGATCGCCAACCGCTTCGGCCGCAAGCGTATCTTCATCATCTGCTCGGCCGGCTTCACCATGGCATCGGTGCTGTGCGGGCTTGCGCAGGACATCAACCAGATGGTGCTATTCCGCCTGCTGCAGGGCGTGTTCGGCGCCGCCCTGGTGCCGTTGTCGCAATCGGTGATGCTCGACTATTACACGCTCCAGGAACGCGCCAAGGCGATGTCGATCTGGGGCATGGGCGTGATGATGGGGCCGATCATGGGTCCCTCGCTCGGCGCCTGGTTGACCGAGACTTATTCCTGGCACTGGGTGTTCTTCGTCAATTTGCCGTTCGGCGCCATCACCGTGATCGGGCTGATCATCTTCATGGACGAGACCCGGAAGGATCTCAGTCTCAGATTCGACTGGTTCGGCTTCGCGGCACTGGCGGTCGCAATCGGCTCGCTTCAGCTCGCGCTCGACCGCGGCGAGCAATTGGGCTGGCTCGAATCGGCCGAGATCCTTGCCGAGTTCATCGTCTCGGCAGTCGCCTTCTACTTCTTCATCGCGCACTCCTTCACGACCTCGACGCCGTTCATCCGCTTCGCGCTCTTCAGGGATCGCAACTTCGTCACCGGCTGCATGTTCATGGTCGTGATGGGCCTCGTGCTGTTCTCGACCATGGCGCTGGCCTCGCCCTACATGCAGAACGTGATCGGCTATCCCATCATCACCGCGGGCCTGCTGCTGGCGAGCCGCGGCTTCGGCACCTTCTTCGCCATGATGCTGGTCGGCCGCATGATGCGTTACATCGAGGCCCGCACGCTGATCATCACCGGCCTGACGCTGACCGCGGGCTCGCTGTTCCAGATGACCGGCTGGACCGATTTGACCCAGGTGCCGGAGATCGTGACCGTCAGCGTCATCCAGGGCTTCGGCTTCGGCCTCGTCTTCGTGCCGCTATCGACGGTGGCGTTCCTGACCTTGTCGAATGAGCTGCGCACCGACGGCACCGCGATGCTGACCCTGATGCGCAACGTCGCGAGCTCGGTGGGCATTTCCGTCGTCATCGCCCAGCTGACGCAGGGTACACGGCGGACCTATGCGATCCTGTCCGAGCACATCAACCCATTCAACCACGCGCTCCAGATGCCCAGCGTCAGCGGCATGATCAATCTCTCCACCGACGCCGGCCGCGCCATGGCTGATCGCATGGTCAGCGTGCAGGCGCAGATCATCGCCTTCGCGCACGACTACGAGCTGGTGATGTTCTTCATCCTCTGCACCATCCCGCTCGCCCTGCTGATCGGCTCGACCAAGGCCACCCTGCGCAAGCAGGCGGCCGGGCCGGAGCACGCGGTGATGGAGTAGAAGGCCTTGAACCCCCCACTGTCGTCCTGGACAAGCGAAGCGCAGATCCAGGACCCATTACCCCCGGGAGGAGTTTGGCGAAGACCCGCGATTTTCAGCTTCGCTCTACAGGCTTTCCCTGGGGTAATGGGTCCTGGCTTTCGCCAGGACGACGGCGAGCGTGCAGTGCACCTACCCCAACAATTCCTCGCAGCCCAGATCCTCGACCGCCATCATCACCCGCTCCAGATTATTCCACCAGATCACCGGCGGGAGGTTGATGCTCCATTGCCAGACCGGCCTCGTGATGTGCCAGAGCGCCGATAGACGATAGTCCTGATCGAGTGCGCCGCGCGTGTAGCCGCTGACGCCGCTGGCGATCAGCGTCTCGTGGTAAAGGTTGAGCAGCGGCCGCTCGAGCATCTGCCTGCGGTCCGGATACCACTGCATCGCCATCATGTAGGCGAGGTCACTCGTAGGCACGTTGATGCGCCACTGGTCGAAATCGAAGATGCGCGCGGTATCCGCGACGCCGGGCCGCGGCAGCAGGAAATTCCAGATATGGGCATCACCATGGGCAATGCTGATGTGACGTCGCGAATGATAGCGCTGAGATAGCCGGGCCGACTGCTCGATCAGGCAGCGGTAGAGGGTGCGGCGCTCTTCGCTAAGGCGGTCGCCGAGCAGATCGGCAAAACGGTCGTAATGGCCGGCGAAGGTCTCCATGTGCTGCATGCGGTCCTCGGGGCTCGCCCAGGTCCCGACGGTATCACCGAGACCAGGATGGTCCCACCATGCCGCATGCCAGCGTGCCAGCGTCGTGACGATCGCCACCGCCTGCTCACGTGACGGCGGCAGCGGCCATTGGGTCGCGATCTCATGGCTGTCGGTGAGATCCTCGAGCAGCAGGTGCCAACCGAGGCTCTCCTCGTCGAAACTCCCGTCGAAGCAGCGCGGCACGAGCCCCTGCGGCATGCTTGGCGCAAGCTCTGTGTAGAAAGCCACTTCCTGTCGACCCGCATCTGCAAGCGTCTCGGCGAAGTCGGAATTCGCAGTCTTCAGAATCAGCGATTGCGGCGCACCGGCCGACTCGCCGACATAGCGCAGGCCGAGGCGAACGATGTGTGAGACGACGGTGTCGCGCTGATGCAGCACCTTCACTTCGCGCACTGCACCAGCGTCCAGCACGCCACTCCTGCGCAGCGCAGCTGTCAGTTGGGCGGGCTCAACGACCGCCGGCAATTGTGGAGTTGTCATAACCACGATGCCCCTGCCCCGCGTCATCCTGCACGATCACGGCCGCAGGCGCCAGCGAACGACGTCGCGCCCGGCTCAAGCCGCGGCGGTCGAGTCGCGCACGGTCCTGACGACGACCGACCTGAGCTGTTCGAGATTGGCCGCCATGCCGGCGATCGCCTGTCTGACCTCCGCGGCGCGCTCGTTCACGGAGGCGGCGTCGCGGCTGACATCACCGATCTTGGCCGAGACCTCCTTGGCCGCGGACGCCGATTCGGAGATCGACCGCGTGATCTCTCGCGTCGCGGCGTCCTGCTCTTCCATCGCGGCGGCAACCGAGGTGGCGACGCCGTCGATCTCGACGATGTGACCTCCCATGGTTTCGACGGCATCGACTGCGGCCTGCGTCGAGGCCTGGATCTCGGCAATCAGCCGCGCGATCTCCTCGGTGGATTTGGCGGTCTGGTCGGACAGGGATTTCACTTCGGCGGCGACCACCGCGAAGCCACGGCCGGCCTCCCCGGCGCGCGCCGCCTCGATGGTGGCGTTGAGTGCCAGCAGATTGGTCTGGCCGGCGATGCCGCCGATGAGGTCGGAGACCTCGGCGATCTTCTTCACCGATCCGGCCAGCGTCTGGATGGTCGAGCGCGCCTGTTCCCGACCAGCGACCGCCGATTTCGTCACCGTGCTGGTCCGCGCGACCTGGGTTGCGATCTCGCGGATCGAAGCACTGAGTTCTTCAGCTGCGGCCGAGACAGTCTGCGAGCTGCCGAGAGCCTGGTTGGAGGCGGCTGCGACGGCCTGCGATTGTGTCGAGAGCGACCTTGCGATCTCGGACAGACTGGAGGCGGCACGCTCCACGCCTTGCGTTGCGGCGCTCGCGGTGTCGACCGAGCGGCCGGTCTCGCGCTCGACGGTTTCGGCCATCTGGTGCAGGGCGCCGCGCTTGGCGAGCGCCGCCTCCTGCGCCTTCTGCAACTGCTCCTCGCGCAGGCGGGAATTCTCGACCGCCGCCTGCTTGAACACGAGGAGCGCGCCCGCCATCGAGCCGACCTCGTCCTGCCGGTGCGCGAAAGGAATGTCGGCGGCGAGATCGCCGGTCGCGAGCTTTTGCATCGTGCTGGTCATGCGCACGATCGGGCGCATCACGCCGAGGGCGACGCCGAGCAGGCCCGCCGCAATGAAGGCGAGGACGGCGGCGGAGACGCCGAGGAGGATATAAAGCATGGAGCTGTCGCGGTCCGCGGCCAGCTTCTCCATGTCGGCATTCTGCTTGTTGGCGCTCTCGACGATGCTGTCGATGATGGCGCGATGCGCGGTGTAGGCGTCCTTGAGCTGCGCGTAGGCGCGCTCGGAGGCGGCGGTGTCCTTGGCCTTAAGCGCGGGGAGGAGCTGGTCGGACAACAGCTTCCAGAACTTCTGCACCTCGGCGTCCGATTTCGACACCAGGGCGGTCTTCAAGTCGGCCGAGAGGCTGGAGGTGACCCAGAATGCCTTGCGCTCGTCGTAATCCTTGCGGAGCTGGACCAGCCGTTCGCCATGGGCCGCCAGCTGGTCGGGCTCGCGCATGGCGAGCGTAGCCTCGAGATAGGCCTCGATCACATATTCCGGCGGCGGCAGGATGTCGGCGATGAGATCGTTGCCGAGCTTGATGTCGGAATAGAGCGGGCCGCCGACCTTGAGCTCTTTCAAGGCGTAAAGGCTGGTGGAGACCACCGCGGTGAAACCGATCGCCAGAACGATGCCGAAAGCAATGATTGCGGAAGAAAGCGAAAGGCGAATTTTCATGGAACAATCCAATGGGCCGCGCCGAATCCCACGGACCCTAAAGGATTACGGTAAACACGGGATTGCATCGCGCGGAAATTGCATCGCGCGAACTCCGGAAAAATACGGGAAACGGCGTCATGTGAACGGTTTCGGGCAGCGAAGCCTGGGTCCGTCCCCCGCTGTCGTCCCGGGTCGGCGCTCCGCCTGTCCGGGACGACGCTGGACTCACACGTCGAAAAACACCGTTTCGTTGTCGCCCTGAAGCCGCAGGTCGAGCCGGTACACCGGCTTGCCGGCCTCGCGCACAGCCGTCAGCGTGGCGCGACGGTCGGCGGGCACCACCGCCAGCACGGGATCGGCGGCATTGCCGGCCTCGTCGCTGAAGTAGATGCGGGTATAGAGATGCCGCAACATGCCGCGGCCAAACACCGCAAGCAGGATATGCGGTGCCTGCGGCTTGCCGTCGGGATCGGGCACCGCGCCCGGCTTGATGGTTTCAAAGGAATAATTGCCGTCCTTGTCGGTGCCGCAGCGGGCAAAGCCACGGAAGCTCGCATTCGGCAGCGCGCGCTTGTCCTGCGGATCGGCGAAGCGCCCCTGCGCGTCGGCCTGCCAGATCTCCAGCATGACGTCGGGCACGACGACGCCGTCACCGTCGAACACGCGGCCCTCGATCCGGACGCGATCTCCGGTGACGTCGGGTGTCAGTGTCGAGTTGGTGAACGCATCGTTCCAGGCGTATTCGCCGGTCGGCGTCAGGCCATATTTGAAGAACGGGCCGACGGTCTGCGACGGCGTGATCCCATTGTCCTGCACTTAATGGTTCTCCATAGGGGTAGCGTTCTTGCCCCGCAGCACGATGTCAAAGCGGTAACACAGCGCCCATTCGGGCTGGGTGTTCTCGAGATCGAACGATGACACCATCCGCGCCCGCGCCTTCTCGTCCGGCACCGAATTGAAGATCGGATCGAACGGGAATAGCGGATCGGCCGGGAAGTACATCTGCGTCACGAGACGCGTGACGAAGGAATGGCCGAACACCGAGAGATGGATGTGTGCGGGACGCCAGGCGTTGTGATGATTGCCCCAAGGATAGGCGCCAGGCTTGATCGTGACGAAACGGTAGTAACCGGAGGCGTCGCTCACGGTGCGACCGGCGCCCGTAAAGTTCGGATCGAGCGGCGCCGGATGCTGGTCGCGGACGTGAACGTAACGGCCGCAGGAATTGGCCTGCCAGATCTCGACCAGCGAGTTCGGCACGCCGCGGCCGTCCTCATCGCGCACATGGCCGTGCACAATGATGCGTTCGCCGAGCGGCTCGCCGGTGTGTTGGGTGGTGAGGTCGTTGTCGCCCTCGCGCACGGTCTCGTGGCCGTAGACCGGGCCGGTCAGCTCCGACAGCGTATGGCGCATCGGGATCAAGGGCTTGTTCGGCGCGCGCTTGATCGAGCTCTTGTACTCGGGCGACAGCGGCAACGGATGCGCCGTGTTGCTGTCGACGGGATAGATGAATGTCATTGGCGAACTCCTCCCCCGGCCCTTTTCCGACCGGTCAACGCTTCCGCCAATCATTATAGGATATAACTAATTGGGGGAAGCGGCTTTGCGCCCTATTTGATCGGCGGACGCGGCAGGACGGCCTCGCCGGCTTCGAGCCGGTAGACATGGTCGAGCGAATACCACGGCGTCGCCACGTCGCGCTCGGTCGGGTGTGGCGTGTCATGGCGCAGGAACTTGCCGACCAGTGCCTTCGTCACGCCGAACTGCACGTCGCTATCGATATGCGGATCGGCGGGGTCGTAGACCTGCGAGATCAGCACCTTGAATCCGGCCTTGAAGACCAACGCGTGCAGGTGCGCGGGACGATAGGGATGCCGGCTCTGCGCCTCCAGGAGGCGGCCGACCACGCCGTCGGTCGGAATGGGATAGCCAACCATCATCACGGAGCGAAAAGAGAAGGCTCCGTCCTGGTCGGTCGTAAACTTGCCGCGCAGGTTCATGTCGGCCTGCTCGGGGTCCTGGTTTTCATAGAGACCAACCGGCGACGCATGCCAGACGTCTACCTCGGCGCCGGCGACGGGACGGCCGTCCCTGTCCACGACGCGGCCGTTGACGAACAGCGGCGCGCCTGGGGTCTCGGAGCGGACGATCGATCCGCCATTTTCCACCCGCGGCGAGTTCAGCCGCCAGAACGGTCCGAGCAGCGACTGGTCGGTTTCCGTGTTGCCCTCATCGCCGTTGTTCAGCAGGCACACCAGCGGCGAGACGCCGAGCGAGCCTGCCATCAGCACGACCTCGTTATGCGTGTCGGTCGAGAGCTTGCCGAGCTCGGCGATCACAGCCGTGGCGTCGCGGAATTCCTTCTCGGTCAGGCGAACGTCGCGGACAAAGCCGTGCAAATGCTTGACCAGGGAGACCATGATCTGGCGCAGCCGGGGATTGGACGTCTGCTCCATCACCGCCAATGCCGCAGCCGTGACGTCCTGCTCGCTCGCGATGATCATGGCACGGTTCTCCCTGTCGTTCCGGGGCAGCCCGACAGGGCTGAACCCGGAATCTCGAGATCCCGGGTTCGGCGCAAATGCACCGCCCCGGGATGACGGCGCGCTTCGCGTCCCGTCAGTTCAGCTTCTCGATAGCGACGGCGACGCCCTGGCCGACGCCGACGCACATGGTGGCGAGCGCCAGCTTGCCGCCGCGCTTTTCCATGCCGTGCACCGCGGTGAGCGCAAGGCGCGCGCCGCTCATGCCGAGGGGATGACCGAGTGCGATCGCGCCGCCATGCGGATTGACGAAATCGGCATCGTCGGCAACGCCGAGCTGGCGCATGCAGGCGATACCCTGCGAGGCAAAGGCTTCGTTGAGTTCGATCAGGTCGAAATCGCTGATTTTCTTGCCGAGACGTTCCATCAGCTTGCGGGTGGCCGGCACAGGTCCAATGCCCATGATGCGCGGCGGCACGCCGGCCGAAGCGAGGCCGAGGATGCGCGCGCGCGGCGTCAGGCCGTGCTTCTTCACGGCTGCCTCGGACGCCAGGATCATCGCGGCGGCGCCGTCATTGACGCCGGAGGCGTTGCCGGCGGTCACCGTGCCGGGATTGCGCACGATCGGCCTGAGCTTGGTCAGGGCTTCCAGCGTGGTCTCGGGACGCGGATGCTCGTCCTTGTCGACGGTCACAGGGCCCGCCTTGCCGCCGGGAATGGTGATCGGGATGATCTCCTCGGCGAAATAGCCGGCCGCGATCGCGACGCCCGCGCGCTGCTGCGAGCGGATCGCGAAGGCGTCCTGATCGGCGCGCGAGACCTGGAATTCCTCGGCGACGTTTTCGCCGGTCTCGGGCATCGCGTCGACACCATACTGCGCCTTCAGCAGCGGATTGATGAAGCGCCAGCCGATCGTGGTGTCGAAGATCTCAGCCGAGCGCGAGAACGCCTCCTGCGCCTTGCCCATCACGAAGGGCGCACGCGTCATGGATTCGACGCCGCCGGCAATCGCAAGCTCGATCTCGCCGGAACGGATGGCGCGGCCGGCGGCGCCGACCGCATCGAGGCCGGAGGCACAGAGCCGGTTCAGGGTCTGGCCCGGAACCGAATCCGGCAGACCCGCAAGCAGGAGCGCCATGCGTGCAACGTTGCGGTTGTCCTCGCCGGCCTGGTTGGCACAGCCGAAGAAGACCTCGTCAACCTGTGCCCAATCGAGATTGGGGTGCTTGGCCATCAGAGCCTTGATCGGGGCCGCCGCCAAGTCGTCGGCACGCACCTTGGCGAGCGATCCGCCAAACCGGCCGATCGGGGTCCGCACGGCATCGCAGATAAAGACGTCACGCATCGTTGTTCTCCCTGATTGCCGCGGTCCGGCCAAATTCTTCAATGTCGGCGGAGTTTTAGGAGGGTGCCCGCGGCAGGTCAATTGACTGGGGCGCGCGTGTTCCGGGGACGTGCACGCCTGCGGCGCATGCCGCGGAGCGGACAACGTGGAAAACCTCCCCTTCCCGGCCAAAGCGATAGGAGCGCGGGGCGAAATTTTGTAGGTTGCGCCGCCCATGACAATGCAACAACCGATCCCTGTACCGCCCCCCGACGATACGCCCGCGCCGCAGGCGGAAGCCGCCGCGCGCGTCACGCCGATGATGGAACAATACCTTGAAATCAAGGCGGCGCATCAGGGCCTGCTACTGTTCTACCGGATGGGCGACTTTTACGAGCTGTTCTTCGAGGACGCCGAGATCGCCTCCAGGACACTCGGCATCGTCCTGACCAAGCGCGGCAAGCATCAAGGCGCCGATATCCCAATGTGCGGCGTGCCGGTCGAGCGCTCCGAGGATTATCTGCACCGGCTGATCGCCGGCGGCCACCGGGTCGCGGTGTGCGAGCAGACCGAGGATCCCGCCGCCGCCAGGGCGCGCGGCAACAAGAGCGTCGTGCGGCGCGGCGTGGTGCGCCTGGTCACGCCGGGCACGCTGACCGAGGACACGCTGCTCGACGCGCGCGCCAACAATTACCTGCTGGCGCTGGCGCGCGCACGCTCATCGGCGGGCGGTGACCGCTTTGGCCTCGCCTGGATCGACATCTCGACCGCCGAATTCATGGTGACGGAATGTTCGGGCGGCGAACTCGCCGCGACGCTCGCGCGCATCAATCCGAACGAGGTGATCGTCACCGACGCACTCTATAACGATAGCGAGCTTGGGCAGACCCTGCGCGAGCTGCCGGCGGTGACGCCGCTGACCCGCGACGTCTTCGACGGCGCCACCGCCGAGAAGCGGCTGTGCGACTATTTTGCCGTCGCGACCATGGACGGACTGTCGCAGCTCACGCGGCTGGAAGCCACTGCTGCCGCCGCTGCCGTCACCTATGTTGACCGCACCCAGGTCGGCAAACATCCGCCGCTGTCGCCGCCTGCGCGCGAAGCCTCGGGTGCGACCATGGCGATCGATCCCGCCACCCGCGCCAATCTCGAACTGACGCGGACGCTGGCCGGAGAACGCCGCGGTTCGCTGCTCGATGCGATCGACTGCACGGTGACCTCGGCTGGCTCGCGCCTGCTGGCGCAGCGGCTTGCCGCGCCGCTGACCGATGCGACGGCGATTGCGCGGCGGCTCGATGCCGTCGGCAGCTTCGTTGCCGACTCGGCCGCGCGCGAGGACATCCGCAGCATCCTGCGCGGCGCCCCGGACATGTCGCGGGCGCTGGCCCGTATATCCGTCGGCCGCGGCGGGCCGCGCGACCTCGCCGGCCTGCGCGACGGCATCATCGCCGCCGACCAGGTGCTGACGCGGCTTGACGAACTCGACCAGCCGCCGCAGGAGATCGCCGCGGTGACGGCGGCGCTGCAAAGGCCATCGCGCGAGCTCGCGGCGGAATTCGCCCGGGCGCTCGACGATCAACTGCCGCTGATCAAGCGCGACGGCGGGTTCGTTCGACAGGGCTATGAGCCCGCGCTGGACGAAACGCGAAACCTGCGCGACGCCTCGCGCCTGGTGGTGGCCTCGATGCAGGCGCGCTACGCCGACAACACGGGTGTGAAGGGTCTCAAGATCCGGCACAACAACGTGCTCGGCTATTTCGTCGAAGTTACCGCGCAGCACGGCGACAAGCTGATGTCGGCGCCGCTGAACGCGACTTTCATCCACCGCCAGACGCTGGCCGGCCAGGTCCGCTTCACCACCTCGGAGCTCGGGGAGATCGAAGCCAAGATCGCCAATGCCGGCGACCGCGCACTCGGGCTCGAGCTCGAGATTTTCGAGCGGCTCTGCGCCAAGGCTTTGGCAATCAGCGAGGAGCTGCGCGCCGCCGCCCACGCCTTTGCGCTGCTCGACGTCGCGACGTCGCTTGCCAAGCTGGCGATCGACGAGAACTATGTACGGCCCGAGGTGGACTCGTCTCTCGGCTTTGCCATCGAGGCCGGCCGTCATCCGGTGGTCGAGCAGGCCTTGAAGCGCAATGGCGAGCCGTTCATCGCCAATGCCTGCGATCTCTCGCCGGGCCCTGCGCAAAAATCCGGCCAGCTCTGGTTGCTGACCGGCCCGAACATGGCCGGTAAGTCGACCTTCCTGCGCCAGAACGCGCTGATTGCGTTGCTTGCCCAGATCGGCAGCTTCGTGCCGGCGACACGCGCGCGGATCGGCATCATCGACCGCCTGTTCTCGCGTGTCGGCGCCGCCGACGATCTCGCCCGCGGCCGTTCCACCTTCATGGTCGAGATGGTCGAGACGGCTGCGATCCTCAACCAGGCCGGCGAGCGCGCGCTCGTGATCCTCGATGAAATCGGCCGCGGCACCGCGACCTTCGACGGCCTCTCGATCGCCTGGGCCGCGATCGAGCATCTGCACGAGAGCAACCGCTGCCGCACGCTGTTCGCCACGCACTATCACGAGCTGACCGCGCTCTCGGCCAAGCTGCCGCGGATGTTCAACGCCACGGTGCGGGTGAAGGAGTGGCAGGGCAATGTCGTGTTCCTGCACGAGGTGCTGCCGGGCTCGGCCGACCGCTCTTACGGCATCCAGGTCGCCAAGCTCGCGGGCCTGCCGCCGGCCGTGATTACGCGCGCGAAATCGGTACTGGCGAAGCTGGAAGCCCAGGACCGCGGTCAGACGGCGCGCGCGCTCGCCGACGATCTGCCGCTGTTCGCAGTGCCCTCGCGTGCTGCCGCAGAAGCCGCCCCACTGAGCGAGGCCGAACTGCTGATCGACGCGGTGAAGGCGCTGCATCCGGACGAGATGTCGCCACGCGAAGCACTTGATGCGCTGTATGCCTTGAAGGCCAAGCTGCCGAAACAGTGACGGTGCCGTAGGGCGGGTTAGCCGAAGGCGGAACCCACCACTTCTGTCACGCAGAAACTAAAGAGGTGGGTTACGCTCCGCTAACCCACCCTACCGTTCCGAGCGCTGGCTATGCCCTCGCCGAGATCGCCGCGGCTTCCGCAGCGGCGCGTTGCATGCTGGTCGACATCTCGTTGGTCACCGTGCTTTGCTCTTCGATTGCCGCGGCCGTCGACGTCACATATTCGCTGACGTTGCTGATGGCCGTCTTGATCGAAGCCAGGGCAGTGACGACGTCTCCGGAGATGCCGTTGAGGCTGCCGATCTCCGCGCCGATCTTGTCAGTGGCCTGCTTGGCTTGGTTGGCGAGGCTCTTGACCTCCGAGGCCACCACCGCAAAGCCCCGACCGGCTTCGCCGGCGCGGGCGGATTCGATGGTGGCGTTAAGTGCCAGGAGGTTGATCTGCCCGGTGATGTTGTTGATGAGCTCGACAATCCCGCTCATCGCCAGCGCCGCTTCAGTGAGGCGCTGGGCCTGGGCATCAGCGGACGCGACCTGCTCCACCGCGCTCATCGCGGTCTCGCGCGATTTGGTCATGGCCTCGGAAATCTCCCGCACCGAGGCGTTCAGCTCCTCCGAACCCGCGGCGACCGATTCCATCATGCTGCGGACGCGCTCGTTGCCCATGCGGACCAGCACCTGCTTCGTGACGTCGGTCGCATATTTCACGACCTTGAACGGCTTGCCGTTGAGATCCATGATCGGGTTGTAGGAGGCCTGGATGTAGACCTCCTTGCCACCCTTGCCGATGCGCTTGTATTCGGCCGCCTGGTACTGGCCGCGGTTGAGCGCCGCCCAGAACTCGCGATAGTCATTGCCATCGCGCTCCGACGGCTCGACGAACATGCTGTGGTGCTTGCCCTTGATCTCCGCCAGCGAATAGCCGAGAGCGCCGAGGAAATTGGGGTTGGCGGTGATGATCGTGCCGTCCATGTTGAACTCGATCACGGCTTGTGCCTTGTCAATCGCCGCGATCTGGCCCGCAAGGTCGGCATTCCTGAGCTTCTGTTCAGTGACATCGGTCGCGAACTTCACCACCTTGGTGGGCCTGCCCTTCTCGTCGAAAACGGGATTGTATGAGGCTTGGATCCAGACTTCCTTGGCGCCCTTGCCGATCCGCTTGTATTCGGCGGCCTGATATTCGCCGCGGTTGAGCGCAGCCCAGAACTCGCGATAGGCCGGGCTTTCGCGTTCGACAGACGGAACGAACATGCTGTGATGTTTGCCCTGGATCTCGTTCATCGTGTATCCGAGCGTACGCAGGAAATTCTCGTTGGCGGTGAGGACCGTGCCATCCATCGCGAACTCGATGACCGCCTGTGAGCGGTTCGCGGCCGCAACCTGTCCCCCGAAGTCGAGGTTCTGAAGGCGGATCGAAGCATCGGACCATTCCACGACAGTTCCGGCCCGGCTGCCGTCTTCGTTCTTCAGCGGCGTCGCGACGAGGTCGAATTTGTGGCCACCGACCTGGATCATCGCGCGATGCACCGCGCTGAGGCTCGCCAGCATCTTGCGCTGATGCTGGGGATTCTTATGAAACACATCGATGTTGGTTCCAACGAGCGTCGCCACGTTGAAGTGGGGCAGCTCTTTCTTGAGATCGGGCTCAGCCGCGCGCAGCAGGTCTGTCACCGCATCATTCATGTAGACGATGTTCAGGTCGTTGTCGGCCACCATCAGGTTGGCGCTCACAGCCTTGGCAGCCATCATAACCAATGCACCGCTATTCGACTTGCGCTTGAACATGGTGTCTCCAAATTGATCTGGTTGTGCTCGGTGCCATGGACCGATGGCCGAAAAAAAATGGCGTTGAATGCTAAACTGGACGCCAACGAGTCCAAGTATAGGACGCAAGCTGAAACAAACCGCTAACTAAGCTATCGATAAATGGCACGCGCGAGTGATTGAAGAACGCTCGAAAAAAACCTGCACCGGAGCGCCGACGCATCGGCAGATGAATGATCATTCAATGACTTAGCGGGGCAACGATGCCTGGCAAGGATGAAAGGTGCACTGCAGGCTGCAGTTGCCGCCACACGTCAGCCCACCACCGTAGTACTCCGGGTGACCTGCGGCTCGCCTTGAAAAGTCTGCGCGACGATGTTGTCAGGCAGCGTGGCCTCGAAGCCTCCGCCGGCCCATCCACCACAGCGTCAGATTCCAGGTCACGCAAGTGCCAAGCGCAACAGAGAGTCCGACGGCGGAGCCGAACCACACGACCGCCACGTGCAACACCGCGATCGCCATTCCGAATCCGAGCAGACCCCAGGCCGAATTGGCCAGCACCGCGGCGGTCGGCGGACCGCCGATGCGCGGATGCAGGATCACCATGATGCTGGAGAACACCACGGGATACAGCGCAATGATGCCGCTGATCCGGGGACCGACCCAGCCCGAGGTCGAGACGACGATCGCGACGAGGGTCGCGACCAGCGCGGCCCGCATCGGCACGTCATACCAGCGCCGCGTCACCAGCGGCATCTTCACGTGGCGATAGCCCACGAGCAGCGGAATGCAGATGCCGAACGCGATCAGATTGGCGGCGAGCCCGGCTGTGAGCGGCCAGTCGAACTGCTTGATGATCGATGCGAACACGATCCAGACCGCGACCGCGCTTCCGCAACTCACCAGAAGACTGCGCCGCTGTGCCAGCACCACATAGGTGACGCACATGAAGATCGTCGCTGCATTGACCGGCAAGCTCGACAGTGCGCCCTTCGCGATGAAGGCGGCATCGTGGTCGAGCGCGAGGAAGACGTAGGATGGTCCGGCCGAAACCGGCAAGGTCGCGACCAGCGCGCCGATCACCGGCCCTGAGCGCTCGGTGATGATCGACGCCGTCACGACGAACGCCGCCGCGACCATCATGCGAAGAACGAGGATGAGGATGAAGTGGAGCTCGGGGGACATTTTTTTCTTCGTCGTCCTGGACAAGCGAACGGAGTGAGCGCCGATCCAGGACCCATAACCACGGGCTTCGCTGTGTTAGACGGTCGTAGTCGCCAGTATCGCAACACAATCGGCGTCGGGGTAATCGGTCCTGGCTTTCGCCAGGACGACACCGATTGTTGGACTGCGGTCCGCGCCTTACATCCGCTGCATCGACACCGAGACCTTCGGGCCGTTCTTGATGGTCTGATAGACCACGCAATAGCGCTCGGTGAGCTTGAGCAGCAGGTCGAGCTTGTCTTGCGGCGCATCGGTGTCGACGTCGAAGCGCAGACGTATCTCGGCGAAGCCGACCGGCGTCTCCTTGTCGACACCGAGCGTGCCGCGAAAATCGAGATCGCCTTCGGCGTAGACGTTGCCGGTCTTCAAGGGCACCTCGATCGCGGTCGCGACCGATTTCAGCGTGACGCCGGCGCAGGCGACCAGCGCCTCCAGCAGCATGTCGCCGGAGCAGAGCTCGAGGCCGGAGCCGCCGGTCGCGGGATGCAAGCCCGCCATCGCGATGGCGCGGCCGGTCTCGACCTTGCAGGCGATGCCCTCGCTGTCGGTCGAGCCCTTGGCCTTCAACGTGATCATCGCGGTCTTGGGGTCGGTCTTGTAACGCTCCTTGATCGGGGCCTGCATCTGGCGCAGTGCTGCGGCGTCCATTTTGTCTCTCCCGGTAAAATTGCTTCTCGATGTACCGGCTCGGAGAGAAATTGTCACCACCACATGGCCTGACCGGGACCCTGGGTTGCGTCACGGTCGGGCACGCTGCGGTCGAGCGAACGGTCGAGTGACGTCAGCACACTTCGCTTGAAATTCTCGAACAGCGGCGAATTGCGGTCGCGTGGCCGGCCGAGATTGATCTCGATCTGGTCGAACAGCCGGCCCGGCCGCGGCCGCATCACCAGCACGCGGTCGGCCAGCACCACGGCCTCGTCGACGTCATGCGTGACGAGGATGAGCGTCGGCCGCGTGTCGGCCCACAGATCGAGCAGATGATCCTGGAGATCCCTGCGGGTGAAGGCATCGAGCGCCGAGAACGGCTCGTCGAGCAAGAGCACCTCGGGCTGCGGCACCAGCGCGCGGGCGATCGCGACGCGCTGTGCCTGCCCGCCCGAGAGCTCGCGCGGCCAGGCCTGGGCTTTCTCGGCGAGCCCGACACGCTCGAGCGCACGCGCCACCTTTTCCCGCCGCTCGGTCGCGGGCCCATCGGCAAGCCCAAAGCCGATATTGTCGGCGACGCTGAGCCAGGGCAGCAGCCGCGGCTCCTGGAAGATGATGCCGATCTTGGCATGCGGCGCGGCGATCGCCTCGTTGTCGAGCGTCACCGTGCCCGAGCTCGCGCGGTCGAGGCCCGCGATGGCGCGCAGCAACGTGGACTTGCCACAGCCCGAGCCGCCGATGATGGCGACGATCTCGCCTTCCCTGATCTCGGCGGAGAAGCGCGCCAGCGCCTGCACGCCGTTGGGATAGGTCTTGCTGACCCGGTCGAGCGCCAGCATCGCCTTATGCTCCCACTGTACGTCCGAAGGCGTCCTGCCAGCGCAGGAAGGGCGCAGCCGCGATCTCGATCAACCAATCCGTGAGCTTGCCGAGGATCGCGAAGATCACGATGGCGGCGAGAATCTGCGCGGGCTTGCCGAGCTGCTGGCCGTCGAGCAGGAGATAGCCGAGGCCTTCGGACGCGCCGATCAGCTCGGCCGCCACCACGAACATCCAGCCCAGACCAAGACCGACGCGCAAGGACACGACATAGGCCGGCAGCACTGCGGGCAGCAGGATCCGCCGGATCATGGCGGGTCCGGAGAGACGGAAGGTGCGACCGACCTCGACGATCTTGCGATCGACGATGAGGATCGCGCCCATCACGCCGAGATAGACCGGGAAGAACACGCCGACCGCGATCAGCGCGATCTTCGAGGTCTCGAAGATGCCGAGCCAGAGGATGAACAGCGGCACCCAGGCCAGGGAAGGGATCGCGCGCAGCGCCTGCACGGTCGGATCGAGCAGCCGTCGCGCCAGCGACCAGTAGCCCGATATGGCGCCGAGCAAGGTGCCCGCGACCACGCCGAACGCAAAGCCAAGACCGACGCGCCACAGTGTCGCGGCGATGTGACGGACCAACTCGCCGGAGCGGGCAAGATCAACGATGGTGGCGAACACGCGCGAGGGCGGCGGCACCAGCCGGCCGTTGGACCAGCCGCGCCAGACCAGGAGTTCCCAGCCAAGCGCGAGGGTGAGCGGCAGCAACACACCCAGCAATGGACGCGCATAACGCGACAACCACGAAGGCGCGGCGGCGCTTTCGGCCGGTTCCGTGGTCTGTTGCAAGACTGGCGCGTCAGAGATCATGGCCGGTAGGAAGCGCGTCTCGTCAGGGAATGCAACACTACTCTTGCCAAGCCTTCCGCTGCTTTTCCCTTCTCCCCTTGCGGGAGAAGGTGGCGCGAAGCGCCGGATGAGGGGTTCTCTCGGCTCGCAATACTGATCGTGAGGAAAGATACCCCTCACCCGCCTCGCTTCGCGAGGCACCCTCCCCCACAAGGGGGGAGGGAAAAAGCACCTTAATTCGTCGCCAGCGGGACCCGGTCGTCGATCAGAGCATCGAGCGTTGCCTTCACATCGACCTTGGCATCGACCACGCCGGCCTGTTGCAAAGCGAGGCCCGCGGCGAGGATCGACTCGCGCTGGGGCGCGCCGATGCGGCTGTGGGTCAGCTCGGTACGCTCCTTGAGCTGCTTGTCGACGACAGGCTCCGGCAGCTTGGTCACGGCGATGAAGGTCTTCTTGAGCTCATCGTAATTCGCCACCGAATACTTTCGCGCTTCTTCGTAAACGGCAAGCACGCGGCGGGCGACATCCGGATAGTCTTTCAAAAACTGCTCGCGCACATTGAGGATGCCCCAGGTGTTGGCGTCGGCCTTGCGGTAGAACAGTTTCGCGCCGTCCTCGACCTCGGCCTGCGCCATCATCGGATCGAGCCCGGCCCACGCATCGACGTCGCCGCGGATCAGCGCGGTCTTGCCGTCGGCGTGCTGGAGCAGCACCGGCGTGATGTCCTTTTCGGTAAGACCTGCGCCAAGCAATGCGCGCACCAGGAAGATGTGCGGATCGGTGCCGCGCGTCACCGCGACGCGCTTTCCCTTGAGGTCGGCGACATCGGCGATCTTGGAATCCTTTGATGTCACCAACGCCGTCCATTCGGGGCGCGAATAGACGTAGACCGACTTGATCGGGTTGCCGTTGATACGCGCGACCAGCGCCGCCGAGCCCGCGGTCGAGCCGAAGTCGATCGAACCCGCATTGAGGAATTCGAGCGCCTTGTTGGAGCCGGCCGACTGCACCCAAATGACGGTGATGCCGTCCTTGGCGAACTCCTTTTCCAGGAGCCCCTTCTGCTTCAGGACCATCGACACCGGATTATAGGTCGCCCAGTCGATACGGATTTCCTTGAGCGGATCCGCCGCCCGCGCCGCGGGGGACACGGCAAGAGCGACCGCTCCCGCCAGCAGTATGCGTCGTGTAATCCTGGTCATGCCCGGCCTCCTCAAAACTTCATTGTTTTTCAAGGAGTTATATCTAGAAATCAACGAGAAAATCCATCCCTCGAAAGCGCGCCGGCTGAGAACAGCTTTGCCCAAAGCCGCACCTTTCCAGCATGGAATGACTATTGCGAGAGAATGGCGGGTGACAGCGCCGGCCGCCTCTTATATCCGGTGAGACATGGACAGCGTTGCGACTGAGCAGAAGGCCGAGGTGGACGATCGCTTCGACACCGCGCGGATCACCGCCGCGGTCGACGCGCTTGCCGAGAAGCACCAGGGACGCGAGGACGCATTCCGCACCGCGATGGCGCAACTGCTCAAGGCCGAGCTGATTGCGTCGCGCGCCGCGGCACAAACGATCCTGCTGAAGGACCGTCACGGCCGGCGCTGCGCCGAACGGCTGTGCCACGTGCAGGACGAGATCATCCGCATCCTGTATTCGGCCGCGACCCGCCATCTCTACCGCTCGCCGATCCCGAGCGGCGCCGAGCGCATGGCCGTGGTGGCGACCGGCGGCTATGGCCGCGGCCTCATGGCTCCCGAGTCCGACATCGATCTGCTCTTCATCCTGCCCTACAAGCAGACCGCCTGGGGCGAGCAGGTCGCCGAGGCCATCCTCTATTGTCTTTGGGACATGGGGCTGAAGGTCGGTCACGCCACGCGCTCGGTCGACGAGTCGATCCGGCAGGCGCGCGGCGACATGACCATCCGCACCGCGATCCTGGAGACGCGTTTCCTTACCGGCGACCGGCCGCTTTATGACGAGCTGGTCGCCCGCTTCGACAAGGAGGTCGTGCAAGGCACCGCGTCCGAATTCGTCACCGCAAAGCTCGCCGAGCGTGAGGAGCGGCATCGCCGCGGCGGCCAATCGCGATATCTGGTCGAACCCAACGTCAAGGACGGCAAGGGTGCGCTCCGCGACCTGCACACGCTGTTCTGGATCGCGAAATACGTCTACCGCGTGAGCGACACCGACGAGCTGGTCGACCGCGGCGTGTTCGACGCGCAGGAATACCGCACCTTCCGCCGCTGCGCCGACTTCCTCTGGTCGGTGCGCTGCAATCTTCACTTTTACTCCGGTCGCCCTGAAGAGCGCCTCTCCTTCGACCTCCAGCGCGAGATCGCGGTCCGGCTCGGCTACACCTCGCATCCCGGCATGCAGGACGTCGAACGCTTCATGAAGCACTACTTCCTGGTCGCCAAGGAAGTCGGCAACCTCACCGCCATTCTCTGCGCCAAGCTCGAGGACCAGCAGGCCAAGCCCGCACCGGTGCTGAGCCGGATGATGGCGCGGCTGCGCCCCACCGCGGTGAAGCGGCGGGTGCCCGACAGCGACGACTTCATCGTCGACAACAACCGCATCAACGTCGCCGCGCCCGACGTGTTCAAGCACGATCCGGTCAATCTGATCCGCATCTTCCGCCTGGCGCAGAAGAACAATCTCGCCTTCCACCCGGACGCGATGCGTGACGTGACGCGCTCGCTCGGCCTGATCAACGCGCAGATGCGCGAGAATCCCGAGGCCAACCGGCTGTTCATGGAAATCCTGACGTCCGACAACGCGGAAATCGTGCTGCGGCGGATGAACGAGACCGGCGTGCTCGGCCATTTCATCCGCGCCTTCGGCAAGATCGTCTCGATGATGCAGTTCAACATGTATCATCACTACACCGTCGACGAGCATTTGATCCGCTGCGTCGGCTTCCTCCAGGACATCGAGCGCGGCGGCATCGAGGAATTCGCGGTGGCAAGCGACCTGATGCGCAAGATCCGGCCGGAGCATCGCTCCGTGATCTACATCGCGACGCTGCTGCACGACGTCGCCAAGGGCCGGCCCGAGGACCACTCGATCGCCGGCGCCAAGGTGGCGCGACGGCTTTGCCCGCGGCTCGGCTTCAGTCCGGCCGACACCGAGCTCGTGGCCTGGCTGATCGAGGAGCATTTGACGATGTCCACGGTCGCGCAATCGCGCGATCTCTCCGACCGCAAGACCATCGAGAATTTCGCCGCCGTGGTGCAGTCGGTCGAGCAGATGAAGCTCTTGACGATCCTGACCACCGCCGACATCCGCGGCGTCGGCCCGGGCGTGTGGAACGGCTGGAAGGCGCAGCTCTTGCGCTCGCTGTACTACGAGACCGAACCGGTGCTGACGGGCGGCTTCTCGGAGGTTGACCGCGGCAAGCGCCTCACGGCCGCATACGCCGAATTCCGCAACGCCTTCGCGGAATGGCCGGCGGAGGAGCTCGACGCCTATATCGGCCGGCACTATCCGGCCTATTGGCTCAAGGTCGAGCTGCCGCGCAAGATCCGCCACGCGCGCTTCGTCCGTGCCAGCGAGCAGGCGGGCCACAAGCTCGCGATCAATGTCGGCTTCGACGAGGTGCGCGGCGTCACCGAGCTGACCATCTTCGCCGCCGACCATCCCTGGCTGCTGTCGATCATCGCGGGTGCCTGTGCCTCGGCCGGCGCCAACATCGTCGACGCCCAGATCTACACCACGACCGACGGTCGCGCGCTCGACACCATCTCGATCTCCAGGGAATACGATCGCGACGAGGACGAGGGACGGCGCGCGACGCGCATCGGCGAGATGATCGAGGACGTGCTGGAAGGCAAGCTGCGTCTGCCCGAAGTGGTGGCGCGGCGCACCGTGCGCGGCAAGGCGCGGCCGTTCGTGATCGAGCCGGAAGTGACCATCAACAACCAATGGTCCGACCGCTACACAGTGATCGAAATGTCCGGCCTCGACCGGCCCGGCCTGCTCTACGAACTGACCACCGCGATCTCGAAGCTCAACCTCAACATCGCCTCGGCCCATGTCGCGACCTTCGGCGAGCGCGCCCGCGACGTGTTCTACGTCACCGATCTCCTGGGCGCGCAGATCAGCGCGCCGACACGCCAGGCCGCGATCAAGAGCGCGCTGACCCACGTGATGGCCGGCGACAAGGCGGTTCAGCCCGCGGCGTGAGCGGGGCCTAAACCACCACGCCTTCGTGCCGCAGCAGCCAGCGCTTGCGCTCGAGGCCGCCGCCGTACTTCACCAGAGAACCATCGGCGCCGATCAGACGGTGGCACGGCAGCACCACGCTGATCGGGTTGGAGCCATTGGCATGGCCGACGGCGCGAATGGCCTTGGGCATGTCGATCCTGGCGGCGAGCGCGCCGTAACTCATCGTGGTGCCGGCAGGAATTTGCGCCAATGCATTCCAGACCTTCTGCTGGAACGGCGTGCCGGCGATGCGCCAGGCGATGCCTGAGAGCTGGCCGAGATCGCCGTCGAAATAATCCGACAGCGCAGTGCGCATGGCTGCGGGCGCGGGCCGGTCACTCAGCTCCACCGCACCGTAATGCAGGCGCAAGAGCCCGCGCATGCGGTGCTCGTAATCCTCCCAGTCGAGCGCGCGCAAGGCGCCCGCAGCGTCGGTGACCAGCAGCGCAATCCCGATCGGCGTCGCCAGCCGATCGAGGCCGAAGCTTACAGGTGATTTGGTCGGTCGCGCGGGCATTGCGGCACCATGGCATCGAAACACGCCATCGCAATTGCCACGCCGGCCGTGCTAGCGTCCACCCGAAAGCTGACGCTGGGGGAGCTCAACTTGATCTGGATCGCGAATATTTTGGTGGCGCTGGTCGCCGCACTGCACGCTTACTTCCTGATCCTGGAGATGTTTCGCTGGGACAAGCCGCAGGGCCTGAAGGTTTTCCGGAACACGCCGGAGAAGGCGGCGATCACAAAGGTGCTGGCCGGCAACCAGGGGCTCTATAACGGCTTCCTGGCCGCAGGCCTGGTGTGGGGGCTGGTGCACGGCAATCCGGCCTTCGCGTTCCAGATCAAGGCATTCTTCCTGCTCTGCGTGATCGTGGCCGGCGCTTATGGCGCGGCGACCGTCAGCACGCGCATCCTGATGGTGCAGGCGCTGCCGGCGGCGCTCGCGCTGTTAGTCTTGTTCCTGACCTGAGACGCCATAGCGCGGCGCCGCGATCCTTGCGCGTCGCCTGCCGTTCCTCCACAATCTCCGACAGCGATGGCGACCGTTGGCAATCAACGGGACAAGACCGTCGGTCGGAAATTCCGTCAGGAGGAACAACCCCACATGAGCAATCGCAGAGCCTTCATCACTGCCACGGCGGCGCTCGCCTTCGCGTTCTCCGCCAACCAAGCTCTCGCCCAGAAGAAATACGACACCGGCGCGAGCGACACCGAGATCAAGATCGGCCAGACTGTGCCGTTCTCCGGCGCCTATTCCGTCTACGCCAATATCGGCAAGACCCAGGCCGCCTATTTCAAGATGATCAACGATCAGGGCGGCATCAACGGCCGCAAGATCAATCTGATCCAGTATGACGATGCCTATTCGCCGCCGAAGACGGTCGAGCAGGTGCGCAAGCTCGTCGAAGGCGACGAGGTGCTGTTCACCTTCCAGATCATCGGCACCGCCGCGAACGCCGCCGTGCAAAAATATCTCAACGGCAAGAAGATCCCGCAGCTCCTGGCCTCGACCGGCGCCGCGCGCTTCAACGATCCGCAGAACTATCCCTGGACCATTGCCTATAATCCCAACTACGTGTCCGAGGGACGCATCTACGCCAAGTACATTCTCAAGGAGCATCCGAACGCCAAGATCGGCGTGCTCTATCAGAACGACGACATGGGCCGCGACTATCTCGCCGGCCTCAAGAGCGGTCTCGGTGATAAGGCCGCGAGCATGATCGTCGGCGAAGTCTCCTACGAGGTCACCGATCCGACGGTGGACTCGCAGGTGGTCAAACTGAAATCGTTGGGCGCCGATCTCTTCTATGATGCCTCGACACCCAAGTTCGCGGCGCAAGCGATCAAGAAGGTCGCCGAGCTCGGTTGGACGCCGGTGCACATTCTCGACATCAATGCGAGCCCGATTTCGGCGACGCTGAAGCCGGCCGGCCTCGACATCTCCAAGGGCATCATCTCCACCCAATACGGCAAGGAGCCCGGCGATCCGCAGTGGAAGGACGATCCGGGCGTGAAAGCGTTCTTCGCGTTCATGGACAAGTATTTCCCCGAAGGCGACAAGCTCAATACCGTCAACACCTATGCTTATTCCGTCGCCGAATTGCTGACGCAAGTTCTGAAACAGTGCGGCGACGACCTGTCGCGTGAGAACGTGATGAAGCAGGTCGCCAGCATCAAGGACTTCACCCCGAGCTTCGCGCTGCCCGGCATCAAGATCAACACCGGGCCGAACGACTACCGCGTCAACAAGCAGATGCAGATGATGAAGTTCAACGGCGAACGCTGGGAGCTGTTCGGCCCGATCATGGAGGATGCGGGCCCAGCGGGCTAGTTACTGGTAGGGTGGGTTACGCCCAGCGGACTGCGCTTTGCGCAGCCGCAAGGCTGACCCACCCTACGAACTGAGACGTTGCGTATCCTACGAACTGGGGGTGCACGCGCACCTTGCGTTGCAACAATGCCTCATTCACACTCGCCCTCAGCGGTGACGCCCCGTGCGCACAAGCGCACCCGATTGATCACCGGCAATAAACAATGAGGAAACGCGAATGAGGAATGGAATTCTGCATCTGGCCACTGCAACGGCGCTGACCCTGGCGCTGTCGATGCCGGCGGCCAATGCCCAGAAGAAATATGATCCGGGCGCCAGCGATACCGAGATCAAAGTCGGCCAGACGATGCCGTTTTCCGGACCGGCGTCGGCCTATTCGTCGATCGGCAAGACCCAGGCCGCCTATTTCAAGATGATCAACGACCAGGGCGGCGTCAACGGCCGCAAGATCAATCTGATCCAGTATGACGACGCTTACTCGCCGCCGAAAGCGGTGGAGCAGATTCGCAAGCTGGTCGAGAGCGACGAGGTCCTGCTGACCTTCCAGATCATCGGCACGCCGGTGAACGCAGCCGTGCAGAAATATCTCAACTCGAAGAAGGTGCCGCAACTGTTCGCGGCGACCGGAGCCTCGAGGTTCACGGATCCGAAGAACTTTCCGTGGACGATGGGCTTCAACCCCAACTACTTCGTCGAAGGCCGCATCTACGGACAGTACATCCTGAAGGAGCATCCGAACGCCAAGATCGGCGTGCTCTATCAGAATGACGACCTCGGCAAGGACTATCTGAACGGCATCAAGGCCGGCCTCGGCGACAAGGCTGCCAAGATGATCGTGACTGAAGCTTCCTACGAAGTCTCCGATCCGACGGTCGACTCACAGATCCTCAAGATCAAGGACGCCGGCGCCGATTTGTTCTTCAGCGCCACCACGCCGAAGCAGGCGGCCCAGGCGATCAAGAAGATCGCCGAGATGGGCTGGCATCCGGTGCAGATCGTCGACATCAACGCCACCTCAGTCGGCGCGGTGCTGAAGCCGGCCGGCCTCGACGCCGCCAAGGGCCTGATCAGCGTCAATTACGGCAAGGAACCGCTTGATCCGACCTGGAAGGACGATGCCGGCCTCAAGAGGTATTTCGACTTCATGGCCAAGTATTATCCGGATGGCGACAAGGATTCGAACTTCAACACCTACGGCTACAGCACGGCGCAGCTGCTGGTCCATGTGCTGAAGCAGTGCGGCGACGACCTGACGCGCGAGAACGTGATGAAGCAGGCCGCGTCGCTGAAGGACGTGACCAGCGACACCGCGCTGCCCGGCATCAAGGCCAACACCTCACCGACCGACTACCGGGTCAACAAGCAGCTTCAGATGATGAAGTTCAACGGCGAGCGCTGGGAGCTGTTCGGCCCGATCATTGAGGATGCGGGTCCGGCGGGTTAGTTCTCGGAAGCAACTGCCTCAACGTCGTCATGGCCGGGTCAAGCCCGGCCATGACGGAAATCAATCCGGCACCTCGCCAAAGTTCTTTCCGACCGGCAGCACCGCGTGCCGAATGAGCCGTGAATCCTCCACGGCGGCCTGCCTGTGCTTCACCGCTTCGCGATAGACGGGATCGCGGATCATCTCGACGAAGGCGGCGACGCTTGGGTATTCGGCGATGAAGCAATGGTCCCAGCGCTCGGTCTCCGGGCCGATCAGCATCAGCTCGAATTTGCCCTGCCAGACGATGCGGCCGCCGAGGCGTTCGAACACCGGGCCGCTCTCGCGGCCATAGGCCGCATAGGCTTCCGCGCCGCTCGCCTTGCGCCCATCCGGATAGGCCGCCTCCTTGCGCAAGCGCACCAAATTGAGCATGTGGATCGGGCCGGGGCGGTCATTGTCCCGGAACTGCGCGAAAATCTCCTTGGTTGGATCGATGTGGCCCATCTGAGTTTCCTTTTGTTTTATGCCGGCGATCCTAGCTCTGCCGACCTCCCAGCGGAACTGCGGCCAGCGAATGCCGCACCTCCTAATCGCGCGTTAAGCTCTGGGTAACCGGGCCTTAAACAGCGACCGCTAGCGTGCGGCGGGGCGGGTTGACCGGGCGTTTGCGTATGGGGTTGGGAAAGAAAAAGGGTGGGCGGAAGGAGCCGTTGTTCGGCTTGCCTGCGGCACTCGCCGATCTGCGCCTGACCGCGGCCGATCGCATTCCCGGCGGCGACGACAAGCCGAAGAAATCAACGAAATTATCTGCCAAGCGCAAGAGCGAGGATGCCGGCGACGAGCCGCCGCGCGAGCGGAAGGCGCCAGCCGGCCGCGGCAGTGCCAAGCGGCGATCGAAGGCACGCATCGGCGCGAGCCTTGGCCGCCTGGTCTATTGGGGCGCGGTGCTGGGCTTGTGGGGCGCGATCGCCGTGATCGGTGTCGTGATCTATGTCGGCGCTCATCTGCCGCCGATCCAGTCGCTGGAAATCCCCAAGCGGCCGCCGACGATCCAGATCGTCGGCATCGACGGCAGCATGCTGGCGCAGCGCGGCGAGATGGCCGGCGCCAACGTCTCGCTGAAGGATCTGCCGCAATATCTGCCCAAGGCGTTCATCGCCATCGAAGACCGCCGCTTCTATTCGCATTTCGGCATTGATCCCGTCGGCATCCTGCGCGCGCTCGTCACCAATTTGCTCCATCGCGGCGTGTCGCAGGGCGGCTCGACGCTGACGCAGCAATTGGCGAAAAACCTGTTCCTGACCCAGGAGCGCACCATGGCGCGCAAGCTGCAGGAAGCGGAGCTCGCGATCTGGCTGGAGCGTAAGCATTCCAAGAACGAGATCTTAGAGCTCTATCTCAACCGCGTCTATTTCGGCTCCGGCGCCTATGGCGTCGAGGCCGCCGCGCAGCGCTATTTCGGCAAGTCGGCCAAGAACGTCACCGTCGCGGAGGCCGCGATGCTGGCCGGCCTCGTCAAATCGCCCTCGCGGCTCGCGCCGAACCGCAACCCCGAGGGCGCCGAAGCGCGCGCGAAAATCGTGCTCACGGCGATGGCGGATGCCAAATTCATCACCGAAGCGCAGGCGCAGGCCTCGATCGGCCAACCCTCCTACAATGTGAAGCCGGTCGGCGCCGGCACGGTCAACTACGTCGCCGACTGGATCGGCGAGGTGCTGGACGATCTGGTCGGCCAGATCGACGAGAGCATCAAGGTCGAGACCACGATCGATCCGAAGCTCCAGAGCGTGGCGGAAGCCGCCATCATCGACGAGCTCGCGGCCAAGAGCGTGAAATTCAATGTCAGCCAGGGCGCGCTGGTGGCGATGACGCCTGACGGCGCGGTGCGCGCCATGGTCGGCGGCCGGAACTATTCCGAGAGCCAGTACAACCGCGCGGTCACCGCCAGGCGCCAGCCGGGCTCCTCGTTCAAGCCGTTCGTGTACCTCACCGCGCTCGAGCAGGGACTGACGCCGGACACGCTCCGCCAGGACGCGCCGATCGAGGTCAAGGGCTGGAGGCCTGAGAACTACACGCACGAATATTTCGGCGCGGTGACGCTGACCCAGGCGCTCGCGATGTCGCTCAACACGGTCGCGATCCGTCTCGGCCTCGAGGTCGGGCCGAAGAACGTGGTGCGCACCGCGCACCGGCTCGGCATCTCCTCGAAACTCGAGCCCAACGCCTCGATCGCGCTCGGCACCTCCGAAGTCTCGATGGTCGAGCTGGTCGGCGCCTACGCACCCTTCGCCAATGGCGGCTTCACGGCGACGCCGCATGTCGTGACGCGGATCAGGACGCTCGGTGGCAAGCTGCTCTACATGCGCCAGCCGGACGAGCACAACCAGGTGGTCGATCCGCGCTATGTCGGCATGATGAACGCGATGATGCGGGAAACGCTGATCAGTGGCACCGCCAAGAAGGCGGAGATCCCGGGCTGGCCGGCGGCCGGCAAGACCGGCACCAGCCAAGACTACCGCGACGCCTGGTTCATCGGCTACACCGCCAACCTCGTCACCGGCGTTTGGCTCGGCAATGACGATAACTCGCCGACCAAGAAGGCGACCGGCGGCGGCTTGCCGGTCGAAGTCTGGTCGCGCTTCATGAAGACGGCGCACGAGGGCGTGCCCGTGGCAGCCTTGCCGAGCTCTCCAGGTGGCTGGAGCCTGTCGAACCTGGCGCAGGCGACGTCGCAAGTGTCGCCGCCAACCGCGGCAGCGCCCGCACCGGTAGCGGCCAACAATGGCGGCTATCGTCCACCCCCCACGCGCGCCAATGCGCGACCGGAAGCGGCTGCAGGACTCGACGGCTGGCTGATGGACCGGCTGTTCGGCGGAAATCGCTAGGTTCTGCTCGAGGTCCGGGTGACCTCAAAACAAAACTGCGAAAACAACCCCATGCACAGTAGCCAGTGATAGCGGAATCAACGGCTTACGCGAGTCGCAAGACGGCTGATTCTGGCAGCAAGGCCATTTGACACGTCGGGCAAAACTGAACCGTCCCGCCATCATCCCGAACGGGGCAACTATCTCGGCTATCCCTGTTCGCCACCGGTCTCGTCTTCGGCAAGTCCTGCCTACGCAAGTCCTGCCTACCATGGCAAAATCGACCGATCCCCGCAGCTCCGGGAACGCAAAAAAACCAGTCTCTTCAAACCCCGGTCGGCGGCCCGGGATTTGCTCTCATAGGTTGAGCAAGTATCGGAGAGCGTTCCATGATGTCAGGTGTATCCAGCGCGGCGTTGCCACATCTACGGCCCGCATCAACGTCCGCTTCGAATAGGACATCGAGTCTTCAGCCGGCGGGACCGGACGCGACTGATGCTGCGACCGACGGCTTTCGGATTGACGTCTCGCAGGTCAAGCCCCTGACAGGCGCCAAGTCGATATCGGCGGCGGACAATCCTCACCTGCGCGACCTCATGGCAACGAACTGGCTGATGACCCATGATACGAGCGCGACTCAATCGGCCGTCTCGGACGATGCACCGGAGAATACCTATGCTCAGGTGAAGGTCGACGGCAAGGTGGTCGCCACCCTGTACAATGGCGGGTCCTCGACGATGACAAACGAGGCGGCCGCAAAGATCGGCAAGCTGGACGATCCTCCCGGTCTGAGTGGACCGGATCTGGCGCAGTGGCGGGCCGACAGATACGCCGAGCGGCTCGGAGGCACCGTTGAAAAAGCTTCCACCGCGATCACGCAATCGCAATGGACCCCGCGTGAAAGCAGCTCCGCAACCTATAGCCGCGATCAACTCGACGCGGCCTTCCAGGCGATGCTGGCCGAGGGCCAGAAGGCGGCCGCGCAATTGCAGTCATCCTATCTCGCCTCGCGCACGCAGCCGGGGACAAGCGCGGATGTCAGCGCCTGAGCAGAGGGATGAATTGAGTTCGCGCGGACGTCGCCGCATTCTCAACTGTCATTCCCCGCGAAAGCGGGGAATCCAGTACGCCGCGGCTTCTCGGTTCAATAACAACCGCCTCGGAATACTGGATCGCCCGGTCGAGCCGGGCGATGACAGCGTCACATGAGGCATCAACGAGCCCTAATCCTCGACCCCGTAGCGGTGCAAATCGTTGCCGTATGTATCGAGCCATTTCTTGGCGCGCTCCATCGACGGGCAGACCTTGCCGCAGACGCGCCAGAATCGCGCCGAGTGGTTCATCTCGACGAGATGGGCGACCTCGTGCGCGGCGAGGTAGTCGAGCACATAGGGCGGCGCGAGGATCAGGCGCCAGGAGAACGACAACGAGCCGGCCGAGGTGCAGGAGCCCCAGCGGCTCGATTGATCGCGGATCGAGAGCCGCTTGACCTTGACGCCGAGTTCGACGGCATAGGATTCCGCCGCGCGCTGGAGATCGCGACGGGCCTCGCGCTTGAGGAAGTCGCTGACGCGACGGTCCGCATGTTCGACGCCGCCGGCGACGCAGAGAATGCGTTCCCCGCTATCGCGCACTTCCGTCCACACCGTCCCGCGGGTGCCGGCGCGATGAACGATGCGATGAGAAACGCCGCGAAGCGGTATCACTGTGCCAGGTTGGAACGGCGCGGCCTTCGGCAAACGGCCGAGACGTGCCGCGATCCATGCGCCGTGGCGCTGCGCGAAGTCTTTTGCTTCGGCGAGCGTGCCGCGCGGCGGCATGGTGAGGATGGCTTCGCGATCGCTCGGATGAATTCTGAGCGTGTAACGGCGCGCGCGGCGATGCCGGCGCAGTCGAATCGCAAAATATTGCGATCCATGGGTGATCAGGAGGGTCTTCGGCTCGTGGGGCCGGCGATAGAGGAGTGCGCGAGTGGCCATGTCTGTCAGTCCGGGGGCAGGAGAGCGCCCGGATTCTGCCATAACCGCCGCCAGGGAAAGCGCTCGGCGCAAAAACAAATCATTTGCCCAATATACAGGGGTCTGGCGTCCGGGAGACCCTACAGACTGGGGTTGGAACCGGCTTTTTTCGCCCCCATCACACGCATGCGACACCCCCAAGGGGTGAGGTTGGACTCACTCTTACAAAACTACCTAAATACCGCGAATCTGGCGGGAACTTGCCCCTGTCGGAGCCTCCGACAGGGCGTCGATTTTCAGCGGGAAAGCCGAAAAACGCGATTATTCGGCCGCGAGCGCCTGCAATGAGCTCGGATTCGCCGCCGAGACCATGAAGTCGTGGATGCGCGGCACGATTTCCGATTTGAAGCGCGAGCCATTGAACACGCCGTAATGTCCGACGCCCTTCTGAACGTAATGAACGCGGCGGTCATCGGGAATCGAGCTGCACAATGTGTGCGTTGCTTCGGTCTGACCGATGCCGGAGATGTCGTCGTTCTCGCCTTCGACCGTCATCAACGCGACGCGCGTGACCTTGGAGGGATCGACGCGTGTTCCACGATGGGTCATCTCGCCCTTCGGCAGCGAATGCTTCACGAACACGGTATCGACCGTCTGCAGGTAATACTCGGCCGAGAGATCCATCACCGCGAGATATTCGTCGTAGAAGTCGCGATGCTTGTCGACCAGGTCGCCGTCGCCCTTCACCAGATTGGCGAACAGCTGTTTGTGGGCATCCATGTGCCGGTCGAGATTCATGCTGATGAAGCCGTTGAGCTGCAGGAAGCCCGGATAGACGTCGCGCATCATGCCCGGATGCGGAAACGGCACCTTGGTAATGACGTGGTTGCGGAACCAGTCGATGCCGCGCTCCTGGGCGAGGTTGTTCACCCCGGTCGGATTGCGACGGGTGTCGATCGGGCCGCCCATCAGCGTCATCGAGGTCGGCACGAAGGGATCACGGCGCGCTTCCATGATCGAAACGGCAGCGACGACGGGAACCGAGGGCTGGCACACCGCCAGCACATGGGTGTTGCCGCCGAGGACGTGCAGCATCTCGATGACGTAGTCGATGTAGTCGTCGAGATCGAAGCGGCCATCGCTGAGCGGCACCATGCGGGCATCGGCCCAATCGGTGATGTAGACCTCATGCGCCGGCAGGAAAGCCTCGACCGTACCGCGCAAGAGAGTCGCGTAATGGCCGGACATCGGCGCGACGATCAGCACGCGCGGCTGCGGGCTGCGCAGCGGACGGGTGAATTTGCGATCGAAATAGAGCAGACGGCAGAACGGCTTTTCCCAGACCGAGCGGACCTCGACGGGGACGCGGATGCCGTTGACCTCGGTGTCGTTGAGACCCCATTCCGGCTTGCCGTAGCGGCGCGTGGTGCGTTCGAACAACTCGCAGGCTGCGGCAACCGACTTGCCGACTTCGGTGCGCGCCCATGGGTTCAGCGGATTCTGAAACAGCAGCTTGGTTGCGTCCGTGATCGCACGCGCCGGATTGAGAGAGGCTTGCCCCATCTCGTACATCCAGTACATCGGCGTCGTCAGGACCGGACTGCCTTCGGCCACCAGGGGCGGCGCGCCGCCAAACTCACCAATCGGCATCGCTATATTCCTCTTCGCATCGCAGCATACTGCCGAATGCGTAATATTGCGTCAATGCATGGTTCCGTACATCTACGTGGCCCAGGTGCCCAAACCGGGCTGAATCCACGAGAAAGTGACGTTATTCGCCGCCTGACAGCAGCGAGCCCTGCATCCGGGCGCTGCGCAAAAGAGCAAGGAATGCCCCAAAAGATGCAACCAACAGCACCGCGTTGATAGCCAACGCGCTCAGCATCAGATCGGTCCTGAAGGTGTTTTCGATCAGCAGCGCGCGCATCCCTTCGAACACGTAGGTCGGCGGCAGCGTCCAGGCGATATATTGCAACCAGACCGGCAGCACGCTGACGGGATAGTAGACGCAGGCCAGCGGCATGATGCCGAACATCAAGGTCCAGACGATGCTCTCGGCGCCGAGGCCGTTTCGCAGCACCAAGCCGGAGACGAAGATGCCGACCGACCAGCTCGTGAAGATCAGGTTGCAGAAGAACGCGATCAGCGGGACACCGAGCGCATAGACGTTGAAGTGAAACAGGAACAGCGCGAGCAGCGTCATCGGAATGACGCCGATCGCGAGCCTGATCAGGCTCATGATCATCAGCGACAGCAGGAATTCGATCGGCTTCAACGGGCTCATCATGAGATTGCCGAGGTTGCGCGCCCACATCTCTTCCAGGAACGAGATCGAAAAGCCGAGCTGCCCGCGAAACAGGATGTCCCACAGGATGACGGCGCCGATCAGGGTGCCGCCGGCACGCGCGAAGAAGTTTGCATTCTGCGCGATGTAAAGCTGAAGAAAGCCCCAGGTGATGACCTGCAGCGCCGGCCAGTAGAGCAGCTCGAGCAGCCGCGGCCAGGACGACAGCAAGAGGTACCAATAGCGCAGGATCATCGCGCCGATGCGGTGGAGGGAGATGCCGCGATGGAGGGAGGCTTCACTCATTGCTGCACCGCGTAGCCCGGATGAGCGAAGCGACATCCGGGACCTTGCTGGCGGCGTTCCCGGGTATCGCTTCGCTCACCCGGGCTACGGTCGCAACATACGGCCTCACTCATCGTGCCGCCTCCTGCGCGCCGTTCACCCGGCCGCGCGCGACGTCCAGGAACACTTCCTCCAGCGTGCTGCGGTTGTAGCGCGCCATGATGGCTTCGGGCGTATCGTCGTCCTCGATACGGCCGCGCTTCATGATGATGACGCGGTCGCAGAGCCGCTCGACTTCGAGCATGTTGTGCGAGGCCAGCAGGATGGTGGCGTTGTTCGCCTTGCGATAACGCTCCAGATGACCCCGGACCCAGTCGGCGGTGTCGGGATCCAGCGAGGCGGTCGGTTCGTCCAGCAACAGCAGCTCGGGCTGGTTGATCAGCGCCTTGGCAAGCGCAACACGCGTCTTTTGTCCTGCGGAGAGCTTGCCGTTGGCGCGGTCGATGAATTCGGTGAGATCGAGGTCGCAGGCCAGCTCAGCGATGCGGTCGGAGAGGTTCTTCACCGCATAGAGCTTGCCGAACACGGTGAGGTTCTGACGCACCGTGAGCCGCATCGGCATGTCGACATAGGGGCTCTCGAAATTCATCCGCCCCAGCACGGAAGCGCTGTCCTCCGGCATTCGATGCCCGAGCACCTGCACGCGGCCGGAGGTCGGTAGCACCAGGCCCATGATCGTCGCGATGGTCGTGGTCTTGCCGGCGCCGTTGCCGCCCAGCAGCCCGGTGATGCTGCCACGCGGAAGCGAAAAGGAGATGTCGTCGACAGCGCGGGTCTGCTTGTACACCTTGACGAGGTGATCGACCGCGATTGCCGCGGAGAGGCTGCGATCCGCGACAGTCGGCCAGCTTGAAGCCTTGTCATTCTCGGTCATGCTGGGCGTTCTTCTGCTATTGCAGCGGAGAGCGCAAGGCTTGTAATCCGGTGGTTCCGTGAGCCGCGCGCTTGTGATCGAGAAGGCACCGCCCCATTGGCCGAAATGACCGAACTTGCCGCTTCCGACTTTCGCCCCGCGCAGCGGCATATCCGCCTGGATACCATCCTGCGGCTGCGCTGGCTCGCGGTGCTGGGCCAGCTCGCCGCGATCTTCATCGTGGCGCAGGGGCTGGAATTCAACGTCGAGATCGTCCCCTGCGTCAGCATCATCGCGCTGTCGGCGGCGCTCAATCTGGGGCTCCAGACCGTGTCCAATCCGCTGCAGCGGCTGGAGCCGATGCAGGCGGCCGGACTGCTCGCGCTCAACATCGTGGAGCTGGCGGGTCTCCTGTTCTTCACCGGTGGACTCCAGAACCCGTTCTCGTTCCTGTTCCTCGCGCCCGTGCTGATCTCGGCGACCGCGCTGCCGGCCCGCTTCACCTTCGGCCTCGGCGTGCTGGCTGTCGCCTGCGCCTCGGTGCTGTTCTTTTTCCATCTGCCGCTGCCCTGGGATTCCGACGATCCGCTGGTGCTGCCGCCGATCTATCTCGTCGGCGTCTGGCTTTCGATCGCGCTCGCGATCGGCGTCACCAGCCTCTACTCGTTCCAGGTCACCGAAGAGGCGCGCAAGCTCGCCGACGCGCTGGCCGCGACCGAGCTGGTGCTGACGCGCGAGCAGCATCTGACCCAGCTCGACGGCCTGGCTGCGGCCGCAGCGCACGAGCTCGGCACGCCGCTTGCGACGATCTTCCTGATCTCGCGCGAGCTGGAGAAGACGGTGAAGGAGCCGAACTTTGCCGCCGACCTGAAGACCTTGCGCGAGCAGACGCAGCGTTGCCGCGACATATTGAGCAAGATCACCCAGCTCTCCTCCACCGGGGCGCCGTTCGACCGCATGAAGCTGTCGGAGCTGATCGAGGAGGTGGTGGCGCCGCACCGCGATTTCGGCGTGGATATCAAGGTGCGCATCGCCGTCGCCATCGTGGCCGAGCCGGTCGGCTCGCGCAATCCGGCGATCCTCTACGGGGTCGGCAACATCGTCGAGAACGCAGTCGATTTCGCCCGCACCACCGTCGAGGTGAATGCGTGGTGGAACAAGGACACGATCGAGATCGTGATCTCCGACGATGGTCCCGGTATTCCGCCTGACATCCTCAACCGGATCGGCGAGCCCTATTTGTCGCGGCGGCGCAGCCAGGACGAAGGCGGCGGCCTCGGGCTCGGCGTGTTCATCGCGCGCACTTTGCTGGAGCGCACCGGCGCCAAGGTCTCGTTTACCAACCGCACCTTTCCGGACCATGGCGCAGTGGTCCAGATCACGTGGCCGCGAGAGCGTTTTGAGGCTATCGAGACCTTTGAAGAAACAATAGGATAGGCCGCGACCTTGCGTCGCACAACGGGGCCGATCGACTATTGGCGCCCTTGGCACCGCCCGATTGCGCCGCCATATGTAGGAGCGCTGGAGAGAGGACGAAACCTTGAACGCCATCGCCGAACTGAACGAACAGACCGACCGCTCGCTGCTAATCGTGGAGGACGACAAGCCGTTTCTGGAGCGGCTGTCGCGCGCCATGGAAACGCGCGGTTTTGCGGTGACGTCATGTGACACCGTCTCGGACGGTCTGGCGCAGATCGGCAAGGCGGCGCCGGCATTCGCCGTGGTCGATCTCCGGCTCGGTGACGGCAACGGTCTCGACGTGGTCTCGGCGCTGAAGAAGAAGCGCCCCGACGCCCGCGCGATCGTGCTGACCGGCTATGGCAACATCGCCACCGCCGTCACCGCGGTGAAGATGGGTGCGGTCGATTATCTCTCGAAGCCCGCGGACGCCGACGACGTGGTCGCGGCGCTGCTGTCGACCGGCTCGGACAAATCCGAATTGCCGGCGAACCCGATGTCGGCCGACCGCGTGCGCTGGGAACACATCCAGCGCATCTATGAGATGTGCAACCGCAACGTCTCGGAAACGGCGCGGCGGCTGAATATGCATCGGCGTACGTTGCAGCGGATTCTGGCGAAGCGCGCGCCGCGATAACGGCGTCGCGGATCATTGCATAGCCCGGATGGAGCGAAGCGCAATCCGGGACAGCCGTTCCGTATGCGCAAATCCCGGATTTCGCTTGCGCTCCATCCGGGCTACGGACTCACTCCCAAAACTCCGCATGCCCCTGCGGATCGACCAGCCGGTTGATCCGCAATGCCGCCGCCATCGCGAACCGCACAGTCATTTGCTTGCGCGTGGCCGCAGCGAGCTTGTGCTCGGGCGCCTCGCAGTGTAGGTGCGCGCCATAGGCATCCGCGATGATCAGACCCGTGTCTTGCGGAAAGATCTCGCAAGGCAGGTCCTGCGTGAAGGCGAAGAACAGCCGATCGCAATGCGCCCGGTATTCGTGCCATTTCTGATCGGCGCGCAAATCCTCCACCGACGATTTGATCTCGACGATCCAGATCTCGCCGCGCTCGTTCAGCGCGACGAGATCGGCGCGCCGCCCGGAGGGCAGCGGCAATTCGCTGATGCAGGTGAAGCCGAGCGAGCGCAACAATCGCGCCGTACCGCGCGCGATCGCCAGCGCCGTTTCCGACTGACGGCGGTCGGGTGGTGGCACGATGGCAATGCGGGCGGCGTTGTCCATGGGAGGAGGATAGCCGATTCCTCCGTCGTCGTCCTGGCGAAAGCCAGGACCCATTACCCCAAGGGATCGTTGGTGCACGAGCTGATAACCACCAGCCCTCGTCAAATTTTGGCCTGTGGTAATGGGTCCTGGATCTGCGCTTCGCTTGTCCAGGACGACGGCTGCGTACGGAACCGCTCTCGCTCCTAACACTTATCACGCAGCCGCCGCACCTCGGCGGGACCACCGAGGCTGCGCGCGCATGATCGACGATCTCTGGTACAAGAACGCCATCATCTATTGCCTGTCCGTCGGCACCTATATGGACGCCAACGGCGATGGCATCGGCGATTTCAAGGGCCTGTTGCGCCGGCTCGATTATCTGCACGGCCTCGGCATCACCACGATCTGGCTGATGCCGTTCCAGACCTCGCCCGGCCGCGACGACGGCTACGATGTCGCAGATTATTACAGTGTCGATGCCCGCTACGGCACGCTCGGCGATTTCGTCGAGTTTACCCATGGCTGCAAGCAACGCGGCATTCGCGTCATCATCGATCTCGTCGTCAACCACACCTCCGACCAGCATCCCTGGTTCAAGGCGGCGCGGAGCGACAGGAATTCGCCCTACCGCGACTGGTATGTCTGGTCCGACAAGAAGCCGGCCAACGCCAATCAGGGCATGGTGTTTCCCGGCGTTCAGAAATCGACCTGGACGCGCGACAAGGAAGCCGGCGCCTGGTACTTCCACCGCTTCTACGATTTCCAGCCCGATCTCAACACCTCGAACCCGAACGTGCAGGCCGAGATCCTCAAGATCATGGGCTTCTGGATCCAACTCGGCGTCTCAGGCTTTCGCATGGATGCCGTGCCTTTCGTCATCGCGACCAAAGGCGCCAAGGTGAAAAAGCCGGCCGAGCAGTACGACATGCTGCGGACGTTTCGTGAATTCCTGCAATGGCGGCAGGGCGATGCCATCATCCTCGCCGAGGCCAACGTGCTGCCGAAGACGGACATGGAATATTTCGGCCGCGATGCCGACCGCATGCACATGATGTTCAATTTCCAGGTCAACCAGCATCTGTTCTATGCGCTGGCCTCGTCCGATTCCCGCCCGCTAGGGAAAGCACTGAAGGCGACCAAGCCGCGGCCGGCCTCGGCGCAATGGGGACTGTTCCTGCGCAATCACGACGAGCTCGATCTCGGGCGATTGACGAAGGCGCAGCGCGACGCCGTGTTCAAAAGCTTCGGTCCTGACAAGGACATGCAGCTCTACGACCGCGGCATTCGCCGCCGGCTGGCGCCGATGCTGGGTGGCGACCGCCGGCGGCTCGAGCTCGCCTACAGCCTGATGTGCACACTGCCGGGAACGCCCGTGATCCGCTACGGCGACGAGATCGCGATGGGCGATGATCTTTCGCTCCCCGAGCGCAATTGCGCGCGCACGCCGATGCAATGGTCGACGGAGCCGCATGGCGGCTTCACCACCAGCGACAAGCCGGCCTTGCCCGTCATCGACGAAGGACCGTACGGCTATCCGCACGTCAACGTCGCCAAGCAGCGGCGCGATCCCAACTCGATGCTGAACTGGACCGAGCGCATCGTCCGCATGCGCAAAGAGGTGCCGGAGATCGGCTGGGGCGATTTTTCGATCATCGCGACGCGCGATCCCGCCGTGTTCATCATGCGCTACGACTGGCGCAACAATTCCGTGCTGTTCGTGCACAATCTCGACGAGAAGCCGCGCGAGATCGCGTTCTCGGCGGGGCTGCCGGGCGAGGCCGGCGCGCACCTTATCAATCTGCTCGCGGAGGACCACAGCCACGCCGACAAGCGCGGCCAGCACCGCGTCGTGCTGGAGCCTTACGGTTATCGCTGGTACCGTGTCGGCGGATTGGATTATCTGTTGAAGCGGAGTGACATCGACAAGACGGTTCGGGGTAACAAGCATCCGGGGTAGGTGCGACCACACACTCCGTTGTCGTCCTGGCGAAAGCCAGGACCCATTACCCCAATCGTTCATTGTCGTACGAAGTGATAACCACGATCTTCGCCAAACTACTCCCTGGGGTAATGGGTCCTGGATCTGCGCTTCGCTTGTCCAGGACGACCTAAGAAGGCGGCGTGATGATCACCCCCTCGTTGCCACGCAAATCCAGCACGCCTTCGATCCGCTCCCCCTCGCGATCCAGAAATGTCGACAGCAGAATCTCGCTGCCGAACCTGATCGCGCTGGTGGTGACCGCGATCGGCTCAGGGCCGAGATTGAGCACCACGGTCACCGCCCTGCCCTCGGCCTCGCGGCGATAGACCAGGAGATCGCCTTGCGCGGCGACCGGATGATAGTCGCCCGCGACCAGCGGCGGACACCCCTTCCGCAACGCGATCAGGCGCTTGTAGAGCGTCAGGATCGAACGTGAATCGGCTTCGAGATCGACGACGTTGTTGCGGATGTGATCCTCCGGCAGCGGCAGCCATGGCCTGACGTCCGAGAAACCGGCGAAGTTGGAGGAATCCCACTGCATCGGCGTGCGACAGCCGTCGCGGCCGACACCGATGCCGGGCACGTTCTTCTCGAAGGGATCGCGCACGAACTCGGGCGCGATCGCGAGCTGATGCATGCCGATCTCGTCGCCGTAGTAGAGCGTCGGCGTCCCGCGCAGCGTCAGCAGCAGCATGGCGGCGATGCGGGCCTGCTCCGGCCCGACGCGGCTTGCGACGCGCGGGCGATCGTGATTGCCGAGCACCCAGTTCGGCCAGGCGCCCTTCGGCAGCGCCTTCTCGTAATCCTCGACGATCTTCTCGATCGAGCGCGCGCTCCAGAAGGTCGAGAGCAGCGCGAAATTGAACGGCATCTGCGCGCCGGTGAGGTCGTTCCCGTAGTAAGCCATCAGGCGATTGAGCGGCAGATAGATCTCGCCGATCAGGACGCGAGCATCATAGGCATCCGTGACGCGGCGCATCTCGGCGATGACGTCGTGCACCTCCGGCTGGTCGGTGGAGTATTGCGTCAGGATCTTTTCGTTCGGCGGCCGGCTCTCGACATAATGCGGATTGGGCGGGTTGTCGCGGAACTCGGCGTCCTTGATCAGATGCCAGATCACGTCGACGCGAAAGCCGTCGACGCCCTTCTCCAGCCAGAACCGCATCACGTCGTAGATCGCCGCGCGGACATCGGGATTGCGCCAGTTGAGGTCAGGCTGCTGGGCGAGGAAGGCGTGATAGTAGTATTGACCGGTCGTCTCGTCGAACTGCCACGCGCTGCCGCCGAACTCGGACAGCCAATTGTTCGGCACGCCGCCGCCCTCGCCCGGGTCGCGCCAGATGTACCAATCGCGTTTGGCATTATCGCGCGAGGAGCGGCTCTCGACGAACCAGGGATGCTGGTCCGAGGTGTGGTTCGGCACGAGGTCGAGGATCAGCTTGAGGCCGTTGTCGTGCGCGGCGGCAAGCAGCGCATCGAAATCCGCCATCGTGCCGAACAGCGGCTCGATGCCGGTGTAGTCGGAAATGTCGTAGCCGAAATCGGCCATTGGCGAGGGGAAGATCGGCGACAGCCAGATCGCATCGACGCCGAGCGATTTCACATAAGGCAGCCGCTGCAAAATGCCGGCGAGATCGCCGACACCATCGCCGTTTGAATCCTGAAACGAGCGCGGATAGACCTGATAGAAGATGCCGTCGCGCCACCAATTGCTGCCGCCCTGAGCCATGCGGGAAATCCATCCAAAAACTGCTTGTCGCGCGGGAGAACGCGGAACGAGCGCCCCGGTTCAAAACAGCAGGCGAATTGGGAGGCCGTGTGACGATGGCTGCCGCTGTTCCCGGCGAGGGCACGAATCTTTTGCTTGGCGGCATGGGAAAAATCGGCATTGTGGGCCGCATGAGCGAGCAAAACGAGACACAAGCCGAGGCAGGCGCGAAGGCGGGCGCGATCATCGTCCCCGTGACGCTGTTCGAGCAGAATTGCACCATCATCTGGGACGAGCCTTCCAAGAAAGCCGTGGTGATCGATCCCGGCGGCGACGTGCCGAAAATCCTGGAGGCCATCAAGCAGACCGGCGTCACCGTGGAGAAGATCTGGCTCACTCACGGCCATATCGACCATGTCGGCGGCGCGGCTGAACTCCGCGACGCGCTGAAGGTGCCGATCGAGGGCCCGCACGTCGCGGACAAATTCCTGCTCGACAACGTGGTCGAGAGCGGCGCGCGCTTCGGCATGAGCGGGGTGCGCAATTTCGAGCCGGACCGCTGGCTCGACGAAGGCGACAGCGTGGCGATCGGCGATCTCCAGTTCGAGATCTATCATTGCCCGGGCCACTCGCCCGGCAGCGTGGTGTTCTTCAACAAGGATCTGCGTTTCGCCCATGTCGGCGACGTCCTGTTCGCGGGCTCGGTCGGTCGCACCGATCTGCCCGGCGGCAGTCACGCGACGCTGATCGACTCGATCAAGACCAAGCTGCTGCCGCTCGGCGACGATGTCGGCTTCATCTGCGGCCACGGCGCCGGCTCGAGCATCGGCCAGGAGCGGATGACCAATCCGTTCATCACCGGCGAGATGTGAGCGCCTATTCCGCGGCGTCTGCGAACGCTGCGGGCTGGCTCAGGTTGCGGTCACCCCATTCGCGGATCGCAGCGACGACCGGCACAAAACTCCTGCCTTATCGGCGCGACGGCCTGAATTACTTCATCAATCCCGCGGCCGTGAGCGCGCGCGTGATGATCTGGCCGAGATCGAAGCCGCGGGCGTCCTCGCGCTTCGGCTCGGCCGTCGCTTCGGCGACCGCGGCGCGGATCGAGCGGGCCAGATGCGGCGCGGACGAGCGGGCCGGCGGTGGCTTTGGCTCGGCCTTCTTCGCCGCGTCGGGAATCCAGCCGGTGAGGCCGAAGAATTTGGCGATGTGATAGGACGAGGAGATGCCGGCCTCGATCAGGAACGCGCCTTCCACGCCATAGCGCTGGTCGTTGTCGGCAAGGCCGAGCGGCGTGCCGTGGGCCATGTCGGTGATGGCGTAGGATTCGACGAGGGTCTCGCCGTCCTTGTTCCACCAGGCCTGGCGCGGATAGCCGTCGATATTGGTTTCCGCCATCGGGGCCTCGGGCAGATCGTGCAGGTCGAGCCATTGCTTGACGATCTCGTTGGCATTGCCGGGGTTGACGGTGCGATCGGCGCTGCCGTGCCACACCGAGATCCTGGGCCAGGGCCCGCGATGATCCGAGGCCCGCCGCACCAGATCGCCAAGTTCGCGCGCCGGCCGCTCTGGGGAATGAAACATGCCGTCGAGCGCCTCGCGCAGATTCGTCGCGATACCGTAGGGAAGTCCCGCGATAACCGCGCCGGCCGCGAAGACTTCAGGGTAGGTCGCGAGCATCACCGACGTCATGCCGCCGCCGGCCGACAGGCCAGTGATGAAGATGCGCTTGGGATCGACGCGATGCGTTTCGATCATGTGTGCGATCATCTCGCGAATCGAGCACGCCTCGCCGCTGTCCCGTGCGGTGTCTTCCGGATTGAACCAGTTGAAGCAGGTGTTGCTGTTGTTGATGCGCTGCTGCTCGGGCATCAACAGCGCGAAGCCGTAGTGCTCGGCGAGCGTCGACCATCCGGCACCGACGTCGTAGCTTGCCGCCGTCTGGCCGCAGCCGTGCAGCACGACGACGAGCGCGCGCGGCTTCTGCAGTTGCGGCGGCACGAACGCGAACAGGCGCAGATTGCCGGGATTGTCGCCGAAGCCCGTGACCTCTTGCAACGGACTGGACGCATCGGCGCTCCGGCCAAAGTCGGCGAAGCGCAATCCGTCCAGCTTTGGCAGACGTCTCAAGAGGTCGACATTTCTGGTTAACGACACGGCAGCTCCTGGCAGGCGACGTTCAACGTCCACCCAAACCAAATAGTTGCTGCAGCGCAAAATAAAAAGACCGCGTGCTGTCGATGATGCGCTAAATCACAGGAAAACCTGCAGAAATCCGCACGTATTAACCGCAATGCCTCAACTTCGTGCAGATGAACGGCGCATCCACGCCAGGAACGCGGCGCAGATCATGATTAATGTCACGAACAGCGCGAGCGAGACGAGAAATCCTGCGCGCGCTGATTGCACCGCTTCGGCGGCAAAAAACACGGCGCCGATTGCGGCCACTCCGGCCGCATTTCCGATCTGCGCCGTGGTGCCGTACATGCCGGAGGCAGAACCTGCGGCCACAGGCTTCACCGTCGAGAGCACCGCGCCGGACAGCGGCGCCATCACCAGCCCCTGACCGTAGCCGAAGACGATCATGGTGAGCGCGAGCAGCAGCGCGGACGGCGCATCGACAGAGAACGCGACCAGCGCAAGCGCCGCGAGGCCCGCGATCTGAAGCGCGCAGCCTTCGATCAAGACCCTGGTGCCGCGATGGCGCGCCCGTGCGCCGCTATGGCGCGAGGCCACGACGAAAGCGAGCGCGAGCGGAATGAAGGCCATGCCGGCCGCGAGCGGCGGGATCATCAGCCCTCGCTGCATGAACAACGTCATGACCAGATAGAACGAGAGATTGGCGGAGAAGAAAAAGAACGCCGCACCGAGGCCGCGCAGGAAAGCGACATCCGCCAGCAGCGAGAGATCGATCAGCGGCATGCCGCCGGCGCGTGCCACCGCATGCTCCAGTTTCGGGAATGCCAGGAGAATCACGGCGCCGATCGCCATCACCAGCCACAGCCACGGTGCCCAGCCGACATCGTGACCGAGCAGCAGCGGACCGATCATGCACAGCAATCCGGCGAACAGGACGATGCTGCCCGCGATATCGAGCCGCGTGCCGGCGCGGTGCGGCACCGAGGGCATGATGCGCCAGGCCGCAGCCGCGATGACGAGACCGCACGGCACATTGACGAAGAACACCGAGCGCCAGCCGGTGCCGGCGAGATCGATCGTGACCAGGAGACCGCCGAGCAGAAAGCCCGCGGCACCCGCGAGCCCCAGCACGATGCCGTAGATGGCGAAGGCGCGGTTGCGCTGTTCGTCGGTGAACAGGAGATGTAGCGTCGCCAGCACCTGCGGCACCATCAGCGCGGCGGAAGCCCCCTGCGTCAGCCGCGCGACGATCAATTCCGCACCGGATTGCGCCAGTCCGCACCACAGCGACGTCAGGGTGAAGCCGAGCAGGCCAGCCAGGAACACGTTCCGGGTGCCGTGAATGTCGCCAAGGCGGCCGCCGGTGACCACCAGCGTGGCATAGGCGATCAGATAGATCGCGATGACGGATTCGATCTGCGCAGGCGACGCCTTCAACTCGACCGCGATGGTCGGAATGGCGACGTTGACCACGAAAGCATCGACGCCGAACATGAACTGGGCGGCGACCACGATCGCCAGCACCCACCAGCGACGCGACGTATCGAGAGGCTTTGTGACGGTTTGATGCATCGGCGCGCGATCCTTCGGATGTCGTTGCCGATCATCGCAGGCCTAATGCGGCGTCGCGATTACCTCGAAGGTAGGATCCCCGCGCGCTCCGCCTCTCTCCACATGCCGGGAGAGGGAGACGACACATGCATGGCTGCATTCCGCCGCGCGGGACATCGCGCGATTGCGTTCGCTGCCTTCAGCACGTAGCTTCGCGCCACAAACAAACAAAAAATGTAAGTTGGAGAGAACACCATGGCGCGCCTGAAGTTCGGAGCCTTCCTCGCCCCGCATCATCCGATCGGGGAGCATCCGATGCTCCAGTTCCGGCGCGATCTCGACCTGGTCGAGCAGTTGGATAGCCTCGGCTATGACGAGTTCTGGTGCGGCGAGCATCATTCCTCGGGCTGGGAGATGATCGCCTCCCCGGAGATGTTCCTGGCGGCGGCCGGCGAGCGCACCAAGCGGATCAAGCTCGGCACCGGCGTGGTGTCGCTGCCCTATCACCACCCCTACAACGTCGCGCAGCGCATGGTGCAGCTCGACCACATGACCGGCGGCCGCGCCATCTTCGGCTCCGGTCCCGGCGCGCTCGCCTCCGACGCGCATACGCTCGGCATTGATCCGATGACGCAGCGCGACCGCCAGGACGAGGCGATCGGGGTGATCCGCCGTCTCTTCGACGGCGAGCGCGTCACCGCGAAGAGTGACTGGTTCACCATGAACGACGCCGCGCTGCAGCTCCTGCCGTTGCAGGAGGAGATGCCGTTCGTGGTGGCCTCGCAGATCTCGCCTTCCGGCATGACGCTCGCCGGCAAATACGGCATCGGCATCATCTCGCTGGGGTCGATGACGACGCAGGGGCTGATGTCGCTGCAACAGCAATGGCAGTTCGCCGAGGACGCGGCGAAAAAGCACGGCACCAAAGTCGATCGCGCGAACTGGCGCGTGCTGCTGACCTGGCACATCGCCGAGACCCGCGAGCAGGCCCGCCGCGAGGCCGGCGCCGGGCTGATGCGCTGGCACAACGAATATAATGTCGGCACGCTGCAGCGGCCGGGCCTGACCGCGTTCGCCTCACCCGACGAGGCCGTGGACAAGACCGCTTTCGTCGACGGCGCGGCCTCCGTCATCGGCACGCCCGACGACCTCGTCAAGATGATCAAGAACGTGATGCAGGTCTCCGGCGGTGTCGGCGCCGTCATCGGCTTCGTGCACGACTGGGCCAATCCGGAGAACACGCGCCGGAGCTGGGACATGGTCGCGCGCTACGTCGTGCCCGAAATCAACGGCTACATCGACGGCTTGCGCAAATCGCAAAAATTCGTGATCGAGAACCGCGCGATCTTCGAACGCGCGGGCCAAGCCGTGATGGCCAAGATCATGGAAAACGAGAAGGCCGCCGAGGCTTTGAAGGTGACCGGCGCCGGCCGCGTTGCGATTCCGGCCGTCAACGCGCCGGATTTGCAGAAGGAAGCGGCGAAACGGTAGGTTGGGGGCCCGCCCGGACCTCGGCGAACGCCTCGTCCTTCGAGACGACCGCTCCGCGGTCTCCTCAGGATGAGGCTAAGCGGCACCGGAGTCCGTTGAAACTGCTGCCGCACACTCTGTCCTCATCCTGAGGGCCCGCCAAAGGCGGGCGTCTCGAAGGATGGCCGCAGCGAAGCACCGGCGCATCAGCGCACCCGGATTGTGTTATGTTGGGTTCAGCCAACCGGAGCAATCGTCATGTCGATGCAGAATGTGGCCGCGCCTGCGCTCGGCTTCACTCCGCCCAAGCGCAACGAGCTGACACATATCCCCGGCGACGAAGGCTGGCCGATCATCGGCAAGACCTTCCAGGTGCTCGCCGACCCCAAGGGGCATATCGAGGCGAACGGCGCCAAATACGGCCTGGTCTATCGCACGCATTTCTTCGGCGAGACCAATGTCGTGCTGCTCGGCCCCGAGGCCAACGAGCTCGTGCTGTTCGACCAGCAAAAGCTGTTCTCCTCCACCCATGGCTGGAACAAGGTGCTGGGCCTGTTGTTTCCGCGCGGATTGATGCTGCTGGATTTCGAGGAGCACCGGCTGCACCGCAAGGCGCTGTCGGTCGCATTCAAGTCCGGACCGATGAAATCGTATCTGAGCGATCTCGACCGCGGCATCGCCGCCCGCGTCGCGCAGTGGAAGGCAAAGCCCGGCGAGATGCAGCTTTATCCGGCGATGAAGCAGCTCACGCTCGATCTCGCCGCCGCGTCCTTTCTCGGCGCCGATATCGGGCCGGAGGTCGACGAGATCAACCGCGCCTTCGTCGACATGGTCGCCGCCGCCGTCGCCCCGATCCGCCGACCGCTGCCCGGCACGCAGATGGCGGCCGGCGTCAGGGGACGCAAGCGCATCGTCGCTTATTTCCGCGAGCAGATTCCGCTGCGACGCGGCAATCACGGCGGTGATGATTTGTTCTCGCAGCTCTGCCGCGCCACCCACGAGGACGGCGCGCTGCTCTCGGAACAGGACATCATCGACCACATGAGCTTTCTGATGATGGCGGCGCACGACACGCTGACCTCGTCGCTGACATCGTTCATCGGCGAGCTCGCGGCAAATCCCGACTGGCAGGACAAGCTTCGCGCGGAAGTCATGGCGCTGGGGCTCGCCCCCGATGCGCCGAGCAGCTTCGACGATCTCGAAAGGATGCCGCTGTCGGAGATGGCGTTCAAGGAAGCGCTACGGATCAAGCCGCCGGTGCCCTCGATGCCGCGCCGCGCCATGCGCGATTTCACCTTCAAGGGTTTTTCGATTCCGGCCGGCACCGCGATCGGCGTCAATCCGCTCTATACGCACCACATGAAGGACATCTGGCCGGAGCCGGAGCGCTTCGATCCGCTGCGTTTCACCGAGGAGGCCCAGCGCAACCGCCACCGCTTCGCCTGGGTCCCGTTCGGCGGCGGCGCGCATATGTGCCTCGGCCTGCACTTCGCCTACATGCAGGCCAAATGCTTCGCGCGGCACTTCTTGCAGAATATCGAGGTATCGCTCGAGCCCGGCTACAAGCCCGACTGGCAGATGTGGCCGATCCCGAAACCGCGCGACGGATTGCGGGTGCGGGTGAAGGCGGTGTGAGCATCGCTCTCGTAGGGTGGGTTAGCCGAAGGCGTAACCCACCTTTGGTGTCAGCAGTGACAGAAGTGGTGGGTTACGCTTCGCTAACCCACCCTACGGCTTCGTCGCCCGTGGCGCCTACGCCCCCTGATCGAACGCCTTGCGCAGGGCCACGTAGCCCTGCTGCTGCTGGCTCCAGTTGCGGCCGCCGGTCATCGCGCCGTCGATGACGAGGTCATGGCCGTTGATGAAGCTGGATTCGTCGCTGGCCAGGAACACCGCTGCATGGGCGATGTCATCGGGCAGGCCGGCGCGCGGAATCGGCTGCGCGGTCTTGTAGACCTCGCGCATCACCGCCGGCGTCTTCTCCGCCGCGTCGGTCGAAAGCCCGAGCGCCTTGCCGAAAATGCCAGTCGCGATGGCGCCGGGCGAGATCGAGTTGACGCGGACGTTGGATTCGCCGAGCTCCATCGCTACGCATTTGGTGAGGTGGATCACCGCCGCCTTGGCCGCACCATAGACCATCGACGACGAGAAGCCGGCGAGACGGCCGGCGATGCTGCCATTGTTGATGATGCTGCCAAAGCCCTGCTTCTTCATGTGGGGAGCGGCGTGCTTCATGCCGAGCATGACGCTGCGCACCAAGGTCGCCATCGCCGCGTCGAAGCGCTCGACCTCGAGGCCTTCGATGCCGCCGGTCTGCGCCGGGCCGCCGGCATTGTTAAACAGGCAGTCGATGCGGCCGAATTTGTCCACCGCAAGCGCGATCAGCGCCTGCATCTGCGCTTCGACCGTCACATCCGTCTGGCGGAAGACGCAATTCGCCCCGAGCTGCTTCGCCAGCGCCTCGCCTTCCGGTATGCGCCGGCCCGCGATCACAATTTTGGCACCTTCGGCAACGAAGACTTCTGCAGTCCGCAACCCGATCCCGCTCGTCGCGCCCGTGATCACCGCGACCTTGCCATCCAACCTGCCCATGGAATGTCCCTGTTTCCGAACCCCTTGACGCCAAATGGCGGACACCGATCGACGACGGCGCCGCGACAGTTGGCGCCGCGGCAGGCACTATTCCTGCCGGCTTCCGACAAGGCAAGCTTTGCTTGGGGCCGGCGACATGCGTAACATTCCTGGCGACCGCTCGATTGTCGAACGCGTATCGCCACCGGATCGCGCATGGGGAAGCTGATCGACGAATTCCGCAAGGGCTGGCAGGGCGTGGCACCGCCATCGCTCGGCCTGAGCCTTGCGTTTGCGGTCGCCTGCCTGCTGGTTGCGACGCTGGCGCGCTGGGCTCTCGCCCATGTGCGGCCCGACGTCTATTTCACGCCGTATTTCCCGGCCGTGTTCTTTGCGGCCGCGTTCGGCGGCTTCCGCATCGGCATCATCACGGCGCTGGTGGGCGGCGTGCTCGGCGTCGTCGTGAATTTTGGCGATGCCCTTGCCGATAACGCGCGATTCGCGCTGCTGGCACTCTATTGGGCGGTCTGCGCGCTCACCATCTGGGGCGTCGAGCACTATCGCACGCTCCTCGTCGAGCAGCGCCGGATTTCCAGGCGCCTGATCGAGGAGGAAGACTATCGCAAGCTGCTGGTCGACGAGCTCCAGCACCGGCTGAAGAACAAGCTGTCGACGGTGCATGCGGTGCTGCATCAAGTGTTGCACGATCAGCCGCAAATCTGGGCCCGGATCGATCCGCGGCTGCGGTCGCTTGCCGCGACCGACGATTTGATCTCGCGGATCGACAAGGCCGGCTGCGACATTCGCGACCTCCTGATCTCCGAGCTCGGCCCGTATGGCCATGTCCGCTTCACGCTCAACGGCGACCGGCTGTTCCTGCCGCCGAAGCTTGCGGTCACGCTGTCCCTGATGTTTCACGAGCTCGCCACCAACGCAGGCAAGTATGGCGCGTTTTCCGCGCCACGCGGGTTGTTGCAGGTGTCATGGACCGTCAGCGACGACCGTCTGGCCGTGACCTGGGATGAAACCGAGGGCCCGAGCGTCGACAAGGTCTCCGAGCCGGGTTTCGGCACCAAGCTGTTGAAGTCCGCGCTGTCGGCCTTCGACGGCAAGACGGAGGTCTCCTATCTCAGGACCGGACTCCATTGCACCATGCAATGCCGTATCCCCAAGGACGGTTAGACGCGGCGCAATCGAAAGCCGTTCGCGCGCTTCGTTCGCGGTTTCGCCGGACGCGTTGACGCCCTGTTAATGACGATGGGCTGCGCGCGTCGCATCGCCGCAAAACACCACCGTAATTCTCCGGACCCCTTAACCAAACTTAAGAGGGAACCGCGCAAGATCACGGCCATTGCAAAAGCGCGCTGAAACAACAAGATTCATGACTTCTATGAACGACAACAGATATTCCGGCGCGGGCGAAGCCGAACTCGGATTTCTCAAGGAAATCGTTAGAATGCTGCCTGCCGGCCTGACCGTGCAGGACGCGCAAGGCGAACTTCTCCTGGTCAACGATGTCGCGGCCGCCCAGCTCGGCATGGACGGCAGCCGCCCCTCGCGCGATCTCGCGCCCCGCCAGGAAGCCTGCCGGCGGGCTCTGAGCTCCGGCCGCGCGGTCGTCGCCGAGGAAGCGCTCCACGACGGAGCCGCACGCCAGGTGCTGCTGACCACCCATCGCCCGGTCCGCTTCGACGGACGCGAGCTGCTGATCTCGGCCTCGTCCGACATCACCGAGCAGAAGAATTTCGAGGACCAGCTGTTCCGCTCGGCCTATTTCGACGAGCTGACCGGCCTGCCCTCGCGGCGCGTGATCGAACATCGCGCCACCAGCCTGCTGGCGCAGGGTCGCGCCGGCGAGCGCTTTGCGCTTGCTTTTCTCGACGTCGACAATTTCAAGCACATCAACGACTATTACGGCCACGCGGTGGGCGATGCCCTGCTGGTCGAGCTGTCGAAGCGGCTTGGACGCGGCTTGCGCGACTCGGACATGCTGTCGCGCATCTCCGGCGACGAATTCCTGCTGCTGCTGTCGCCGATCCAGAGCCAGGAGGAAGTCGCCGAATTCATGCAATCGACGTTGGAGCGGCTGACCGCGCCGTTCTTCATCGACAATTCGGAAGTCTTCGCCTCGACTTCCGTCGGCATCAGCCTCTATCCCGATCACGGAAGCAGCTTCGAAACACTGCGTCAGAACGCCGACATCGCGATGTACCGCATCAAGAACGACGGCAAGGGATCGGCGGCCTTCTTCGATTCCAGCATGGAGCGCGAAGCGCTGGCGCGGATGAAGATCGAGCAGTCGCTGCGGCAGGCCATCCTGGAGAAGCGCTTCTGCTGCGCCTTCCAGTCCAAGGTCGACATCCGCACGCAGGACGTGAAGGGCATCGAGGCCCTGGTGCGGCTGCGCGACGACGAGGGCGTGATCCAGGCGCCCGGCTCGTTCATCAATCTTGCCACCGAACTCGGGCTGATCGACGAGCTGACGCATCTCGTGCTCGCCGAGATCGTCAAGTCGATCGACCTCATCAACGAGACGTTCGGTGCGGAAGCGACCATCAGCATCAACGTCGCGGCCAAGCAGGCCGGCAACCCCGAATTCATGCGCAGCTTCGCCCAGGCGCTCGACGACACCGGCTTTCCGCAGCGCTTCATGATCGAGGTGACGGAAGACGCCTTCGTCGCCAAGAATCATTTCCAGGCCGAGATCCTGCCGATGTTCCGCAAGCTTGGCGTCGCCATCTCGATCGACGATTTCGGCACCGGCTATTCCTCGCTCTCGGCGCTGGCCGACATTACCGCGGACGAGATCAAGATCGACCGCTCCTTCATCACCGATATTCATAAGCGTCCACGCAACCAGGGCATTCTGCGCGCGATCGAATCCCTGAGCGAAGCGCTCGGCATGACCGTGATCGCCGAAGGCATCGAATCCTACGAGGAGCTCGCCTACCTCCAGGCTGCGACCAAGATCCGCTACGCGCAGGGCTATTATTTCTCCCGGCCGATCTTCCTGGAGGAGCTGAAGCTCGCAACGCCCATCTCCAGCGAGGCACGCGCCAGCGTCACAAACCGCTCGACGCAACAGAACCGGCAGGGCTATTCCCGCGCGAACGGATACCGGCGATAACCCGGGCCTGATCGTTACTTTGCAAAGCCTGAGCAACCCGCTCCACGGGTGAGGTCAACAATCGCATCTGCCGATTTCCTCGGCAGAAGCGATCCGGCGCGGCCGGGCCGGGACAATGTCACACATACCCGTCGCGTGGTCCGCCGGAAGGTGGAATTGCAATGTCTGCACGGTTGTGCAAATCGCTATAGCCAAAGCATTTCATCAGGAGGGACCACCGTGCGTCAATCACTCGTCATGGCAACCACCATCCTCGCCCTCGCCGCGGGCACCTCCGCACAGGCCGACGATCTCAAGGTCGCGCTGATCTATGGCAAGACCGGCCCGCTCGAGGCCTATGCCAAGCAGACCGAGACCGGCCTGCAAATGGGTTTTGAATACGCCACCAAGGGCACCATGACACTCGACGGGCGCAAGATCGTCGTCATCCCCAAGGACGACCAGGGCAAGCCCGATCTCTCCAAGGCGGCGCTCGCGGAAGCCTATCAGGACGACAAGGCCGACATCGCGATCGGCACGACCTCGTCGGCCGCGGCACTCGCGATCCTGCCCGTCGCCGAGGAGAACAAGAAGATCCTGATCGTCGAGCCCGCGGTCGCGGACCAGATTACCGGCGAGAAGTGGAATCGCTACATCTTCCGCACCGCGCGCAACTCGTCGCAGGACGCGATCTCGAACGCGGTCGCGATCGGCAAGCAGGGCGTCACCGTCGCGACGCTGGCGCAGGACTACGCCTTCGGCCGCGACGGCGTCGCCGCCTTCAAGGAGGCGCTCGGCAAGACCGGCGCGACGCTCGCCGCCGAAGAATATGCCCCGACTTCGACCACCGACTTCACCGCGGTCGGCCAGCGCCTGTTCGACGCGCTGAAGGACAAGCCGGGCCGCAAGGTGATCTGGGTGATCTGGGCCGGCGCCGGCAATCCGCTGGCGAAACTCCAGGACATGGATCCGAAGCGCTACGGCATCGAACTGTCCACCGGTGGCAACATCCTGCCGGCGCTCGCCGCCTATAAGGGCCTGCCTGGCATGGAAGGCGCGACCTATTATTTCTACGCGATCCCGAAGAACCCTGTGAATGACTGGTTCGTCGCCGAGCACCAGAAGCGCTTCAACGCGCCGCCGGACTTCTTCACCGCGGGCGGATTCGCCGCCGCGATGTCCGTCGTCGCCGCCGTCACCAAGGCAAAGTCGACCGACACCGAGAAGCTGATCACGGCCATGGAAGGCCTGGAGTTCGACACGCCGAAGGGCAAGATGATGTTCCGCAAGGAAGACCATCAGGCGCTCCAGAGCATGTATCACTTCAAGGTCAAGGTCGATCCGAACGTCGCCTGGGCCGTGCTCGAGCCGGTGCGCGAGCTGAAGATCGAGGACATGGACGTTCCGATCAAGAACAAGCGCTGAGTTTTTTTGACTTCACCTCTCCCGCTCGCGGGAGAGGCCGGGAGAGGGCTCTATCCTCCTGGGGGTTCTCGATTGCGGAGGCACCCTCTCCCCAGCCTCTCCCGCAGGCGGGAGCGGGAGCGCAGCGTGATCGCGGACAAATTCTCCTCTCATCATTTGCCAGATCCTCATGACGCTGACCCTCGAAACCCGCGACCTCACCATGCGCTTCGGCGGTCATGTCGCGGTCAACAGCGTCACCTGCAGTTTCCGCCCGGGCGAACTCACGGCCATCGTCGGCCCGAACGGCGCCGGCAAGACCACTTATTTCAATCTGATCTCCGGCCAGCTCCGCGCATCGAGCGGCAGCATCCTGTTCGACGGCATCGACATCACCCAGCATTCCGCGCCGATGCGGACGCGCGCGGGCCTGGGACGCGCCTTCCAGCTCACCAACCTCTTTCCGAATCTCTCAGTGGAGGAAAACGTCCGGCTCGCCGTGCAGGCCGCCGACGGCAGTCACTACGACATGCTGCGGCCCTGGATGGTCCGCCGCGATCTGATCGCCCGCGCCGATGCGATCCTGGATCAGGTCGCGCTCGGCGGCCGCCGTGGCGTCGCCGCGACCGCACTGTCCCATGGCGATCAGCGCAAGCTCGAGGTCGCGCTGATGATGGCGCTCGAACCTGATGTCTTCATGTTCGACGAGCCGACCGCGGGCATGAGCATCGACGAAGTCCCGGTCGTGCTGAACCTGATCGCCCAGCTCAAGCAGGACAAGAGCAGGATCATTCTCCTGGTCGAGCACAAGATGGACGTGGTGCGATCGCTCGCCGATCGCATCATCGTGCTGCATAACGGGCAGCTTGTTGCGGACGGTCCGCCGGCCGAGGTGATTGCGTCACCGATCGTGCAGGAAGCCTATCTCGGCGTCGCGCCGAATAAAGTTGCAGGGAGCGCAGCATGACCGATCTGTTGAAGCTCTCCGGGGTGCACACCCATATCGGCCGCTATCACATCCTCCAGGGCATCGATCTCGCTGTCGCGCAGGGGCAGACCACGATGCTGCTCGGCCGCAATGGCGCCGGCAAGACCACGACATTGCGCACCATCATGGGCCTCTGGCAGGCCTCCTCCGGCGAGATCAGCCTCGCCGGCGAGCGCATCGAGAGCCGTGCGACGCCCGATATCGCGCGGCTCGGCGTCGGCTACGTGCCGGAGAGCATGGCGGTGTTTTCCGACCTCACAGTGAAGGAGAACCTGGTGCTGGCGGCGCGCGACGGACCGCTCGACGACGTCCAGCTCGACTGGATTTTTGGCTTCTTCCCGGCGCTGCGCCGGTTCTGGCTGTCGCGCGCGGGAAGTCTCTCGGGCGGACAGAAGCAGATGTTGTCGATTGCCCGCGCCATCGTCGAACCGCGCAAGCTCCTGCTGATTGACGAACCGACCAAGGGGCTGGCGCCTGCGATCGTGATGGCGCTGATCGAGTGCCTGAAGGAGATCAAGCGCAAGGGCGCCACGATCCTGATGGTCGAACAGAATTTCTTTGCGGCCCGCGAGCTCGGCGACAACGTGCTGGTGATGGACAACGGCACCATCGTTCATCGCGGCGAGATGGCGGCCTTGGCCTCCGACGTGCCGCTGCAGGAGCGGCTGCTCGGCCTGAGCCTGGAGACGCATCAATGACCGAGCTCGCCGCAACCGATCCGCTGCCGAAGCCGAAGCGCGACATCGCGCCGATCCTGCTGCCGATCGCGGTCGCGCTCGTGATGATCCCGCTGATCGGCTCGCCCAGCACCTGGCTGACGCTGACGGCCGCGAGCCTCGCGATGGGCATGATGATCTTCATCATGGCCTCCGGACTCACGCTCGTGTTCGGCCTGATGGACGTGCTCAATTTCGGCCATGGCGCCTTCATCGCGGTCGGGGCCTATGTCGCGACCCTGGTGCTGGCGCCGTTCGCCGCTTCCCTCCAGGCGGATTCGCTGTGGATCAACCTCGCGGTCCTGGCGCCGGCGGCATTGCTGTCGATGGCGGTGTCCGGCGCGCTCGGCCTGATTGTCGAGCGGGTGCTGATCCTGCCCGTCTACGGCCAGCATCTGAAGCAGATCCTGATGACGACGGGCGGCCTGATCGTCGCCGAGCAGACGCTGTATGCGGTGTGGGGGCCGCAGATCATCCCGACGCCGCTGCCGACGTCGCTGCGCGGCTCCTTCATCCTCGGCGACGTCGCGATCGCGAAATACCGCGTGCTGGCGACGCTGATCGGCCTTGCCGTCTTCATCGCGATCCAGCTCGTGCTCAACCGCACCAAGCTCGGGCTTCTGATCCGTGCCGGCGTCGAGAACCGCGAGATGGTCGAGGCACTCGGCTATCGCATCCGCCGCCTGTTCCTCGGCGTGTTCATGACGGGATCAGCGCTGGCCGGCCTCGGCGGCGTGATGTGGGCGCTGTATCGCGAGCAGGTTCACGCCTCCATGAGCGACGACCTCACCGTCCTGATCTTCATCGTCGTCATCATCGGCGGCCTCGGCTCGATCGGCGGCTGCTTCATCGGCGCGATCCTGGTCGCGATGATTGCCAATTACGGCGGCTTCCTGGTTCCGAAGCTCGCCCTCGTCTCCAATATCCTGCTGATGGTCGCCATTCTGATGTGGCGGCCGCGCGGCCTCTATGCGGTGACCAGCCGATGATGATCCTGTCAGGCGATCCGCCGCGCAGCCGCGTGCTCACGCTCGTTCTCGTCCTCATCATCCTGGCGCTGCTGGCGACGCCGTTCCTGTTTCCCGGGGCGAAAGCGCTGAACGTCGCGGCCAAGATCTGCGTCTTCGCCGCACTGGTCGCCTCGTACGACCTCCTGCTCGGCTATACCGGCTCGGTGTCGTTCGCACACACCATGTTCTACGGGATCGGCAGCTACGCGATCGCGATCGCGCTGTACGGGATGGGCCCGAATTGGGGTGCGGTTGCAACCGGCATCGTGGTCGGCCTGCCGCTTGCCGCGCTGCTTGCGCTTGCGATCGGACTGTTCTCGCTGCGGGTTGCCGCGATCTTCTTTGCCATGATCACGCTCGCGGTTGCATCCGCCTTCCAGGTGCTGGCCTCGCAGCTGTCCTGGCTGACCGGCGGCGAAGATGGCCGCAGCTTTCAGCTGCCCGAGCTGCTCAGGCCCGGCACGGTGCTGATCTCCAGGAACGTGCTGGGATTCGAGGTCAACGGCCGCATCCTGACCTACTATCTGGTGTTCACCGTCTCGGCCCTGATGATCCTCGCTTTGCTGCGGGTGGTGAACTCGCCGTTCGGGCGCGTGCTGCAGGCGATCCGCGAGAACCGCTTCCGCGCCGAGGCGCTCGGATTCCGCACCGTCTTCCACCTGAGCTACGCCAACTGCATCGCCGCACTGGTCGCCGCCGGCGCCGGCATTCTCAATGCATTGTGGCTGCGCTATGCCGGCCCCGATACCTCGCTCAGCTTCTCGATCATGCTGGACATTCTGCTGATGGTCGTGATCGGCGGCATGGGCACGATCTACGGCGCGATCATCGGCGCCACCATCTTCATCCTCGCCCAGAACTATCTGCAGGCGCTGATGGGCGTCGCCTCCAAGGCGGCGTCGGAAGCCGGCCTGCCGCTGCTGCCGGGGCTGTTGCATCCCGATCGCTGGCTGCTGTGGCTCGGGCTGCTCTTCATCGCCAGCGTCTACTTCTTTCCGACCGGCGTGGTCGGACGGCTGCGCAATCTCAGCAGCGACAAGAGCGCAGGCGGCTCGCATTAACGCGTGATTCATGATGCAGCGCAGCGGCTCGCCGGACACGACCGTGATCGCGCAACGAGATTAACGCTCAGGTAACTGGCTTTCCTAAGCTTTACGCCATTTGTGTGGTGTATCCCTGTCCCTTCAGGGAGGGGGAATGCGCCAGGTCTTTGCAGGAATTGCAGCCGGAATGTTCCTAGCCGCGAAGCACGGCTGGGAGGCAGCCATTCGGCGCGGACCGGTGCTGTGGCTCACTTTGTGCGGCGTGTTGCTGGTCGCCGGGATCTTCGCCGTGACCGCGATGGCGGTCGGCGAATTTCGCGAACGTACCCTGGCCAACCGCGAGCGCGAGCTGGAAAATACGGTACAGCTGATCGCGCGGCACTTCGACCAGCAATTCGAAGATTCCGACGTCGTCGCCGCCGATGTGATCGGGCAGATGAACCTGCCGGAGATCAGTTCGGCCGCGATGTTCCGCGAGCGCATGTCCGGACCCGCGACGAACCAGATGCTGCGGAGCAAGATCGGCCCGGTGTCCTACCTCGGCGACATCGCGATCTACGATGCCGACGGCGAACTGATCAACTGGTCGCGGGCCCAACCGCTGCCCAAGATCAACATCTCCTCGCGCGCCTACTTTCAGGCCTTCAAATCGAATCCGAGGGCCGAACCGGTGGCGCTGGAATCGGTCCGCAGCTTCATCATCGGAAAATGGACCACGGTCGTCGCGCGTCGGCTGAGCGGCGCAGACGGCAGCTTCCTCGGCACGATGGTCCGCCGGATCGATCCGGACAGCTACCAGAACTATTTCGCGTCCGTTGCGCTTGCTGAGGGCACCGCGATCTCGCTGTTCGACCGCAATGGCAGGATGCTGTCGCGCTACCCGCATGTCGAAGAGCTGATCGGCAGGGACTTCAAGGACGCGCCGCTGATGCGCAAGATGCTGGCCGAAGGTGGCCGGCACACCCTGCGCGTCAAGGGCCCGATCGACGGCGACGAGCGCCTCGGCTCCGGGGCCTCGCTTTCGCACTTCCCGCTGGTCATCGTCGCGACCAACACCACGAAAGCCGCGCTGGCCGACTGGCGGCAGCAGACCGGTTTCATGGTCACCACCGCCGCGCTTTCGGCCACGGTGATTGCGCTGATCCTGTTCCTGATCGTTCGCCAGATCAACCGGCAGAACCGCGAGGCGCAGCAGCGGCTGGAAGCGGAGCGAGGGCGGCTCGACACCGCCTTGAACAACATGTCGCAAGGGCTGATCCTGTACGATGCCGCGGGCTACATCGTCACCTGCAACCGCCGCTACGCCGACATGTTCGGCCTCTCTCACGACGTCATCAAGCCCGGCTGTCACATCCGCGAGGCGATGTATCACCGCAAGGAGCGCGGCGCGTTCGAAGGCGATGTCGAGGCATTTTGCGCCGACGTCATGAGGGTCGTCGCGGAGGGCACCGTCTCCACCAGAAGCCATCACTTGCCGAGCGGCCGCGCTTTCCAGGTCATCAACACCCCGCTCGCGCAGGGCGGATGGGTGGCCACGATCGAAGACATCACCGAACGTCGCAAGCTGGAGCAGGAACGCGACCGCAACTACATGTTCCTGCGCGAGATCATCGACCACATCCCGTCGCAGATCACGGTGAAGGATGCCCAAACGCGGCGATATCTGCTGGTCAATCGGACCGCCGAAGAGCAATTTGGTCAGTTGAGTGAAGACATCGTCGGCAAGACTCCCTTCGATATCTACCCGGATGCATCCGCCAGGATCGTCACCGACGACGACAGCAAGGCGCTGAAGGCGGGCGGGGGATTGTTCAAGGACGAGCATGCCTGGCAGAGCCAGGCCAAGGGGATGCGCTACATCACCTCGACCCGGATCGGAATCCGCGACGAATCCGGCGAGCCGCGTTACCTCATCAACGTCGTCGAGGATGTCACCGAACGACGGCGCGCCGACGAGAAGATCGCGCATATGGCGCATTACGATGCGCTCACCGACCTGCCGAACCGGGCGCTGTTCCGCGAGCAGATCGAGCGCGAACTCGAGAAGGTCGGCAGCGGCAATCAGTTCGCGCTACTCTACATCGACGTCGACGAGTTCAAGGGCATCAACGATTCGCTCGGTCATCACGTCGGCGACGAACTTTTGAAGGGAATCGCGGCCCGCATCCGCGGCTGCCTCGGGCAGGGCGACCTGATCGCGCGGCTCGGCGGCGACGAATTCGCGGTGATCCAGACCGGGATCGAGTCATCCGCCGACGTAGTGTCATTCGTGATGCGGATCTTCGAGGAAATCCGCCGGCCCTATCATTGCTTCGGTCATCAGCTCTCCACCGACGCCAGCATCGGCATCGCGATGGCGCCGCAGGACGGCACCGATCTCGACCAGCTCATCAAGAATGCCGATCTCGCAATGTACGGCGCCAAGGCCGAGGGCCGCCGCACCCACCGCTTCTTCGAGCCGGAGATGGATGCGAGCGCCAAGGCGCGCCTCAGCCTGGAGCAGGATTTGCGCCAGGCCCTGGTGAACGGCGGTTTCGAGATCCACTATCAGCCGTTGGTCGACCTGCGCACCAACGAGGTCACGGGCTGCGAGGCGCTGCTGCGCTGGCGGCATCCGCAGCGCGGCATGGTGTCGCCGGCCGAGTTCATCCCGATTGCCGAGGACACCGGCCTGATCAACGAGCTCGGCGACTGGGTGCTGCGCATGGCCTGCAACGAGGCCGCGACCTGGCCGGCGCATGTGCGCGTCGCGGTCAACGTCTCGCCGGTGCAGCTCAAATGCGAAACGCTGGCGCTGCGAATCGCCGGCGCGCTCGCGGATTCCGGACTTGCCCCGTGCCGGCTCGAGCTCGAGATCACCGAGGCCGTGCTGATCCGCGACGACGAGGCGGCGCTCTCGATCCTCCACCAGCTCCGCGCCATCGGCGTGCGCATCGCGCTCGACGATTTCGGCACCGGCTACTCCTCGCTCAGCTATCTGAAGCGCTTCCCGTTCGACAAGATCAAGATCGACCGCTGCTTCGTCGCTGATATCGCCGAGGCGAGCGGCGCGCCCGTGATCGTGCAGGCGGTGGTGAACATCGCCGCCGCCAGCAACATGACCACGGTCGCGGAGGGCGTCGAGACCGAGGCGCAGCGCGAGATGCTGCGCGCGCTCGGTTGCACGGAGATGCAGGGCTATCTTTTCAGCAGACCGAAGCCGGCCAGCGAAGTGCGACAGCTGTTCGGCCCAAGCCATGCCTTGCCGGTGGCGGCGGTGGCCTGACATGGCGAAGCCGGGGAAAACGTCAGCCAAGACGGTCGACGTTGCGGATTCCTATGCCGTGCGGCTGATGCAGCATCTGGTGGTGCCGACCTTCGTGATCGACCCCAAGCGCCGCGTCGTGATCTGGAACAGAGCCTGCGAGCGGCTGACCGGCGTCGCCGCCTCCGAGGTGATCGGTACCAATAAGCACTGGCAGGCCTTCTACGAGACCAGGCGCCCTTGCCTCGCCGATCTTGTCGCGCTCGACCGCCCGGAACAGCTGCCGGAGTTCTATTCCGAATATGCCGCGCGCGGCCATAACGGGCTCGGCTTCAGCGCCGAGAATTGGTGCGTGATGCCGAAGCTCGGCAGCCAGCTCTATCTCGCCATCGACGCCGGCCCGATCCACGACGAAGCCGGCCATCTGATTGCGGTGGTGGAGACGCTGCGCGACCTCACCGACCAGAAGCGCGCCGAGATGGCCCTGAAGGAGCTTGCCACCAAGGACGGGCTGACCGGCCTGTCGAACCGTCGCGCGTTCGACCAGATGCTGATGAGCGAATGGGCCCGCGCCCAGCGGACGCAGAAGCCGATGGCGCTGCTGTTCGTCGACGTCGATCATTTCAAGCTGTTCAACGACCGCCACGGCCATCAGAGCGGCGACGAATGCCTGCGCGCGGTCGCGTCCGTCGTCAGCCGCTATGCCGTGCGCCCGCTCGATCTCGCCAGCCGCTATGGCGGCGAGGAATTCGCGCTGATCCTGCCGGACATGGATTGCGATGCCGCCTGCGTCATCGCCGACGAGATCCGCTGCGCCGTGATGGCCTTGCGGATCACCCATGGCGCCGTCGGGGCCGGTGACCGCGTCACCCTCAGCGTCGGCGTCGCCAGCCACATTCCCAGCGAAACCGACGGCAGCCCCGACCGGCTGCTGGGCGCGGCCGACCAGGCGCTCTATGCGGCCAAACGGCTCGGCCGCAACCGCGTCTTGTGCTCCGAACGGCTGCTCGCCGAGTTCGCCAAGCTCGGGCGGGATGGCGTGCCGGTTCCTGGCCGCGCAGCCCGTAAATCAGGCTAGCCCAAATCAGCCTGCAGGAGACGGTGGAAGCGGTTGCCCGCCCCCCGCCAATCGGCTAAATGAACCCTCGTTGCACCCGTAGCTCAGCTGGATAGAGCGTTGCCCTCCGAAGGCAAAGGTCACACGTTCGAATCGTGTCGGGTGCGCCAGTCTCTTCCAGTCCGCGCTGGAGGCACCCTCACCCGATTTGCCTTGTTGCCGCACGCGCTCAAGTCATCGCCTGCTCAGCGCAAGCCCGCGCTCATGTCAGCATCGAGATGATCGCCTGGACCTGGTCGGAAGCCGACGTCACCAGTCCGTCGTAGGACGTCTGACCGTGTGCGGCCGCCTTCAGGATGCATTCGGCGACGGCCGCCTTCAGCCCGAACACCGACTGGTCGGGCGGCACGCTTGCCATCACGGCCTCCAGCGCCTGACGCATCGTTCGAATGAGTTCGGAGCTGTATTGCATCGGCTGTCCTCCTCGACCTCATATTAGATCGCATGCCCATGCTTGCCACTCACAAGCCTGAGATTGCTCTGTGAATCACACCTCACCTCGCACTTCTCATCGCTCAATTGTATCATCTTGCCATGAGCGAATCCGACACGGTGGCCGGCGAGACCTCGCCCGTCCGCAAGATCATCCATATCGACATGGATGCCTTCTACGCGTCCGTGGAACAGCGCGACAATCCGGACCTGCGCGGCAAGCCCGTCGCAGTCGGAGGCTCCGCGGAACGTGGGGTCGTCGCGGCCGCAAGCTATGAGGCCCGCGAGTTCGGCGTTCGCTCCGCCATGCCATCCGTAACGGCGAAGCGGCAATGTCCCGATCTGGTTTTCGTCAAGCCGCGCTTCGAGGTCTACAAGGCAATCTCCAGGCAGATCCGCGACATCTTCGCGGAGCATACCCCGATCATCGAGCCGTTGTCGCTCGACGAGGCCTATCTCGACGTGACCGAAAACCTGCAAGGCATCCCGCTGGCCCGCGACATTGCACTCAAGATCCGCGAGAGGATCAAGGCCGAAACGGGCCTCAACGCTTCGGCCGGCATCTCCTACAACAAATTTCTGGCCAAGCTCGCCTCCGATCATCGCAAGCCCAACGGTCAGTTCGTGATCTCACCGGAGATGGGACCCGCCTTCGTCGAGACCCTGCCCGTCGGAAAATTCCATGGGATAGGCCCGGCCACGGGCGCGAAGATGAACGCGCTCGGCATGTTCACCGGTCTCGATATTCGTCGTCAGACGCTGGAGTTCATGAATGCGAATTTCGGCAAGTCGGGCGCCTATTACTACTGGATCTCGCGCGGCGTCGACAAACGGCCGGTCCGGGCCAACCGGGTCCGCAAGTCCATCGGCGCGGAGACCACGTTCTCGAGCGACCTCACCGAATTCGACGCGCTGGTCGCCGAGCTCAAGCCGCTCGTCGACAAGGTGTGGCGCCATTGCGAGGCGACCGGCAGCCGTGGCCGCACCATCACCTTGAAGATCAAGTTTGCCGACTTCGAGATCATCACGCGCAGCAGGTCCGCTCTTTCGCCGGTTGCAGGCCGCGACGATCTTGAGCGGCTGGCTTGCGGCCTGCTCGAAGCCGAGATACCGCTGCCCAAGAGCGTCAGGCTGCTGGGGGTCTCGCTGTCTTCCCTCCAGGCCGGGGACGATGCGGAGCCGCCGCAGCTGACTCTCGGCATCTGAGCCAAACTGACGGGATTTCGGCGGACGCAGACAGCCACGTGGAGCGCGTCGCCACGCGAATCTACGATGGCGGGTTTTCAGACTCGCCACCGAAGGTCGATCCGCTGGGCCCGATCAATGCCTCACGTGCTCGAACACCACGATCACGCCGGTCGGCTCGGGCTCGTGCGCCATCAGGCGTGTCAGCTCGGAATCGCCCCAATCGGCGAGGCTGACGACTTCGCCGCTCTGGCGCTCGGTGCCGGGGGGCGCCGTAGGCTCGACGACCTTCAGTCCGGTCTCATCGACGAAGAAAGTGTGCTCGCCGAACATGCTGTTGAGCTGCGGCATGGCGGGATGCTCGTCGGGCAGCACCTGAGCGCCGAGCTGGTTGACGGTCTGCTTCACCTGTTCGGATGTGAGCTTCATGAGCTGCTCCGTTTCTGTCACGTCGGTTTCATTGAGGTAAGCCAGAGCGGGCGTTCCCTGCGCCGATGTTCGCCTGGCTCAATGTCCCGAACGGGTGCTGCGCACAAATGTTCCGGAAAAATGTAATTCGTGATCGCGCGTGGCGACCGCCCCGCTCATGGCACGGGATCGCCACACGATGTCCACGATCCCGCCGATGCAGCGCTACTCGGCGGCTTCGACGATCCGGATGTCACGATCGGCGCCGTCGCCGAGCAGATCGTGGGCGGCCTTGTAGGCCGGGCTTTCATATGCCGCCTTGGCGCTCGCGACGCTGTCGAACTCGATGAGCACGACGCGTTCCATCAAGCCGAGCTCGAATGTTGTAGCCGGCATCCCGCGCGCGATCACGCGGCCCCCAGCCGCTTCGATGGCCTGGCGCGACACCTTGGCATAGGCCGCCATGGCGTCGGGGTTCTTGATCGCGCGATAAGTGGCAACCCAATAGGCTTTGGCCATGATTGTTCTCCTGGTTTTCGTGACCTAATGATCGCTTCTGTTCTCGCCGACGGACAGCGCACAGATGCGTGACAGATATGTGTAGGACAGCCCGGTCTCCTCGGCCCAGGCGTTGAACTGCGCCTGCACCTTTGCCAGATCGCCCTTCGACTTGACCTCTTCGGCGATGTCGAGACCGGCATCGCGCAGGCACGCCACGACGTCCCTGGACGTCACAAAGCCGTCCCAGCCGACGAACCGCAGCAGCATCTGGCCGGTGTTGGCACCCAACCGGCTGCCACGCTTGCTCAGGAGATCGAGCAGGCCGATCTGGTCCGACGGCGGCCACTTCGCCAGAAACCTGCCGAAGCTGCCGTGTTCCTTTGCGATCTCCTGGACGAAGGCCGCGTTGTCGCGCACCGACATGATCTTGGCACCGTTGCGCACGATGCGCGCGTCGCGCAGCAGGCCCTCCCAATAATCCTCCGGCTGGAAGGTGAGCTTGGTCGGCTGGAAACGCAGGAAGGCGTCTTCAAACGCCTCCCATTTCGTCTCGATCACGCTCCAGGCAAAGCCCGCGCAAAACACACGCTTCGTCATCTCTGCGAGGATGCGATCGTCGCCGCGTTTGGCGAGGCCCTTCAGGTCGGGCTTTTCCGGCATCAGCTTTTCGAGCGCCTTGGGCCCGCCCTTGCGTTTTTCGGCGCGCGCACGAATGGTCTTGAAGGAGGTCATGGGAGACGAGCTGTTGGGGCACGAGCTGTTGAGGTCACGCCACGACATCAGAATTCGATGATCCGGTCCAGTCCGGCGACGCTTCGATGCTTGCACCCGCGGATGCGCCGCAGCATACTGCCCGCATTGAATTGGCGAGAGATGCGGCTGGTCTGCGTCTTGCGTTCAGATATTTTGCAATCCCGAGCATTTTTGACGTCTCACTCCTGGATTTCCAATGCGCTGCCTGGTCGTGGCCGACCTGCACTATTCGCTGCCTCAGCTCGACTGGCTCGTCAGCGCCGCTCCGCAATTCGACCTTGTGATCTTCGCCGGCGATGCGCTCGACATCGGCTCGATGGTGGATTTTCGCGCGCAGATCGTGGTGGTGAAGAAGTACCTCGCCCTGCTCGCCGGCAAGACTCGCGTAATCCTCTGCTCCGGCAATCACGACCTCGACGAGCGCAATGCGGAAGGCGAAAAGATCTCGCGCTGGATCTCGGAGGTGCGCGAGTTGGGGATTGCCTGCGACGGTGACGGCCTCACCGTCGGCGACACGCTGTTCACGGTGTGCCCATGGTGGGATGGGCCGCTGGTCAAGCAACGCCTGGTCGCGCAGCTCGCCGCCGCCGCCGCGGCCGGCCGGCCGCAGCGCTGGATCTGGATCCATCACGCGCCGCCGGCGAATTCACCGACGAGCTGGGGCGGCAAGCGCTTCTTCGGCGACGTCGAGCTGGTGCAATGGATCATGCAGTACCAGCCCTCGATGGTGATCTCGGGCCATGTGCATCAGTCGCCGTTCATTACCGATGGCTCGTGGTTCGACCGGCTCGGCGAGAGCTGGGTCTTCAACACCGGCCTGCAACCCGGCCGTCCGCCGACATATATCGTGCTGGACCTCGATGCGGACAGGGCGTTCTGGCTTGCGGCCGGCGAGGCGCAATGGATCGATCTTGACGGGCCGCTGCAGCGACCCGCCGCTCCGATCGAGGCGCCGCCCGACTGGCTCACATTCTTGGATCGGATTGCCGATCCGAGCCTGGCGAGACCTCGAGCGGCGGCAGGTTGATCATGCTCTGGAGCACCTCGCCGACCATCGCCAGATGCGTGCCGTGGCCGGCATATTGCTGCTTGAGATCGGCAAGATAGGTATTGGCGACATTGAGCCGCTGCGCCAGCATCTTGGCGATCAGAAGCGCCACGCCCGCCTCTTGCCTGAGGAACGAGGCGGCGTCCTCGAATTCGTAGACGACGGAATCGGAGCAGGCCCGTACGGTCGCAGTGTGCGGCTGCCCCAGCAGCACAGACATTTCGCCCAGCACCGCACCGGGCTCGGTTACGGTGGCGACCACCATCTCGCCCTTGAGCACTTCGAGCTTGCCCTGCATCAGCACATAGAGATGACCGGTGGTGCCGCCCTCGGCGACGATCAGCGTGCCGGCCGCGACCTGCCGCTCCGTCCCACCGGTGCAATAATCCAGAACTGCGCGCATCCGACCAAGCTCCCGTCGCAGGGAGATAGTAGGGCACGATCGGCGTCGCGCGCTTGCTCAAATTTGTGGCAAGCGCAGCGACCGCAAGAGACGCTTCGCGAGATGGACCGACTGCCAGTCTCCGAGACCGGTGTCCTCGAATCCCGCCTTCTTCGCAAGGCCGCGCATCTCGGCGTTCACGCGCGCGGTCTCGGCTGCAATCATCTCGTGACCGAGATCGCTCGCGTGCCTCTCCATCGCCGTCATCATGCGGAGGCCGACGCCCTTGCGCTGAAACCCATCGGCAACGGAGATAGCGAAATCACCATGCCGTGCATCCGCATCGTAGGCGTATCTGGTTTCGCCGACGATCGTGCCTTGCCCCTCCTGCCTGATCTCGGCGAGCAGGGTGAAATGATCGGGATGGCTGGTCCTGGCGACGCATTCGGCCGCGACCACGGCAATGTCCGCCCGCGCGCCCATGAAGCGCTTGTTGCGCGATGTCGCGGAGAGGCTCGTGAAATAGATCGAGAGGCTCTCGACATCGGACGCGCTGGCCGGCCTGATACGGACCGTGGCGCTGGCTTCGGCTGACTCGAGAACGGCATCCAGCAATAAGTGTGACATGCGCGAGGCTTTCGGCAGGTTGCATCGAATGCAGACCTAGCCGAGACCGCGCGCTTAGCGCTTGGACGGTGTTGCCAATCTTGCGGCCGAAAACGAACAGTTTCGTTCCTCAGTGCCGGGCGTCACACGCGAGAGAGTGAAGGCACCTCCTCCGGCACGATCGCCTGGAGCCCGCCAAAGCGGCGCTCGCGGCCGTGGAAGGAGACCAGGGCCGCGGCGAGATCGCCCGCGTCGAATTCGGGCCACATCCGCTCGGTGAAGTGCAGCTCGGCATAGGCACCTTCCCAGAGCAGGAAGTCCGACAGCCGTTTCTCACCCGAGGTACGGATGATGAGGTCGACGTCGCGCAAACCGGCCTCGCCGGTAACGAGCTGCGAGAACGCCTCGCGGGTGAGACTCGTCAGCGCCGCCGCCTTCGCCGCCGCGTTGAGGATGGCGTCGCGCGCGGAATAGTCGACGGCGATGCGCAGATGAAGCGTGCTGCCGTGCGCGGTGGCGTCTTCCGCACGCGCAATCGCATTGGCGATGCCGTCGGGCAAGCGGTCGCGGCGGCCGATCACGGTGAGGCGCACGCCGTTCTTGACCAGGCTCTGCACCTCGTTGGCGAGGTAGAAGCGCAGAAGCGTCATCAGCGCGGCGACCTCGGCCTTCGGCCTGCGCCAATTGTCGGTGGAGAAGGCGTAGAGCGTCAGCGTGCCGATGCCCTGCTTGGGCGCGGCTTCGACGATGCGGCGGATCGCCTCGACGCCGGCCTCATGCCCGCGCACGCGCGACAGGCCGCGCCGTGTCGCCCATCTGCCGTTGCCGTCCATGATGATGCCGACGTGAAGCTTCTCGTTGCGGGACATAAGGTCACTTTGCATTGCAAAGTCTCCGGTCAAAAAAGGGGGAGGATCAGGTCGAGACGATACCGAGGCGGCCGAGCGGCGCCGCCTCGCGGCCGGCGGCCTTGGCAGCGTCGCGCACCAGCCGTTCGAGCACGGCGAGATAATCGAGGAAGCGGCGGCGGCCGGCCTTGGTCAGGCGGCAGGTCGTGTGCGGGCGATTGCCCTCATAGCCCTTGGTCACCTCGACGAGGCCGGCTTCCTGGAGCACGGCGAGATGCCGGCTGAGATTGCCGTCGGTGAGGCCGCAGAGCTGCTTGAGATCGGCGAACGCCAGACCCTTCGGATGCGCCATCAGCGAGGTCAGAAGTCCGAGCCTCGCCTTCTCATGGATCACGCGGTCCAGTCCTTCATAAGAGAAGGGTGCGCTGTCAATCTTCGACATCATGGTCTCCGGATGCGAAATACAGAATGCCCGCCATCACCGACTGCCCGATCACGAAGGGCAGGCCCATGGTCCAGGGCGACAGCGTATGGGTTTGGCTCGCGAGCACCACCACCGCAAAACCGGACATGAAATACCAGGCGCCGGCGAGCGCCACGGTGCGCGGCAGCGAGCGGACGGAGGCGAAAATGCCGAGCGACACCAGGATCTGCCACAGACCCGGCAGCAACCACAGCGTTTCGCCCGCGAACTTCCACATCACTACCGCAAGCAGAACACCGGCAACGCCTGCAGGCAGGAACTGCTCGACGGCCTGGTGGATCATCGCATCGGCGAGACCCGAATGATGGCGGCGCGAACGTGCGCGCATCTCGATACCGATCGTCAGGCCGGAGAGCGCGGCGGCAATGAACCAACCGAGGAAGAAACCGAGCGGCTCGCCGGTGGGATCATCGAGCAACCAGAATTGCAGGATTGCGGTGAGAAGCGCGACGGCACCGGTCGCCGCCATCGTCGCCGGGCCGTAGCCGCGGAACGCCGTGCCGGCCGCAATCTGGCTGCGGATCGCCACGATGTCAGCCAGTGCCTTGTCGAGATCGCGCATTGGCAACGCCAAAACCTCGTTCCGCCCATGCTGCCGGGACTATCGATCCCGTTACTTTGTACCGCAAAGTATATCGGATCGCAAAGTAAAGACAAGTCCCGAACGTCGCCTCTTGACGCTGGTCCTCGCCGGACAACTGCCGGTTGCGCGGCACCTCCTCCCGCAGATAAGATGCGCGCGAGCGCGTTCTGGGGGAAAGCATGTGGCTTAAGTCATTTATCGTTGCGTCATTATTGCAGCTGAGCGTTGGCAGCGTTGCGCACGCGGCCGGGCCATTCGGCAGCGTCAAAATCGGCAACTGGGTTGGCGGCGCGTTCAGCAATGACGAAACCGGAGCCTTCTCGCATTGTGCCGCGACGGCGCCTTATGCCAACGGCGTCATTCTCGTCGTCGGCCAGAATACTGGGGGCTCGTGGATATTGAGCTTTGCGAGTCCCAGCTACCACTTCAAGCAGGGCGAGAACGCCGCGATCGACGTTATCTTTGACGGACAGGAGCAGGCCAGACTGTTCGCCACGGCCAACCAGACGAACATGCTCAGCTCCGTCATGCCTGCCAACGTGGTACGAGCGTTTCAGAAGGCAAGCCTGATGGTCGCGACGAGCGGCCGCACCGTGCTGAATTTCGACCTGACCTCGGCCGGGCCCGTGATTGCGGCACTGGCCAATTGCGTCACCAAGGTGAAAGCCGACGGCCTGAACAAGGCCGGAGACTTTACGAAGGTTGCGGCAAAGCCGCAGGCGCCCGACAAGCAAGCATCACCGCCGGCCAGCAAGTCCGCCAAAGCCAAAAGCGGTACCGGCTTTGTCGTGAGCGCCAGCGGACACGTCGTCACCAATAATCATGTGATCAATGGCTGCGTCGGCGACATCAAGGGCAATCTCACGGGCGAAGCCGGAATGGTTTTGCGCGTGGTGTCGAGCGACGCCAACAACGACCTCGCGTTGCTGCAGGCGCCGTCGACGACCACGTTCAAGGAGTTCGCCCGGATCCGCGACCGCTCGATCCGCTCCGGCGATTCCGTCGTCGCGATCGGCTTTCCGTTCCATGGATTGCTGACTTCGGATTTCACGGTGACGACTGGCATCGTCAGCTCGCTCAGCGGCATGCGCAACGATTCGCGTTTCCTGCAAATCAGTGCGCCGGTGCAGCCCGGCAATAGCGGCGGCCCGCTGTTCGACACCACCGGGCAGATCGTCGGCGTCGTTACGGGAAAGCTGGACGGATTACGGGTCGCCGCTGCGACCGGCAACATCCCCGAGAACATCAACTTCGCGATCAAGACCGGCGCGCTACGCGACTTCCTCGACAACTCCGTGGTGCCCTACCAAACTGCCGAACCGAAGGGCGAGATCAAGACCACCGACATCGCCGGCAATGCGCGGCCCTATACGATGCTGATCTCGTGCAACGGCACGGAGCAGGCTGAGGCGAAGCGGTAGCGGCAACGCAGGCGGCGTCCGCGCGGCCGCGGATGGCGCGAACGCGATCGGGGCTATCAGTCAAACCGCGAGTTCCTCAATACGGCGCGACGGGACGCGTGCGCCGCGGCTGCCGCGATTGCGGCAGGGACGATTGACCGTAGGCGACGAGCGGATTGGGCCCGCAGGCCATGAGCCGGCCCGACACACTGGCCTGACATTGTCCATAGGTGCTGTAGGTGCAATCGCCGGGATACTCGTACCCGCCGCCCTGGGCACACCAGGGGTAGTCGTGCGCCGCGGCGGGGGTGACGGCGGAGAAGCCGGCAAGGAGTGTCGCGCCGAGGCCCAGCAGAGCCAATTGCGTCTTGCGCATGATTCCAACTCCTATCCTCATAGCGCGAGATACGCGCCATATAACATCAGGTTTCGCCACGCCGTTTTATTCCAGATCGACGGGCGCTGACACGCAAGAAACCTTGATGCGCAAGAAAAAAGCCCTGCCGAACGGGCAGGGCTCCGATCACGAACATCACGAGATCGCTACTCGACCTTCAGGCCGGCGAACTCGACGACCTTCTTCCATTTCTCGGTCTCCGCCTTGATCTCCTCGCCGAACGCCTCTGGCGTCTGCGCCCGCGGCTCGCCGCCGAGCTCGACCAGGCGCTTGGCCATGTCCGGCTCCTTTATCAGCGTGTTGATCTCGCTGTTGAGCTTGGCGATGATGTCCTTGGGCGTGTTCTTCGGCGCACCCATGCCGAACAACGCGCTCGCCTCGTAGCCCTTCACGGTCTCGCCGATCGCCGGCACGTCGGGCAGCTGCGGCGAGCGCTCCGCCGTGGTGACGCCGATGGCGCGGAGCGAACCGGACCGGATGTGCTGGATGATCGAGGGCATGTTGTCGAAGATCACCTGCACCTGACCGCCGAGCATGTCGGTGATCGCGGGCGCGGCGCCGCGATAGGGCACGTGCTGCATCTTGCAGCCGGTCAGCGCCATGAACATCTCGCCGGACAGATGCACCGAGGTGCCGTTGCCGGAGGAGGCCATGTTGACCTTGCCGGGATTGGCCTTCACGTATTCGATGAACTCGGCGACGGTCTTGGCCGGCACGTCCTTGTTGACAGTCATCACGTTCGGCACGCGCTGGAACGAGGCGACCGGCGCGATGTCGCGCACGAAGTTGAACTTCAGGTTGGTGTAGAGCGAGGCGTTGATGTAGTTGGCCGGATTGACCAGTTGCAGCGTGTAGCCGTCGGGTTCGGCATTGATGACCGATTCGGTAGCGATATTGTTGCCGGCACCCGGCTTGTTCTCGATCACGAATTGCTGGCCGAACTTCTCCGACAGCCGCTGACCGATCAGCCGCGCCAAGATATCGGTGGCTCCGCCCGGCGGATAGCCGACCACCCATTTCACCGGGTGGGTCGGATAATCGGCGGCAAAGGCTTTCGACAGCGGGCTGGCTGCAAGCGGACTGGCGGCGAGCAGGCTCAGCGCGGTACGGCGAGTGATCATTTCAAGGGTTCTCCCAACGTGTTGTTCTTGAAGCCAGATAGCTTGAAAATGGCGTCGGCGCGGTTGTAACAAAGCTTGCCGCAGGCGGAAAGTGCACGGGGCGCATCACGACGAAAGGATAAGGCATGGCGGTCAAGGTCGAAGCTCTCGATCATCTCGTGATCAACGTCGCGGACGTCGCAGTGACCGCCGAGTGGTACGGCAAGATTCTCGGCATGGAAGTCAAGGTGTTCGAGCCCGGCGGCGGCAAAGCGCCGCGGACTTCGTTGCAATTCGGTAACCAGAAGATCAACGTCCGGCCGGGCGATGCCGACAAGGTGGAGTGGTTCACCGCGGAGCACCAGACCGCCGGCAGCGAGGATCTGTGCTTCCTCACATCCGCCAGCCCCGACGAGGTGGTGGCGCATTTGAAGGCACATGGCGTCGCGATCGAACAAGGCCCGGTTCTCAAGCAGGGCGCCCGCGGCACCCTGCGCTCGGTCTATTGCAGGGATCCGGATGGCAGCCTGATCGAGATTTCGTCATACGAGGACGGCGGCCGGTAAGGCCAAGCCGCCTGCCCCACGCGCCGTCATTGCGAGGAGCGATTGCGACCCAATCCAGATGTCCCCGCGGAGGGATTCTGGATTGCTTCGCTCCGCTCGCAATGACGGCGGAGAGAGCCGGAAGACGCAATCATCAAAACGCAGCCGCCGGCAAGATGCAGGCTGCACGGGAGGACATATGCCGAATTCGCAAGCCGCCGCCGGAATCGTGGGCCCGTTCGACGGGCTCGACGTGCCCTGGCTGCTGAAGATGCGGGCTGAGGTGCGCAGCTCACATCCGTTCCTGATCTGGGCGCCGTTCGACACGCCCGCGCGGCGCTGGAGCTATGGCGAGTTTCACGAGCGGGTCGGCGCGCTCGCGGCGGGACTGAAGAAGCGCGGCGTGAAGCCGGGCGAGTATGTGCTCATTCATCTCGACAATTGCATCGAGGCGCTGCTGGCCTGGTTCGCCTGTGTCGAACTCGGCGCCGTCGCGGTGACCACCAACACGCGCTCGGCACCGGCCGAGCTCGACTATTTTGCCGATCATTGCGGCGCGGTTGCCGCGATCACGCAGCCGGCCTATGCCGAGATCGTCGCGCAGAACTGCCGCAACATCCGCTGGATGGCGGTGACCTCGCACGATTCGGGCGCGGCGCCCGCGAATCCGGTCTCACGCGGCGACAGCTTTGAGGAGCTGTTCGCCGACAGCGCCGACCGTCCCAGGCGCGCGATCGATCCGCGCGCGCCGTGCAGCGTGCAGTACACCTCGGGCACGACATCGCGCCCCAAGGCGGTGCTGTGGACCCACGCCAACGCGCTGTGGGGCGCCAAGATCAACGCCGCGCACGAGGACCTGCACGCAAGCGACGTGCATCAAGCCTATCTGCCGCTGTTCCACACCAACGCGCTGGCCTATTCGATGCTGGCGACGCTATGGGTCGGCGCCACCTGCGTGATCCAGCCGCGCTTTTCCGCCAGCCGGTTCTGGGGCGCCGCGCGCGAGCACGGCTCGACCTGGACCTCGACCATCCCGTTCTGCATGAAGGCGCTGCTCGAGCAGGACATCCCGCGCGATCACAAATTTCGCTTATGGGGCACCGCGATCAACGAGCCGCCGGCCTTCGCCGCCTTCGGCGTCAAGATCATCGGCTGGTGGGGCATGACCGAGACCATCACCCACGGCATCGTCGGCGAGATCGACCAGCCCAACATCCCGATGTCGATCGGCCGCGCCGCGCCGGAATATGAAATCCGCATCACCGACGACGACGGAAAGCCGACGGAGGTCGGCGACGCCGGCAACCTCTCGATCAAGGGCATTGTCGGCCTGTCGCTGTTCGCCGAATATCTGCACAACGAAAAGGCGACGCGCGAGAGCTTCGACGAGTACGGCTTCTTTCTCACCGGTGACCGCGTGGTGCGGCTGGAGAACGGCTACATCCGCTTCGCGGACCGCAGCAAGGACATGCTCAAGGTCGGCGGCGAGAACGTCGCCGCGTCCGAGATCGAGCAGGTGGTCGCACTCGTCCCCGGCGTGCGCGAGGCCGCCGTGGTGGCGAAGACGCATCCAATGCTGGACGAGGTGCCGGTCGTCTTCATCATCCCGCAGGGTGGCGTCGCCGGTGCGCGGCCTGATCTGCACGACGCCGTGATGGCCGCCTGCCGCGCCGGCCTCGCCGACTTCAAGGTGCCGCGCGAGATCCGCTTTGTCGACGACATGCCGCGCTCGACGCTGGAGAAGGTGGCGAAGGCGGAGCTGAGGAAGATGGTGGGCTGAAGCATAGAGATCGTAGGGTGGGTTAGCCGAAGGCGTAACCCACCAACTTCGTCCGGCAAATGCGGAAGCATGGTGGGTTACGCTACGCTAACCCACCCTACGCAGCCAGATCAGAACGACCCCAGCGCCACCGGGCGGAACGCCTGCAACAGCTGCTGGTCCAGCTTGCCGCCCATGCCTTCCATCATCGTAAACGCGCGCGAGTGGGTGAAGGGCATGCGATAGGCGCGCTTCTCCACGAGCGCCGCGTAGATGTCGACGATCGTCGTGACCCGCACGATATCGCTGATCTGGTTCGACGAGAGATTGTTGGGATAGCCAGAGCCGTCGAGGAATTCGTGGTGATGCAGCACGACATCCAGCATCTCCGGCGGGAAGCCGCCTTGGGCTGCGAGCGCGTCATAGCCGCGGCGCGGATGCTGGCGGACTTCGGCCATCTCCTCGTCGGTGAGCTTGCCGGGCTTATCGAGCAGCGCGGAGGGAACGAAGGCCTTGCCGACGTCGTGCAGCAGTGCGGCACGGGTCAGCCGGCGCTGGTCGTCCTCGCGCATGCCGAGGTGCTGGGCGAAGGAGACCGCAAATCCGGTCACGAACAGGCAGTGGCGGTAGCTGCCGACATGGTGGCAGCCCACCGTGGTGAGCCACTCGCGCAACGAGGAGTGCTTGATCGCCTTCAGGATCTTGCTCTCGGCGGCGATGACGTCGTCGAAGGTCAGGGGCACGCCAAGCGGCAGCTTCTCGAACATCTTCTTCAGCACCGCGTGCGCGGCCTCGACGCCGCGATTGAGCGTCTTGCCGCGATCGGTCGCGTCATAGACGGCGGTGTCGGGGAAGGCCGCACGGATGCGCTGCAGGATGTCCTCGGGCTGAAGCGGCCGCGAGATGGTGTCGGTGGCGCCCAAGGCCCAGGCTTGCATGGTGCCGTGATGCAGGGCGTCCGCAAGCACGAACAGACGAGGCATCGCGCGATAGGCATCGCCGCGCAGCTTGTTGCGCACCCGCTGCACGCTCTCGGGCGAACGCAGATTGATGTCGACCACGAGGCCGGAGAGATCGCGCGAGGGCTGCTCGGGGAGCTCCTGCGTCGTCACCGTCGCGACGTCGCCGACCGCCTTGAGGATGCTGGCGAGCTCGCTGCTCTCGTCGCTCCGGTCGGAGGCGAGCAGGAGCCGGCGTTTGGCGGCGGGTTTGGCTGAGGCGTTCATGGCTTCCCCAAGAGCACGGGCGTGTTTCGGGCCAAAGCCTAAGCCGGATCAGGTTCTCCGGCCCTTAAGAGGCGTGCTCAATGGAACCCTGCGAAATCAGGGACAATTTTACGGAGTTCGGTTCCCCGGGCGGTTCCCATCAAAACCTCGAAAACAACCCCATGCACAGTAGAGATGTGCTTGCAAACACAAGGCTTTTTAACGACGAATCCGCCGGGGGCTGCCCCCCGGCGGATCATGTCAGGTCAACAATCGCAACCAGCCTTACGCCTTCATCGCGCCCTTCACGGCCTCCGCCGTGATCGGCAGGGCCCGGACGCGGGCGCCGGAGGCGTTGAAGATGGCGTTGCCGATCGCGGGTGCGATCACCGTCACCGCGGGTTCGCCGACGCCGGTGGCCTTCTCGCCATTGGCGATCACGGCGATCGCGACCTCGGGCACCTGGCTCATGCGCAAGGGCGTGTAGCTGTCGAAATTGGTCTGTTCGATGCCACCGTCCTTCAGCGTTGCCTTCTCGTACATCGCCAGCGACAGGCCCCACAGCGCCGCGCCTTCGACCTGGGCGCGGATGTTGTCGGGATGCACCTGCGTGCCGACGTCGGTGGCGACCGTGAGCTTCTTCACGGTGACCTCGCCCGAGGGCGCGACGGCGACGTGGGCGACGCAGGCCGTCCAGCTTGCGGTCGCGCGTTCCTGCGAGGAGACGCAGGCCACGCCCATGCCTTCACCCTTCGGCAGCTTCCTGCTGCCGTAGCCGGCAAGGCCCATCGCGGCGAGCAGCGTATTGCGCAGCCGCTGCGCGCCGCCGTCGTTCTTGCCGGCGCCGTCGAGCAGCGAGATGCGGAACTGCGCGGGGTCCTTGCCCGCCGCCGCCGCGATCTCGTCGATCATGCTCTCGACCGCCCAGAAGGTCCAACCCGGCGCGACCGAGCGGAGCTGGCCGGACGGCGTCGCGTTGTGCGCCATCTCGTTCTTGATCGCGCGCACATGATGGTTGGGCACGGTGTAGAAGAAGTCGGCCCCGTTCACCGTGAAGGAGTCGAGCGGACCCTTCTTGTCGACCGAGGGCGTCAGGAAATCGGGAATGCCCCAACGTTGGGTCGGCCAGGCCGAAACCACGTCGTGGCTGAGCGCGACGAGCTTGCCGTCGCCGTCCACGCCCGCCTTTACTTTTTGGTAGGTGAGCGGACGCGAGAAATCCATCGTCATGTCGTTCTCGCGCGTGTAGATCACCTTCACCGGCTTGCCGATCGCCTTGGCCGCCTGCACCGCCGGAATCATCATGTCGGCATCGAGCCTGCGGCCAAAGCCGCCGCCGAGCCACATCTGATGCATGACGACGAATTTCGGATCGATCCCGGCCGCACCCGCCGCGATCGCGCCGGAGCGCGTGGCGAACTGGTTGCCGGAATAGATGTGCAGGATGTCGCCCTTGAACTCCGCAGTGGCGTTCATCGGCTCCATCGGCGCGTGGATGTTGATGCTGGTGGTGTACTCCGCCTCCAGCACCTTGGCCGCCGTGCCGAACGCCGCCGCGGGATCGCCGTCCTTGACGAAGAACTGGCCGGAATCCTCCTGCTTCTGAAGCCGCTTGGCCTCGTCGAGCAGCGATTGGCTCGACACTTTCGCGTTCGGACCGCCGTCATAGGCAATCTTGAGCGCCTGCGCCGCCTTCTTGGCATTGGCATAGGTGCCGGCGACTGCGACGACCCAGCCCGACGTCGTTCCGGTCTTGTCGTCGAGGGTGACGGCCTTGATGAAGCCCGGCACTTTCTTGGCGGCACTGTCGTCGACCGACTTGACGGTGGCGCCGAAGCGCACCGGAGGCGTCACCACCGCGCCATAGGCCATGCCCGGCAGCATCACGTCGATGCCGTATTTGGCTGTGCCGTTGGTCTTGGAGGGGATGTCGAGCTGCGGCACCGACACGCCGATCATGGTGTATTGATCCGGCGTCTTCAGCACGATCGCCTTGAGCTCGTCCGGCGTGAAGGTTTTTGTCGCCTTGCCGCTCTTGACGACATCGGCGAACGACATCGTCTTCTTTGACTTCGGATGCGAGATCATGGAATCGCGCACCACCAGTTCCGACGCCGGCACGCCCATCGCGGCGGCCGCGCCTTCCGTCAACGCCATCCGTCCGGCAGCGCCGGCCCGGCTCATGGCGTCGAAGTTCATCATGGTCGACCAGCTGCCGCCGGTGATCTGTGCGCCCAGCACGGGATCGTTGAATTTCGGATCATTGGAGGCGAGGGCAACGCGCATGTCGCTCCATTTGGCCCCTAACTCTTCGGCCACGATCTGCGCCATGGTGGAGGCGATGTGCTGGCCCATGTCGGCCTTGCCGCAGGTGACGGTGACGAGACCATCGGGCGCGATCGCGTACCAGACGCTGGGCTCGAAGTTCTGGGGTGCCGCGAGCGCCTCACCTATGCCGGGCACGCCGGCATAACCGAGCACGAGGCCGGTTGCCGCGGTGCCGACCAGGAAGGAGCGGCGGCTGAGATCAGCCGTTTCGGCGGTGACGGTCTTGATGTGCTTATTCATGTGGGCCTCCGCTCGTTGCCGGTGGCGGACGCGGTGCGCATCTCGGTTGCGGCGCGCATGATTGCCTTCTGGATCCGCGAATAGGTCATGCAACGGCAGAGATTGCCGTCCATATGCGCCACGACCTCTTCCTTGGTCGGGTTGGGATTCTTCGCCAGCAGCGACGCCGCCTGCATGATCTGCCCGGACTGGCAGTAGCCGCATTGCGGCACCTGCTCGGCGATCCACGCCTTCTGCAGGGGATGGTCGCCCTTGGCGGCGAGGCCTTCGATCGTGGTGATCTTCTTGCCGGCGACATCGCCGACCATGGTCTGGCACGACCGCACGGCTTCGCCGTTGACGTGCACGGTGCAGGCGCCGCAAAGCCCGGCACCGCAGCCGAACTTGGTGCCGGTCATCTGCAATTGCTCGCGGATCGCCCAAAGGAGCGGCGTGTCGTTCGCCGCATCCACGGACAGACTCCGCCCGTTGATGGTGAGAGTTGGCATAGGCGTCTTCCCCTGCCGGTGCATGAAGCCGCTTACGGCGGCAACTTGTGTTGACGGACGCCCACCGGGCCGGCGCCAGCCTTGATCGCAAGAATGATCGCGTTCAGGCGCGGAGGCAAATGCAATTTGGAATCGATCGAACAAACGCGGCGCCTGCTCGTTGTGCGTCGCGAGAACGGCGGTGATGCAGCGACTGAACGCAAACAGAAAGCGTGTCAGACATGCGTGCTATCGCCTCGAGGCGGTTTCTTCGAGGTAACTTGGCGGGCTAGAGTACGAGCGCCACGTTGGTCGTCCCTTCTCCCCTTGTGGGAGAAGGTGGCGCGAAGCGCCGGATGAGGGGTTCTCTCCGCGAACCCACTGGATCGTACGCGGATAGAACCCCTCACCCGTCTCGCCGCTACCGCGGCAAGCCACCCTCTCCCACAAGGGGAGAGGAAAACAAAAACAAGGGTGGGCAGAATGCCTGGGATCGATCGGGACGGCGTCAGAATCTACTACGAGGTTCACGGCGAAGGTCCGCCGCTGCTGCTGACCCACGGCTACTCATCGACGTCGGCGATGTGGCATGGGCAGGTCGAGGCGCTTGCCAGGGATCACAAGCTGATCTTGTGGGACATGCGCGGTCACGGCCAGTCCGATTATCCCGACGATCCCGCCGCCTACAGCGAAGCACTCACGGTCGGCGACATCGCGGCGATCCTCGATGCCGTCGGCACTGAGCGCGCCATCATCGGCGGGCTGTCGCTCGGCGGCTACATGTCGCTTGCCTTCGCTCGCGCGCATCCAAAGCGCGTCCGCGCGCTGCTGATCATCGACACCGGCCCGGGCTTCAAGAAGGACGACGCACGCGAGGCCTGGAATGCGCGGGCGCTCGCCACTGCCGACAAGCTCGATCGCGAAGGGCTCGACGTGCTGAAGGCGGCGACGCGCGAGCGCGCCACCGCGAACCATCGCAATGCCAGGGGATTGGCGCTCGCCGCACGCGGCATGCTGACCCAGCGCGACGCGCAGGTGATCGAGCTGCTGCCGGAGATCAAGGTGCCCAGCCTGATCGTGGTCGGTGCCGACGACGCGCCGTTCCTCGCCGCGTCGGACTACATGGCCGCGAAAATTCCCGGCGCGCAAAAGGCCGTGATCGCCGCCGCCGGACATGCCGTCAACATCGACCAGCCGCAGGCTTTTGTTGACGCGGTGCTGCCTTTCCTGAAGAACTTGCCGGAATAGGACGATCGGACGGGAACACAGGCAATGAAGCGAGCGATGTTGGCTGCGGGCGCGGTGTTGCTGTCAGTATCCGCGCAAGCCGAGCAGTTCGGCGGGACACCACCCCGCCTGCCCTTCGTCGCGACCTTGTCGAACAACACGCCGCTCGCCTTCGGCATGGATGCCGGGCAGACCGCGCGGGCGCTGGGGCAACCGCTGCAATATGTGCGCGGGCGTCCCGGCAACGAGATCTATCTCGCGCTTCGCAACATCGGCGGCAGCGGACTGATCCCGTACCGTCACCGCCTGTTCCTGCAATTCCGTCATGGCCGGCTGGCGGGATGGAAGGAGGACTATGGCGAGAACTGGATGTGGGAGTGATTGCCCCTCCTCATGGTGAGGAGGCGCAAAGCGCCGTCTCGAACCATGCAGGCCCGCCTCTCGTAGCTCGGCCTTTCATCCTTCGAGACGCGCGCAAGAGCGCGCTCCTCAGGATGAGGAGAATGAGTGAATTCGTGACAACCAACAAGGACAACCCGCGTGGGACAAGACATCAAGCTGACGGCCTCCGACAATTTCCAGCTCGGTGCCTATCGCGCTGACCCCGCGAGCACGGCGAAGGGCGCGGTGGTGGTGATCCAGGAAATTTTCGGGGTCAACCATCACATCCGCTCGGTCTGCGATCGCCTCGCCGGGCAAGGCTATGTCGCGATCGCCCCGTCGATCTTCGACCGGACCTCGCCGGGCTTCCAGTCCGGCTACACGCCTGACGAGATCGCGGAAGCGCGCAAGTTCGTCGCCAGTCCGGATTGGGACGCGATGCTGCGCGACACGCAGGCGGCGATCGATGCGGTGAAGAGCGTCGGCCCGGTCGGCATCATCGGCTTTTGCCTGGGCGGCAGCATCGCCTTCGTCGCGGCGACGCGGCTGTCGGGCCTGAAGGCCGCGATCGGCTATTACGGCGGCGCCGTCGTGCGCTTTGCCGACGAGACACCCAAAGCGCCGACGCAGCTGCATTTTGGCGAGAAGGATGCCGGCATTCCCCTGACCGACGTCGAGACCATCAAGACGAAGCGGCCGGACGTCGAGGTCTTCGTCTATCCGGGCGCGCAGCACGGCTTCCATTGCGACGAGCGGGCGAGCTACGACAAGGCCAGCGCCGACATCGCCTGGCCGCGCAGCATGGAATTTTTCGCCAAGCATTTGAAATAGGGCCGCACTTGCTACCGTCATTCCGGGATGCGTCGAGGAGAGCAGGAATCGGGTGGCTGCATCCTGCCGCGCGGCGATAGAGCTGGCTGATCATGCCACCGCACGCCGGGAGATCGTGATGCAGCAGGCCAACACGAATATCGTCATCCGCAATCCGTTCGGCACCATGGACGTGCCCGCGCCTGATGATCGCGACGTCATGGATTATGCCGCAACCGCCGCGCTTGCCGGCGACGCCGCCGATGTCAACGCGGCGGCATGGGCAACCGTGGCGGCGCCGTCAGACCCGCTCGACGGCATCTGGGCCAGCCGCTGGAACGGCGGCGCAGATCCGACCATTGCCGGCGATACGCCGCAGGCCTGGAAAGAAGGACGCGCTGAGGTGCGGGTCACAGGCGAGCGCATCTTCCTGCGCTTCGATTGGGACCATGGCCGCCGGCATGGGCTGATCGATGCGGCGCGCGACGGCGGGGATCGCTTGGTCGGGAAATATATCAACCTGACCAATCCGGCGATCACACGGCCATGGGTTGGGCTGGTGGTCGATGCCACCAGGATCGACGGATGTTTTCCGAACGGCCGGCTGGATTTCAGGCGGTGAGCTAGAGCTTCGCTCGAAAAGCGCTCTAGAACCAGCGCTCGCCGACGAACACGGTGTCGCCGGGACTCAAGGGCGTGCCGAGCGGCACCACGGCGCGCATGGCGCCGCCGGCTTCGGTGTGTGTGACGGTGACCACGTCGCGCTTGGCGCGGGGCGAGAAGCCGCCGGCAATCGCGACGGCGCTTTCGACCGTCATGTTCGGCACATACGGATACTGGCCGGGCGCGGAGACTTCGCCGAGAATGAAGAACGGGCGATAGGCTTCGATCTCGACGGCAACCGAAGGCTCGCGGATGTAGCCGTTGCGCAGCCGCGCGGCGATCTCGCCGGCAAGGCCCGCCGGAGTGCGGCCGCGTGCCGGCACGCCGCCGATCAGCGGCATGGTGATGGAGCCGCCGGCGTCGATCGCGTAGCTGTTGGTGAGACCTTCCTGGCCATAGACCACGACGCGCAGCCTGTCGCCGGCGTCGAGATGGTAGGAGGAATCGTAGCGGACCGGCGCCGCCATCGGTGCGGCATAACCGACCGGCATGGGCGCAGGCGAAGAGGCAAAGGAATTGCTGAGTGCTGCGATGGCACCGCCGCCGCTGCCGACGACGACCGGCTGCGGCGCGTTGTAGGGCTGGCCATAGGCCATCGAATCGAGATCGGCGCGCGGCTGCACATAGGCGACGGGACCAGCGGTTTGCATGCAGCCGCCAAGGGTCAGCGCGGCGGACGCTGCCAGGGACGCTGCCGAGATCGACCATCGAAACGCGCGTGCAACCGGCACCGGACTTATCCCTCGAAACGAGACAGCTTCAGTGATGCACCGGTTATGGTTAATAAAGCGTTGAGGGGGGTGGTTGGCGCGACGATGCGGCTACGGGCGCAGTGCGCTCCCTCTCCCGCTTGCGGGCGCGGCTATCGCATATGGCCTTTTGGACCAAGCTGAACAAGCGCCTCGTCCTTCGAGACGACCGCTCTGCGGTCTCCTCAGGATGAGGCTAATCGGCATCGGTGCCTGTTGGAACTGTCGCCGCACACGCCATCCTCATCCTGAGGAGCCCGCCTAAAGCGGGCGTCTCGAAGGATGGGCCGCAGAAAACTGCTCTCAAATGCGCGACCTCTCCCGCAAGCGGGAGAGGTGCAGCGAGCCCGGAGCCAACTTTATGCGCTTACACCGACGCCGATCGGGCAGGACACGCCGGTGCCGCCCAGGCCGCAATAGCCGGCGGGATTCTTGGCCAGATATTGCTGATGATAGTCCTCGGCAAAGTAGAATTCGCCGGCGGGCGCGATCTCGGTGGTGATGGTGCCGAGACCTTTTGCGGCAAGCGCCTTCTGATAGAGCGCCTTCGATTGATCGGCCGCTGTCTTCTGCGCGTCTGAAGTGGTGTAGATCGCGCTTCGATATTGCGTGCCGACGTCGTTGCCCTGGCGCATGCCCTGCGTCGGGTTGTGGCTCTCCCAGAACGTCTTCAACAGCTTCTCGTACGACACCTTGTTCGGATCGAACACGACCAGCACCACTTCGGTGTGACCGGTGCGGCCCGAGCAGGTCTCTTCATAGGTCGGGTTCGGCGTGTGGCCGCCGGCATAGCCGACAGCAGTTGTGTAAACGCCCTCGCCGAGCTCCCAGAACTTGCGCTCGGCGCCCCAGAAGCAGCCGAGCCCGAACACCGCCTGCTCGAGGCCGGCGGGATAAGGCGGCTGCAACTTCGTGCCGTTGACGAAATGGGTGGTCGCGGTCGGAATGGCTTGCGCACGGCCGGGCAGCGCTTCCGTGGCGCTCGGCAATGCGGTGGTCTTGCGCATGAACAGCATGGACGGATCTCCGGGAACGAGCTGTGCCTCGCCTGAGCCAAGGCGATGAGCCAAGCGCTCAGACGGCGTGCTCGCGATCAGTTGGGAATATAGGTCTTTACGCGCAAAGGGGCAGCCCTGTTACGCCGTCCGCGCGCCGGTTCGAGTCGCGCGAATTGAAAGCTCAATCCCGGGAATAGCCGATCAACGGCTTGCGCGGGCGGAACAGGATCATCAGGAGGATGCCGAGAATGCCGAGGACGGCGAAAACCGGCTGATCCAGCACCAGGCGGATCACCGAGGTCCAGAGCCAGGGCGCCTTGGCCTCGACCCAGGTCCGGAATGCCGTCTGGCTGGCCTGATTGATGTCGTTCCAGAACTGGCCGAAACGGGTGAACCGAAGGGTCTGGTCGGCGACCCAGCGGGCGCCGTCGTAGACCATGAAGATGAACCCGCCGGCGAGCAGCAACAGCCCAATCAGTCGGAAAAAGCCGCGGATCATGCCTCACCCTCTATAGTCGTCCGATCGGACGACCCTCGGAACGCCGCCAGCCAATACAAGGGAGACGGCAGAAATTCAACCTCTTCAGGGCGTTACAGCATTCATCCGCGCCCTGAGGGGTTGCTTTTGCAGCCCCGGAAAGCGTTGACGGTGCCAAAGACCCTCTCTATAAGGGCGCCAACTGGCGGCGGGCGCAATCCTGCCGCCGCTGTTCTTTGAGCAGATGCAGGCTCCTTGGGCTGAGAGGCTCCCTGGGCCTCAGAGACGGCCCGCAAGGCTGTCGCTCGTGTTCCGGGAACAGCCTAGCAACCGAACACCCTAATTCCGAGCGTCGATTACGCGGTCAAGCAAGCCGGCGCTACCCGACCAAGACGCGACCGGTACCCGCAAAGGACATTGAGACCATGGCCAATACCACTTCCGCCAAGAAAGCGACGCGCAAGATCGCCCGCCGCACCGCCGTCAACAAGTCGCGCCGCACCCAGATGCGCGGTGCCGTACGCAACGTCGAAGAAGCGATCAAGACCGGCGACCGCGCCGCAGCCGTCACGGCGCTGGCGAACGCCGAGCCCGCCTTGATGCGCGCCGCGCAGCGAAACATCATTCATAAGAACAATGCCAGCCGCAAAGTCTCGCGGCTCACCGCGCAGATCGCCAAGCTCGCCAAGTAATCTCGCTCAGTAACCTCGCGAGTGATCTAGCAGCATTCGTTCGATCGGAGGATCCGGTCGCACATCGCATACGTCAAACAGCCCGGCATCGCGCCGGGCTTTTTTGTTGCCCGTCATATTCACGCAAGCAGTCACGCGTCGAGCGACCTTCGATCGGAGGATTGCGACGTTTGCACCATGATGCGTCCCGTAGTTTTACCTGCGAATGGTTTTGCAACAGCGGAAACTTCCACCGCGGTGCAAAAAGTCCTTGCGAGGCGGGCTCAAGTTGAATTCGCGGCACCTGCGAGTTCTGCACACCGTAGTTTCCCCGGATCGCGTTACGCGATGGAGTTACCCTGTCAAACGAGACTCAAAAAACGATGTCTCGCTAATCACTTATCGACATAGTGAGGCCAAGCATTTGGAAAAATCGCCAGCGCGTCGTGCGCGTGACGCTTTTGTAAAAAATTTTTGGCGGTGGCGGAGAATTGTCACATGAAACGTGGCGTCTTCGATTCTGTGCACGAATCCAAAAACTTGCTCTGAAGCCTGTGCACAAGTCCGCGTGGCGTTAACGCAGATCAAGATTTTTGATGCCTCAAGTGTGAATCAATTCCGTTGCGAGTCTTCCCGCATAGTGTATTCCTTAAGAGGTCAGCGGCGCCCACGATCTTGAGACCAGCGCGGTATCGGAAACGGGGCGAGCGTGCAAATCGGCGGCGATGTGCACGTAGGCGGCGCTTCAACAAGCGATTGTCGGATCAAAACCCACAGCAATGTGGGAACGGTAGCTCTTTGTCTGAATGTCTCCAAGCGGGATCTTTCTGTCGCGCTTAAGAGACATCTTGAAAGCTGCCCCGACAGGCATGATGGCGAGGCCGAGCGGACGAGTACACGGGCAGGCATCCGATGACGACGCGGGTGTCGTTTGGACACGCAGGACCTTGTCGTGAGCAATCACGGCAGGACGGGGAGGTATCATGTCTTACGAACTCAACGCGGTATTGAAACACATTTCGACTTCCAGCATTTCGACTTCCAGCGATGCCGTTTTAGATTCGTCGGACACCAAGCCTCCCGCGTGTCACGGAGCGCCGAGTACGCGCTGACCTCGCGACCCCTCCATCTCTAGACATTGCTGATCGGACGCGGCGTTTCCGCCGAACGGTCGAGCTATGCCTGCAGGTGAAATCGCTTGAGGTCCCGCCATTGCAAATAATCCTGGGCAGGTATTGCTGGCAGGAACTCTGCATGGCGCTCACCACGCAACCTTATCTCTCAAGAAAAGTTCTCAAATGATGACAACCCCGGAACAGGATCGCTGGTCACGCGTGAAGAGTCGGCTGCGCTCGAACGTCGGCGAAGACGTCTATACGAGCTGGTTTGCGCGCATGGATCTGGAAGGCGTCCAGGACGAGAGCGTGCGTCTGTCGGTGCCGACCCGCTTCCTGAAGAGCTGGATCCAGGCCCATTATGCCGAGCGCGTGCTGTCGTGCTGGCAGGCCGAGATGCCCGAAGTGCATCGGATCGATCTCACCGTGCGCACGGCGGTGCGGCCCGTGGTTCAGCAGAAGGAAGCGCCCGCGCCGGTCGAAACGCGCCGCTCGCCTGCGCCGGAGCTGCGCTCGACCGCGACGGCGCCGGTCTCGGCCAATCATGATGCGCTCGGCGGTTCGCCGCTCGATCCGCGCCTGACCTTCGCAAGCTTCGTCGTCGGCCGTTCCAACACGCTGGCGCATGCGGCTGCGCGTCAGGTCGCCGAGGGTCGTCGCGGCGATCCCGTCATGTTCAATCCGCTCTACATTCATGCGGGTGTCGGCCTCGGCAAGACGCATCTCTTGCAGGCGGTGACCTGGGCCGGCAATTCCGGCAACGAGCGCAAGGTGCTTTATCTCACCGCCGAGAAATTCATGTACGGCTTCGTCGCCGCGCTGAAGACGCAGACGGCGCTCGCCTTCAAGGAAGCGTTGCGCGGCATCGACGTGCTCGTGATCGACGATCTCCAGTTCCTGCAGGGCAAGTCGACCCAGGCCGAGTTCTGTCACACGCTGAACGCGCTGATCGATGCCGGCCGCCAGGTCGTGATCGCGGCCGACCGTCCGCCGTCCGATCTCGAAAGCCTCGACGACCGCGTGCGCTCGCGGCTGGCCGGCGGCCTCGTGGTCGAGATGGCCTCGCTCGGCGAGGAGCTGCGGCACGGTATTCTCAGGTCGCGCGTCGCAGCCGCCCGCGCCCATCATGCGACCTTCGAGGTGCCGGAGGAGGTGCTGACCTATCTGGCTCGCGCCATCACCCACAACGGCCGGGATCTCGAAGGCGCGATTAACCGCCTGCTCGCGCATTCGAAGCTCAACAATCGGCCGGTGACGCTGGAGATGGCGGAGCACGAGGTGCGCGACCTGATCCGGCCGCAGGAACCGAAGCGGATCAAGATCGAGGACATCCAGCGCGTGGTGGCGCGGCAGTATAATGTCAGCCGCTCCGACCTCCTGTCCTCGCGCCGGACCGCCAACGTGGTCCGTCCGCGCCAGGTGGCGATGTATCTCGCCAAGACGCTGACCCTGCGATCGCTCCCCGAGATCGGCCGCCGCTTCGGCGGGCGCGACCACACCACGGTGCTGCACGCCGTTCGCAAGATCGAGGCCCTGGTTTCCAAGGACACGGCGCTGTCGGACGAGGTCGAATCGCTCAAGCGCCAGCTTCAGGAATAAACGCCTATTTCCTTCACCTCTCCCCGCTTGCGGGGAGAGGTCGGATCGCTCTTGCGATCCGGGTGAGGGGGTACAGGTCCATCGGCAGGCTCGCCCGCGGAAAGAGGCCCCTCACCCCAACCCTCTCCCCGTAAGAACGGGGCGAGGGAGCGCACCTGCTTCCGGGCGCCGGCCCCGTCTTTGCCGGTAAATCGTGGGGAACCGTCGCGCAATCCCTTGAAACGGATGACTTTACGCGCCACCTTGCGCGACCCTGACGGCTTTGGTCATATCGGCTGGATGTTCCGGCTTTCCGGGGTCTTCGGTGCCGTGGCGCGCGTCCCGCCGCCCGGCTTTTCCAGATTTGTGTTTCCTTGGGGATCGGGCGAGTAGTGCAATGAAGGTTACGGTCGAACGCGCGCAACTCCTGAAGTCGCTGGGCCACGTCCACCGCGTGGTCGAGCGCCGCAACACGATTCCGATCCTCGGCAACGTGCTTGTTAGGGCCGAGAACGCGAAATTGTCGCTGAAGGCGACCGACCTCGATCTCGAGGTCACCGAAACGCTCGCGGCGGAAACCGCGACCGCGGGCTCCACCACCGTGCCGGCCCACATGTTCTACGACATCGTGCGCAAGCTGCCGGACGGTTCGCAGATCGTGCTCGAGGCCGACGGCGACCGCGCCGTGCTGGCGATCCGCGCCGGCCGCTCCCGCTTCACGCTGCAGACCTTGCCGGAGAACGATTTCCCGGATCTCGCCGCCGGCGACATGTCGCATTCGTTCCATCTCGCCGCCAAGGACGTCAAGCGGCTGATCGACCGCACCCAGTTCGCGATCTCCACGGAGGAGACCCGCTATTATCTCAACGGCATCTATCTGCACGCCGCGGGCTCCGCCAAAGCTGCCACCTTGCGCGGCGTCGCCACCGATGGCCACCGCCTCGCCCAGCTCGACCTGGTCCAGCCCAAGGGCGCCGAGGGCATGCCCGGCGTGATCGTGCCGCGCAAGACGGTCGGCGAGGTGCAGCGCCTGATCGAGGACAACGAGGCCGAGGTCACGATCGAGCTGTCGCAGGCCAAGATCCGTTTCACCATCGGCAATGTGGTGCTGACCTCGAAGCTGATCGACGGCACCTTCCCCGATTACGGCCGTGTGATCCCGCAGGGCAACGACAAGGAGCTCGTCGTCGACAAGAAGGATTTCGAGAACGCGGTCGACCGCGTCTCGACGATTTCCAGCGAGCGCGGGCGCGCCGTGAAACTCTCGCTGTCGCCGGGCAAGCTGGTGCTGTCGGTGACCAATCCGGATTCCGGCAGCGCGACCGAAGAGCTCGAAGTCGAATACGCCTCCGACGCCCTCGATATCGGCTTCAACTCCCGCTATCTGCTCGACATCGCCGCCCAGATCGAAGGCGACGTCGCAACCCTCCGCCTCGCCGACCCCGGCTCACCGACCCTGGTGCAAGACCGCGACGACAAGAGCGCGCTCTACGTGCTGATGCCGATGCGGGTGTGAGGGACGTGGTCCTCCTCTCGCGACACCTTTTATGCGGAGACAACCCCTCACCCGGCTTCGCTGCGCGAAGCCACCCTCTCCCACAGGGGGAGAGGGTGAAGCTACAGCTTCGCCCGACGAAACAAGCGCAATGCACGTTGCTGCGCCCTCTCCCCTTGTGGGAGAGGGCATCTCCGCGGGCGGATACATACTCAGTCGGGTGAGGGGTTCGTGCCGCAGGAACCATCCCACCGACCAGTCCCCAAACGTCTCCGCCAATTCGCGAAAAATATGCGGCATGAGCCGACGGATGCGGAAGCCGCAATGTGGCGCCTGCTCAGGGATCGTCGATTATCCGCCTACAAGCTTCGCCGACAAGTTCCGTTCAGAAGCTACATTCTCGATTTCGTCTGCTTCGAAAAGCGCCTCGTGATCGAGATCGACGGCGGTCAGCATGTGGAATCGCAACGCGACGCAGCTCGTGACGCAACACTCTCCGCTGAAGGCTTTGTCATCGCGCGCTACTGGAACAATGACGTGTTGCAGCAGCCCGCTTCTGTATTGGAGGACATCCTTGCAAAGCTCGCCCTGCGGTAACATACCCCTCACCCGTCGCCTCACTTCGTGAGGCGCCACCCTCTCCCACAAGGGGAGAGGGGACGCACCGCCCGGCACGACGAGCACAATGACCCCCTCCCGCATTCATCGCCTGACGCTGACGCATTTTCGTAATTACCGGGCGGCGGGGCTCGAGGTGAAGGCTGACATGGTGGCGCTGGTCGGGCCGAACGGGGCGGGCAAGACCAATTGCATCGAGGCGATCTCGTTCCTGTCGCCGGGACGCGGGCTGCGGCGCGCGACGCTGGACGACGTCGCCGACAACCAGGGCGACGGCTCCTGGGCGGTGTCGGCACAGGTCGAGGGCGCGCTGGGCCTTGCCACGCTCGGCACCGGCATCGATCCGCCGCGCGCAGATAGCCCGGTCAGCCGGCGCTGCCGCATCGACCGCGAACCGGTCAATTCGGCGGCGTCGTTCGGCGACCACATCCGCATGGTGTGGCTGACGCCGGCGATGGACGGGCTGTTCATGGGAGCTGCGTCCGAGCGCCGGCGCTTCTTCGACCGCCTGGTGCTTGCCATCGACAGCGACCATTCCAGCCGCATCTCCGCGCTCGAACGCTCCCTGCGTTCGCGCAACCGCCTGCTCGAGACCCGCAATTACGACGACCATTGGTGTGACGCGATCGAGCGCGAGACCGCGGAGCTTGCGGTCGCGGTCGCCGCAACCCGGGGCCAGACCGCGGCGCGTCTCACCGGCATGCTGAATGCACGCGCGCAAGCCTCCGCCTTCCCCTCGGCACAGATCGCGCTCGACGGCTGGATGGAGAACGCGCTGCTCAACGAGACCGCGACGTCGGTCGAGGACCGCTACCGCCAGATCCTGCGCGACAACCGTCCGCGTGACGCCATTGCCGGCCGCACCACGGATGGTCCGCATCTCACCGATCTGCAGGTGATCTACGCGCCGAAAAGCATGCCGGCGCGCGATGCCTCGACCGGCGAGCAGAAGGCGTTGCTGATCGGGCTGGTGCTGGCGCATGCGAGCCTGGTCGCCGAGATGACTGGCATCGTGCCGCTGCTGCTGCTCGACGAGGTCGTCGCGCATCTTGATCCCAATAGGCGCGCGGCGCTGTTCGACGAGTTGCGCAAGCTCGGCGCGCAGGTGTGGCTGACCGGCGCAGACCCCGCCGCCTTCACCGAGATCGGCGCCGGGGGCGAGATCTTTGACGTCCAAAGCGGACAGGTATCGGCCCGGCGCTAGTCGCAGCCGTTGAACCCGCCCCATTTCCGCCGCGACTAGTTGCCGGAGGCGGCGCCGACGGCGTCGCAGCCGTTTTTGCAATCGCGCAATGACATCACGCGCGAACCCCTGGAGAGTGAGATGCGGACGGCGAGGTCCGGGGCGCAAGCTCCGGCACGATGGCGGGCGTTTGCGTGCGGCCTCGTCTTGCTCGTGACGTGCATGCTCGCGGCAGGCGCCGGCGCCTGGATGCCGCAGCCGCTGTTTTCGGCCGAACTCACGCCGGACCCCGATGCCAGGCTACCCGCACCGACCCGCTACAGCTTTCGAGGAATCCACACCACACTGATGCGGGGCGTCGAAGCGCCGCTTCGCGTCAAGCTCGAAGCCACCGTGCCCGCCGAGCTCAGCGACGTTCTTGCCTTCTACCGCAGGGAGCTCGGGAAGCTCGGGTGGCAGGAGCAGCATGATGGCGCCGTCGTCTCCGCCGAGCACGTCCAGCTCGCGTTCGCATCTCCGCTCGGGCCGGCCATGCTGGAGCTCGGCCGCAACGACAGCAGCACCTCGGTCCATCTCGTGCAGAAGAACTCGGATACTGCAACCCGGGCGAACGTCATGCCCGAACCGGGCCAGGCGAAGCTGGTGTTCAGCAACATCGGCGAGACGGAAGCCGTGCTCGGGATCGACGCGCGGATCATCAAGCGCGCCGCCGGCGCTAACGCCGTCTCGCTGGATCTGGCGCCCGGCCAGTATGTCTACGAACTGGGCGTGCCCGGCCGTCCGGCCCACACCGACATCCTCAATCTCGCGGCCGGCGACGCCTGGGAGCTCACCGTCGGGCGCGACGGCGAGACATGGTCGCCGCTCCAGCTGTATTGACCAGTTCGGGAGCTTTGAACCTGCCCGGTTCCTGCCGCGACTTCTGGTCTGAGGCCCCGCCGACGGTGTCGCAGCCGTTGCAATCGCGCGCGCCAAAGCGCCGCGCAGCATCCTGGAGACGTAACGATGGCGATGATCCCGCGCGGGATGCAAATCCCGGCACGATGGCGGCTGCTTGCATGCGGTCTCTTCCTGATGGCGAGCTGCTCAATCGCGGCCGGCGCCGACGAGGGCATCGTCGACGTCCACGCGCTACCGCAGCTCGAAGGTGCGGTGGAAGACATTTCGCGCCCCGATCCCTATAGCGTCGAATATCGCGTGCCGACGCGGCAGGCCGTGACACTGCCCGCGGTCCAAAAGCTCCTGAGCGACAACGGCTGGGTGCCCTATGTGATGCCGCTTGAGGAGAAAAGCAGCCTGCTGAAGTTCAGGAAGGGACGACACGGCCTTTCCGTTCATTTCACGCAGGCGCCCGGCCGGCCTGACCAGTCCGTGGTTTATTACACCACCGAGCGGATTTACGGGAACGTGCCGTTTCCGGCAGGCGCAAGCGAGATCGTGTTTGACGGGACCCGGCCCTATCTCGGCTGCATCGCGCCGACGCCGCTCGATGCGACGTCGGATTTCTACAGCAGCCAGATGGCTGCGATCGGCTGGCAGAAGCTCACGCCGGAAACCGCTGCGCGCTGGACGACCAGCCTGGATGAGACTGCTCCCAACGGCCTGCGCGCGTTCTACGCGCATGCCGATAGCAAGGAGACCGGATTCTATCAGCAGAAGCCTGTGATGCTGACGCTGACGCGCCGTGACGATGGCCGCACCAATATCGATATCCGGGTCGCGCCCTTCGCGCTGCCCCGCGAGCTCAAGGCCGATAGCGATCTGGCCGGCCTACCGCGGCCGAGTCCGACCAAGACGGCCAGGGGCCTCGGCAGCGCGAGCGACAACAAGCGCGAAATGTCGGCCGCCGCGATGGCCGAGCTGCCGGCCGTGCTCGCCTTCTATCACCGCGAGCTCGCCGCGCGCGGCTGGCAGGAGGACGGCAGCGCGCCGCTCGCACCCGGCGACGAGGTCGCGATCAAGATCTCTTCAGCGGAGGAAACCGGCGTGCTGCGGCTTGGCCGCAAATATGATTTCACCATGGTCAGCCTGGCCGCGCAGGTGAAGGACTCCGCGCTTGCCGCCCGCGCCAAGGCGAAGAAGGAGGCCGACGAGAAGTTCCTTGGGGATGCGTTAGGTGCGGCCAAGCAGCTCATCACCGCCGACGAAGCCAGGCGCAAGGTGCAGGCGGCTGCATTGTCCGACGCGCCGCTGAATGCGCTGGCCGACAGCAAGACTCCGGTGCCGCTGCCCGAAACCGCCGAAGGCGTGAAGTTCGAGGGCGACGACGGCCAGCTCGAATTCTCCTCGACATCGAGCGTGAAGGCGCTCACCGCGTTCTATCGCGCATCGCTTAAGCCGGCGGGCTGGAAGGAGCAACCTTCCGTCATCAACCAGCCCAACATGGCGGTGATGGAATTCTCCAAGAGCGGCAAGTCGATCTCGATGACAGTGCTGCAGATGGGGCCGAAGGTGAACGTTAGCGCCAACGGCTCCGGTCTTATTATCGCCGCGGCGAAGCCCGTCGAGGCCAAATCGAATCAAGCCAAGGCGCCCCAGACCAAATCGAAGGAGCCGCTCACGCCCGATCCCGATTCGGCCCTGCCGGTGCCGACGCAGCACAGCTCGACCGGCATCAGCTCCACGAAGTTTCCCGGCAGCGACCAGTCGTTCCGGGCCGAGCTCGAAGCCAGCATCCCCGCCGAGCTTGGCGAGGTCCTCGCCTTCTATCGCGCGGAGCTGACCAAGCGCGGCTGGCAGGAGAAGGCCGACGGCGCAACCGTGACCGCCGAGCGGGCGGAGCTCGCGTTCACCTCGCCGGAGGGACCGGCCGTGCTGAAGCTCGGCCGCGCCAGGGACGAGACCACGGTCAGCCTGATGCAGCGGAATCCGCAGGCCGCGGCCAAGGCCGACATCATGCCGAAGGCGGGACAGGCGAGGCTGATGCTCGGCAATATGGGGCCGAAGGAAGCATCGCTGACGATCAACAATCAAACCGTGAAGATCGCGGCCGGCGCCGGCGGTCCGCAATCGCCGAAAGGTCCGATGCTCGATCTGCCGCCCGGCAAGTACCAGTACGCGCTGCGTCTGCCGGGACGCCCTGCTCGCACCGAGACCCTCACCGTGGCCGCCGGCGATGCCTGGGGCCTCCTGGTGGGACCAAGCGGAGATGTGCTGCCGCTTCAGATGTATTGAGCTGCAAGGCCGTTCCGGGGCGTTCCACGCGCCTCGGAACGCCCCTCCTCCGCGAAAAATCCACGTCTTCCAGAGCCCGAAACGGCGTCTCGAATCGCGCTTTTTCCAAGCCGCCGAATCGGCCTTCGAAGGCCTTGAAAATCGGCCGAAAAATCCCATTTAATCAAAGACTTGCCGGGAGATACTTTGCGCTAGGCGCAATCCGTCTTTCGTGGCACAAATAGCCCGCATATCAGCGCCTTTTGCGCCGCTGATTCGGGCGACATCTCGAAGGCCTCTCATGACAGAACCTGCTCGGCAGACGCCTGCCGAAAACGAACCCTCAAATCCGAGCGATTACGGGGCGGAATCGATCCGCGTGCTCAAGGGTCTCGACGCCGTCCGCAAGCGCCCCGGCATGTATATCGGCGACACCGATGACGGCTCGGGCCTGCATCACATGGTCTACGAGGTCGTCGACAACGCGATCGACGAGGCGCTCGCGGGCCACGCCACGCGCGTGGACGTGATCCTCAACGCCGACAATTCCGTCACCGTGCGCGACGACGGCCGCGGCATTCCCGTCGACATCCACAAGGGCGAAGGCATCTCGGCAGCCGAGGTCATCATGACCCAGCTCCACGCCGGCGGTAAGTTCGACCAGAATTCCTACAAGGTTTCCGGCGGCCTGCACGGCGTCGGCGTCTCCGTCGTCAACGCGCTGTCGAGCAAGCTCGGCTTGCGCATCTGGCGCGACAACAAGGAACACTACATCGAATTCGCCCATGGCGATGCGGTCGCGCCGCTCAAGGTGGTCGGCGACGCGCCCGGCAGGCGCGGCACCGAGGTGACGTTCCAGGCCTCGACAGAGACCTTCAAGAACATCGAGTATGACTTCGCCACGCTGGAGCACCGACTGCGCGAGCTCGCCTTCCTCAACTCCGGCGTCAACATCGCTCTCTCCGACATGCGTCACGCCGTCGAGAAGCGCGAGGAGATGCACTATTCCGGCGGCGTCGAGGAATTCGTCAAATATCTCGACCGCAACAAGAAGGCGATCGTGCCGGCGCCGATCATGGTGCGCGCGGAAGCCAACGGCATCGGTGTCGAGGCCGCATTGTGGTGGAACGACAGCTACCACGAGAACGTGCTGTGCTTCACCAACAACATCCCGCAGCGCGACGGCGGCACCCATCTCGCCGGTTTCCGCGGCGCGCTGACGCGCCAGGTCAACGGCTATGCCGAGGCCAATGCGAAAAAGGAAAAGATCGCGCTCACCGGCGACGATTGCCGCGAAGGCCTCACCGCCGTGCTGTCGGTGAAGGTGCCGGACCCAAAATTCTCGTCGCAGACCAAGGACAAGCTGGTGTCCTCGGAAGTGCGTCCCGTGGTCGAGAACGTGCTCAACGAGGCGCTGCAAGCCTGGTTCGAGGAGCATCCCTCCGAAGCCAAGATGATCGTCGGCAAGGTGATCCAGGCGGCAGCGGCCCGCGAAGCCGCGCGAAAGGCGCGCGAGCTGACGCGCAAGAGCCCGCTCTCGGTCTCCTCGCTGCCCGGCAAGCTCGCCGACTGCCAGGAAAAGGACCCGGCGAAATCCGAGCTCTTCATCGTCGAGGGTGACTCGGCAGGCGGCAGTGCCAAGCAGGGCCGCAACCGCGAATTCCAGGCCGTGCTGCCGCTGCGCGGCAAGATCCTCAATGTCGAACGCGTGCGTCCCGACAAGATGCTGGGCAGCGAGCAGATCGGCACGCTGATCACCGCGCTCGGAACGAGCATCGGCGACGAATTCTCGATCGAGAAGCTGCGCTATCACAAGATCATCGTGATGACGGACGCCGATGTCGACGGCGCCCACATCCGCACGCTGCTGCTCACGTTCTTCTACCGGCAGATGCGCGAGATCATCGACGGCGGCTATCTCTACATCGCCCAGCCGCCGCTCTATAAGGTCAACCGCGGCAAGTCCGAGCAATATCTGAAGGACGAGCGGGCGCTGGAAGATTATCTGATCGACACCGGGCTGGACGATTGCGTCTATATCCCCGGCACCGGCGGCGATCGCACCGGCCGCGACCTGCGCTCGCTGGTCGACGACGCCCGCGCCGTCCGCGGCATCCTGCGCAGCCTGCACACCCGCTACAATCGTAAGGTGATCGAGCAGGCCGCCATCACCGGCGTGCTCAACAAGGCGATCTACGGCGATCCGGAGAAGGCCGCCGCGGCCGCGCAATACATCGCCGCCCGCCTCGACACGCTCGCCGACGAGGTCGAGCGCGGCTGGATCGGTCAATACGTCGAAGGCCATGGTTTCCAGTTCGAGCGCACCGTGCGCGGCGTCAAGGACGTCGCCCTCATCGATGCCGCGTTCCTGGGCTCGGTCGAAGCCCGCAAGCTCGACGAGTACACACTCAAGCTCCAGGACGTTTATGCCCGCCCCGGCAAGCTGCGGCGCAAGGACACCGAGCACATGGTCTATGGCCCGGTCGATCTGTTCGAGGCGGTCACCGACGCCGGCCGCAAGGGCGTCTCGCTGCAGCGCTACAAAGGGCTGGGCGAGATGAATCCGGAGCAGCTCTGGCAGACGACGCTGGATATCAATGCGCGATCACTGCTCCAGGTGAAGGTCAAGGAGGTCGACGAGGCCGACGACATCTTCACCAAGCTGATGGGCGACGTGGTCGAGCCGCGCCGCGACTTCATCCAGGAACATTCGCTGAGCGCGACGATCGATATCTGAGATCGAGCGGCTTGTACGGTCGTCATGCCCGGGCTTGTCCCGCCTGCGCGACCGAAGCCGCTTCGGCGAGGCGAAGGCCCGGGCATCCACGTTCTTCGTGCGACGAGGCAAGGCGTGGATGGCCGGGACAGGCCCGGCCATGACGTGGAGACACCTCGGCTGAACCTCCCCCTCCCGTCCTCGCAACAAGTGCAGAATTGCTCCCGCGCTCAATTCTCGGTAGCTTCCGCCTCGAAAACCCGCCCCTCACCCAACACGACAGCGAGAGACCCCGTGGCGCCCATCCAGTACATCGTCGAGGGCGGTCACCGGCTCTCGGGCTCGATCGAGCCGTCCGGCAACAAGAATGCGGCCCTGCCGATCATCGCGGCAGCCCTGCTCACCGAGCATCCGGTGACGCTGGAAAACGTGCCGCGGATCCGCGACACCGAGACGCTGGTCGAGCTGATCCGCTCGGTTGGTGCTGCGGCCGAATGGACCGCCCGCAACACGCTTCATATTCACGCCAAGAGCATCCGCGCCGCCGATCTCGATCCTGAGCTATGCGTGCGCATCCGCGCCTCGATCCTGCTCGCGGGCCCCCTGCTCGCCCGCTGCGGCGAAGTGATGCTGCCGCCGCCCGGCGGCGACGTCATCGGCCGCCGCAGGCTCGACACGCATGTGCTTGCGCTCGAGCAATTGGGAGCCAAGGTCACGGCGACCGACCGGCTCGAATTCCGCGCTTCGAAACTGACCGGCGCCGACGTGTTCCTGGACGAGCCCAGCGTGACCGCGACCGAGAACGCGCTGGTCGCAGCCGTCGCCGCCGAAGGCACCACCTATTTGCGCAACGCCGCGTCCGAGCCGCATGTGCAGGACCTCGCCAACTTCCTGGTCGCGCTCGGCGCAGGCATCGAGGGCATCGGCACCAACACCATGATCGTGCACGGTCCGGCGACGCTGGGCGGGGCGACCTACCGGATCCAGCCCGACCATATCGAGGTCGGCTCGCTGATCGGACTTGCTGCCGTCACGCGTTCGCCGCTTCGCATCGTGCGCGCCGGCGTCGAGCACCTGCGCTCGATCCGCATGGGATTCGAGCGGCTCGGCATCGTCTGCCGCATCGAGGGCGACGATCTCATCGTGCCCTCGAACCAGACGCTGAAGATCCAGGACGATTTTGGCGGCCACGTGCCGAAGCTGGAAGACCAGCCCTGGCCGGCCTTCCCGGCCGATCTGATGTCGATCGCGATCGTCACCGCCACGCAATGCGAGGGCGTGATCCTGATGTTCGAGAAGATGTTCGAATCGCGGATGTTCTTCGTCGACAAGCTGATCGCGATGGGCGCGCGCATCGTGCTGTGCGACCCGCATCGCGCCATCATCGCCGGTCCAAGCCGGCTGCACGGCGCGACGATGACCTCACCCGACATTCGCGCCGGAATGGCCATGTTGCTCGCGGCCGTCTGCGCCGAGGGCACCTCCACGATCAACAACGCCGACCAGATCGAGCGCGGCTACGAGCGCATCGACGAACGGCTGAATGCGCTCGGCGCGAAGATCAGGCGCGTGCCGGAACGGAAGGGGTGAGAGTTTTCTTCCCTTCTCCCCTTGTGGGAGAAGGTGGCGCGAAGCGCCGGATGAGGGGTTCTCTCCGCGAATCCAAATGAGAGCTGGATTCGCCGAGAGAACCCCTCACCCGTCTCGCCGCTTCGCGGCGAGCCACCCTCTCCCACAAGGGGAGAGGGGAAGAAGCCGAGGCCATGTTTTCGTCGCCCGGCTGTGCTATTGACCCGGCCATGCTCGACACCGTCCAGCCTCGTTCGCAGCCGCAAGCCGGCGCGCCGCCAAATCTTCTCGCCGACGAATTCGTCGAGACGCTGCGGCTGGCCGTGCCGATGATGCTGACGCAGCTCGGGCAGATCGCGATGATCACGACCGATCTCGCGCTGATCGGCCGGCTCGGCGAGAGCGCGGTCGCAGCGGCAGCGCTGGCGCATACGGTCTATTTCGTCAGCTTCACGTTCGGGCTCGGATTGATGGCGGCGGTGTCGCCGCTGGTCGCGCAGGCCTTTGGAGCTAGCGATATCAGGCGCATCCGCCGCTCGTTGCGGGTCGGCTTGTGGGTCGCGTTGCTGATCTCGCTGCCGATGATGGCCTCGCCGCTCTATGGCGAGCACATCCTGGTTGCACTCGGTCAGGCGCCGCACTCGGCCGCGCTCGCCCAGCGCTATCTGAATGGCCTCGCCTGGGGCATCGCGCCGGCGCTCGGCTTCATCGCGCTACGCAGCATGATGAGCGCGGTGAACCGGCCGCAGGCCCCGCTGTGGATCACGCTCGCGGCGATCCCCGTCAATGCCGCGCTGGTCTACGTCCTGATCCACGGTCTGTTCGGCCTGCCGGAGCTCGGCCTGTTCGGCGCGGGGCTTGCGACCACCATCGTCAATCTCGGCACGTTCGTCGCCACGCTCGCCATTGCCGGGCTGCGCCAACCGTTCGCGGACTATCATCCGCTTGCCCATCTCTGGCGGATCGACTGGCCCCTGATGCGCAAGCTCATCGCGATCGGCGCCCCGATCTCATTCTCGCTGCTGCTGGAATACGGCCTGTTCTCTTCGGCGGCGCTGCTGATGGGGTTGATCTCGACCACGGCGCTCGCGGCGCATCAGATCGCGCTCCAGGTCACCGCCGTGCTGTTCATGGTCCCGCTCGGCATCGGCATGGCGGCCACCGTGCGGGTCGGCCACGCCTTCGGCCGCGGTGAGCCGCTCGCGGTGAAGCGCGCGGGTCTCGTCGCAGCCGTGATCGGGATCGCGTTCGTCTCGGCGCTGACCGTTGCGATCATTCTCGGCCGCTATCAGCTCGGACGGCTGTTCTTCGGCAGCGGCGAGGCGAGCATGGCGACCGTCCAGCTGACCGCAACGCTGCTGCTGGTCGGCGCGACCTTCTTCATCGCCGATGCCATCCAGACCATCATGGGCGGCGCGCTGCGCGGCATCAACGACACCAGGATGACATTGGCATTCGCCGCGATCGGCTATTGGTGCGTGGGCTTTCCGATCGCCTGGTGGCTCGCTTTTCACGCCGATCTCGGCGCGGTCGGTGTCTGGATCGGATTGTCGATCGGATCGTTCGTCTATGCCGGACTTCTGATCTTGCGCTTCCGGATGCTGACGCGCAGACTGGCGGGATGACGCTTTCCGTCGACCTCTTCTATTCCTTTCGCAGCCCGTTCAGCTATTTGGCGCTACCCAAGACGCTGAAGCTCGTCGAAATCTACGATCTGGCGGTGAATTTGCGGCCGGTCTATCCGCTTGCCGTCCGTGTGCCCGGATTTTTCAAGAAGGCGAGCCCGAACTTCATTCGCTATGTGGTGCTCGACAGCACGCGCGTGGCGCAGCACGAGGGCATTCCGTTCCGCTTTCCGAGGCCCGACCCGATCGTGCAGGACAAGACGACATTCGACGTCGCGGCCGAGCAGCCCTACATCCACCGCCTGACCCGGCTGGGTGCCATGGCGCAGCTCGAGGGACGCTCGCTCGCATTCACCGACGCGATCGCCCGCGTGCTGTGGGACGGCTCGGTGGCGGGCTGGAACGAAGGCGATCATCTCGCGCGCGCGGCCGACAAGGCCGGCTTCGATCTCGCCGCAATGGATGCCGCAATCAAAGCCGACCCGGATCGCTACGAGCAGGTGATCACCGAGAACGAGAAGGACCACGCCGCCTCCGGCCATTGGGGCGTGCCGACCTTCGTGTTCGAGAACGAGCCGTTCTTCGGCCAGGACCGCATCGATTTGCTGGTCTGGCGCATGCAAGGCAAGGGCCTGACGCGGCGCTAGCTCACTCCGCCAAGCGCGCGGGCTTGTCGGTCGCGGCCTCCGACCATTCGCCGACGACGCGATCGAGGTCGCAGAGATTCTGGTGCATCTGCTCCAGCGAAAAGCCGAGTGCGAAGAAGCGCTCCGCGGTGTCGCTGGGCTGGCCACGGATCAGGCCGTCCTGGCGCACAGCCGCGACCGCCTCGGCATAATGCTGGAGCGCGACATGCACGGGGTGGATCGGCGGCGCGCCGGCGCCTTCGCGCAACGCCGCGGCCGCCGAACGCAGGAAGCGCGCGATCACGGTCGAGACTTCCGTCAGCGGCGCGGCAAGCCGCGTCTGCACCTCAGCCGGCAGCGGCACCACGGTCGAGCGGCCGATCATCACGACGTCATGGCGCAGCCGCAAGATCGTGCGCAACAACGGGCCGGTGTCCGGCCCGCTCGACAATCGCGCAGAGCGCTCGCGCTCGGCTTCGGCGCCAATGGTATTCATGCCGACCATTGCGGTGCCGATACCGTCCTGAATCCGATGCAGCGCGTCGTTGTCCCGGCCGCGCGTCAGGCCCGCGAGCAATTCGGTGAAGGCCTCCGCGATCAGTTCGAGCAGTTTTGCCGCGCTGGCGCGGATTTGCCGCACAGCGCGCGATGGCAGCACCAGGAACGAGACCAGCAGCCCCGTCACCGCGCCGACCGCGACTTCGCTGACGCGATCGATCGCCGAGGCCATGGGATCGGCATGATGCATCGACGGAAGCACGAGCACGATCACGGCCGTCACCGTTGCAGAGCTCAGATTCGGATAGATCGATGCGACAAAGGCAAGCGGCGCCACGGCCAGCACCAGCAGACCCAGCAGCCCCAGTTCGCCGGAATAGGGGATCAGGATCGCGATGGCGCCGCCATAGACCGCGCCGCCGATGGTGCCGAGCATGTAGTCGCGTGTCGCCTTCAGCGAGCGCCCGACGCTCATCTGGGTCACGATGATGGAGGTGAGGACGGCCCAGAGCGGCAACAACAGATGCAGCGCAGTGGCGAGCGCGTAGGCGCCGGTGGCCGCCACCGTGACCCGGATCGCCAACCCCAATTGGGTCTTTCGCGACCAGACCCGGTCGAACAGCTTTCCTGCGAATGCCATGGTCGCGTATCCCGGTCCGATCCTCGCAAAGCCAGCCAAAAGCATAGCTGATGCCCGCGGCCCCGAGGCCGCTTGAAAGGCCAAATCAGCCCGCCTAACTTGCGCGCCAAAACGAGGAAACACGATGGCTCACGAAACCGCAACGCTCGCCGCCTATGTCGCCAACCTGAAATTCCAGGATATTCCGGCGGAAGTGCTGGATCGGGCCAAAGTGCTGACGCTGGACTTCCTCGGCAGCGCCATCCGGGCCCGCAGCGAAGCGGAATCGACCCCCTCGATCCTGAAGATGCTGGAGGCCCTTGCGCTCGACACCAAGGGCGAATCCACCGTGTTCGGCGACACCAAGACCTGGACCCCGGCGGTCGCGGCACTGCTCAACGGCGCGCTCGGCCATTCCCTCGACTTCGACGACACCCATGCGGACTCCTCGCTGCACCCGAGCGCGCCGGTGGTTCCGGCCGCCTTCGCCATCGGCGAGATGGTCGGCGCCTCCGGGCGCGACGTGCTGACCGCGATCGTTGCGGGCTATGAGGTCTGCTGCCGGCTTGGCAACGCACTCGACCCGACCTCGCATTATGCCCGCGGCTTTCATCCGACCGCCACCGCCGGCACCTATGGCGCAGCCGCGGCCGCTGGCAAACTGTTCGGCCTCTCCGAGCAACAGCTCATCGCCGCCTTCGGCGTCGCCGGCAGCCAGGCCGCGGGCTCGCTGCAATTCCTGGTCAACGGCGCCTGGAACAAGCGCTACCAGGTCGGCGCCGCCGCGATGAACGGGGTGATCGCCGCGACGCTGGCGCGCAACGACTTCGTCGGCGCGACGGAATCGGTCGAGGGCAAGCACGGCCTGCTCGCCGGCTACACCGACGATGCGCATCCCGACAAGGCGGTCGCCGAGCTCGGCAAGACCTACGAGACCATGAAGATCGGCGTCAAACCGTATCCGAGCTGCCGCTATACCCACGCCGCGATCGACGCCCTGATCGCGATGCGGCGCGAGCACAATCTGACGCCCGACCAGGTCAAGCGCGTCGAGATCGGCCTGCATCGCAACGGCATCACGCTCACCGGCGACGCCGCGACCAAGCGCCACCCGACCTCGATCGTCGGCGGCCAGTTCTCGATGTTCTTCACCGGCGCGCTCGCGCTCGACCAGGGCTCATTTGGCTGGGACGACTACACCCGCCTTGGGGACGCCGCCATCGACGCGCTCGCCGACAAGTTCGACGTGGTGCAGGACGATCGCCTCGAGATCGGCCGCACCCATCCGTTCGGCGCGCGCGTGAGCATCACGACGGACGACGGCGTGCATGAGCGGCTCTATGCCGATCCATCGGGAGAGCCGACCTCGTTCCCGGATGCGCAGGCGATGCAGCAGAAGTTCTTGACGCTCGCCCGCCCGGTGTTGAATGCGCGCGCGGAGAAATTCGCGGACGCGATCATGACGCTGGAGCGGTTCGACCGCGTGGCGAAGGCGACGGAGCTGGGGAGGTAGTAGCTCTCGCCACACGAATGCTGCACCCTCGCCCCTTGTGGGAGAGGGTGGCTCGCCGCGCAGCGGCGAGACGGGTGAGGGGTTCTCTCCGCGAGCACACCTCTCACAATTGCATTCGCAGAAGCATACCCCTCATCCGGCGCTTCGCGCCACCTTCTCCCACAAGGGGAGAAGGGAAGAGAGCACCTCAATTTACCCCCGCCACCTTTCCCTTCTCGCGCGTTGCTGCAATCACATCCCGCACCAGATCGAACACACCGTCCGCTTCCGGCGGCCAGTTCGGCGAACGTCCTAACCGCACGATCACCAGACGCTCCGACGGAACCACGATCGTGTATTGCCCGATCGTGCCCTTGGCGAAGAAGGCATCGCGCGGCCAGCCGTGCTCGACGCGAAAGGTCGCGCCAAAGCTGTCGCCGTGGTTGGTCCAGAAGCCGGCGCCGATGCCGACCCATGCATTGGGCGTCGCCGACGCCGAGTAATTCACCCAACCCTCGGGCAGGATGCGCCGGCCGCCGGCGACGCCATCGTTGAGATAGAGCTGGCCGAAGCGCGCCCAGTCGCGCGCGGATGCGAGCATCTCGCTCGACCCCTTGATCGTGCCGGCGCCGTCGAGCTGGAGCGTGACGTGTCGCATGCCGAGCGGCGCGAACAATTCGCGGCGCGCGAAGGCCAGCGCATCCGCAGGATTGCCGCCGGCAGCGTTGCGGATCAGATGCGCGAGCAGGATGGTGTTGCCATCGTGATAATTCCACACGGTGCCCGGCGCGGTCGCAAGCGGCATGCTCGCGGCATAAGCGGCCATGTCGTCTTCGGTGAATTTCATGCGATTGACCGGCTCGAACGCGGAGCCGAGCGAGGCCTGAAGCGAGCTGCCGAGCGCAAGGCCGGCGGTGTGGCGCAGCAATTGATCGACGCTGATGGCGTGACGCGGATCGTCCGGATTTGTCCAGGCGGCAACCGGTGCGGGCCCGTCGAGCTTCAGTCTGCCCTGACGCACGAGGATCCCGGTGAGAGCCGAGATCACGGACTTGGTCATGGAGAAACCGAGCAGCGGCGTCTCCGGTCCGATGCCGTCCGCATAACGCTCGGCGATGATGCGGCCCGACTTCATGATGACGATCGCGCGGGTTCGGCGATATGGCAACGAAGTCGGCTCGGCGAAGGCGCGATCGAGCGCGGCTGACAGCTCCGGGCTCTGTGGCGACACGAGCGCGGGGCCGGCGATCTCGGGCAACAACGCCGGCTGCCTGTCATCAGGCGGCAGCCTGAGGTCGGCGATCTCAGCGCCGTGCTCGAGCGTACAGCCGAGGCCCTCGCGATAGACGGCATGGCTGCGGCCAATGCCGAACAGCGTCACCGTGACGTCCTTGCGTGCGCGATCGACCTGATAGTCCATCGCCCAGGTCAGCAGACCGGCGCCCGGCATCGCATCAACGGTCTCGATCTGATTGCGCCTGACATCGAGGCCCGAGACAAACGTCTCGGAACAGAGCACGTCGGCGATGAAGCCGGTGGCGACCCTGGGCACGTCATGAGCGCGAACCGCGCCGAGCGCGAGGCCGGCAAAGGCGATGGTGGTGGCGAGAAGGACAATCTTGCGGCGGGTCACGGGCTTGCTCCGGCTTGAGACGCGTGCCGGAGACGAAGCGGCATTCACGCGATGCCCGCTCGCCGGATTTGGAAAACGGCATAGCTAAATCCGCGAGACGCTCGCCGATTCCAAAATAACCTAGATATTACAGTGCCCTAAAGCTTAGACGGCATTCACCTTGAGCCGCCGATATTCCGTCGGCGTCACGCCGGTCACGGCCTTGAAGGCGCGGTTGAACGGGCCGAGCGACTGGAAGCCGGAATCCATCGCGATGGTGATGACGGGGACCTCGGCCTGGGCGGGATCGGCCAGCGCGGCCTTGGCCTCCTCGATCCGGTGATTGTTCAGGAACACATTGAAATTGCGGTAGCCGAGCCTCTGGTTAATCAGCCGGCGCAGCCGGTATTCGGGAATTTTCAGCCGAGCCGCCAGCACGCCGATGCTGATGTTCTCCTGGCGATAGATCCGCTCGTCCGCCATCAGCCGCATCAGGGCGTCGATGAGCTTTTGGTCGGCGGCGTCCTCGCCCACAGGCTGGCTCGCTGCAATGACCGGCGCAGCCTCCGCGGCAGCCGGAAACAGGTCGGCGCCGTCGACGCGCATCATTGCATAAGCGATGGCCGCGACTATGCCGGCGAGCACGCCGGTATTGATGGTGTTGGCGACGTCGCCGATGTCACTGCCGACGACAAGGATCTGGAGCAGCGCGTTCAATCCGCCATAGAGCGCGGCAGCACAGACGATGAAGACGCGAACACGGCGGCGGCGCTCGACCAGATCGGCCGACCATGAGGCGATCGTCTGCATGATCGCGAGCGCAATGAAGCCGAGCACGATCAGGTTCACCGCGGTGACCGCGAACCGGACATGTCCGCCGGGTGCGATCCAGAGACAGCTGACGAAGCTGAAGGCTGTCACCAGCCCCCAGGTCAATCCGTGCCAGCGGTGCAGGCGAAACTCGTCGTCGAACAGCGCGCGCGTGAACAGCCAGAACACCACGATATTGCCGGTCGACACCGCGATCAGCGGCGCATGCCATGCCGGGACCAGCGATGATGTTCCGACAGAATAGCTCACAGCATGCGCGGCCGAGCCGAGAGCAAAGGCCGCACCGAGCCGGGCTGCCAGCACAGTGCGGAAATCGCTGACAAGCGATGCCGCCAGCACTAATAGCAACGCCACAGAAGCGGCGCGGAATGCGAGTTCAAGGGCGGCTGACGTCATCAGATGCTGTGGCTGATCGGTATGAGCGAGCCGAACATCGTCCGTCGGGTTGATTTTTTCAAGCACCATCCGCACCACAGCTGTCATCGTCCGGCTTGACCGGACGATCCAGTACTCCGAGACGGCAGTGATCGAGCCGAGTGGACGTGGCGTACTGGATGCCCCGCCTTCGCGGGGCGTGACAGCGGGCTTAGCCGCGACGCTGGCGCGGAATCCTGCTAGTATCGAGCCCAAGCAATTCAGACGGAGTTTTACCATGAGCTGGCAACCCTCGAACGATCCCGTCCTCGGCGATCCCATGTCCTGCGATGCGCTCGATCTCGTCATCGTGCCGCGCACGCGCGATCTCGGCGACGGCTTCGCGGTGCGGCGCGCGCTGCCGCATGGCAAGCGGCAGATGGTCGGACCCTTCATCTTCTTCGACCATTTCGGGCCGGTGCAGTTCGTCTCCGGCAAGGGCATGGACGTGCGGCCGCATCCACATATCGGGCTTGCCACCGTCACCTATCTGTTTGACGGCGCGATCATGCATCGCGACAGCGAGGGCAACATCCAGGAGATCCAGCCCGGCGCGATGAATTTGATGACGGCTGGCCGCGGCATCGCGCATTCCGAGCGCACGCCGGATGTACAACGCGCCGCGGGGCAGAAGATGCTGGGCCTGCAAAGCTGGATCGCGCTGCCGGCAGGATCGGAAGAAATCGCCCCGTCATTCCAGCACTACGGCGCGGGTGACCTGCCGATGGTCACCGAGCGCGACTTCACCGCGAAGGTGATCGCGGGCTCGTCCTTCGGCGTCACCTCGCCTGTTACGATGGTGTCGCCCTGGTTCTATACCGAGGTCACGGCGGTGGCAGGCGCGACCGTGCCGCTCGATCCCGATCATGAGGAGCGCGCCATCTACGTCGTCGACGGCGAGGTCGAGATCGCGAACGAGCGCTACGAAGGGCCGCGACTGCTGATCTTCCGCCCGGGCGACCGCATCACGGTGAAGGCGCTCAAGGCCACGCGGATGATGTTTCTGGGCGGCGACGCCCTGGAGGGTCCGCGCCACATCTGGTGGAATTTCGTCTCCTCCAGCAAGGAGCGGATCGAGCAGGCCAAGCAGGACTGGAAAACCGGCCGCTTCGCTGCGGTTCCGCAGGAACATGAGTTCATTCCGCTGCCGGAATAGGCTATCCCGGTTTCCGGTCGCGCGATCAGGCGCGGCCGGATGTCCCGTCGCAAGGCCTTGCTCCGAAAGTTCTGCCGATGACCGCCATGCTCTCCAGCGACCTGCCCCTGCCCAAGATCGGGCGCGGCAAGGTGCGCGATATCTACGCCGTCGACGACGACCGTCTGCTGCTCGTCACCACCGATCGCATCAGCGCCTTCGACGTCGTGATGGGCGAGACCATCCCGATGAAGGGCGCGGTGCTGACGCAAATCAGCGCCTTCTGGTTCAACGAGCTCGAAGGCGTGGTGCCGCATCACATGATCAGCGCCGACACTGACGAGATCATCGCCGCCGTGCCGGCGTTGAAGCCGCATCGCGCCGAAATTCTCGGCCGCGCCATGCTGTGCCGCCGCACCACGGTATTTCCGATCGAATGCGTGATCCGCGGTTATCTCTCGGGCTCGGCCTGGAAGGAATATGCAGCAAGCGGCACACTGGCCGGCGAGAGGCTGAAGGCGGGTCTGGTCGAGAGCGAGAAGCTGGAGCCTTCGATCTTCAGCCCGGCGACCAAGGCCGAGACCGGCCATGACGAGAACATCACCGTCGCGAAAATGCGCGAGGTCGTCGGCGACGAGACGGCCTACACGCTGGAGAGCATGACCCGCGCGATCTACACGCTCGGCGAGGAGCTCGCCCGCGAGCAGGGCATCATTATCGCCGACACCAAGTTCGAATTCGGCCGCGACAAGGACGGCCGCATCATCCTGATCGACGAAGTCATGACGCCGGATAGTTCGCGGTTCTGGGCCGTCGACGCCTACAAGCCGGGCCAGCCGCAGGCGAGCTTCGACAAGCAGCCCTTGCGCGACTATCTCGACGTCGAGCGCCGCGCCGGCCGCTGGAACGGCGACGCCCCGCCGCCGCCTTTGCCCGCAAGCGTGGTGGACGCGACCAGCAAGCGGTATCTGGAAGCATATCGCCGGGTGACGGGGAGCGAACTCAAGATCTAGCGCAGGTTTTATCGTCGTCCCGGCGAAGGCCGGGACCCATACCGCGAGGTCTATCGATCGCTGACGGTTCTAATCCCGAACAACCGATCTTCGCCACACATCTCCGTGGGGGTATGGGTCCCGGCCTTCGCCGGGACGACACCGAGTATGTGTGCCTGCTCGGTGGCTCTCCATCCGCCTGCTGCGCATGATTGGCCGTTCGCACGCCGTGGACCGCATCCCCACCGAATGCTCCCAGTGTAGGGTACTCCACATTTGAAAGAAACTTGTTGCGCTACCGTCCGAGTCGTCTACCTCTCGGAAGCGGAATATTCACGAGCGAGTGTTACGGCGTGACAGATCCAGCAATTGGCTTCACTCCGTCGGCCGGGCTCACTCCGGCCCTCAAACGTGCGCTGACTGATATATTGGGCGGGAGCGCCGCCAGCGTCCTGACCGTCACGTTCGGTCTGTCCTACTCGCTGCTGATCTTCGCGGGGCCGTTGTCGCCCTATCTGTCCTACGGCATCACGGCCACTTTCGTCAGCTCCGCGGTGCTTGCGGCCGTCGTCGGGCTCGGCAGCTCCCTGCCCTTCGCGATTGCAGCCCCCGACAGCTCGACCGCGGCGGTGACGGGAATCCTGGCGGCCTCAGTGGTCGAACGCATCGAGACGGCGCACCTGTCGGCGCCGTTGCTGTCACCGATCCTGATCACGCTCGGCCTGTCGACGATGCTGACAGGCTTGGTGCTGTGTGGGCTGGGCCTGACGCGGCTTGGCCGCGCCATCCGCTACGTGCCTTATCCGGTGGTCGGCGGCTTCCTGGGCGCAACCGGACTTCTCATCGTCATGGGTGCGGTCCGGGTGATCACCGACCACCCGCTGCAACTGGCGACACTGTCGCACTTCGCCAACCGCACCATCCTGCTGGAGCTGGGTGCCGCCTGCGCGATGGCGCTGGTGCTGTATCTCACCTGGCACCGCTCGCGCAGCCCGTTCGGACTGCCGATCATCCTGGTCGGCGGCGTGCTCACCGCGCATCTGGCGTTCTGGATCACCGGCGTTTCCTTCGATGAGGCGCACACATTGGGCTGGACCTTTCAGTCCCCACCGCAAGCGGTCTTCGTGCTGCCCTGGCACACCGACGATCTCGCCCGCTATCCCTGGTTTGTCATACCGGACCTGCTCGGCAACGTCGTCGCGGTCATCTTCGTCACGGCCTCCAGTACGCTGTTCAACACCACCGGGATCGAGGTGGCCACGCATCGCGAAGCCAATCTGGAGTGTGAGCTGAACGTCACCGGTGCCGCCAATATCCTGACTGGCATGCTGGGCGGCTACCCCGGCTGCAGCTCGACCAGCCGCTCGATGCTTAATTTCTCCAGCGGCGGCCGCGGGCGCCTGTCCGGCCTCACCGCCGCAGCGCTGTCGCTGCTGGTGCTCGCCGTCGCACCCGAGCTGCTCGGCTTCATCCCCAAATTCGTGCTCGGCGGCCTGTTGCTCTATCTCGGCGCCGACCAGCTGCACAAATGGATCATCGAGTCGCGCAAGCGGCTGTCGAAGCTGGAATATCTGTCGCTGATCGCCATCATCGCGATCATCGTCGCCTGGGGTTTCGTTCCGGGCATCCTGATCGGCGTCATCATCGGCTGCGCGACGTTTGCATTCAGCGCCGCGCGGGTGGAGTCGATCAAGTACAGTTTCGACGGCTCGGAGTACCGCTCCTCGCTCGACCGCTCGCGCGACGACCAGGACGTGCTGCTGGCCCATGGCGGCAAGATCCAGGGCCTCAATCTCCAGAGCTATCTGTTCTTCGGCTCCGCCAACCGGCTCTACCAGCACGTCAAGCGACTGCTTCAGGAGCGCCCCGAATGCCGCTATCTGCTGTTCGACTTCAAGCTCGTCACCGGCGTGGATTCATCGGCCGCCTATAGCTTTGCCCAGATCAAGCGCAGCGCCGGCGAACTCGGCGTCGAGCTGATCCTGGTGCACCTGTCGGCTGCGGCCGAGAAGGTGCTGCGCTCCAGCGACTTCGTCGGCGAGGGCGTCACCATCATCCCCGAGCTCGATCGCGCGCTGGAATGGTGCGAGAACGAGCTCATCTCGCAGCATCAGGAGCTGGCGCAGGAAGAAGCCAGCCTGCGCGACTGGTTCACGCGAATGCTCGGCAGCGAGGATGGCGCCGACGAGCTGATCCGCCGCTGCCAGCGCATCGAGGTCGAAGCCGGCGAGGTCATCGTGCAGGCCGGCGATCCCGCCGATTCCATGCATTTCATCCTCGACGGGCGCGTCGGCATCATGATTCCGGCCGACGACGACCGCACCACGCGCGTGCGCAGCCTCGGCCGCTACACCACGATCGGCGAGATGGGGCTGGTGTCACAGACACCGCGCAGCGCGACGATCCAGGCCGAAGTCGACAGCGTGCTCTACGTGTTGAATACGCATCAGTTCGACGCCATCAAGACCGAGGATCCCGCGCTCAGCCACAAGCTGCTGACCTATTTCGTGTCGGTAATGGCGGAGCGGCTGACCTTTGCGAACCGGACGATCGCGGTGCTGCGACGGTAGCGAGGCCGTAGCTTCGTCATTGCGAGGAGCTCTTGCGACGAAGCAATCCAGACTGTCTCGGTGGAAAGATTCTGGATTGCTTCGCTTCGCTCGCAATGACGTGGAGGAATGACGGCGACCTAAACCCCCGCCATCATCACGTATTTGATCTCGACATATTCTTCCATGCCGTGATGCGAGCCTTCGCGGCCGAGGCCGCTTTCCTTGACGCCGCCGAAGGGTGCGACTTCGGTGGTGATCAGGCCGGTGTTGACGCCGACCATCCCCGACTCCAGCGCCTCGGCGACTCGCCAGACGCGGCCGAGATCGCGGGAGTAGAAGTAGGAGGCGAGCCCGAACGGCGAGGCGTTGCACATCGCGATCACGTCGGCCTCGTCCTTGAAGCGGATCACCGGTGCGAGCGGGCCGAAGGTTTCCTCCTGCGCCACCAGCGAGTCCGGCGTGACGTCGGAAAGGACCGTCGGCTCGAAGAACGAGCGCCCGAGCTCGCTGCGCTTGCCGCCGGTGACGACCTTGGCACCCCGCTTGACGGCATCGGCGATGTGGCGCTCGACCTTGCCGACCGCCTTCAAATTGATCAGCGGGCCCTGCGTGACGCCGGTTTCCGTGCCGTCGCCGATCTTCATCGCCGCGACCTTCTTCGACAGCTTCTGCACGAACTCGTCGTAGATCTTGTCCTGGGCGTAGATGCGGTTAGCGCAGACGCAGGTCTGGCCCATGTTGCGGTATTTCGAGACGATGGCGCCTTCGACCGCCGCATCGATATCGGCGTCGTCGAACACCACGAACGGCGCGTTGCCGCCGAGCTCGAGCCCGAGCCGCTTCACGCCGACGGAGGCCTGCCGGTAGAGAATCTTGCCGACCGCGGTCGAGCCGGTGAAGCCGACGAAGCGCACGGCCGGATGCTCGCACAGCACCTTGCCGATCGGCGCTGCATCGCCGGTGACGATGTTGAACACACCCTTGGGCACGCCGGCTCTCTCCGCGAGCGCGGCAAGCGCCAGCGCCGACAGCGGCGTTTCATTGGCGGGCTTCAGCACCACGGTGCACCCGGCCGCAAGCGCCGGCGAAACCTTTCGCGTGATCATCGAGTTCGGGAAATTCCACGGCGTGATGGCGCCGCAGACACCGATCGGCTGCTTGATCGCGAGCAAGCGCGCATCCGGCCGCTGCGTCGGAATGGTCTCGCCATAAACGCGGCGGGCCTCCTCGGCGAAAAATTCGACATAGGCGCCGCCGATGTCGACCTCGCCGAGCGCTTCGGCGAGCGGCTTGCCCTGCTCGGAGGTGAGAATCAGCGCGAGGTCCTCGCGATTGGCGATGATCAGCTCGAACCATTTGCGCAAGATATTGGAGCGCTGCTTGGCGGTGTGCTTGGCCCAGGCCGGGAAGGCGCGTTCGGCGGCCTCGACCGCCTTGGTGGCGTCATCGGCCGAAAGCTGCGGAACCTTTGCGAGCTCGACGCCGGTCGCGGGATTGTTGACGGCGAAGACCGGCGAGCCGACCCAGGCGCCGTCGATGTAGCAGGCCTCCTTCAGCAGCGACGGGTCCTTCAACCGGTCGCGCAGATTGGACGTGGCGTGCTGAGCACGTGCGGCGGCGGTCGGGGTCATGGCGTTACTCCCAAGGGGCTTTTGCGGGCTGTTCCGGTTCGGCCGGAATATAGGGAGAAGCGGCGCGCAATGCACCGTCCCGCAACGCACATCTGCTGGGAGCCAGGCTCGGAGCGGCGGACTTACGCCGCGCCGCTCAGATAGGTCTCGCGCCGCCCGATCATGCGCTCGGCGGCGGCCTTGGCGTCGGCCTTCGAGGAGGTCGCGCAGGTCCGGTATTCGAGATCAGGGACGTCGGATGCGTTGCGGCGGCCGAACCAGGACTTTGAACCGACCGGCAGCAGCGCCAGCGCCTGCGCCAGATTGTCGACCGCGCCGAACGAATAGAGCGCACCGGTGCCGGCGATACGGACCTCGTAGATCCCGGGCGCGATCGGCGCTTCGAGATTTTCGCCCCGTCCGGGACGGGGATAGCGCTTCCATTCGCTCCAGGTCGAAATCATCTGAGGTCCCCCTCGCGGCCGGTGGGCGGCCGCGAAATTTGCATCAAGTCTTAACGTTGGCCGTCGATCGGCCGAGAGCTGAACGCCGCAGCTCACAAAATGTTTCAAGTGCGTCAAACAGTCGAAACATATCGCCAGCACCCATCCACGGTCACGGCTGGCTGCGGCCATCCACCGCAGATTGTGACGGTGTGTTGTAGTTCAGCCGCCTTGTCGTCGTGCGCGGGGAGCCGACCGTCAAGTCACGACATCGCGACCGCGGCAGGTACGTGGATGTGCTTGCCGCGCGGCGCACGCGGGAGGACAATCGATCGCTTCCAACAATAATCAAACCGGAGGAAACGCGTATGCAGGGCAAAGCTGAGATCGACCAGATTCTGCGCCAGAAGAGCGAGGCCATGGAGATTCCCGGCGTCGTCGCCATCGCCGCCAGCGGTACCGACGTGCTGTATCAGGGCGCGTTCGGCAAACGCGACCTGTCCAAGCCGGATGCGATGACCGCCGACAGCGTGTTCTGGATCGCATCGATGACGAAGGCGGTGACATCGGCGGGCGCGATGCAGCTGGTCGAGCAAGGCAAGCTGTCGCTGGATGCGCCGATCGGCGAGGTGTTGCCCGATCTCGCCAAGCCGCAGGTGCTCGAAGGTTTCGATGCCAAGGGCGAGGCCAAGCTGCGGCCGGCCAAGGGGCCGATCACGCTGCGCCAGCTCATGACCCACACGGCAGGCTTCTGCTACAACATGTGGAACGGCGATCTCGCGGTCTATCTGGACAAGAACGGCATCCCCGCCATCACCACCTGCCAGAACGCGGCGTTGAAGACGCCCATCATGACCGATCCCGGCACGCGCTGGGAATACGGCACCAATATCGATTTCGTCGGCAAGGCCGTGGAAGCCGCCAGCGGCAAGCGCCTCGATGCCTATCTGCGCGACAATCTGTTCGCACCGCTCGGCATGAGCGATACCGCTTTCAAGATCACCGCCGACATGCGCAAGCGCCTCGTCGGCATGCATGCGCGCGGCGAGGATGGCCAGCTCGCTGCGATCCCGTTCGAGCTCGAGCAGGAGCCGGAATTCCACATGGGTGGCGGCGGCCTTTATTCGACCGCGGCCGACTACATCAGGTTCACCCAGATGATCCTCAACAAGGGCCGCTGTAACGGCAATCAGGTGCTGAAGGCCGAGACCATCGCGACGATGGGGCAGAACCACATCGGCGACCTCGCCATGGGCAAGATGACCACGGCGGCGCCGATGTACACCAACGACGTCGATCTCTATCCGGAGCAGGTGAAGAAGTGGGGCCTCAGCTTCATGATCAACACCGCGAAGACCGCCGAGGGACGCAGCGCGGGCAGCCTCGCCTGGGCGGGCCTCGCCAACACCTATTACTGGATCGACCCGGCGCGCGACGTCACCGGCGTGATCCTGATGCAGCTGCTGCCGTTCGCCGACGCAAAATGTCTCGAGGCTTTTGCCGGCTTCGAGCGCGGCGTCTATGCCGGACTCGATGCCGGCAGCGGGCAGAAGGCGGCCTGAGGCGCGCCTAGCTCTCACGACGCGTGACGGCCGGGCTTGTTGTCCCGGCCGTCCACGCACCTGACTGGAGGACACGATCTTGGCAGACAAAGCCGACAGTTACGTTTGCGGCATCTCCGACACGCCGCTGCTCGGCGACACCATTGGGCGCAGCCTCGATCAGGCCGCGCGGCGCTGGGGCGATCGCGAGGCGCTGGTCTCGCCCAGCCACGGCGTGAGGTGGACATGGAGGGAGCTTGCCGCGCGGGTGGACGCGCTCGCCGCCGGCTTTGTCGCGCTCGGCCTCGAACGCGGCGAACGGATCGGCATCTGGTCGCTGAACCGGCCGGAATGGACGCTGACCCAGTTTGCCGCCGCCAAGGCCGGTCTCATCCTGGTGACGATCAATCCGGCTTACCGGCTGAGCGAGCTGGAATTCGCGCTTCACAAGGTCGGATGCAGCGCCATCGTCACCGCGACGGCGTTCAAGACCAGCAACTACATGGACATGCTCAACACGCTGTTGCCGGAGCTTGCAAGCGCCAAGCCCGGGCAATTGCGCGCCGCGCGGCTACCGGCCTTGCGCATCGTGATCCAGATCGGCGGCCCCGCCTGTCCGGGCACGATTCCGTTCGACGAGGTCGCCGGCATGGCCGGACCCCTGCACCGCGAACAGCTCGCCGCGCTCGGTGCCTCCCTGCAATTCGACGATGCCGTCAACATTCAGTTCACCAGCGGAACGACGGGATCGCCCAAGGGCGTGACGCTGACCCATCACAACATTCTCAACAACGGCTATTTCGTCGGCCGCGCCATGCGCCTGACCGAACAGGACCGCATCTGCATTCCTGTGCCGCTCTATCATTGCTTCGGCATGGTCATGGGCAACCTCGCCTCCGTCACGCTCGGCGCGACGATGGTCTATCCCGGCGAAGGGTTTGATCCGCTGGCGACGCTGCGGACGATCGAGCAGGAAAAATGCACCGCGCTGTACGGTGTGCCGACGATGTTCATCGCCGAACTCGACCACGGCGAATTCTCAAGCTTCGATCTGACATCGCTGCGCACCGGCATCATGGCCGGTGCACCCTGCCCGATCGAAGTGATGAAGCGCGTCAATAGCGAGATGAACATGGGCGAGGTCACGATCGCCTATGGCATGACCGAGACGAGCCCGGTCAGCTTCCAGAGCGCCGTCGACGATCCGCTCGATCGCCGCGTCTCGACGGTCGGGCGAATCCATCCGCATGTCGAGGTCAAAATCGTCGATCTCGACGGCAAGATCGTCAAGCGCGGCGAACGGGGCGAGCTCTGCACCCGCGGCTACAGCGTGATGCTGGGCTATTGGGAGGAGACGGAGAAGACCGCCGATGTGCTCGACGCCAACGGCTGGATGCATACCGGCGACATCGCCGTCATCGACGACCAGGGATATTGCAACATGGTCGGCCGCATCAAGGACATGGTGATCCGCGGCGGCGAGAACCTCTATCCCCGCGAGATCGAAGAATTTCTGTACCGCCATCCCAAGATTCAGGACGTGCAGATCTTCGGCGTTGCGGATACCCGCTACGGCGAGGAACTCTGCGCCTGGATCCGGGTCAGGTCCGGCGAGACGCTGACGATGGAAGAGGTGCGCGCCTTCTGCGACGGCCAGATCGCCCACAACAAGATCCCGCGCTATGTGGAATTCGTCGACGAGTTTCCGATGACTGTGACCGGAAAGATCCAGAAATTCCTGATGCGCGACGACGTGGAGCAACGGCTAGGGCTGAAAGCCGCGAAGACTGCGTGATGTCCCTGCCGTCATTCCCGCGAAGGCGGGGAATCCAGTACGCCGGAGCCTCTCGATTGATCACATCCGTCTCTGAGTACTGGATCGCCCGGCCAAGCCGGGCGATGACAGCGAGGATGAGGCTATTCCCCCTTAAACCGTCAGCCCGCGCTGCCCGGCGAGCTCCTTCAACGACACAAGCGGACGGGCGCCGATGTGCTGGATCACTTCGGCGGCAGCGAGCGCCCCGAGCTCGCCGCATTGCTTGTGGGACAGGCTGCGCGCCAGGCCATACAGGAAGCCGGCAGCGAAGAGGTCGCCGGCGCCGGTGGTGTCCACGAGTTTCGCGATCGGAGACGCCGGCGCTGCGACTGCATCAGTTGGCGTCACCACCACGCAACCTTTCTCGCTGCGGGTGACCACGCCGAGATTGACGTCGTTGCGCAACTGCTTGAGCGCGGTGTCGAAATCGGAAGTCTGGTAGAGCGAATGCAGCTCGGACTCGTTGGCGAACACGATATCGACAGTGCCGTTGCGCATCAATCCGAGGAACTCGTCGCGATAACGATCGACGCAGAAGGAATCCGACAATGTCAGCGCCACCTTGCGCTTGGCATCGTGGGCGATCTTGGCCGCCTTGACGAAGGCGTCCTTGGCGTTCTTGGGGTCCCAGAGATAGCCCTCGAGGTAGACGATGCCGGCGGCGGCGATCTCGGCCGGGTCGATGTCGGCCGGCGACAGATCCTGCGCAGCGCCGAGATAGGTGTTCATGGTGCGCTCGCCGTCCTCGGTCACCAGGATGTAGGAGCAGCCGGTCGCAGGGCCGTCCTTCGCGGCGGGCGTGTTGAAGGCGACGCCGGCCGCGCGGATGTCGTGGACGTAGAGCTTGCCGATCTGGTCGTCCTTGACCTTGCCGACATAGGCGGCGCGGGCCCCGAGGCTGCCGATGCCGACGATGGTGTTGGCAGCCGAACCGCCGGAAACTTCCGTCGCCGGGCCCATGTCCTTGTAGATGGCGGCGGCCCGCGCCTCGTCGATCAGGGACATGCTGCCCTTGGTCATGCCGTGCTTGCCCAGGAAGGCTTCGTCGGTCTTGACCAGCACGTCGAACAGCGCGTTGCCGATGCCGAGAACGTCATATTTCACGTCAGCCATTCACCTTGATCCTGTTTGGCGGATTGCGATACCCGCGGAAATCCGCTTCCTGTCGGTCTGAAATCTGGCTCGCGGCCTATCACGACCGGCCCTTCACGGGCAAGCAACGGTATTATGCAGTTCCGATGATCCGCTCCTTCCTGACCGTCTCGACGGGGACACTGGCTTCACGGCTGCTGGGCTTTGCACGCGATTCCCTGATCGCGGCGCTGCTCGGCACCGGCGCCGTGGCGGACGCGTTTCTGGCGGCATTTCAGCTCGTCAATGTGGTGCGGCGCCTGCTCAGCGAGGGCGCCCTGAATGCGGCGTTGATCCCGGCCTGGTTGCGCGTTCGTGACCGCGAAGGCGAGGCGGCTGCGGCGGCGTTCGCGGGAGGCGTGCTCGGTACGGTCAGCGCGTGCCTGATCGCAATCTCAATCGTGATTGCACTTTTGATGCCGCTGATCATCATGATCATCGCGCCGGGCTTCATCGGCAGCGCATCGCTCGATCTCGGCGTCCAGAATGCGCGGCTGATGCTGCCCTATCTCGCCTTCGCGGGACCCGTCACCGTGCTGATGGGCCTGCTCAACGCGCAGGGACGCTTTGCACTCACCGCGTTCTCGCCGCTGCTGTTCAACATCGCGCTGATCGCCGCGATCGCAGCACTCCTGCTGGGGCACGCCGATGCAACCGTCGCCGCGTGGATGCTGGCGGCCACCGTCGGCATCGCCGGCCTGTTGCAGCTCCTGATGCTGCTGTCACAGCGAAGTGCGCGTCTGGCGACGCCGCTGCGCGTGAGCTTCGACAAGGACATGCGCGGCTTCTTCGCCAAGGCGATCCCGGGCATGATCGCGAGCTCCGGCCCGCAATGGCTGATGGTGGCCGGCGCGATCATCGCCTCCGCCACGCCTGCCGCGGTCTCCTGGCTCTATTTCGCCAACCGCCTGATCGAGCTGCCGCTTGGCATTGTCGGCGTCGCCATGGGTACGGTGCTGGTGCCGGAGCTGACGCGCGCGGTGAGGAGCGGCGATCGTGATACGGTTGCGCATGCGGAATCGCGAGCGCTGGAACTCGCGACCGGGCTGGCGCTGCCGGCGACGCTCGGCCTGATCGTGCTGGCCGAGCCGATCGTGCGGCTGCTGTTCGAACACGGCGCCTTTGGCGCGGAGGACAGCGCGGCCACGGCGCGCGCCCTGATGTGGCTGGCGCTGGGCCTGCCGGCTCATGTGCTGATCAAGGCGCTGTCCCCGGCCTATTTTGCGCGCGGCGACACGATGACGCCGCTGCTTGCGACTGCCAAAGGGTTCGTGGTCGCGGTCGCGCTCGCGATCCTGCTCGGTCATTTCTTCGGCGCGAGCGGGATCGCCGCCAGCATTGCCGCCGGCGCCTGGAGCAGCGCGATCTCGCTGCTCCGGAAAGGCACGCGTGAATTCGGCTTCTCGGTCGATGCCGCCGCCCGCAAGCGGCTACCGCGAATCGTGCTCGCCGCGCTCGCCATGGGCGGCCTGCTATGGCTGACCGCAGGCTTCTTGCCTTCGGAGGCCCATGGGCTCATCCGCTTCATGGCGCTGGGATCACAGATCGCCGCCGGAATCGTCGTCTATGGCTTGCTCCTGCAAATCCTCCGCGTCACGTCCTGGCGCGAAGCGGTCGGTGCCTTGAAACGCCCCGCCCGGCCCGATCCCGGCGCCTGAGGTTAGCGAAATTCCCTTGACGGGGCAGCGCCGCTGTTGGAAACGACGCCCCGTATCTTGCAGGAAAGCTGCCATGCCATTCGTTGAACGGGTTTTTTCGGGCGTCCAGCCGACGGGCAATCTGCACCTCGGCAATTATCTCGGCGCGATCGTCAACTTCGTGAAGATGCAGGAAACCCACAACTGCATCTATTGCGTCGTCGACATGCACGCGATCACGCAGGGCGTGGACGTCTGGGGTGGACCGGTCGAGCTCGCGCGCAACACCCGCGAGGTGACCGCAGCGTTCATCGCCAGCGGCATCGACCCGAGCAAGCACATCGTGTTCAACCAGAGCCAGGTCTCGGGCCACGCCGAGCTCGCCTGGATCTTCAACTGCGTCGCGCGCATGGGCTGGCTCGGCCGCATGACCCAGTTCAAGGAGAAGGCCGGCAAGGACCGCGAGAACGCGTCCGTCGGGCTGTTCGACTATCCCGTGCTGATGGCGGCCGACATTCTGCTCTACCGCGCCACCCACGTGCCGGTCGGCGAGGACCAGAAGCAGCATCTCGAGCTCTCGCGCGACATTGCGCAGAAGTTCAACAATGACTTCGGCGACTCGATCCGCAACCTCGGCGCCAATGACGGCCTGTTCTTCCCGTTGCCGGAACCCTTGATCACGGGCCCGGCCACGCGCGTGATGAGCTTGCGCGACGGCACCAAGAAGATGTCGAAATCGGACGCGTCGGATAATTCGCGCATCAATCTGACCGACGACGCCGACACCATCGCGCAGAAGGTGCGCAAGGCCAAGACCGATCCGGAGCCGCTGCCGACCGAGGAGAAGGGTCTGGAAGCGCGCCCCGAGGCCGACAATCTCGTCGGCATCTTCGCCGCCCTCTCGGGCCGCTCCAAGGCCGACGTGCTCAGGGATTTCGGCGGCGGCCAGTTCTCCAGCTTCAAGAACGCGCTGGTAGATTTGTGCGTCACCAAGCTCGCGCCGATCGCCGGCGAGATGAAGCGCCTCGTCGCCGACCCCGGCCATATCGACGCGATCCTGAACGACGGCGCCGACCGCGCGCGCGCGATTGCCGACGAGACCATGAAGCTCTCGAAGGACATCGTCGGCTTCATCCGCCGGCGCTAAAGCGCGTTCGCGAAAACGCGGCCGACGTCACGGCGCCGGCCGCTTCCGCTCTCCCCAAGCACGACGGAGTGTGGCAGCATGTCAGCCGTGCACATTCCGGGACATGCATGACCAGCAAGCGACTTTGCTTCGAGCCGGGTCACAAGCCCAAATGCCTCGTCATCGTCGACGACACCGCCGAATGGGATCGCGCGGTCTATTACGCCAGCCGCTGGGCGATCCGCGCCGGCGGCGGCGTGGTGATGCTCCGCATCATCGAGCCCGAGCAGCAGAGCCAGGAATGGCTGGGGGTCGCCGACATCATGCGCGCCGAGGCGCAGGAGGCGGCCGAAGCCGCGCTCGACCGTGCCGCCGGCCGCGCCAACGGCATCGCCGCGATCACGCCGGAACGGGTGATCCGCGAAGGCGCCGCAATGGAACAGCTGCTGGCGGTGATCGACGAGGACCCCGACATCGCCATGCTGGTGCTCGCCGCGAATCCGGGCGCGGAAGGCCCGGGGCCATTAGTCTCGCTGCTCGCGCACGCGCTGGGCACGTTCCCGGTGCCGGTGACGGTCATTTCCGGCGCGCTGAGCGACCAGAGCGTGGATTCGCTGTCGTAAACTCAGGCGCTCGTCATGCCCGGGCTCCCGGCCATGACGCCGCGGGAGTTTGGCACCCCTACACTAACCCGCTGATATAACAGGTGAACGGCCAACTTACCCCTTGACCGTGCGTTCGCCGTCGCCATCTGCTAGTGGATAGAGCACGCGCCGGCCTTGAACCGGCGACGTCTGGAGAAAACCATGTTCATTCAAACCGAAGCCACTCCCAATCCCGCCACGCTGAAGTTCATTCCCGGCCGCGTCGTGGTCGACGGCGGGCCGATGGAATTTGCGAGCCGCGAATCGGCCGCACGCTCGCCGCTCGCCGAAAAGCTGTTCGAGGTCCCCGGTGTCACCGGCGTGTTCTACGGATCGGACTTCATCACCGTGACCAAGGCGAACGGTGAATGGCAACAGCTCAAGCCCGCGATCCTCGGCGCCATCATGGAGCACTATATGTCCGGCGCGCCGTTGCTCGCGGACGGTGCTGCCGCGAGCGATGTCGATCTCGACGACGAGGACGAATTCTTCGACGAGGCCGATGCCGAGACGGTCGACATGATCAAGGATCTGATCGAGACCCGCGTGCGCCCGGCGGTTGCCAATGACGGCGGCGACATCACCTTCCGCGGCTTCAAGGACGGTATCGTCTATCTCAACATGAAGGGCTCGTGCGCCGGCTGCCCGTCGTCGACCGCGACGCTCCAGCACGGCATCCAGAACCTGCTCAAGCACTTCGTCCCCGACGTGGTCGAAGTCCGGCCGATGTAGGCTGGGGCGCAAAGTCGTGGATGGCCGGGTCAAGCCCGGCCATGACGACCGGGATGATGCTATGATCGTTCCATGCTGATCCTCGCCATCGATACCGCGCTGGAAGCGTGCGCGGTTGCCGTTCTCGACACCGATTCCGGCCAGCTCCTCGCGCAGGAGCAGCTTCTGATGAAGCGCGGCCACGCCGAAGCGTTGATGCCGATGATCGCGCGCGTGATGCACTCAGCCAATCTTGCCTTCACCGCGCTCGACCGCATCGCGGTCACCATGGGCCCCGGAAGTTTCACCGGCCTGCGCGTCGGCATTTCGGCGGCCCGAGGCCTCGCGCTTGCTGCGAAGCGGCCCGCCGTCGGTCTGACCACCTTGTCGGCCTATGCCGCCGGCGTCGTCGGCCAAAGCGGAGCGGCGCCGGTGATCTCAGCGATCGACGCGCGGCACGATCACGTCTACTTCCAGATCGTGGCCGGTGACGGCAGTCAGCTGGTGCGGCCGGGCGTCGCTCCCATCGACGAGGCGATCGCGGCTTCGCAATTCGGCGCGCCGCATCTGGTCGGCAACGCCGCGAAGATCCTCGCCGAGCGCTGGCCGAAAGATATGCCGCAGCCGGTCGCGGTGGACGCACAGCCCGCGCCCGACATCGGCTGGGTCGCATGGCTTGGCGCCGCGGCCGATCCCGCGACAAATCCGGCGCGGCCGTTCTATCTGCGGGCGCCCGACGCAAAGCCGTCCACACAACTGCCGCTTGCAGCACAAGCCGCAAGCTCATGATGAGATGGTTCTCGGAATGGTGGCGCGGCGGCACGGCCGTCGTCGAGCCGGCTGTCGCGCGCGACGTCGCACGGCTCGCGCAGCTCCACGGCGACTCCTTCGCGCGCGGTTGGGGCGAAGGCGAGTTCGAGAGCATGCTCAGCGAGCGCAACACGCTGGTGCACCGGTTGCGCCTCGGCCGCAACACCGTGGGCTTCGCGGTGTCGCGGATCGGCGCGGACGAAGCGGAGATCCTCTCGATCGCGGTCGACCAGGCCCATCGCGGACGCGGCCTCTCTCGCACGCTGCTCATGACCCATCTCGGCCACCTGGCAGGCCGCGGCGTGCGCACAATATTTCTCGAGGTCGAGGAAAATAACCAGCCGGCGCGGCGGCTCTACGACCGAGCCGGATTCATGGTGGTCGGACGCCGCGAACGCTACTATAAGCAGCCGAACGGGGAACAATTGAACGCACTTCTGATGCGACGTGACTTGTCGTAACATTGATGGCAGAAAGCGCCCCGTCAGGCGGACATCACATGACTGGTCTTAAACCTTCCCCCGCTTCCAAGGCGTCCGGCATCGAGGCGCGCTGTGCCGCCACCGGCATGCGCATGACCGAGCAGCGCCGTGTCATCGCACGCGTGCTCGCGGAGGCGGTCGATCATCCCGATGTCGAGGAACTGTATCGCCGCTGTGTCGCCGTCGACGACAAGATCTCGATCTCGACGGTGTATCGTACCGTCAAACTGTTTGAGGATGCGGGCATCATCGAGCGCCATGACTTCCGCGAAGGCCGCGCGCGCTACGAGCAGATGCGCGACAGCCATCACGACCACCTCATCAACCTGCGCGACGGCAAGGTGATCGAGTTCACCTCCGAGGAGATCGAGAAGCTCCAGGCGGAGATCGCCCGCAAGCTCGGTTACAAGTTGGTCGATCATCGGCTCGAGCTCTATTGCGTCCCGCTCGACGACGACAAACCCACAAGTTAAGTGGCCATCGATCTCGTCATCTTCGATTGCGACGGCGTGCTCGTGGACAGCGAGGTGATCTCCTGTCGCGCGCATGCGGATGTGTTGTCCAGGCACGGCTATCCGATCACATCGGAGCAGGTGCTGGTCCGCTTTCTCGGCGTATCCGAGAAAGACGCACGGCGAATGGTCGAACAGGAGATCGGCCGCAATCTTCCCGATGATCTCGAAAGCCAAGTGAATGCGGCGACGCTGCAATTTTATGCCAGCGATTTGCAGTCGATCACCCATGTGGCCGCAGCGATTGGCGCAATCGATTTGCCCAAGTGCGTTGCGTCGAGCGGCACGCCGGAGAAGATCCACCACGGCCTGACCTGCGCCGGTCTCTACGATCTGCTCGCTCCGAACATCTTTTCCGCAAGCCAGGTCGCGCGCGGCAAGCCCGCGCCCGATCTTTTTCTGTTCGCCGCCGCGCGGATGAAAGTCGCGCCGCAGCGGTGCCTCGTGATCGAGGACAGCGTCCCCGGGGTGACCGGCGCGCATGCCGCCGGGATGCCCGTGCTGGGCTTTCACGGTGGCAGCCATTGCCCGCCAGGCCACGCGGAAAGACTCCGGGCCGCCGGGGCCGGATTGACGTTCGACGATATGCGGCAATTGCCGGAGCTGGTCCGGCGGGTCGCGGCGGACACTCTGGCGGGCTGAATCCCTCCTCTCGGCGTCATTCCGGGGCGATGCGCCAGCATCGAACCCGGAATCTCGTGCCAAAACCTCTGGATTCCGGGTTTGCGACTGCGTCGCGCCTGGGAATGACGACCGAAAAGACCCCCAATCGCTGGATTTTCGCCTTCCCAGCCTATATCTGAGGGCAGTCCTCCCACCTCATTTCCGGGTTCCATGACGCCGCCGCGCAAGCTGCACATCAAATCTTATGGCTGCCAGATGAACGTCTACGATGCCCAGCGCATGGTGGACACGCTGGCCCCGGAAGGATTCGTGGAGACGGCCAGCGCTGATGACGCCGACCTCGTCATCCTCAACACCTGCCATATCCGCGAGAAGGCCTCGGAAAAGGTCTATTCGGAGCTCGGCCGCCTGCGCGTCGCCAAGGACGCCGCCGCACGCGACGGGCGTACCATGCAGATCGCGGTCGCGGGCTGCGTGGCACAGGCCGAGGGCGAGGAGATTGTGCGCCGTGCACCCGCGGTCGACGTCGTGGTGGGACCGCAGAGCTATCATCATTTGCCGCAGCTGTTGAAGCGCGCCGGCAATGAGGGCCGCGCCATCGAGACCGAATTCCCGGCTCAGGACAAGTTCGGCTTTCTCGCCCAGCCCAAGCCCGGCGCGATCCGCGCCCGCGGCATCTCCGCTTTCGTCACGGTGCAGGAAGGCTGCGACAAGTTCTGCACCTTCTGCGTCGTGCCTTACACGCGTGGCTCGGAAGTCTCGCGGCCGGTGACAAAGATCGTCGACGACGTGAAGCGGCTCACTGAGAATGGCGTCCGCGAGCTCACGCTGATCGGACAGAACGTCAACGCCTATCACGGCGAGGGACCGGACGGAAAAAGCTGGCCGCTCGGCAGGCTGCTGGAGCACCTCGCGGCGCTCCCGGGCGTCGCGCGGCTGCGTTATTCGACCAGCCATCCGCGCGACGTCGATGACAGTCTGATTGCAGCCCATCGCGATCTCGATGCCTTGATGCCGTTCGTGCACCTGCCGGTGCAGTCGGGCTCGGACCGGATTTTGGCCGCCATGAACCGGAAACATACCGCCGATGATTATCTTGATGTCATCGACCGTTTCCGGTCGGCACGCCAAGACATTGCTTTCTCATCAGATTTTATCGTCGGCTTCCCGGGCGAGAGCGAGCAAGATTTTCTCGCGACCCTCGCGCTTGTCACGCAAATCGGCTACGCTGCGGCATATTCGTTCAAATACTCCGCCCGGCCGGGAACGCCGGCCGCGGACATGCAGGAGACGGTGTCCCCCTCCGAGATGGACCAGCGATTGGAGCGGCTCCAGGAACTGATCGACAGCCAGCAATCGGCCTTCAACAAGGCTGCGATTGGCTCAACGGTCGATGTGCTGTTCGAGCGTCCAGCCCGCAAGGACGGCCAGATCGTCGGCCGCACCGCATTCCTCCAGCCCGCGCATGTGATGGCCTCGCCCGACATCATCGGACAGATCCTGCCGGTCCGGATCGACAGCCTTGAACGCTACAGCTTCCTCGGTGAGCTCGCCATGGCGCACGAGCCCGCTTTATCGCCCATCGCCACTGGAGCCTGAACCCTTGCCCAAAAGCGCATCGGATTCGCCTTCTTCCATCGCTCCCAGCCGCAAATTTGACCGCGACATGCAGATTCCGCCCGAGACCCAGGTCGTCATCGATTTCGATGACAACCGCGCCGCATCCGCGCTAGTTGGCCCTTATGGCCAGCATCTGGCACAGATCGAACGGCGGCTCGGCGTCGTCGTCGATTCCAAGGGCAACCACATCACGATTGGCGGCTCGCGCGACGGCTGCGATGCCGCGCGCCGGGTGCTCGAGACGCTCTACGCCCAGGCCGTGAAGGGACAGGATCTCGACCAGGGCGAGGTCGAGGGCGCGATCCGAGCCGTGATCGCGCAGGGCTCGCTGTTCGAGTTCGACGCCAAGTCGGCCAAATCCACCTTCGACAGCATCAATTTGCGCAAGCGCCCGGTGCGTGCGCGCACGGCGGCGCAGGATTCCTACATCCGCGCGCTGAAGCGCCACGAGCTGGTGTTCGGCATCGGCCCCGCCGGCACCGGCAAGACCTGGCTCGCGGTCGCGCATGCCGCGCAGCTGTTCGAGCGCAAGGAAGTCGACAAGATCATCCTGTCGCGCCCGGCGGTGGAAGCCGGCGAGCGGCTCGGCTTTTTGCCCGGCGATCTCCGCGAGAAGGTCGATCCTTATCTTCGCCCGATCTACGACGCGCTCTATGACCTGATGGACGCGCGCATCGTCGAGCGCGCGCTGCAGACCGGCGAGATCGAGATCGCGCCACTCGCCTTCATGCGCGGTCGCACGCTGACCAATGCGGCCATCATCCTGGACGAGGCGCAGAACACCACGTCGATGCAGATGAAGATGTTTTTGACCCGCCTTGGCGAAAACAGCCGCATGATCGTCACCGGCGATCCCTCGCAGATCGACTTGCCGAACGGCCAGACCTCGGGCCTCGCCGAGGCGACGCGCCTGCTGAGCGGCGTCGAAGGCATTGCGCAAGTTCATTTCAAGGCCGAAGACGTGATCCGCCACGAACTCGTGGCGCGGATCGTCTCCGCCTACGAAGGGGCGCCGCAGCGGCCGGCCGCCGGTAAATCCTGACGAGGCAGCAACCGGACCATACGGGCGCGGACACAGCGCCCCTTCGTTCGGAACAAGGACAATGTCACACCCCAACCTTCCCATCACCGAGGTCCTCGTCGTCGCCGATTGCTGGCAGCGGGAGCCCGAATCCGAAGCCGTGATCCAGCGCGCCGTGGCGGCCGCCGCCGAGAATGTCGACGAAGACGTTGCGGAGGCGGAAGTGGCGGTGATGCTGACCGATGATGCCGGCATCCGCACCCTGAACAGCAACTGGCGCGGCATCGACAAGCCGACCAACGTACTGTCGTTTCCCGCGCTGCAGCCGGATGGCGACTGGAAACCGGGCGATGCGCCGCGCATGCTCGGCGACATCGCGATCGCCTACGAGACCATGCGGCGTGAGGCGGACGAGGAACAAAAGCCGTTCGATCATCATTTGAGCCATCTCGCCGTGCACGGTTTCCTGCATCTGGTCGGCTACGACCACGAAAACGAAGACGACGCCGAGGAAATGGAAGCGCTCGAACGAGAGATCCTGGCTCATCTCGGCATTCCCGACCCCTATGCCGACCGCCCAGGGACGCATTGAGATGCCGGATTCCGACCCGATTCAGGACAATCCGCGCAACACGGCCAATTTACCGGTCGTGGTGACCTCAGGCGAGGTGATGCGCCCGACCGCGGAAGGCTGGCTGCTGCGTGCCATTCGCAGCCTGTTCGGCTGGAAGGCGGGTTCGGTACGCGACGACCTCCAGGTTGTGCTCGACGCCACGACGCCCGACGACACCGGCTTCTCGACGGTCGAGCGCACCATGCTGCGCAACATCCTCGGCCTGCACGAGCGTCGCATCGCCGATGTCATGGTGCATCGCGCCGACATCGTCGCGGTGAAGCGCGACATCCCGCTGGGCGAGTTGATGGACCGCTTCGAGAGCGCCGGCCATTCGCGCCTCGTGGTCTACAACGAGACGCTCGACGATCCCGTCGGAATCGTCCATATCCGCGATCTGCTCGCCTTCATGACCGCGCGTGCGCGCGTGTCGGGGGTCACGAAAACCAAGCGCAAGAAACCGCTGCCGGCCGGGCTCGATCTGCGGACGGTCGATCTCGCGCTGCCGCTCGAAGAAGCGCGCATCATCCGCAAGCTGCTCTACGTGCCGCCGTCGATGCGGGCGATCGACCTGCTCGCGCAGATGCAGGCCACTCGCATCCATCTGGCGCTGGTGGTCGACGAATATGGCGGCAGCGACGGCCTGGTCTCGCTCGAGGACATCGTCGAGCAGATCGTCGGCGAGATCGACGACGAGCATGACAGCGACGAGCCGCCTTCGATCGTGCGGCTGCCCGACAACGCCTTCATCGCCGACGCCCGCGCCAGCCTCGACGACGTCCGCACCGTGATCGGCGAGGACTTCGTCACCGGCGAGGCCGGCGAGGAAGTGGAGACGCTGGGCGGCTATCTCGTCAGCTTCGTCGGGCGCCTGCCGGTGCGCGGCGAGGTGATCTCGGGCCCCGGCCATTACGAGATCGAGGTGCTCGATGCCGATCCGCGCCGGGTCAAGCGACTGCGGATCTCGACGCGAAAGGAGCGCCCCGCGCCGCGCACCCAGCGCGAAAGCCGGCGCCGCGAGGCTGCGCCGGATGGCAGCCAGCCGTCGGCCAGCGACACGCCCACCCCGCCGCCAAGCGACGGGACCGGTCCGCAGTGAGCCCTTTCCAGCGATTTCGCCAGATCGCGCTTGCCATCATCCTGACCTGGGGATGGAAGCGCGCGCTCGTCGCGATGGCTGCCGGTGCGCTCTCGGTGCTGGCACTGGCGCCGTTCAACGCCTTCCCGGTGCTTTTCATCACCTTCCCGGTGCTGGTCTGGCTGATCGACGGCGCCGGCGCCGGCCGGTATCGCGGCGTCCCCGCCGCGGCGCTGACCGGCTACTGGTTCGGCCTCGGCTATTTCGTGCCCGGCCTCTACTGGATCGGCTACGCCTTCTTCGTCGATGCCGATGTGTTCGCCTGGCTGACGCCGTTCGCCGTGCTGGGCCTGCCGGCCTATCTGTCCATCTTCACGGCAATGGGCTTTGCGCTCGCCCGCCTGCTCTGGACCAAGAACGCCACGCGCGTGCTTGCGCTCGCGGCAAGTCTCACCATCACCGAATGGCTGCGCGGTCATGCGCTGACCGGCTTTCCCTGGAACGCGTTCGGTTATGCGCTGTCCGAGCCGCTGCCGCTGGCACAAACGGCGTCGCTGATCGGCCTCTGGGGCATGACGTTCCTGACGGTTGCGATCTTCGCGAGCCCCGCGGCGCTGATCGACCGCACGCCCGATCGCCGCCTGGCGTGGCGCGCACCGGCCGCGGCCGTGGCGCTCCTGCTGGTCATGAGTATCTTCGGCGCGATCCGCCTGTCGCTGCATCCGACCACGATGGTCGCGGGCACCAAATTGCGCCTTATGCAGCCGGATCTCCAGCAGGACGCGAAATTCAACTACGCCGCCAAGGCGGAGGTGATGAAGAAATATCTGGCCTTGTCGGACCGCGCCTCCGGGCCGCAATCGACCGGCGTGCGCGATGCCACCATCCTGATCTGGCCGGAATCCGCCTTTCCGTTCTTCCTCACTCGCGAAGCCGATGCGATGGCGCAAATCGCGGAGCTTCTGCCCAAGGGCACGGTGCTGATCACGGGCTCGGTCCGCGCGCCCGACCTGCCGCGGGGCACGCCGATCACACGCGCCTATAATTCGATCTACGTGATCGACCACGACGGCAGCGTGCTCTCCATGTACGACAAGCTGCATTTGGTGCCGTTCGGCGAGTTTCTTCCCTACCAGGGCCTGATGGAGAAGCTCGGTTTCGAGCAACTCACGCGTGTGCGCGGTGGCTTCATTGCCGGCACCGTGCGCCACGCGCTGGCGGTCCCCGGCGCGCCGTCCGCGCTGCCGCTGATCTGCTACGAGGCAATCTTCCCCGGCGAAGTGGCTGGACCCAATGAGCGTCCGGGCTGGATCGTGAATCTCACCAATGACGGCTGGTTCGGAATCTCGACCGGCCCCTACCAACACCTCGAACAGGCGCGGATGCGCGCGATCGAGCTCGGATTACCGCTGGTTCGCTCCGCCAATACCGGCGTTTCCGCGGTAATCGATCCGGTGGGACGCATCGTCGCCAGTCTCGGTCTCGGGATCGAAGGCGTTTTGGATGCAAATCTGCCCGCCGCGATCCCGCCGACCATCTATGCGCGCGTGGGCGATGTACCCGCGGCCATGCTTGTCGCGCTCGCCGTGTTTTGGGCGGTCCGCCGACGTGTTGCCAAACGGCATCCCTGATCACGCAGCCGCGGCCGATAACTTTTGACAACCGTAGTCCCACGGTTGACAGACTGCACGCGGCCTCCTCATTCTGCACCGGCTGCAAAAGACAGTGGGCATTGCTAAATTTCTCCGCAATGTTTTCCAATAACAGGGTCTGATTTTGACGTTGCTTACACCTGAGGCATTCCTGATTGCGCCGAAGGTGATGTTTGGAGGGCTGAGGAAATGTCGAAAGCGCCCAACCCTGTTGACAAATATGTCGGCAGTCGCGTGCGGATGCGCCGCATCATGTTGGGCATGAGCCAGGAAAAGCTCGGTGAAGCTTTGGGCCTGACCTTCCAACAAGTTCAGAAATACGAGAAGGGCACAAACCGGGTCGGCGCGAGCCGCATCCAGCAAATTGCCGAAATTCTCCAGGTGCCGGTGTCCTTCCTGTTCGAGGGCGGTCCGAGCGGCGTGGCGGGGCCGGACGGCTTCGCAGAAGGCGCATCGCCGTCTTACGTCTCGGATTTTCTCGCGACGTCCGAAGGACTGGCCTTGACCAAGGCGTTCACCCGAATCACCGATTCGAAGATGCGCCGCTCGATCGTCGATCTCGTCGAGCAGATCGCGGCTCGCGAAGGCCCCGACAAGCGCTGACGCGGCATCTCAATCCGATTTGAGGCTGCGTCAAATCTGGCCTATGTCGTCATTTGCGGCCGCGCTTTGATGCGCGTCTTCCTCGATGATGCGATTCAAAGGCACAGATGCACTCATGGTCAGCTCCAATTGGTTCGATTCCCAAACTATTCTCGATGGCATCCGCCGCTGGGTAGAGGTCGAGACGCCAACGGACGCACCTGAACAGGTCAACAAGCTGGTCTCAATAGTCGCGGAGCAATACCGCGATCTCCCTGTTACGCTCGAGCGCATCGCCGGCGTCGATGGCTGCGGCGATCATCTCGTGGCGCGCTCGACCTGGGGCCAGGACCGGCCCGGCATCCTGGTGCTGAGCCACCTCGATACCGTTCACCCCATGGGATTCATCGAGCGCCTGCCGTTCAAGGTCGAAGGCGACAGCGCGTTCGGTCCCGGCATTTACGACATGAAGGGCGGCGCCTACATCGCCCACCACGCCTTTCGCGCGCTTTGCGCCACGGCCGATCGCTCGCCGCTCGGCATCACCCACCTATTCACCTCGGACGAGGAGATCGGCAGCCCCACCTCTCGCGCACTCATCGAGACCGAAGGGCGCAAGGCGAAATACGTCCTGGTGACGGAGCCGGCCCGCGATGGCGGCAAGATCGTCACCGGCCGCAAGGGCGTCGGGCGATTCGAAGTGTTCATCAAGGGCGTGCCCGCGCATGCCGGCACGCGGCCCCAGGATGGCCGCAGCGCGATCCGCGAGCTCGCCAACGTGATCCTGGCGCTGGAAGCGATGAATGATCTGGCGCGCGGCGTCACCGTCAATGTCGGCGTCGTGCGCGGCGGCACGCGGCCCAATGTGACGCCGGAAGAAGCCCATGCCGAAATCGATGTGCGCGTGCCGAGCTTCAAGGACGCGGATGAATTCGTCGGCAAGATCCTCGCCCTGACATCAAGGACGGATGGCGTCACCGTCAAGGTCACGGGCGGGCTCAATCGTCCGCCTTACGAGAAGAGCAATGCCGGCGCCTCGCTGTACGAACATGCAAAGACCGTTGCCACGGAGATCGGTTTCGAGCTGGTCGACGTTCACACCGGCGGCGGTTCGGACGGTAATTTCACCGCCGCCCACACCGCGACGCTCGACGGGCTCGGCGTCGACGGCAAGGGCGCGCACACACATTATGAGCAGCTCTACGTCTCGTCGCTCGAACCGCGCGCGCGGCTGCTCCATCGCCTGTATCAGACGCTACGATGAGTGAGCGCAAATCAGATCCCGATCGCGAGGACAGCGAGCGCGCTTTCTTCGGGCGCCGCAAGGGCCACAAGCTCAGGCAACACCAGGCCGAGCTGATCGATCATCTGCTGCCGCGTCTTGCGCTCGCGATCGACCGCGAAGCACCGGCGGATGCCCGCGTGATCTTCGTCCCTGCCGTCGACGATTTGCGGCTTGAGATCGGCTTCGGCGGCGGCGAGCATCTTGCGGCGGAAGCGCAAAACTTCGCCACGACCGGCTTCATCGGCTGCGAGCCTTACGTCAACGGCATGGCGAAGATCCTCGCGCAGATCGAGGCCGCCGAGATCGGCAACATCCGCCTGTTCGCAGGTGATGCCGCCGAGCTCCTGGCCTGGCTGCCGAAGGCTTCGCTGTCGCGGATCGACCTGATCCATCCCGACCCCTGGCCGAAACGGCGGCACTGGAAGCGGCGCTTCGTCCAGGACCGGACCATCGCCGCGATGGCGCGCGTGTTGAAAGCCGGCGGCGAATTTCGTTTCGTCTGCGACATCGACGATTACTGCGCCTGGACGCTGTCGCATCTGTCGCGCTCGCAGGACTTTGTCTGGCTCGCGGAGCGCGCCGATGATTTTCGCCTGCCGTGGGACGGATACACGATGACGCGCTATGGCCGAAAGGCCACGCGCGAAGGCCGCAAGGCGGCGTATCTGCGATTCAGGCGGGTTTAGATCGTCTGCCGGTTGCGCCAGAAATTCACGACGCGCTCGGCGGTCGTCGGCATCAGCCGCGTGAAATTGGCGCGCGCCTGCTCAAGATCGGCATCGGCTGGCGTGCGATTCGGGCCGTACCACATCAGGATCAGTGCACGCACCGTCGGCCAGCTGACATTCAGCACACGCGCCAGAACCAGAATTGGATCGTAGCGGTCACCTGTGATCAGGCGGTCGAGGACAGAGAGGCGGACGCCGGACATCGCCGAGAGCGACGCGATCGCCTCCTCGTATTTGTGGGCCTTCGCGAAGCCAAACAGCGCGCTCTCGCCAAGATGGCCCCCGCGATGCAAGGCCAGAATCGTACGTTGCGCTCCCGAGAAATCGCGACGCGGTCCGGGCGGCAGCGTGGCTTCCTCGATGGCCGCCATGGCGCGCTTGATTTCGACCTGGCGCACGGGATTGACCACGCTCGAGAGGCGACGGCGGATGACGTCGAGCGTACCGTCGAGAAGCTGTTTCAGGTTCTCGCCCGAAAGATCGCTACGCTGGCCGATCCTGAGCGTCAGCACGCCATCCTGTGCGGCACGCTTGATCAGCTCCGAATAGCTGCCAGGCGAGAACACCGCGCCGGAATTGCCCGCGGCGCGGCGCACCACGTCGCGATCGCCGCGCTCGATCAGCACGTCGGTGATGACAGCCGACAGCGTGGGTCGCTCGCTCATCGCGAGCAGATGGCCCTGGCCCTTCAGTCGCGCAATTTCGACGAGAGCGGCGTCGTCGAGCACGGGCGAATGGCGCAGCACGGGGCCCGCCACCGCGATTTCGTTTTCGCGCGCGAGCTGACTCACGAGATGCCGGGGCGCGTTGTTCAGGCGCGAGAAGCGTTCGGCGAGATCGACGCGCGAGGCGAGCTCGGCATGCGGGACGAGATCGATCAGCAAATTATCGAAGAGATCGATGACATCGGGACGGAGGTTCTCGGCGTCCTGAAAGAACAATTGGGAGATGGCGTGCGCGATCTCGCCGCGACGCCGCGGGTCGCCGCGTTTGACGATATCGTCCAGTCCGGGAATGAGCGACGTGGCAACGGTCATGAAAACGCAAACTCGTACGGGGCACGCCGCGGGTGCGCCCTTAGTCCAAGCCGCCCCACAATCAGGAATTTAGGCCTCGGAGGTGAAGGAAGCGTTGCGCGAGGCCGCAGGCCGGGCGCAAAAAGCCCAGCCGGCCCTGCATGGGCCTTGTCCGGGAAGACGGAAAGGGCTATATCAGCGCCAATTCATCTTCTCATACGATCCGCGTAGTGAGAGTGGGCCCGAAAGGACCCGCTCTTTTTTATTACCTGAACGCGGCTTGGTGGGAGATGTGCGGCCCGGCGATCTGTCGGGAGAGTTCCGAAGCGAGCTTTGAGATCTTAAACCAAGCCTTAACCATATCGAGCGCCTTGACCTCTGACATGACCGAACCGAACTCTGGTTCCACGGATGCCGAATTGCTGGCCGAGCCGAGGCTCGTAGTCGAGCCGGGCGTGGCGGCACGGGTGTCCGCGGTCGCCGGGCCGGTGCTCGAAGGCATGGGCTACCGCCTGGTGCGAATCCGCATTTCCGGGGAATCCGGCTGCACCGTGCAGGTTATGGCCGAGCGGCCGGACGGCTCCATGCAGATCGAGGATTGCGAGGCGATCTCGCGGGCGCTGTCGCCCGTGCTCGACGTCGCCGATCCCGTCGATCGCGCCTATCGGCTGGAAATCTCCTCGCCGGGGATCGACCGCCCGCTGGTGCGCCGCTCCGATTTCGAGCGTTATGCCGGCCATCTGGTGAAGATCGAGATGGCGGTCGCCCATGAGGGGCGGAAGCGGTTCCGCGGCACGATCGGCCCCGTCGAAGGCGACCAGGTGCATCTACATCGCGACGACGTCAAGGCGGCCGAGGCTGCCGAAGTTCTCCTGACGATGGAAGATATCGCCGAGGCGCGACTGGTGCTGACCGACGAGCTGATCGCGGAATCCATGCGCCGCGGCAAGGCCCAGGCACGCGAGATGCGCCGCAATCTCGGCCTGGAGCCGCCGGCGGCACCGCACGCCAGCATCAGCGAAAAAACGACCAAGAACACCAAGCCGGCTAAGAAGCCGGCGCCGGCAACTACGAAGAAGCCGGCTCCGACCAATACCAAGAAACATCGCCTGGCCGCCGAACGCGCGCGACGGGGCGAGATCGATCCTGACGAAGGAGACTAGCCATGGCAGTCAGCGCCAATCGACTTGAATTGCTTCAGATCGCCGACGCCGTTGCGCGCGAGAAATCGATCGACCGCGGCATCGTCATCGCGGCGATGGAGGATGCCATCGCCAAGGCGGCGCGGGCCCGTTACGGCAGCGAGACCGACGTTCACGCCGAGATCGACCCGAAGAAGGGCGAGCTCCGGTTGTCGCGCCACATGCTGGTGGTCGAGACGGTCGAAAACCATTCCAACCAGATCTCGCTGGTGGATGCGCAGCGCGCCAATCCCGGTGCCCAGGTCGGCGACACCATCGCCGACACCCTGCCGCCGCTGGAATATGGCCGCATCGCCGCGCAGTCGGCCAAGCAGGTGATCGTGCAGAAGGTGCGCGAGGCCGAGCGTGACCGGCAATATATGGAATTCAAGGACCGCATCGGCGACATCGTCAACGGCGTCGTCAAGCGCGTCGAATACGGCAGCGTGATCGTCGATCTCGGCCGCGGCGAGGCCATCATCCGCCGCGACGAGATGCTGCCGCGCGAAGTGTTCCGCAACGGCGACCGCGTCCGGGCCTACATCTTCGACGTCCGCCGCGAGACCCGCGGGCCACAGATCTTCCTTTCCCGCACCCATCCGCAGTTCATGGCAAAGCTGTTCGCGCAGGAAGTGCCCGAGATCTATGACGGCATCGTCGAGATCAAGGCAGTCGCCCGCGATCCCGGCTCGCGCGCCAAAATCGGCGTGATTTCCCGTGATTCCTCGGTCGATCCGGTCGGCGCCTGCGTCGGTATGCGCGGTTCGCGCGTGCAGGCGGTGGTGAACGAATTGCAGGGCGAGAAGATCGACATCATCCCCTGGTCGCCCGACATCGCGACCTTCGTGGTCAACGCGCTGGCGCCAGCCGAAGTCTCCAAGGTCGTCATCGACGAAGACCGCGAGCGCATCGAGGTCGTCGTGCCCGACACCAACAACCAGCTCTCGCTGGCGATCGGCCGCCGCGGCCAGAACGTGCGTCTGGCCTCGCAGCTCACCGGCTGGGACATCGACATCCTGACCGAGCAGGAGGAATCGGAGCGCCGCCAGGCCGATTTCGAGAACTCCACCCGCGTCTTCATGGAATCGCTCAATGTCGACGAAGTGGTCGGCCAATTGCTGGCGTCGGAAGGCTTCACTTCGGTCGAGGAACTCGCGATGGTGGACGTCAAGGAACTCGCCGGCATCGAAGGTTTCGACGAGGAGACCGCGCAGGAACTGCAGAACCGCGCCCGTGAATATCTCGAACAGCTGGAAGCCGAGCTCGAGGCCAGGCGCAAGGAGCTCGGCGTCGAGGACGCCGTCAAGGACGTGCCCGGCGTCACCTCGAAGATGCTGGTGAAGTTCGGCGAGAACGACATCAAGACGGTCGACGACCTCGCCGGCTGCGCCACGGACGATCTGGTGGGCTGGACCGAGCGCAAGGAAGGCGGCGAGCAGACCAAATATCCGGGCGCGCTCGATGGCCTCGAAATTTCCCGTGACGATGCCGAAGCGATGATCATGCAGGCCCGCGTCAAGGCCGGCTGGATCACCGAGGCCGATCTCGCCAAGCCCGCCGAAGAGGCCGAGGCGACCGAAGATCAGCCGGCTTAAGGCGAAGGAGGATGTCACCCGGATGCTCGCCGATACTGACCCCGAACTCGACCATGGACCGCGGACCGAAAGGTCCGCGACCATGCGGATGTGTGCGGTCAGCCGCGAGGTCCGGCCGATCGACGAGCTGATCCGCTTCGTCGTCTCGCCCCAAGGGCAAGTAGTTCCCGATCTCAAGCGCAAGCTGCCCGGACGCGGCATGTGGGTCACCGCCTCGCGCGAGGTGGTTGCGGAAGCCGTTCGGCGTCACCATTTCACCAAAGCCTTCAAGCGCGAGCTGCGCATTCCTCAGACGCTTCCCGCCGACGTCGAGGCGCTCCTGGTCCGGAGCGTGGTCGAAGCCCTTGGGATTGCCGCCAAGGCGCGCCAGATCGTGGCCGGTTTCGGCAAGGTCGAAAGCGCGCTTCGGGAAGGTACGGTCGAGGTCCTGATCCATGCCAGCGACGGGGCCGCGGACGGAATCCGCAAATTGGACATGCTGGCGCGTCAAAATGAGGGAAATCGCGGCGCCAAGCCGCCGATTCCCGTCGTCACCGCACTAAAATCGACAGAATTGGATTTGGCACTTACCCGGTCAAATGTGATACATGCTGCCCTGCTCGCGGGCCCGGCGAGCAAGTCATTCCTGTCACGTAGCCAGATGCTGGTCCGATACCGGATGGCGGACGCTGACAGGACTGCCGAAAAGCCCGGCCAGGATTTCTGAGAGACAACGACCACCCGATAGCACGGTGCGGCAACGCACAAGACAACAAGATCAGGATTAGGACTGCTTAATGGTTGATACCAAGACCCCTGGCGACAAGAAGCTGAGCGTTCCGAGCAAGACGCTATCGCTCAAGCCGCGCGTCGAAACGGGCACCGTGCGCCAGAGCTTCAGTCATGGCCGTAGCAAGCAGGTCGTGGTCGAGAAGCGTGGCAAGCGCCGTGTCGACGGCAGCCCCGAGCCGCAGGTGGCCGAGGTGGCGAAGCCCGCGCCGGCCGCCGCCGCGCCCAAGCCTGCTCCGGCCCGCCCCGCGCCGCCGCGCAACGCCGGCTCCGGCGTGGTGCTGCGCACGCTGACTGAGGACGAACGTTCCGCCCGCGCCAGCGCGCTGGCCGATGCCAAGGTGCGCGAAGTCGAAGAGCGCCGCCATGCCGAGGAAGAGGCCCAGCGCCGCGCGGTCCGCGAAAGCGCCGAGCGTGCCGATCGCGAGGCCGCCGAAGCCCGCCGCAAGGCCGAGGAGGAGCGTCACCGCCACGAAGAGGAAGCCAAGCGGAAGGCCGAAACCGAGGCCAAGAAGCGTTTTGGCGAAGGCGAGCAACCGCAATCTGCGGCGCGCCCTGCAACCACGACCTCGGCCGCTCCTGCAGCGCGGCCCGGAGCGCCCACGGCGCGCCCCGGCACAACCACCACGGCACGCCCGGGAACAACGACCGCGCGGCCCGGAACGACCACGCAGCGGCCGGGAGGCCCGGTGGGCCGCGCCCCCGCTGTCGCGGCCGGACCGGACGAGGACGAGGGTCCGCGCCAGATCCGTCGCGGCCCCGGCGGCGCTGCGCGGCCTGTGGTCGCTCCCAAGCCCACTCACAAGCCCGGCCCGCAGAAGGAGCGCGGCCGCCTGACGGTCGTCACCGCCTTCAATGCCGACGACGTCCGCGAGCGCTCGATCGCCTCGTTCCGCCGCCGCACCCAGCGCCTGAAGGGCCATGCCGCGAACGAGCCGAAAGAAAAGCTCATCCGCGAGGTGGTCATTCCGGAAGCGATCACGATCCAGGAGCTCGCCAACCGCATGTCGGAGCGCGCGGTGGAAATCATCCGCATGCTGATGAAGCAGGGCGCGATCCACAAGATCACCGACGTGATCGATGCCGACACTGCGCAGCTGATCGCCGAGGAGCTTGGTCACACCGTCAAGCGCGTTGCCGCCTCCGACGTTGAAGAAGGCCTGTTCGACGCCATCGACGATTCCACCGACACCGAGCCGCGCTCGCCGGTGGTGACCGTGATGGGCCACGTCGACCACGGCAAGACCTCGCTGCTCGACGCGCTCCGCCATGCCAACGTCGTCTCCGGCGAAGCGGGCGGCATTACCCAGCATATCGGCGCCTATCAGGTGCTGTCGCCCGAAAGCGGCAAGAAGATCACCTTCATCGACACGCCCGGCCACGCCGCGTTCACCGCGATGCGCGCCCGCGGCGCCAAGGTGACCGACATCGTCGTGCTGGTGGTTGCGGCCGACGACGGCGTGATGCCGCAGACGATCGAAGCCATCAACCACGCCAAGGCGGCGCGGGTGCCGATCATTGTTGCCATCAACAAGATCGACAAACCCGACGCCAAGCCCGAGCGCGTGCGCACCGAGCTGCTCCAGCACGAGGTGCAGGTGGAATCCTTCGGCGGCGAAGTCGTCGACGTCGAAGTGTCGGCGAAGAACAAGACCAATCTCGACAAGCTGCTCGAGATGATCGCGCTCCAGGCCGACATCCTCGACCTCAAGACCAATTCGGATCGTCCGGCCGAAGGCACCGTGATCGAAGCCAAGCTCGATCGCGGCCGCGGTCCGGTCGCGACCGTTCTGGTCCAGCGCGGCACGCTCCGTGTCGGTGACATCATCGTCGCCGGCGCCGAAATGGGCCGCGTCCGCGCGCTGATCTCGGATCAGGGCGAGACGGTGCAGGAGGCAGGTCCGTCGGTGCCGGTCGAGGTGCTCGGCTTCAACGGCCCGCCGGAAGCCGGCGATCGTCTCGCCGTGGTCGAGAACGAAGCCCGCGCCCGTCAGGTCACCAGCTACCGCGCGCACCAGAAGCGCGAGAACGCGGCTGCCTCGATCTCCGGCATGCGCGGCTCGCTCGAGCAGATGATGTCGCAGTTGAAGACGGCGGGCCGCAAGGAATTCCCGCTGATCATCAAGGCCGACGTGCAGGGCTCGCTGGAAGCGATCCTCGGCTCGCTGGAGAAGCTCGGCACCGACGAGGTCGCCGCGCGTATCCTGCATGCCGGTGTCGGCGGCATCTCGGAATCGGACGTGACGCTCGCGGAAGGCTTCAACGCCGCGATCATCGGCTTCTCGGTTCGTGCGAACAAGGAGGCCGCTGCGGCCGCCAAGCGCAACGGCATCGAGATCCGTTACTACAACATCATCTACGACCTCGTGGACGACGTGAAGAAGGCCATGAGCGGCCTGCTCGCGCCGACCCTGCGCGAAACCATGCTCGGCAATGCCGCGATCCTGGAGATCTTCAACATCTCCAAGGTCGGCAAGGTCGCCGGCTGCCGCGTCACCGACGGCACCGTGGAACGTGGCGCCAATGTGCGTCTGATCCGCGACAACGTCGTCGTGCACGAAGGCAAGCTGTCGACGCTGAAGCGCTTCAAGGACGAAGTGAAGGAAGTCCAGTCCGGTCAGGAATGCGGCATGGCCTTCGAGAACTATCACGACATGCGCGCCGGTGACGTCATCGAGTGTTATCGCGTAGAGACGATCCAGCGCTCCCTGTAAGTCCAAATCTTACCGAAGCGCCTGGATCTTTTTTGAACTGAATTGCGGGAGTGCGATGGCCGGATTTTTTTCCGGCCATCCACCCCTCTTCGTTTCAGCAAGACAAATGACAGTGCCAGTGCCCCAAACGCGGGCATGACGAGGTGATTTTCAGACCATGCCCCGCCATCATCAGAAAAAGAGTTCCGCGTCCGGCGGCTCGCAACGTCAGTTGCGGGTCGGCGAGCAGGTTCGCCATGCGATAGCCGAGATTCTGGCGCAAGGCAGCGTGCATGATGCAGACCTCGAAGGTCACATCATCACCGTGCCGGAGGTGCGGATGTCGCCCGACCTGAAGCTCGCAACAGTCTATGTGATGCCGCTCGGTGGCCGCGATACCGAGATCGTCCTCGCTGCGCTCGAGCGCAACAAGAAATTCCTGCGCGGCGAGGTCGCGCGGCGCGTTAACCTGAAATTTGCACCTGACCTTCGCTTCCGCGTCGACGAACGATTCGACGAAGCGGAACGGATCGAGAAGCTTTTGCGAACACCCGCGGTGCAGAAGGACCTCGAACAGGACTTGGAACAGGATCCGGATTCGGATCGGGAAGAAGAACGATGACGATGGACCCGGCTCACGGCACGATCGGCGGCGAAGAGGCCGATCAGCTCGACGTGCAGAAAAATAATTTTGCGGACATGGGCGGCAATTCTCAGCCGCCTCAGGAGCCGCGCCGCGTCAACAACGATCCGCGCGCCAACAAGCAGAAGGGCAACCAGCCGCGCCGCGACCGCCGCGACGTCCACGGCTGGGTCGTGCTCGACAAGCCGATCGGCATGACCTCGACGCAGGCCGTTGCCGTGCTCAAGCGCCTGTTCAACGCCAAACGCGCCGGCCATGCCGGCACGCTCGATCCGCTCGCCTCCGGTGGCTTGCCGATCGCGCTCGGCGAGGCCACCAAGACCGTCCCCTTCGTCATGGATGGCCGCAAGCGCTACCGGTTCACGGTATGCTGGGGCGAGGAGCGCGACACCGACGACATCGAGGGCCGGGCGACCGCAACCTCGGACCAGCGCCCGACCCGGGAGGCCATCGAGGCCCTGCTGCCCCGTTTCACCGGGATGATCCAGCAGATTCCGCCGCGCTATTCCGCGATCAAGGTCCAGGGCGAGCGCGCCTACGACCTTGCCCGCGACGGCGAGATCGTGGAACTGGCCCCCCGCCCGGTCGAGATTCACCGTTTAAGCCTTGTAGATCAACCGGATAGCGACCATGCCGTGTTCGAGGCCGAATGCGGCAAGGGCACCTATGTTCGCGCGCTGGCCCGCGATATGGGCCGGATTCTCGGCACTTACGGCCATATCTGCGCGCTGCGGCGGACCCTGGTCGGCCCATTTGGCGAGAACGACATGATTCCGCTGGATCAGCTGGAGGCTTTGTGCGATAGAGCCGCGTCCGGCGAGGGTAGCCTCGCCGACGCGCTTATGCCCGTTGAGACCGCGCTGGACGACATCCCGGCACTGGCCGTCACTCGGGCTGATGCGGCAAGGCTCCATCGGGGCCAAGCCGTTTTGTTGCGCGGACGGGATGCGCCCACTTGTAGCGGCACAGTCTATGTCACGGTGGCAGGCCGACTTCTCGCGCTTGCCGAAGTCGGCAATGGCGAAATCATCCCCAAGCGTGTGTTCAACCTGACCGGCCTGACTGCCAGCGCCGATCGCAACGAGAGAAATTGACCGATGTCGATTGCCGCAGAACGCAAAGCGGAAGTCATCAAGACGAATGCCAACAAGGCCGGCGATACCGGCTCGCCAGAGGTTCAGGTCGCGATCCTGTCGGAACGCATCGCCAACCTCACCAACCATTTCAAGACCCACGTGAAGGACAACCATTCGCGTCGCGGTCTCTTGAAGCTGGTCTCGACCCGCCGCTCGCTCCTCGACTATGTGAAGAAGAAGGACGAGGCGCGTTACAAGGCGCTGCTCGAGAAGCACAACATTCGTCGTTAAGAGTTCTTGCGCGCGCCAACCGGCGCGCGTTTTCGCGCGTGATTTCGAACGAAAGCGTTTGTTTAAAGGTTTTTCGTCGAGGCTGCGTGCGCGTCGGATGCGAGCCCAAAGCGCGATAAAATCGCACTTTGGATTGTTGTTTGAGCATGATCTTGTCGGAAAACCGCTTTGCACTTTTCCGGATCATACTCGAGTGACGGCGAGTATCCGGGGCATGATGGGCGAGCACCGCGCTTCGGTGTTCGCGTTCGTGCCGACTGACAGTCCAGCAGCAATCCGGCGGCTGGGCACAACGGGCAAGGCGCCCGTATGACCCGAAGGGATGGACGCCATCCGAAATCCAAAAACCATGGCAGGATCGCAGGACGCTGATCGCCCGCTTCGATCAACGTCCCGCAATCTTGCGCATGGTTTTTGTTTTTCGACCCGTCCTTCTTTCGAGAACCCATGAAAGAAGACCTCTATGTTCAATAAGCATTCAGTCGAGATCGACTGGGGTGGACGCCCTCTCAAGCTCGAAACCGGCAAGATCGCCCGCCAGGCCGACGGCGCAGTCGTCGCGACCTACGGCGAGACCGTGGTGCTCGCCACCGTCGTTGCCGCGAAGTCGCCGCGCGAAGGCGTCGACTTCCTGCCGCTGACCGTCGATTACCAGGAGAAGACCTACGCGGCCGGCCGCATTCCCGGCGGCTATTTCAAGCGCGAAGGTCGTCCAACCGAGAAGGAAACGCTGGTTTCCCGCCTGATCGACCGTCCGATTCGTCCGCTGTTCGTCGACGGCTGGCGCAACGAGACCCAGGTGATCGTCACCGTGCTCTCGCACGACATGGAGAACGATCCCGATATCGTCGCGCTGGTGGCCTCGTCGGCCGCGCTGACCCTGTCGGGCGCTCCCTTCAAGGGCCCGATCGGCGCCGCGCGCGTCGGCTTCGCCAATGACGAGTTCATCCTCAACCCGACCCTCGACGAGATGGTCGACACCCAGCTCGACCTCGTCGTCGCCGGCACCGCAGACGCGGTGCTGATGGTGGAATCGGAAGCCAAGGAGCTGAACGAAGAGATCATGCTCGGCGCCGTGATGTTCGGTCACCGCCACTTCCAGCCCGTGATCAACGCGATCATCGAGCTCGCCGAAAAGGCCGCGAAGGAGCCGCGCGAGGTCACCACGATCGACAATTCGGCGCTCGAAAAGGAAATGCTCGGCATGGTCGAGCAGGAACTGCGCGCCGCCTACGCCATTCCGGTCAAGCAGGATCGCTACGCCGCGGTCGGCAAGGTCAAGGAAAAGGTGATCGCGCACTACTTCCCGGAAGGCCAGGAGCCGAAATACGACAAGCTGCGCATCGGCGGCGTGTTCAAGGAGCTCGAAGCCAAGATCGTTCGCTGGAACATCCTCGACACCGGCAAGCGCATCGACGGCCGCGATTCCAAGACCGTGCGCAACATCGTCGCCGAAGTCGGCGTGCTGCCCCGCGCCCACGGCTCGGCGCTGTTCACCCGCGGCGAGACCCAGGCGCTGGTCGTGACCACGCTCGGCACCGGCGAGGACGAGCAGTACATCGACGCGCTGTCGGGAACGTACAAAGAGACGTTCCTGCTGCACTACAACTTCCCTCCCTACTCGGTCGGTGAGACCGGCCGCCTCGGCGGCACCAAGCGCCGCGAGATCGGCCACGGCAAGCTCGCCTGGCGCGCGATCCACCCGGTGCTGCCGCCGCACCACGAATTCCCCTACACCACGCGCGTGGTGTCGGAGATCACCGAATCCAACGGCTCCTCGTCGATGGCTTCGGTCTGCGGCGCCTCGCTCGCGCTGATGGACGCCGGCGTGCCGTTGAAGCGGCCGACCGCGGGCATCGCGATGGGCCTGATCCTCGAAGACAAGCGCTTCGCGGTTCTCTCGGACATCCTCGGTGACGAGGACCATCTCGGCGACATGGACTTCAAGGTCGCCGGTACCGAGCAGGGCATCACCTCGCTCCAGATGGACATCAAGATCGAGGGCATCACCGAGGAGATCATGAAGGTCGCGCTCGGCCAGGCCAAGGATGGGCGTATCTACATCCTCGGCGAGATGTCGAAGGCGCTCACCAACGCCCGTGCCGAGCTCGGCGAATACGCGCCGCGCATCGAGACCTTCAAGATCGCCACCGACAAGATCCGCGAAGTGATCGGCACCGGCGGCAAGGTGATCCGTGAGATCGTCGAGAAGACCGGCGCCAAGGTCAATATCGAGGACGACGGCACCGTGAAGGTCGCCTCCAACGACGGCGAGGCCATGAAGGCCGCGATCAAGTGGATCAAGTCGATCGCCTCCGATCCGGAAGTCGGCCAGATCTATGACGGCACCGTCGTCAAGGTGATGGAGTTCGGCGCTTTCGTGAACTTCTTCGGCTCCAAGGACGGTCTCGTCCACATCAGCCAGCTCGCTTCGGCGCGCGTGCAGAAGACCTCCGACGTCGTCAAGGAAGGCGACAAGGTCAAGGTCAAGCTGCTCGGCTTCGACGACCGCGGCAAGACCCGCCTGTCGATGAAAGTGGTCGACCAGGAGACCGGCGAAGACCTCGAGGGCAAGGGCGAGAGCCAGCAGCCCGCGCGCGAAGCGGCCGGCGAGTAAATCTCGCCACCTGCCAGAAACACGAAGGGCGGCCTCGCGGCCGCCCTTTTTGTTTGTCGCTTGCTGAGCTTTGGAATCAGGCCGCGATGTCGTAGCGATCGAGGTTCATCACCTTGGTCCAGGCCTTGGCGAAGTCCTTGACGAACTGCTCCTTGGAATCCGACGTGGCATAGACCTCGGCGTAGGCGCGAAGCTGCGAGTGCGCACCCAAGATCAGGTCGACGCGCGTGCCGGTCCACTTGACCGCGTTGGTCTTGCGGTCGCGGGCCTCATAGGTGCCGTCGGTGCCGGCCGGCGTCCACTGCGTGCTCATGTCGAGCAGGTTGACGAAGAAGTCGTTGCTCAGCGTTCCCACCTTCGAGGTGAGGACGCCGTTCTTCGAACCGTTCGCATTGGCACCGAGAACGCGCAGACCGCCGAGGAGCACCGTCATCTCCGGGCCGGTAAGCCGGAGCAGCTGCGCACGATCGACCAGAGCTTCCTCAGGCATCATGAACTGCTGCCGCTTGCCAATGAAGTTGCGGAAGCCATCGGCCCGCGGCTCCAGCGGAGCAAACGAAGCGGCATCGGTCTGCTCCTGCGAGGCATCCATGCGGCCCGGCGTGAAGCCAACCTTGACGTCGATGCCGGCATCCTTCGCGGCCTTCTCGACCGCGGCGGTGCCGCCGAGCACGATGAGGTCCGCCAGCGAGACCTTCTTCGCACCGGATGACGCGTTGAAGTCCTTCTGGATCGCTTCGAGCTTGCCCAAAACCTTCGAGAGCTGAGCCGGCTCGTTCACCTCCCAGTCCTTCTGCGGGGCGAGGCGAATGCGTGCGCCGTTGGCGCCGCCGCGCTTGTCCGAGCCGCGGAACGTCGAGGCCGACGCCCATGCGGTCGAGACCAGCTCCGAGACCGACAGACCCGAGGCCAGGATCTTGGTCTTCAGCGAGGCGATATCCTGCTCGCTGGCCAGCTCGTGATTCACGGCGGGGATCGGGTCCTGCCAGATCAGCGTTTCCTTCGGCACCAGCGGGCCGAGATAGCGCACGACCGGACCCATGTCGCGATGGGTGAGCTTGAACCAGGCACGGGCGAAGGCGTCCGCGAACTGATCGGGATTCTCCAGGAAGCGGCGCGAGATCTTCTCATAGGCCGGGTCCATACGCAGCGAGAGATCGGTCGTCAGCATCGTCGGCCGATGCTTCTTCGACTTGTCGAAAGCGTCGGGAATCACGGGGTCGGCGCCCTTTGCCGTCCATTGGTTCGCACCGCCCGGGCTCTTGGTCAGCTCCCATTCGAAGTTGAACAGGTTCTCGAAGAAGTAGTTGCTCCACTTGGTCGGGGTCTGCGACCAAGTCACCTCGAGACCGCTGGTGATAGCGTCGCCCGAGTGGCCCGACGCATGTTTGCTCTTCCAGCCGAGGCCCTGATCCTCGAGCGCGCCCGCTTCCGGCTCCGGTCCGACCAGCGACGGATCGCCGGCGCCATGGGTCTTGCCGAAGGTGTGACCGCCGGCGATCAGCGCGACGGTTTCCTCGTCGTTCATCGCCATGCGGGCGAACGTCTCGCGGATGTCCTTTGCCGCGGCGATCGGATCCGGCTTGCCGTTCGGGCCTTCCGGATTGACGTAGATGAGGCCCATCTGCACCGCACCGAGCGGCTCGGCGAGCTGGCGTTCGCCGCTGTAGCGCTCATCGCCCAGCCACGTGCCTTCCGGACCCCAATACAGTTCTTCCGGCTCCCAGACGTCGACGCGGCCGCCGGCAAAGCCAAACGTCTTGAACCCCATCGATTCCAGCGCGACGTTGCCGGCCAGCACCATCAAATCGGCCCAGGAGATCTTGCGGCCGTACTTCTGCTTGATCGGCCAGAGTAGACGGCGGGCCTTGTCGAGATTGGCGTTGTCGGGCCAGCTGTTGAGCGGCGCGAAACGCTGCTGCCCGGCGCCGGCGCCACCGCGACCGTCGGTGGTGCGATAGGTGCCCGCGCTATGCCAGGCCATGCGAATCATGAGGCCGCCGTAGTGACCGAAGTCAGCGGGCCACCATTCCTGCGATTCGGTCATCAGAGCGGTCAGGTCCTTGATGATCGCGTTCAGGTCGAGCGACTTGAATTCCTTGGCGTAGTCGAAGTCCTTGTCCATCGGGTCGGACTTGGCCGAATTCTTGTGCAGCATCTCGATGCTGAGCTGGGTCGGCCACCAATCGCGGTTCGCCGGCACACGTTTTCCACCCGAAAACGGGCACTTTGAAGAGTCGTCCATGAATACCTCCTCTGGTGGCGTCGAACTCGCGCCTTTGACCAGGTAGAAGCACTCTAAGCTTCGCGTTCGATCAGGGGAAGTTGACTTTAATGATCGCAGCGATAAGATTTTCTGATGCTAAACCTCACCCTGCGCCAGCTCCGGTATTTCGACGCCCTGGCGCGTCACAGTCATTTCGGCCGCGCGGCTGAGTCCTGTTCGATCTCGCAGCCGGCGCTGTCAATGCAGATCAAGGAGCTGGAGGAGGCGCTCGGCGGGTTGCTGCTGGAGCGCAGCGCCCGGCAGGTGGCGCTGACCCGATTCGGCGAGGAGCTCGCGCAGCGCGTCCGCGACATTTTGCGCTCGGTCGACGAACTCGGCGATTTCGCCCGCGCCTCGCAGGACCGGTTCTCCGGACGGCTGCGCATCGGCATGATCCCGACGATCGCGCCCTATCTGCTGCCGACGATCACCAAGAATCTGACGCGCATGCATCCGGAGCTCGACATCCGCGTGCGCGAGACGATGACGCCGCGGCTGATCCAGGAACTGGTGGAAGGTCGGCTCGACACCGCCATCGTGGCGTTGCCGGTGTCCGAGCCCTCGCTCACCGAGGTCGCCCTGTTCGAGGAAAAATTCCTGCTGGTGCGGCCGAGCGCGGACGAGGGAACGCCGGCACCATCGCGGGAGATGATGCGCGAGATGCGGCTGCTGTTGCTCGAAGAGGGGCACTGCTTCCGCGATCAGGCGCTGTCATTCTGCAACATGCAATCGGCGCCGCCGCGCGAGATGCTGGATGCCAATTCGCTGTCGACGCTGGTCCAGATGGTCAGCGCCGGCATCGGCGTCACCTTGATCCCGGAGATGGCCGTGTCGGTGGAGACGCGATCGGCCTCAGTCTCGCTGGCACGCTTCCGCGACCCGCAGCCGTCGCGCACCATCGGCATGGTCTGGCGCAAGACCAGCCCGCTGGCGCGGCAACTGCTGCAAATCTCCGAGGTGGTGTGCCTGTCGGCGGGCAAGGTTCGCGCGCGTCCATCCGTGCGCAGCAAGCCAACCTGAGGCCTTGATGCCCCACCTCCTCATCCGCCGGGCCCGAGCGGACGAATACGACGAGATCGGCCGTGTCTGGATGGAGAGCTGGGTCTCGACCGGGCTCGGCGAGACGAGCGACTTCCTGCTGGCGAACCTGCGTGCACGCATCCGGCGCGAGATCGAGGACGGCTGGAGCCTGTTCGTCGCCGACGACAACGGCACGATTGCCGCGATGTTGGCGCTGCATCTGCCTAAATTCTATCTCGACATGCTGTTCGTCGCGCCCGCCTATCAGGGCCAATCGCTCGGCCGCCAATTGCTCGCCTTCACGCGCACGCAAATGCCGGATGAGATGTCTCTGCGCTGCGTCCGCGAGAACGAAAAAGCCTGGCGCTGGTACGAGCGCGAGGGCTTTGTGTTCGAGAAGGAAGAGGTCGAGCCGTCGAACGGGTTCATGATGAAGTATTATCGGTGGCGGCGGCAGCGGCCCGCCGGATAGGCAGTGGCCGCTTGGTGCAGCTTGCGGTTGTCACGGTTCCAATTTAGTGTGGCGTATCCGCCGTCCTCCTGCCCCTGATCTCCCGGAATCGATGTTTCGAATTGCTGTCTCGCTGATCGCGGTGCTGTCCCTGCTCACTACGGCAGCCGCGCAAACCCTTCCCGCAACCACCGCGCCTCCCGCTCAGACGGCGGCGCCGGCCAAGAAGGCAGTGAAGAAGGCGGCGCCGAAGGCCAAACCGGCTGCACAACAGCCAGTCGCGGCGGAGAGCGGCCCCTGTCAGATCGGCGTCATTTCCGCGATCGGAGACCAGTTCTCGGTGCAACATGTTGGCCTCACGATGCTCGGCAACGAGTACATGGAGGCGCCGATCGAGACGTGGGGTATCGATGATCTGTTTGTCGCGAGGGTTCGCGCCGCGGCGCCCGGCACCGCTGTCCGAAAGATCGCTTACGCAAGCGGAGCCTTCAGGCCGTACTATCATCCGGAAGCGAAACTGTTCCGCAAGGACCGTGACGACCTGACGGCCCTGGTGCGGCAGATCGCCGGAACTTCGAATTGCGAACGTTACGTCGTAGCCACGAAAGCCCGCGTTTCGGTTGATGGCACCAATCAATCAATCGAGGGCCTCGGGGTCTACAAGAATTGGGCGAGCCCTTCCGGGCGCGGCGTCGTGGTTTCCTATTTCCGCATCAACGTTTTTGACGGACGGACTTTCGACATCCATCGGGCGCCTACCCGCAGCTTCGGCGATGTGATTGCTTCGAGTTTCTCCAACAAGAACGACAATATGCAAATCCTCAACAATCTCGAATTTCCCAAAACTCCGGAACAGGTGACCAGCAGTGCATTGCTGCGTGACAGCACACGCGGCCTGCTCACGGCCCAGCTGGACCAGTATCTACCCGCGTATATCAAGGGCGAGTAAGCGCCTTTGCCGAGGGGACGCGACAAAGGCTATCGCTCGTCCGGTTCCTGCGGCTGGGCTGCATTTGACGTTTTGGCCCGGCTCGTCGTCCTTGCGGCTGTCGTGTGGTGCTTTTCGACATCTGCCTGGGCGCAGACCAAATCGGGACCACCAGGGACGGAGACGGCAGGATCAGCCGTCAAGCAAGCCAACGGCAAGACAACCACGCGGACGGCCAAGCCTGCTCCCGTGGTCGGTGGCCTGTGCGACTTCGGGGTCGTCGTCACCACCGGCGATGAGTTCACCGTGTTGACGACCGGCCTGACCGTATTTCAGAACAAGAAGACGGTCGTCCCGATCCCGGGCTGGGGACTCAATGATCTGATCTTCGCGCGGACTCGCGCCGCGATCCCTGCCGGCGTATCCGTTCTGAGAATCCCCTACAACCCGGCGAAATTTCCTCCCCACGACGAGTCCAAGGATACATTGAAGGACAGGTTGTTCCGCGATCTCAATGCGGAGCTGGCCCAATACATGCGCGAGGTCGTGAAAGGAACGAATTGCCGGCACTACATCCAGATCCTCAATTCAATCAGCCCTTTCGGGTCATCCAACTATACGGTCCGCGGCTTCGGCATCCTCAACCATGATGTGGTGCTCGGGCGTCGCATCTATCTCTACGCCCTGGCGTTTGTCCGCATCTTCGACGGGCGCGACTTTTCCGTTGTCAGACAGAGTTCTGCGCTGATCAACACGCATCATTCCCTCATGGTGCAGAGGCTTCTGGGCGTGCAGATCGGCGGCCCCTATCGCGAACTACCCGCAGAATCGTTTCCAACCCGCCCTGAAGATGCCGCCGACAATCCCGCACTGCGCGACGGCGTGCGCGCCATGCTGACGGAAAGCCTCGACAAGACGCTGCCGCTCTTGCTCGGGTTTCAACGAGCGACACGCAACAGCGACGCGCGCTGATCAACACGTCGCTCGCGGCAAAACATAGCCGCGATGGTTGAGCGGTGACGGCAGATACTGGCCGAAGAACCGTTCGTGGCCCAATTTTAAGAAATCGTGGGCACGTCGCTTGCGCGCCTTTGCCCACTCTACGAGAGCTACTCCGGCGCCTTCAAATCGTCCGGCCGCGGCATCAGGACGGTGTTGTAGCCGCTATCGACATAATGGATTTCGCCGGTCACGCCGCCGGAGAGATCCGACAGCAGGTACAGCGCCGAGCCGCCGAGCTCATCGAGCGTGACGCCGCGGCGGAGCGGCGAATGTTTTTGCATGAAGGCAAACATCGCGCGCGCCTCGCCGATGCCGGAGCCGGCGAGCGTGCGGATCGGGCCTGCGGAGATCGCGTTGACGCGGATGCCGCGCGGTCCGAAATCTGACGCAAGATAGCGCACCGAGGCTTCCAGCGCCGCCTTGGCCACGCCCATCACGTTGTAGTTCGGCATCGCGCGTTCCGAGGCGCCGAAGGTCAGCGTGATCATGCTGCCGCCCTCCGTCATCAGCTCGGCGGCGCGTTTTGCCACTTCCGTGAAGGAGAAGCAGGAGATCACCATGGTGCGCGAAAAATTTTCGCGGCTGGTGTCGGCGTAGCGGCCCTTGAGCTCGTTCTTGTCGGCGAAGCCGATCGCGTGGATCACGAAATCCAGCCGGCCCCACTTTTCGCGCAAGGCCGTGAATGTGGCGTCGACGCTGGCGATGTCCTCGACGTCGCAGGGCAGCACCATGTCGACGCCAAGCTGCTCGGCGAGCGGCTTGACGCGCTTGCCCAGGGCCTCGCCCTGGAAGGTGAAGGCAAGCTCGGCGCCATGGGCATGCAGCGTCTTCGCCATGCCCCAGGCGATCGAATGATCATTGGCGATGCCCATGATCAGACCGCGCTTGCCTTTCATTAATTCCTGCATCGTTTCGATCGCTTTCCGCTTTCGTCATGCCCGGGCTCGTCCCGGGCATCCACGCCCTTCGAAGCCGGGACCAAGACGTGGATGGCCGGGACAAGCCCGGCCATGACGAGAAAATTACCAGCGCGTCCGCAAGGACGTCACGCATCCAGCCGGCTGAACACGAGCGTGGCGTTGGTGCCGCCGAAGCCGAAGGAGTTCGACAGCACGGTGCCGATCTTGACGTTGTCGATGCGCTTGCGCACGATCGGCATATCGGCGAACGCGGGGTCGAGTTCCTGGATGTGGGCGCTCTCGCAGATGAAACCATTGTTCATCATCAGCAGCGAATAGATCGCTTCCTGCACGCCGGTTGCGCCCAGGGAGTGACCGGTCAGCGCCTTGGTCGCCGAGATCGGCGGGCACTTCTCGCCGCTTCCGAACACCCTGCGGAGCGCGTCGATCTCCGGCGGATCGCCGGCCGGCGTCGATGTCGCGTGCGGATTGATGTAGTCGACCTTGGTCTTCACGGTCGACATCGCCATGCGCATGCAGCGCTCGGCGCCCTCGCCTGACGGTGCGACCATGTCGTAGCCGTCGGACGTCGCGCCGTAGCCAACGATCTCGCCGTAAATGCGCGCGCCACGCGCCTTGGCATGCTCGAGCTCTTCCAGCACCAGCACGCCGGCGCCGCCGGCAATCACGAAGCCGTCGCGGTTGACGTCGTAGGGACGCGAGGCCGTGGCAGGCGTGTCGTTGTACTTCGAGGACATCGCGCCCATGGCGTCGAACAGCACCGACAGCGACCAGTCCAGCTCCTCGCAGCCGCCAGCGAAGATGACGTCCTGCTTGCCGATCTGGATCGTCTCATAGGCGTTGCCGACGCAATGGTTCGACGTGGCGCAGGCGGACGAGATCGAATAGTTCACACCCTTGATCTTGAACCAGGTCGCAAGCGTCGCGGAGGCCGTGGAGGACATCGCCTTCGGCACTGCAAACGGCCCGACGCGCTTCGGTCCCTTGGTGCGGGTGATGTCGGCGGCCTCGACGATGGTGCGCGCCGACGGGCCGCCGGAGCCCATGATGATGCCGGTGCGAATATTGGAAATTTCGTCAGGCGAAAGACCGGAATCCTGGATCGCCTGTTCCATCGCGACGTGATTCCACGCCGCGCCCTGACCGAGGAAACGCATGGCGCGGCGATCGACCACCGTCGAAGGATCGAGCGTCGGTGCACCCTGCACCTGCGAACGGAAGCCGAGCTCGGCATATTTCTCAGCCCGCGAAATGCCCGACTTCGCCTCGTGAAGGCTCGCAAGCACTTCCTGGGTGTTGTTTCCGATGGAGGAGACAATGCCCATCCCGGTGACCACAACCCGCCTCATGACAGCCTCGCCTCAATCGTTGTCTTCGTGGTGATGCGCTCAGCCCAGGCTCGTGCCCTGCTTGAACAGGCCGACCTTCAAATCCTTCGCGCGATAGATAATCTGGTCATCGACCGAAAGCCATCCGTCGGCGATACCGAGCACCAGCTTTGAACGCATCACGCGCTTGATATCGATGTTGTACACAACCTTGCGGGCCTCCGGCAGCACCTGGCCGCTGAACTTCAGCTCGTTCAGGCCAAGCGCGCGACCGCGACCTTCACCGCCGCTCCAGCCCAGATAAAAGCCGACCATTTGCCACAGCGCATCGAGCCCGAGGCAGCCGGGCATCACCGGATCGTTCTTGAAGTGGCAGCCGAAGAACCAGAGGTCGGGCTTCACGTCGAGCTCGGCGCGCACCACGCCCTTGCCGAATTCACCGCCGGTCTCGCTGATGTCCGCAATGCGGTCGAACATGAGCATCGGCGGCAGCGGCAATTGCGCATTGCCAGGGCCGAACATCTCGCCGCGGGCACATGCCAGCAGATCTTCATATTCGTAACCGTTGCGCCTGTTCAGCATGCGGAAGCCTTTGTGTTCAAACCCCGATTGAGCGGCGTTTCCGGCGAAAATGGGCCCTCTCCTGCTCGAAAGGCAACATCTGTTGCCATTGTCGGACGAGAATACCGAAGGACCCTGGATCGATAGCGAGCGGCCTTCAATGCCGGGTCGCGCCAAAATCGGTTAAGCGGAACCGCGGGCTCTCTAACACAGGCCTTTTCGGGTAGCAAAGCGCTCTCATGAAGGTAAAATGACGGGCCAGCAAGCCGGTTCCCTACCTGATTAGAACCACTCTAGTTGCGAGAAACTTGCATCTGCATCTATCTCTCCATATATGTTTGGGGATCACAGTGTTCACGCGTGCCCGAAGCTGGAAATGAACGAAAATAACGCGCCCAATCGCGACGAAGAGGCCCATGCGGCGGCTCTTATGTCCGGCCGCCAGCCGGCTTTGACCGGTTGCCCGTGGCACGACGTCAACGAAATGCTCCAGTCCGCAGGGCTTCGCCCGACGCGCCAGCGCATGGCGCTCGGCTGGCTCCTGTTCGGCAAGGGTGCACGTCACCTCACGGCTGAAATGCTCTACGAAGAAGCGACGCTGGCCAAGGTGCCGGTCTCGCTGGCGACCGTCTACAACACCCTGAACCAGCTCACCGACGCCGGTCTACTGCGTCAGGTCAGCGTCGACGGCACCAAGACCTATTTCGACACCAACGTCACCACCCACCATCACTACTACCTCGAGAACAGCCATGAGCTGGTCGATATCGAGGATCCGCATCTGGCGCTGTCCAAGATGCCGGAGGTGCCCGCGGGTTACGAGATCGCCCGCATCGACATGGTCGTACGGTTGCGCAAGAAGCGCTGAGCTTCGAATCTCGCGTCGTCCGGGCGAAGGCCGGGACCCATACCGCGTGATTTATAGATAATCGCAGCAATCTGTATCGCGGGACGACCGGGCAACTACCAGTCTTCCTCAAACTACTGCCTGTGGTTATGGGTCCCGGCCCCCCGTGCGCAGTTGCGCACTAGGCCGGGACGACAACCAGATCAGTTCACCTGCTCGTCCGAGTAGACGCCCCAGAGGCGCTCCTGCTGAATCCAGCCGTCAAAGCCGTTGCCGAGAACGTGGCACCAGTTTGCGCTGCACTTCTTCACCTGGGTGACGACGCCGGCCTGGAGCTTTGCGGCCACCGCGCTGTCGGGATCGGCGCGATCGTAGATCGGCGCGAGCTCGTCCTTGTGCTTCATCGTGACGACCGCGGTGCGGCGGCCCGACAGCAGCGAGTGATAGACCCAGCCCTCGGCGCCCTCGGAATCGCGCACCCGGCGCCAGTTCTCGAACTCGGCGGTGATTTCGACCGGCAGGCCGGAGCGGGTGTAGACCCAGGCGACGTCATTGTCCTTGGTCGGGCCGGCGCGGACGTTGACGTGATCCGATTTCAGGCTGACGTAGCGCGGCACCGGCAGGCCCGAGGCCGTCTGGGGTGTGCTGTCCTTTGCCGAATGCCCGGGACTGACCGAAGCGCTCAACCAGGTGCAAACGAGCGCCATCACCGAACAAAAACGCCCCAACGCCATCAACCCGTCTCCTGTCGAAGGTCCGGCCGAGCCGGGCCCTCACCCCAAATTCCAAAACCAGGCCGCCGTCGCCCCTGACCCGCCCCACGCGGGTGTTCCCGAGCCCTTGCCCGTGGTTCTTGTCTTGGCCCGGCCTTCTGCTAGAGAGGACGGACGTCTGAACAACCGGTTTGTCCCGATTTTCCGGCCGGAAATGTCGGGAGAGCTTGAAGGAAACGCCGGGGACGACACGGCAAAAGGCAGTGTCGAACAACCGGGTTAATGAGGCCTCAACGGCCGGCCTTTGGTGACAGAGGCGGCTTGCAACGCCTCATGAGGGCAGGACATGTCGGTGAAGAAAAAGCCCCTCGTCGTCGTGACGCGCAAGCTTCCGGACTCGATCGAGACCCGGATGCGCGAGCTGTTCGACGCGCGGATCAATCTCGACGACGCGCCGATGTCGCCCGAGCAGATCGCGGAAGCCGCCCGCACCGCCGACGTGCTGGTCCCCACCGTGACCGATCACATCTCCGCCGACATCGTCAACCAGCCCGACTGCAGGCTGAAACTGATCGCCAATTTCGGCAACGGCGTCGACAACATCGATGTCGAGGCCGCGCATGCCCGCGGCATCACCGTCACCAACACACCGAAAGTTCTGACCGAAGACACCGCCGACATGACCATGGCGCTGATCCTCGCCGTGCCCAGGCGGATGATCGAAGGCGCCTCGATCCTGACGGAAGGAAAACCATGGCCGGGCTGGTCGCCGACCTGGATGCTCGGTCATCGCATCGGCGGAAAGCGCCTCGGCATCATCGGCATGGGCCGCATCGGCCAGGCGGTCGCACGCCGCGCCCGCGCTTTCGGCTTGCAGATCCACTATCACAACCGGCGGCCGGTGGCGCCGAAGATCGCCGAAGAGCTGGGCGCGACCTATTGGGAAAGCCTCGACCAGATGCTGGCGCGGATGGACATTATCTCGGTGAACTGTCCGCACACGCCGGCGACCTACCATCTGCTGTCGGCGCGCCGCCTGAAGCTCATTCGCAAGGATGCCTACATCGTCAACACCGCGCGCGGCGGGGTCACCGACGAGGACACGCTGATCAAGCTGATCGAAGGCGGCGAGATCGGCGGCGCCGGCCTCGATGTCTACGAGCACGAGCCTGCAGTGAACCCGAAGCTGGTGCGGCTCGCCAAGGCCGGCAAGGTGACGCTGCTGCCGCATATGGGCTCGGCCACGATCGAGGGCCGCGTCGAGATGGGCGAGAAGGTGATCATCAACATCCGCACCTTCCTCGACGCCCACAAGCCGCCGGATCGCGTGCTGCCAAGCATGCTGTGACGTCTATTTGTTGCGTGTTTCGCGCTTGCGCCAGTCGGCAACGAAATCGATGAAGGCCCGCAGTGCCGGCGGGGTCTGGCGCCGGCTTGGATAATACAGGAACGGGCCCGGAAACGGCTCGCACCAGTCTTCGAGCAGCCTGACCAGCGCGCCCGACTTCAGGGCTTCGCCGACATAACCATCAAGCGTCGCCCAGACACCGGCGCCGTCGAGCGCAGCCCGCATGGAAAGGCCCATGTTGGTCGAGATCAGCTTTGCCGGCGGATCGACTTTCACCAGCTGACCGGCCTTCTCGAACTCCAGATCATGCATGACACCGCTGGAGTAGCGGGCGCGGATGCAATCGTGGTCGAGCAGATCCTTCGGATGCTCAGGCTTGCCGCGGCGCGCGAGGTAATCGGGCGAAGCGACCACGACATAGCTCTGCGGGCCGCTCAGCGAGATCGCGACCATGTCCTGCGCGAGATGCTCGCCATAGCGCACGCCGGCATCGAAGCCCGCGCTGACGATATCGACGAACCCGCTCTCGGAGACGATGTCGAGGTCGACCTGCGGATAGGCCTGAAGGAACGGCCCGATCATCGGCGCCAGCACGAGATCGACCGCGGGCGGCGGCGCGTTGATGCGCAGCCTGCCCGAGGCCACTTCGCGCAGGCCGCGGACCTGATCCAGGGCGTCGCCGACATCGCGCAGCGCCGGCGCCAAGCGCGACAGCAGCAGATCGCCCGCCTCGGTCAGGGCGACGCTGCGGGTGGTGCGGTTCATCAGGCGGACGCCGAGGCGCTCTTCGAGGTCCCGCAATCGTTGGCTAAGGCTCGACACCGACACGCGAATTTCGACCGCAGCGCGCCGGAAATTGCGGGTGCGGGCGACCGCCACGAAGACGTCGAGATCACGCAGGTCGGGCTCAGTCATTGTTCGCTAATGTGAACAAGCCATTCTCGATTGTCCAGCTTATCGGCGCAATCGATCAGGCGCATATCAGGCCTCGTCACGCGGCGCAGTCAGCGCCTTTTCGAGGAGAGCCATCATGGAACAGCGCAAACTCGGTTCAACCGGCCCGACCGTCTCAAGCCTCGGCCTCGGGTGCATGGGCATGTCCGAGGTCTACGGCCCCGCCGATCGCGGCGAGAGCATCGCCACGATCCACGCCGCGCTGGATGCCGGCATCACCCTGATCGACACCGGCGATTTCTACGCCATGGGCCACAATGAAATGCTGGTGCGCGAAGCGCTCAAGGACGTGCCGCGCGACAAGGTGCAGATCAGCGTCAAATTCGGTGCGCTGCGCAGTCCTGCCGGCGAATTCACCGGCATGGACACGAGGCCGGCCGCTACGAGGAACTTCCTGGCCTATTCACTGCAGCGACTCGGCACCGACTACATCGACGTCTACCGTCCGGCGCGGCTCGATCCCAACATTCCGATCGAGGAGACCATCGGCGGCATCGCCGATCTCGTGAAGGCCGGCTACATCAGGCATATCGGCCTGTCCGAGGTCGGCTCCGACACCATCCGCCGCGCGCATGCCGTGCACCCGATCGCCGATCTCCAGATCGAATATTCGCTGATCGAGCGTGGCATCGAGCGCGACATCCTGACGACCTGCCGCGAGCTCGGCATCGGCATCACGGCTTACGGCGTGTTGGCGCGCGGCCTCATCAGCGGCCATTGGTCGAAGGACTCCGGCAAGTCGGGCAAGGACTACCGGCTGATGACGCCGCGCTTCCAGGGATCGAATCTCGACGTCAATCTGGCGCTGGTGGAGCAGCTGCGCGCCATCGCCGCCGAGATTGGCGCGACGCCGGCACAAGTCGCGATCGCCTGGGTGGCGGCGCAAGGGAAGGAGATCGTGCCGCTGGTCGGTGCCCGCACCCGCAACCGCCTCAGCGAGGCACTTGGTGCGGCCAGGGTCACGCTGACGCCAGCTCATCTCGCGGTGCTGGCAAAGGCCTTCCCACCCGATGTCGCCGCCGGTACGCGTTACGCCGCCGAGCAGATGGCGCATCTCGACAGTGAGAAACCGGCCACGGCGTAGCGGCTGCGATCAGGTGCGATGGGCGCTGAGGTCAGTGATCACAGGCCCATCGCCATTGAGCGGATTGGCCGGATCGCGCGCGTAACGCAGCGTCTCGAAGCGCATCGCGCGCGCATCGATCATCAGGAGACGGCCGACCAGGCCGTCGCCAAAGCCGACGATCTCGCGGATCGCCTCCAGCGCCATCATGGAGCCCATCACGCCCGCCAGCGCGCCCATGACGCCGGCTTCGGCGCAGGCCGGCACGGTCCCGGGCGGCGGCGCCTCCGGGAACAGGCAACGATAGGTCGGATTGAATTCGCCCTGCTCGTTCTTCTCATGGGCGCGGATCGTGGTGAGCGAGCCATCGAAGGTGCCGAGCGCCGCCGTGATCAGCGGCCTCTTGGCGAAGAAGCAGGCGTCCGAGGCCAGATAGCGGGTGGAGAAATTGTCGGAGCCGTCGAGCACGAGGTCATAGTCGCCGATCAGCGCCAGCGCATTGTCGGCATTGAGCCAGGTGGCGTGGCCGACGAAGCTGACATGCGGATTGAGCGCCGTGATCCGTTCGGCCGCGCTCTCGACCTTGTGCCGGCCGATATCGGGCGTGGTGTGAATGACCTGGCGCTGGAGGTTCGACAGCGACACCACATCGTCGTCGACCACGCCGAGCGTACCGACGCCGGCAGCCGCAAGGTACATCAAGGCGGGCGCACCGAGCCCGCCAGCGCCGATCACCAGCACGGAGGCCCGCTTCAGCGCAGCCTGGCCGGGACCACCGACATCGCGCAGCACGATATGGCGGGCATAACGTTCGAGTTCGTCCGGGCTCAGCATCGTTATCCTTCCAGATCCTCCCCTCATGGTGAGGAGGCGCGAAGCGCCGTCTCGAACCATGAAGGCCCCGCTGCAGCTGCACGGCCTTCATCCTTCGAGACGCCGCTTACGCGGCTCCTCAGGATGAGGAGCTAGACCTCTCCTGCCCGCCTGAACCACCGCAACATTGTTCGCGACCAACGAGATGTGCTTCAATGGCATTGCGTTCAATGGGCTGGCTGGATTTGTCATGAGATCGATGCTTGCGGCAACACTGATGTTTGCGGCTGCGACAGGCGCACACGCCCAGATGACGACACCGCAGATCCCCGGCACCAAGCCGAAGCCGGTCCAGACCGTTCCGATCCGGCCTCCTGCATTGCAGACGCCGGCTGCGACGGCCGATGCCATGGCGCAGGCGGAGCGGTTGTCGCTGCAGTCCGACCTCGCCTGGGTCGGCCAATATAACGGCGCCATCACCGGCGACGTCAGCGCGCGGCTGGTCGAGGCGATCAAGGAGTATCAGAAGGCGAAGGGCGGCAAGCCGACCGGCGTGCTCAATCCGCAGGAACGCGCCGCGCTCGCCGAGACCGCGCGCCGCAAACAGGAGAGCGTCGGCTGGAAGATTGTGACGGAGATGACCAGCGGCGCGCGGCTTGGCATTCCCTCGAAACTGGTGCCGCAGCAGGCGACCGACGCCAACGGCTCGAAATGGACCTCGCCCACCGGTACGGTGCAGGTGCTGCTCAGCCGCCGCAAGGAGGCGAACCCGACCGCAGCCAAGCTTGCCGAAGCGGAGAAGAAAGAGCCGGGTCGCAAGGTCGACTACACCGTGGTGAAGCCGGACTTCTTCGTGCTGTCGGGTCTGCAGGGCCTGAAGAAATTTTACATGCGCGGCACTTCTCGGGGCGATGAAGTCCGCATCATGACGATCCTCTACGACCAGGCCACCGAGAACACGGTCGAGCCGGTCGTGATCGCGATGTCGAGCGCGTTCAACGCGTTTCCGTCAGGGCCGCAAGCCGGGCCGCCGCCGCGCAAGACCGTCGAATATGGCACCGGCCTCGTCATCAGCGACGATGGTGCGATCGTCACCGACCGCCTCGTCACCGATTCCTGTCTCGCGATCACGGTCGCCGGCTATGGCAGCGCCGATCGTCTCGCCGAGGACCGGGAACACGATCTCGCGCTGCTGCATATCTACGGGGCCCACGGTCTGAAGCCGTTCAGCCTCGATAGCGGCGCGGCGAAGACGAGCGTCGATATCGTCGGTATCGCTGATCCGCAGAGCCAGGGCGGAGCCGCCGGTGTGTCGAGCCTCAAGGCTGCGCTGGCATCTGTCGGTGGCGGCGATTCCCCGCTCTCACCGCCACCCGCTGTCGGCTTCTCCGGCAGCGCCGCCATCGACGGCGACGGCAAGTTCGCCGGCATCGCACTGTTGAAGCCGGCGATGGTTGCGGGCGCCGCGACGTCGGTGCCGGCGTCGCTGGCGGTGATGGTCTCCGCGGAAACCGTACGTGATTTCCTGAAAGCCAGCGCCGTCACCGCGAACGGCATGTCCACAGATGCGAAAGCCGCCGTCGTGCGCGTGATCTGCGTGCGGAAGTAAGCTCGCCGAAGGCGCGCAACCTCTCCACAAGCGGAAGAGCTGACCGAGCTCGCGACCCAGCGCGCCATTAGCTCAGCCTGAACCTGATCCCGGCCTTCGCGAGACCGCCGGAAATCCCGACCGGCGTGCCGTCCGCACGCCAGCAAGCGGCGCCACTCATGGTGCCGTCGTCGTGGAAGGCGATACCGTTCATGCCGCCGGCGACTGTCGCAACAGGCTGCACCTTGTGGCCGAGGCGCTCGAGCTTCGCGCGCACGCTCTCCGGCACCTTCTGCTCGACTTCGAGCGCATTGCCCTCCGTCCAGACCCGCGGCGCCTCGACTGCTTCCTGCAAGCTCATACCGTGGTCGATCAGATTGAGCAGCGCCTGCATCGCGCTCGGGAAGATTCGTTTTCCGCCGGGCAAGCCCAGCGCATAGCGCAGCTTGCCGTCATGCAGCGCCATCATCGGCGACATCGAGGTCGTCACCCGCTTGCCCGGCGCCAGCGACAGCGCGTGGCCTGGACGCGGATCGAACAGGTTCATGTAGTTGTTGGCGATGGCGCCGAGGCCCGGGATCATGATCTTGGCGCCGAACAGATTGTTGATGGTCTGCGTGGTCGCAACCACGTTGCCGAACGCGTCAGCCGCCGTCATGTGCGTGGTGTGAGTGCCTTCAAGCTGCGACACGCCGGCGCCCCAGCTCTGCGCCCGCGCCGGATCGATGGCAGCACGGCGCTCCTCGGCATAGGCCTTCGAGGTCAGCCGCTCCACGGGGACGCCGACATAATCAGGATCGCCGCTGGCGGCGGCGCGATCGGCGAAGGCGATCTTCAGGACCTCGGCGAGATAGTGGATCGTTTCCGGTGTGCCGAAGCCGAGGCTGCCGATGTCGTAACCCTCCAGGATGTTCAGCATCTGCGCGATATGCACGCCCGAGGCCGCGGGCGGCGGCGGGCCAAAGATGGTCCAGCCTCGGTAATCGGCGCGGATTGGCTGCCGTTCGACGGTCTTGTAGCCGGTGAGGTCGTTGCGCCGGATGAAGCCGCCGGCCTTTTCCAGGTGGTCGACCAGGATGTCGCCAAGCGGCCCCTCATAGAGCGCCTTTTCGCCGTGGTCGGCGATATGCCGCAACGTCTCGGCATATTCGGCCTGTACCACGCGCTCGCCGACCTTGAGCGGCTCGCCGTCTGGCAGATAGATCGCCGCGATCGGCTTGTCCTTGCGCATCTCGGCGGCGCTCTCGCTGATGCATTCGTGCAGATAGGGTGTCGCCGCATAGCCGCGCGCGGCGTGCTTGATCGCGGGCTGCATGACGTCGGCGAGGTTCATGGTGCCGAAGCGGCGCAACGTCTCGCACCAGGCTTTCAGCGAACCCGGTGTGGCGACCGCCTTTGGTCCGTTGAGATTTTCATTGCCGACGGTGTCGAACACGTCATGCGCGGAACCCGGCGTGGGGGTGTAGCTGGTGTCAAGCACCGCCCCGGGCACGGTGCTCTGCCCGTCGATGAAACGGTGGCTGCCGTCGGCGAGCCGGATGTGCGCCATGCCACCGCCGATGATGCCCACCATCATCGGCTCGACCACGGTCAGCGTGAACAGGGTCGCTATTGCGGCGTCGATGGCGTTGCCGCCGGCGGTCAGCATCTCCGCGCCGGCGCTTGAGGCCAGTGGATGGTTGCTGACCACCATGCCGCGGCTCGATACCGCGGGCATCTTCTGGCATTCAAAATTCGTCGCCGTCCGGTCGCGCCAGTTTCCGCCCATGCCTCTTGTCCTTCTTATTCACGGCAGCAAGCACAGCACACGTACGAGTACGGGTCCAGTAATGGTACGGATTCGCTGGCATTCCGGATTGCGACATCATCGTGACTGCTGATTCGGACCTCCGCGATCCCCTTTGGATTGGGCCGGCACGTCCTGAGCGAGAAGAGCTCAGCATCGAGATTGATGCACGTTCGCGTGGCGTTTCCCGAGACCCAAGCACTCCAAAGGATTGATCTTCAATGCACACGATCGTACTGGCCACCCAAAAGGGCGGCAGCGGCAAGAGCACGCTCGCCATCGGCCTCGCGCTGGCAGCCAAGCAGGCCGGCTTCACCGTTCGCCTGATCGAAACCGACCCGCAGGGCACACTGTCCAACTGGCAGCGCCGCCGCACCACCGATGATCTCGTCGTCGAGCCGATCTATCACGCCGCCGATATCGAGCCGCGCCTGAAGATGCTCGCCGACAGCGGCCTCCAGCTCGCCATCGTCGATACCGCCGCCGGCCTCAGCGCCGCGACCACCGCCGCGATCCGCCATTCCGACCTCTGCCTGATCCCGGCCCGCCCGAGCGTCGCCGACATCGAGGCGACCGTTTCGACGCTCAGCGTCGCGCGCGCCTGGAAGCGCCCCTACAGCTTCGTGCTGAACCAAACCCCGATCCGCGGCCAGCGCATCGACAATGCCGCCAATGCCCTCGCCGAGGAAGCCGCGCTCGATCTCGCCGAGGTGCTCGCGCGGCCCCTGATCGTGATGCGCAACGACCACCAGGACTCGCTTGCGAGCGGCCTTGCGGTCAGCGAATTCGCCCCGAACGGCAAGTCGACCGAGGAGATCCGCGGCCTCTGGCATTGGATCGAGACCCGGCTCGAGCTCGCTGCCACCACCAATGTCTTGATCGACCAGGTCATCGCGGCCGCGGACGGAATGTTGCACGTCGCCGCCGAGCTTGCAGCCGACGAGACCACGATACTGGCGTCCTGAGCGGGGCAATCGCTCAGACGCCAGCCGGCCCTTCACCATCCGGAAGGGGCCTTAGCGACGAAGCAATCCGGCCACCAGCCCGGTCGGATTGCTTCGCTTCGCGTTTTTGGGAAACTCCATCCATCGGCATTGCGAGCGCAGCGAATTCGCTTTCGTAGCCTGGATGGAGCGAAGCGCAATCCGGGACGTCTCCATCCGTTGCACGAAGATCCCGGATTGCGCTTCGCTCCATCCGGGCTACGGCACTTGCAGGAGAGGAGCGCGCTACCCCCGCCCCGGCTGGCTCAATCCAGCCGCACATTGCCTCTCTCGCGCAGCCAGGCTTCACGCCGCACGATCCATTTCTCCGCTTTCGACTGTCCGCCGTGATGCGCGAGTTCGACGAATCCGACGAACTCTGCACCGGTCTTCTGCTTGACCCGGCGCGAGGCCTCGTTGGTGGCCGCGTTGCAGACGTAGAAATGGTCAAGGCCCAGCGTAATGAAGGCGAAGTCGTTCACCGCGGCGACCGCTTCCGTCATCAACCCGCGCCGCCAGTAAGGCTCGGCTAGCCAGAAGCCGCGATGGCCTTTCAGGCCTTCGGCACGGGGCCGGAAATGAATGTTTCCAATCGCCTCACCGTCGCCGCCCTTCAGCACCAGCGCCCAAAGATAAATCTCCTCTCCGGCTGAGACCTTGTCAAACTGCAGTTTGACGAAAGCTTCTGCGCCATCGTCTGGATACGGCCAGGGCACGACAGTGGAGAGATGCCGAATGATACTCCAATTGTCGAAATGACGCTGGATCGCCGGCGCATCAGACAACGCGAGCGGACGCAGGATTAGCCGTTCGGTTTCAAGCTGCAGTGTCTGCATAGCCTTTCACTTCTGACATTTCGGACACCAGAAGGTCGACCGGCCGTTCTGGGTAAACCGCTTCACGGTGCCGCCGCATCGCGGCGTGGTGCATTTCTCGCCCTCCCGGTCATAGACCTTGAACGAGTGCTGGAAATAGCCGAGCTCACCCGAGGTCTGGCGATGATCGCGCAAGCTGGAGCCGCCGGCCCTGATGGCGTCGTTCAGCACGGTGTGGATCGCGCCGACCAGTCGCTTCGCGTGGTCCGTCGTCTCGCCCTTCTTGGTCGAGAGCGTCGCGGCGATCCGGCGCGGCGACAGATGCGAGCGATGCAGGGCTTCGCAGACATAGATATTGCCGAGCCCCGCGACCACGCGCTGATCGAGCAGCGCGGCTTTCAGGCTCGTGGTCTTGCCAGCGCAGGACCGCGCCAGCATCGCTGCGTCGAATTCGTTGCCGAGCGGCTCGGGGCCGAGCCCGCGCAACAGCGGCTCGTCGTCGAGGGCACTGCGCGCGATCACTTTCATGTAACCGAAGCGGCGCGGATCGTTGAAGATGATGTCGGCGCCGGAGGACATCCGAAACAGCACGTGATCGTGCGTGGAGTCCTTGGCCTTCGGATAGTGAAACTCGCCGGGCTGAGCCTCGTTGTCCGGCTTGATGACGCGAAACGAGCCCGACATGCCCAGATGCATCAACAGCACGTCGCCGGAGGCGAGATCGGCCATGAGATATTTTGCACGGCGGCCGAGCCCCGTGACGACCTGTCCCTTCAGCCGCGCCACGAAGTCGGGCTGGAAGGGAAAGCGCAAATCGGGCCTGCGGGCCTCCGCGACCAGGATTTTCGCACCCTCCATGACAGGCTGAAGGCCGCGGCGGACGGTCTCGACTTCGGGCAATTCGGGCATGGTCAGGCATTCACCTTATGAGGGCGGTGTGATAGCGCCATTGCGGCGGGCGCGCTATGGTCCGCCTCGTGGAGTAGAGTAATGGATCGGCCGGGCGAAACCACGCATTTTGGCTTCAGGGACGTGCCCCTGGGCGACAAGCAGACGCTGGTGAACGATGTGTTTCACAGCGTGGCGTCGCGCTATGATTTGATGAACGATTTGATGTCCGGTGGCCTGCACCGGGTCTGGAAGGACATCATGATCACCGCGCTCGACCCGCCCAGAGGCGACCGGCCGTTCGCGCTGCTCGACGTTGCCGGCGGCACCGGCGACATCTCGTTCCGCGCCGCCAAGGCCGCAGGCGCGGGCTTCCATGCCACCGTCTGCGACATCAATTCCGGGATGCTGGAGGTCGGCCGCGAGCGCGCCGCAAAGCGCCATCTCGAGACCCAGGTCGATTTCGTCGAGGGCAATGCCGAAGCGCTCGCCTTCGCCGACCGCAGCTTCGACGCATATACGATCGCTTTCGGCATTCGCAACGTGCCTCGGATCGACCTTGCGCTGGCCGAGGCCTATCGCGTGCTCAAGCCAGGCAGCCGCTTCCTCTGTCTGGAATTCTCCACCGTCGAGATGCCCGGGCTCGATCGCCTTTATGACCTGTTCTCGTTCAAGGTGATCCCGCCGCTCGGCCGCATGATCACGGGAGACGCCGAGTCCTACCAATATCTGGTCGAATCGATCCGCAAGTTTCCAAGACCCAACGCCTTCGCCGACATGATCCGCAACGCCGGCTTCGCCCGCGTGAACTGGCAGATGTTGTCCGGCGGCATCGTCGCACTGCATTCGGGCTGGCGTTTGTGATCTCTGCCATAACCCATAGTGCGCGCCTGATGCGCGCCGCGTTCGTATTCGCACGCGAGGGCGTGTTCGGCGCCGTCGATCCGAGTCTGGTACCGCCGCACGGACAGCTCGCGCTGAAACTTGCGCGTATCATCGAGCGGCGCGGTCCGAAGCAGGGCCCGCGGCTGTCGCGCGCGCTGACCCGGATGGGCCCGGCCTATCTCAAGCTCGGACAATTTCTGGCGACGCGTCCCGATGTGGTCGGCGTTGCCATGGCGCGTGATCTGGAAAGCCTGCAGGATCGCCTGCCGCCGTTTTCGCAAGTCGAAGCGGAAGCCGTGATCGCGACGTCGCTGGAACGGCCGCTGACCGATGTGTTCGTGAGCCTCAGTGCGCCGGTCGCAGCCGCCTCGATCGCACAGGTGCATCGCGGAGAGGTCCTGCGCGACGGCATCCACAAGGCGGTCGCCGTGAAAGTGCTGCGCCCCAACGTGGCCGCACGCTTCCGCCGCGACCTCTCCGACTTCTTCTTCGTCGCCTACAAGGCCGAATCCTATTCGTCCGAGGCGCGGCGCCTGCGCCTGATCGAAGTCATCAACACCATGTCTCGCTCGGTCGCGATGGAGATGGACCTGCGCCTCGAGGCCGCGGCGCTATCGGAGATGGCGGAGAACACGCGCGACGATCCTGATTTCCGCGTACCGACCGTCGACTGGGACCGTACCACGCACAACGTGCTGACGATGGAGTGGATCGACGGCATCGCGCTGAACGATCACAAGCGCCTGGCCGAGTCGCAGGTCGACCTGCCCGATCTCGGCCGCAAGGTGATTCAGAGCTTCCTGCGCCACGCGCTGCGCGACGGCTTCTTCCACGCCGACATGCATCCGGGCAATCTGTTCCTGGATGACGCGGGCCGTCTCGTCGCGGTTGATTTCGGCATCATGGGCCGGCTCGGCATGAAGGAGCGGCGCTTCCTCGCCGAGATCCTGCTCGGCTTCATCACCCGCGACTATCGCCGTGTCGCCGAAGTGCATTTCGAGGCGGGCTATGTGCCCGCGCATCACTCGGTCGAGAACTTCGCGCAAGCGATCCGTGCCATCGGCGAGCCCATTCACAACCGCACGGCGGAAGAGATCTCGATGGCGCGGCTGCTGACGCTGCTGCTCGAGGTCACCGGCCTGTTCGACATGACCACACGGCCCGAGCTGATCCTGCTCCAGAAAACCATGGTGGTGGTCGAGGGTGTGGCACGCGGCTTCGATCCCAGGCTCGACATCTGGAAGGTCGCCGACCCCGTGGTGCGGGAATGGATCGAGCGCAATCTCGGCCCGATCGGCCGGGTCCAGGGCGCGATCTCCGGCACCGGCGATCTCGCGCGCATCCTGATGCGTCTGCCTGATATCGCCGCGCGCTCGGTTGCGGTGCTCGAACAGCTGGAGACCATGACCCGGGAGGGGATCCGGCTGTCGCCGGAGAGCATCGCGGCGATGGGCCGCAGCGAGGGCCGCAAGAACCGTTGGCGCACCGTGGCGCTCTGGATCATCGCCGCGACCTTCATCGGCATCCTGATCGCCGTCCGGAATCTTTGATTGCAGTGCAATCATGCGAGTGATAGCATCGCTATCATTCCGCGCCGGAGAGTGCCATGGCAAGTCTGACCATCCGCAAGCTCGACGAGAACGTCAAAACTTTCCTCCGCCTGCGCTCGGCCAAGAACCGCAGGTCGGTCGAGGAAGAGGTCCGGGTCATCCTCGGGGAGCTGATCGAGGGCCGCGAGGAGCCCCTGACGCCATTCACGGCGCCGCCCGCGGCCTCGGTCACCCCGCTGCCCCAACGCGCCGGCGCCGTCCCAGAAGCCAGCGTCACCCTGATCATCGGCGGCGGGATCGCGGCCTACAAATCGCTCGACCTGATCCGAAGGCTCAAGGAGCGGCGGATCGAGGTGCGTTGCGTGCTGACCAAGGCGGCGCAGCAATTCGTCACGCCGCTGGCCGTGAGCGCGCTCTCGCATGAGCGCGTCTACACCGACCTGTTCGATCCCCAGAGCGAGTTCGACGCTGGTCATATCCGGCTCGCGCGCGAGTGCGACCTGATCGTGGTAGCGCCCGCGACCGCGGATTTGATGGCCAAGATCGCCAACGGTCATGCCGACGATCTCGCCAGCGCCATCCTGCTCGCGACCAACCGCAAGGTCCTGCTCGCGCCGGCGATGAACCCGCTGATGTGGAACAACGCGGCGACACGGCGCAATGTCGCGCAGCTTCAGCGCGACGGCGTGATGCTGATCGGGCCGAATTCCGGCGAGATGGCGGAAGCAGGTGAAGCCGGGATCGGCCGCATGTCCGAGGCGATCGAAATTGCGACCGCCGCCGAGCGCCTGCTGCGGCCGCCGGTGCCGCGCCCCCTCGCCGGCAAGCGCGTGCTGATCACCGCAGGCCCGACCCACGAGCCGATCGATCCGGTGCGCTACATAGCCAACCGATCCTCCGGCAAGCAGGGCTTTGCGATCGCTGCCGCCGCACAAGCCGCAGGCGCCGAGGTGATCCTGGTCAGCGGCCCGGTCGAGCTTCGCGATCCCCAGGGCGTGACGGTCAAGCATGTGGAATCGGCACGACAGATGCTGGAGCAGGTGCAGGCCGCGCTCCCCGCTGACATCGCGATCTTCGCCGCCGCCGTCGCCGACTGGCGGGTCGTCAATGAAGGCGAGCAGAAGCTGAAGAAGACTTCGGCCGGCATGCCGCCGCTCCAGCTGGTCGAGAACCCCGATATCCTGGCGACGATCTCGAAACTGACCGACACGCGGCCGCCGCTGGTGATCGGTTTTGCCGCCGAGACCGAGCACCTCATCGACAACGCCAAGTCGAAGCTTGCCCGCAAGGGCTGCGACTGGATTGTCGCCAACGACGTCTCCCCCGCAACCGGGGTGATGGGCGGGGACCGCAACACCGTGCACCTCATCAGTCGCAAGAGCGGTGAGAAGAACGATGAGAAGGATGGCGAGATTGCAGTTGATTCCTGGCCGGTGATGACCAAGGAACAGGTCGCCATTGAATTGGTCGCGCATATCGCAAGGAGCGTGACCGGCAAATCCTTGAACGACAAAGCCCCGGAGCCCGCGTCTTGAGCACCAAAATCACGGTCGAACTGCAACGCCTGCCCCATGCGGAGGGGCTGCCGCTGCCGGCCTATCAGACCAATGATGCCGCCGGTCTCGACCTGATGGCGGCGGTGGCCGAGAACGAGCCGCTGACGCTTGCGCCCGGCCACTACGCGCTGGTGCCGACGGGCCTCGCGATGGCGTTGCCGCCCGGCTACGAGGCGCAGGTGCGGCCGCGTTCCGGGCTTGCGGCCAAGCACGGCGTCACCGTACTGAACTCACCGGGCACGATCGACGCGGACTATCGCGGCGAGATCAAGGTGATCCTGATCAATCACGGCCAGGCCGCCTTCGTGGTCAAGCGCGGCGAGCGCATCGCGCAGATGGTGATCGCGCCAATGGTGCAGGCCGCGCTGGTTCCCGTGGCGACATTGTCGGCAACCGACCGCGGCGCCGGCGGATTCGGCTCGACCGGCCGCTAGGCGCGGCACATCCGGCCGAATCACCGAGGAACTACGTGAATTGGAACACCGCGCCCCGCATTTTTTTGGGACCGCCTTTGCGTTCACGATCTGGACTCTTACCGCTGGAGTCACGGTGAGGGTATTGTCGTTTGATTCGCGCGCGACGGGGGTCGCCGCGCGCAAATTCGTGCGATCTTGGGGCAACTATGTCAGGCGTGATCGTGTCGATGCGTCGGACGCTGCTGTCGTGCACATCGCTCGTGCGCAACGGCTTGTTGGGAAGCGCTCTCGCAGCGCTGCTGCCGGCTGCGCCGGCTGAAGCCGCCGACCTCGTCGACACACTCTCATCGTTGCTGGATTTCAACCGGCAGGAGCTCGCGGTGCTGGCCACCGCGCTGGCCTTGCTCGGCTTCTCGGTGGTGGCCGCGATCCTCCTGATGCGCACGCGCGTGCGCACGGCGAAGAACGAGGCGCGGCTGCGCGCACGGATCGGGGAACTCCAGCTCCAGGCCGACCGCTTCGGCGCACTGCTGTTCGCCGAGCCGCAGATCCTGATCTCCTGGCCGGCCGGCGACAATCGCGCGCAGATCTCCGGTGACACCTCCATGGTGCTGCCGCGCGACTCCTCTCCACAACGCGTGCTGGCGTTTGGAACCTGGTTGCCGCCGGAACCGGCGCTCCGGATGGATCACGCCGTCGATGCGCTGCGCGACCGCGGCGACGGGTTCCAGCTGACGCTCACCACCGCGCATGGCCACACGCTGGAGGCGATCGGCCGCGCCATCGGCGGCCAGGCCATCGTCAGGATTCGCGAACTCTCAGGGCTCCGCCGCGATCTGGCCGAGACCAATCTGCGTTACAAGGCACTCTCCGACGAGACGGAGATGCTGCGCGGCTTTGCGACCGCCGCACCCTGGCCGATCTGGGCCAAGGGCGAGAACGGCGCGCTGGCTTACGCCAACCCCGCCTATGTCCGTGCGACCGAGGCGGCCAGCATCACCGACGCCCAGGAGCGCAAGCTCGAGCTGCTCGACAGCGCCGACCGGAGCGCGATGGAGCGGGGACTGAAGGAAGCGGCCAATTTCACCTCGCGCCTGCCGATCGTGATCGGTGGCGAGCGGCGCATCTATGACGTGCGCGCCGTCAATGTCGGCGGCGGCAATGTCGGCGTTGCCATCGATGCCAGCGAGGCGGATGCGTTGAGCTCGGCGCTGGTGCGGATGGCGGAAGCGCATCGCCGCACGCTCGACCAGCTCTCCTCCGGCGTTGCCGTGTTCGACGGCCAGCGCCGGCTCGCCTTCTACAATGATTCCTACCGCCAGCTGTGGGACCTCGACCGTACCTTTCTCGACGCCAACCCCGATGATTCCAGCGTGCTCGACAAGCTCCGCGCCGCGCGCAAATTGCCGGAACAGCCGGACTTCCGCGCCTGGAAGGCCAAGCTGCACGAGGCCTATCGCGCGGTCGAGGCTGCCAAGGACACTTGGTACCTGCCCGACGGCCGCGCGCTCTCCGTCGTCACCACGCCGAATCCCGAAGGCGGCGTGACTTACCTGTTCGACGACGTCACCGAGAGCCTCGAGCTCGCCCGCCGCTTCGACGGCATGATCCGGGTCCAGCGCGAGACGCTGGACAGCCTCGCCGAGGGCGTCGCGGTGTTCGGCAGCAACGGCAAGGCGCAGCTGTTCAACCCGGCCTTCGTCCGGATGTGGAAGCTGTCCGTTGACGCCATGCGCGACGAGCCGCACATCCAGACGGTCGAGGGCTGGTGCCATCAGCTGTTCGACGACGCGATCGTCTGGCGACAGATCCGCGAGGCCGTCACCTCGATCGAGAGCCGCGCCGACATTCCGCTGAAGCTGGAGCGCAAGGACGGCAGCGTGCTCGACGGCATGATCCGGCCCCTGCACGACGGCGCCACGATGCTGACGTTCCAGGACATCACCGACACCGAGAACGTCGAGCGCGCGCTGCGCGAGCGCAACGAGGCGCTGGAGGCGGCCGACCAGATGAAGGTGGATTTCGTCCACCACGTCTCTTACGAGCTGCGCTCGCCGCTCACCACCATCATCGGCTTCGCGCATTTCCTCAGCGATCCCTCGACCGGGCCGCTGACGCCGAAACAGGCCGAGTATCTCGACTACGTCACCAAATCGACCAATGCGCTGCTGGCGCTGACCAACAACATCCTGGATCTCGCCACCATCGACGCCGGCGCCATGAAGCTGGAACTCGGCCCGGTCGACGTCAGCAAGACCATCGAGCTCGCCGCCGAGGGTCTCCAGGACCGGCTCGCCACCGACCGCATCCGCCTCAAGGTCGAGATCGCGCCCGATGTCGGCAGCTTCACCGGCGACGAGAAGCGCGTGGTGCAGGTGCTCTATAACCTCCTCGCCAATGCCGTCGGGTTTTCTCCCCCGGATTCCACCGTCGGCATCAGCGCCCGCCGCACCGAACGCAGTGTGGTCTTCACCGTGACAGATTCCGGGCCTGGAATACCTGCCGACATGAAGGACAAGGTGTTCAACTGGTTCGAAAGTCGCTCGCAAGGCTCGCGTCACCGCGGCGCCGGGCTCGGCCTGTCGCTGGTGCGCTCCTTCGTCGAGCTGCATGGCGGCAATATCCGGGTCGATTCGATCGTGGGCAGGGGCACGGTCGTGATCTGTGACTTCCCGACCGACCAGGCGGCGCATCGCGACGCCGCCGAATGACTGCGTCAACCACATTCTCCGTCGCGCTCCACAACGAGACGGCCACCGCGCAATTGATGGCCGACCTCGCGCTGCTGGTCGGCCCCGGCGATGTCATCACGCTCACCGGCGATCTCGGAGCCGGCAAGACCGCGGCGGCGCGGGCCATGATCCGCTACCTCGCCGGCGACGATGCACTGGAAGTGCCGAGCCCGACCTTCACGCTGGTGCAGGGCTACGAGCTGCCGCCATTCCCGGTGATGCATGCCGACCTCTACCGCGTCGAGGACGAGAGCGAGCTCGAAGAGATCGGGCTGGCGCCGTTGCCGGAAGCAACCCTCGTCCTGATCGAATGGCCGGAGCGCGCGCCGTCGGCGATGCCTCAAGACCGCATCGACATCGCGCTGACGCACCGGCCGGCATTGGGCTCGAATGCACGCGCCGCCGACATCACCGGCCATGGCAAGGCTGCCGCCATCGTCGCGCGGCTACGGGCGCTGCGCGAATTCCTCGATGCATCCGGCTACATGGAGGCAACGCGCAAACGCATGGCGGGCGACGCCTCGACCCGCTCCTATGCGCGGCTGCTGCGCGACGACGAGATCGTCATCCTCATGAATTCTCCGCAGCGCCCGGATGGCGCTGCCATGTACGACGGAAAATCCTACAGCGCCGCGGTGCATCTCGCCGAAAACATCAAACCCTTCGTCGCCATCGACGAGGGCCTGCGCGCGCAAGGAATCTCCGCGCCCGCGATCCATCATTGCGACCTCGACCACGGATTCCTGATCAGCGAAGACTTCGGCAGCGAAGGTGTGATCGAGGGTGATCCGCCGCGCCCGATCGCCGAACGCTACGAAGCCGCGGTCGATTTGCTGGCCGTGCTGCACGGCAAGACGCTGCCGGAAACGTTGCCGCTCGGGGGCCAGACCTACACTATTCCCGTCTTCGATGCCGAAGCGCTGCTGATTGAAATCGGCTTGATGCCGGAATGGTACCTGCCCGATCGCAATGCCCCGCTGGACGACGAGAAGCGCGCCGAATTTTTCGCGATGTGGCGCGAGCTGCTGCAAAAGCCGCAGGCCTCGCCGAAGACCTGGATCATCCGCGACTATCACTCGCCGAACCTGATCTGGCTCAGCAATCGCACCGGCATCGAACGCGTCGGCGTGATCGATTTCCAGGACACCGTGCTGGGGCCTCAATCCTACGACGTGGTGTCGCTGCTCCAGGACGCCCGCATCGACGTGCCCGAGGCGATCGAACTGACACTGCTGTCGCGCTACATCAAGGCACGCCGCGCCAGCGACGCGAGCTTCGACGCGGCCGGCTTCGCCGAGCTCTACGCCATCATGTCGGCGCAGCGGAACACGCGTCTGCTCGGCACCTTCGCCCGCCTCAACCGCCGCGACGGCAAGCCGCATTATCTGCGTCACCAGCCGCGGATCTGGACCTATCTCCAGCGCTCCCTGGCGCATCCCGCGCTCGCTCATCTGCGCGACTGGTATCTCGCCAACGTCCCGCCGCCCCAAAGACAGGCCCAGGGCTGAGGCCAAGGCCGAAAGGCCAGCAGGGGCTAAAACGGCTGATTCGGGGGCCGATTTACCGGCTGTTAGCCGAGACGCCGGTAATCTGGGAACGAAGCAGCCGGATGATTACGGGGCTGGAGCAGGGCAGATGGCGGTGAAGACGGACCAGCGCGGCAATAGCCGGGTTGTTTTCGAGCGCGGGATCGCGGCCCAGATGATGGGTATCGACGGCACCTGGCGGCGCGACTGCACCATGGAGGACGTCTCCGACAGCGGCGCCAAGCTGACCATCGACGGCTCCGTCGAAGGTCTGCACCTGAAGGAATTCTTTCTGCTGCTGTCGTCCACCGGGCTCGCGTACCGGCGCTGCGAGCTCGCCTGGGTCAATGGCGACCAGATCGGCGTCAATTTTCTCAAGCTCGGCGACAAGAAGAAAAAGGCGCGTTCCACATCCATCGGGGCGTAACGGCAACACCCGTCGCACAAGCGTCACGGCAGGTGGTTAAGGCGGTTAAGACGCGGTGCGGTCAGTCGAACCTCGTGTTAGGATTGCTGCGAACGCGAAATCAGTAGGTCTGAGAAAGCGAAGGATGTCCGTCAAACCGACCAAAGCCATGGTGCTCGCCGCAGGGTTCGGCCTGCGCATGCGTCCGTTGACGGACAGGATGCCGAAACCGATGGTTCCGGTGGCCGGCCAGCCGCTGCTCGACCACGTGCTCGACAAGCTCGGCCAGGCCGGCGTGAGCGAGGCGGTGGTCAACGTGCACTATCTGCCGGACCAGATCATCGATCACACCGCATCCCGCCAGCATCCGCGCGTGACCATCTCGGACGAGCGCGATCAGGTGCTCGGCACCGGCGGCGGCGTGGTCAAGGCACTGCCACTGCTCGGGGACGCACCGTTTTTTCACGTCAATTCCGACACGCTGTGGATCGACGGCGTGCGCTCGAACCTGACGCGGCTCGCCGAAAACTTCGATCCCGCGCGAATGGACATTTTGCTGCTGATGGCGCCGACGGCGACCAGCATCGGCTATAGCGGCCGCGGCGATTACGGCATGCTGGCCGACGGCGCCCTGCGCAAGCGCAAGGAAAAAGAGGTCGTGCCCTTCGTCTATGCCGGCGCTGCGATCCTGTCGCCGTCGATCTTCGCCGATGCCCCGACGGGCGAGTTCTCGCTGACCAAGATGTTCGACCGTGCCAACGAGCAGGAGCGGCTGTTCGGCCTTCGCCTCGACGGTGTCTGGATGCATGTCGGCACGCCTGATGCCGTCCACGCGGCGGAAGAGGCGTTTCTGGAGAGTGTGGCGTAAGCCGCGCCGTCATGCCCCGCCTAGTGCGCAATTGCGTACGGGGGGCGGGGCATCCAGTACGCCGCGGCTTCTCGGCTGAATCTCCACCGTCTCTGGAATACTGGATCATCCGCCTTCGCGGATGATGACACCGGTCCAGGTGCCGCGAACAGCGGGGACTATCCCCCCTCCACCCATATCCATTTGACTCCGCCTCCCTATATTGGCGCCTGATTCCCGAATCAGGCAGCTCATGCGCGTTTTCAGCGTTCCAGTCTCAGTTCCGTTTCTGCGCACCGTCGTCGCAAGCCTGCTCGACGGTCGGCTGGTCGACGGCTTTGAGGCGCGCAAGGAGCCGGCACGGCTGGCGGATGCCACGCTGTACCTGCCGACACGACGCGCCATGCGAATCGTCCGCGAGATCTTCCTCGACGAGATGAAGGCGGACGCGGTCGTGCTGCCGCGCATCGTCGCGCTCGGCGACATCGACGAGGATGAACTCGCTTTCGCCGATGAGGGCGAACAGTTTTCGGGCGCAACGCCGCTCGACATTCCGCCGCGGCTCGGCGAGCTCGAACGGCGGCTGACGCTGGCGCAGCTCGTCGCAGCTTGGGCCAAAGGCCCGGTGCTGTCTCCGCTGGTCGTCGGCGGCCCCGCCTCGACGCTGGCACTGGCGTCCGATCTCGCGCGGCTGATCGACGACATGGTCACGCGGGGCGTCGACTGGAGCGCGCTCGACGGCCTCGTGCCTGATATGCTCGACCGGTATTGGCAGCACTCGCTTGAATTTTTGCGCATCGCGCGCATCGCCTGGCCCGGTCATCTCGCCGAGATCAAACGCATCGAGCCCGCTGCCCGCCGCGACCTCCTGATCGATGCCGAAGCCAGGCGGCTGACCGCGCATCCCCATGGCCCTGTGATCGCGGCCGGCTCGACCGGCTCGATGCCGGCCACGGCAAGATTTCTCCACGCAGTCGCCTCACTGCCGCATGGGGCCGTGGTGCTGCCCGGCCTCGACACTGATCTCGACGACGATGCCTGGCGCAGCATCGGCGGCGTCCGCGACTCGCTCGGCAAGTTCGCGGAGCATCCGGTCTCGAACCATCCGCAATACGCCATGCACGCGTTGCTGGATCGTTTTGGCATCAAGCGCAGCGACGTCGATATCCTCAAGCCTCCGGCGGAAGGCGGCCGCGATCTGCTCGCCTCGGAATCGATGCGGCCGTCGGCCAAGACCGAGATCTGGCACGACCGGTTGAAGCAGCCGGATGTGGCCGTAAAGATCACCGGCGGCATGAAGAACCTCGCGGTTGTCGAAGCTCCCAACCCTGAAATGGAAGCGCTCGCCATCGCCATTGCGATGCGCGAGGCGCGGCATCTCGACAAATCCGCGGCGCTGGTCACGCCCGATCGCGCGCTGGCGCGGCGCGTGATGGCCGCGCTGAGCCGGTGGGATCTCGCATTCGATGATTCCGGCGGCGACGTCCTGATGGAAACCTCCGCCGGCGTCTTTGCGCGGCTGACAGCGGAGGCGGCGACCAAGGGATTGGAGCCGCCGACGCTGCTGGCGATGCTGAAGCATCCGCTGTGCCGGCTCGGCCGGGCGCCCGGCGCATGGAAGACGGCGATCGAAAGCCTGGAGCTCGCTTTGTTGCGCGGCACGCGGCCGCCTGCGGGCACCGCCGGCCTGTTGCGCGAGTTCAATCGCTTTCGCGAGGAGCTGGCAAAGCTGTGGCGCAGCGAGGTCTCCGCGCTGCACAAGGCCGAGCCGCGGGCACGTCTCAAGGCGGAAGATCTCGATCGCATTCAGGCGCTGATCGATGGCTTGCGACAAGCCTTGGCGCCGATCGAGAGTCTTGCTTCATCAAAGCCGTATGACTTCGCCGAGCTCGCGCATCGGCATCGCGAGATCATGATCGAGCTGTCGCGCGACGAGCAGGGCATTTCCTTGGCATTCGAGGAGCGCGAGGGCCTCGCGCTCGCGAGCGCCTTCGACGATCTCCTGCGCGGCGGCACCACCAGCGGATTGATGGTCACGCTGCCCGACTACGCGGACGTATTCCAGACCGCGTTCAGCGATCGCGCGGTGCGGCGGCGGGACAGGCCCGGCGCGCGGCTCCAGATCTACGGCCCGCTGGAATCCCGCCTGATGCAGGCCGACCGCATCATCGTCGGCGGGTTGATCGAGGGCGTCTGGCCACCGGCGCCGCGCGTCGATCCGTGGCTGAGCCGGCCGATGCGGCATCAGCTGGGCCTCGATCTGCCGGAACGCCGTATCGGCCTCTCCGCCCACGATTTTGCGCAACTGCTCGGTGGCGACGAGGTCATTCTCACCCACTCCGCCAAGGCTGGCGGTGCGCCGGCGGTCGCCTCGCGCTTCCTGCACCGGTTGGAGGCGGTCGCGGGCGATACGCACTGGAAGGCCGCGATTCGCGCGGGCGAGAAATACGTGCAGTTCGCAGCCGCGCTGGACCAGCCCGACGAGGTGAGACCGATCAAGCAGCCCGAGCCGCGACCGCCACGCGCTACCCGGCCGCTCAGGATGTCTGTGACCGGGATCGAGGACTGGCTCCGCGATCCCTACACGATCTACGCAAAACACATTTTGCGGCTCGACGCGCTCGATCCCGTCGACATGCCGCTGTCGGCCGCCGACCGCGGCTCGGCGATCCATGATGCGCTCGGGGAGTTCACGGAACGCTACGCCACGAATCTGCCCGACGATCCCGCGCCCGTGTTGCGTGCGATCGGCGAAAAATACTTCGCGCCGCTGATGGAGCGACCCGAGGCGCGGGCGCTGTGGTGGCCGCGCTTCCAGCGGATCGCGCGCTGGTTCGGCGAATGGGAGACGGCGCGGCGCGACGCGATCGAGGCGATCGCCGCGGAAACTCGCGGCGAGATCTCGATCCCGCTCGACCATGGGCGCAGCTTTCGTCTCTCCGCCCGCGCCGACCGCATCGAACGGCGCCAGGGCGGCGGCTACGTCATCCTCGACTACAAGACCGGCCAGCCGCCGACCGGCAAGCAGGTCCGCATGGGCCTGTCGCCGCAGCTCACGCTGGAAGCCGCGATCCTGCGCGAAGGCGGTTTTCCCGACATCGACGCCGGCGCGTCCGTGAGCCAGCTCGTCTATGTGCGCCTGAGCGGTAACAATCCGCCGGGCGAAGAACGCATTCTCGAGCTCAAATATAGGCAAGGTGACGAGCCGCAGCCGCCGGACACCGCGGCTGCCGAGGCCAGGGCCAAGCTCGAGGCGCTGATTCGCGCCTTCGAGGACGAGAACCAGCCCTACACCTCGTTGAACCTGCCGATGTGGACGAACCGCTACGGCGCCTATGACGATCTTGCCCGGATCAAGGAATGGTCCGCGGCCGGTGGATTGGGGATCGAGGAATGGTGAAGGCACCGCGCCCCATCCCGGATGAGGTGCGCGCGCGACAGGCGCGGGCATCGGATCCGACCGCGTCGGCTTTCGTGTCGGCCAATGCCGGCTCTGGCAAGACGCATGTGCTGGTGCAGCGCGTGATCCGCCTGCTGCTCTCGGGCGTGCCGCCGGAAAAGATTCTCTGCATCACCTTCACCAAAGCGGCTGCCGCCAATATGGCCGAGCGCGTGTTCACCACGCTCGGGCATTGGGTGACCCTCGACAACACCGCACTCGATGCGGCGATCCGCGCGGTCGGCATCCCGCACCCCACTGCAAAATTGCGGCGCGACGCACGAAAGCTGTTCGCCTGTGCGCTGGAGACGCCCGGCGGGCTCAAGGTGCAGACCATCCACGCGCTGTGCACCCGCCTTCTCCAACAGTTCCCGTTCGAGGCCAACGTTCCCGCGCGCTTCGCCGTGATCGACGAGCGCGACCAGACCGACATGATGGAACGCGCCAATCTGAAGGTGCTGCTGGAGGCCGCGCGCGACCCCGAAAGCATCACCGGCCGCGCGCTGCTGACCGCGATGGCGAGCGCGGCCGACGTGACCTTCAAGGAAGTGGTGCGCGAGGCCTGCCTGAGCCGCGATCATTTCATGGCCTGGACCGACGAAGCCGGCAGCGCGGAGCTGGCTACCGCGCAGATGGCAGCCGCGCTGGGCGTGGACGCGAGCGACCGGATCGAGGACGTCGAGACGGAGATTGTCGACGGTCCGTTCCTGCCGCGATCGCGCTGGGACGACATCGCTTTTGCACTGGAGGACGGCAGCAAGTCCGACAACGACCAGGCCTGCCGGCTCCGCGAGGCAAAAATCTTTTCCGGCGCCGCGCAGGTCGATGCCTATCTCAGCGTTTTCCTGACCGACGAAAAGCTGCCGCGCAAGGCGGTACTGACCAAGAAGTTTTGCGATCACAACCCGTCCGTCGCCCGCTTGTTCGAGAACGAGGCGCAGCGCGTCAGTGGGTTGGTCGAGAAGCGCCGTGCGGTGACCATGCGCGATCGCACCGCAGCCCTGCTGCATATCGCGACCGCGGCTGCCGCAAACTACCGCCGCGAGAAGCAGGAGCGCGGGCTTCTCGACTATGACGACCTCATCGACAGGACGCTGGCGATGCTCGATCGCGTCTCTTCAGGTTGGGTGCATTACAAGCTCGACCGCGGCGTCGATCACGTTCTGATCGACGAAGCCCAGGACACCAGTCCGCGGCAATGGGACATCGTCGCGCACATCATCTCGGAATTCACCGCCGGCGAGGGCGCGCGCGAAGGGCTGAACCGCACCGTCTTCGCCGTCGGCGACGAGAAGCAGTCGATTTTCTCGTTTCAGGGGGCTCAGCCCCGGGAATTCGATGCTCGCCGACGCGAGCTGCACCGCAAGTTCACGGCGGCCGGACTGAAATTCGATCCGGTCGCCTTCACCTATTCGTTCCGCTCCGGCGCCGCGATCCTGCATTCGGTCGACCACGTCTTCCGCGAGCCCGCGATCTACAAGAGCATCCATTCGGTCGAGACCGGTCATCCCCTGCACAATGCACTCGGCGATGCCGGCCCGAGCGTGATCGAGCTGTGGGACCTTGCGGAAGCCGACGACAGGCAGGAGATCGAGGGCTGGCGCGCGCCGTTCGACGGCGTCGCCGCCACCAGCCCCGAGGTGAAGCTCGCGCGCCGGATCCAGACCGAGATCAAGCGGCTGGTGGAGAGCGGCACGCTGACCGGGCACGAGGGCGAGCGGCGTCCGCTGCGCTATGGCGACATGCTGATCCTGGTGCGCCGGCGCGGCAATGCGTTCGACGCGGTGATCCAGGCGCTGAAGCACGCCAACGTTCCGGTCGCCGGCGCCGATCGGCTCAAGCTCACCGAGCACATCGGAATCATCGACCTGATGAATCTTGCGGACGCGCTGCTGCTGCCTCAGGACGATCTCGCGCTCGCGGTGGCGCTGAAGAGCCCGCTGTTCGGGCTCGACGACGACGATCTGTTCCAGCTGGCCTGGGATCGCAAGGGATCGCTGCGCCGCGCGCTTAGCGAGCATGCCGCGACAAGCGAAAAATTCACCGCGGCGTTGCGACGCCTCGAAGCCTGCGAAACCCGAGCCCGCGAGGAGACGCCGTTCGCCTTTTACGCCTGGCTGCTCGGGGGCGACGGCGGACGCGCGCGCGTGCTGCGCCGGCTCGGTCATGAGGCCAATGACGCGCTCGACGAATTCCTGGAGCTGGCGCTGAATTATGAGCGCAAGGCGCCGGCCTCGCTGCAGGGTTTCATGGCCTGGCTGCGCTCGGCCGATACCGAGGTGAAGCGCGACATGGAGATCTCGCGCGACGAGGTGCGGGTGATGACCGTGCACGGCGCCAAGGGCCTGGAGGCCTCGGTCGTGTTCATGGTCGACACCACGTCGTCGCCCGCGGATTCGCAGCGGCTGCGGCTGATCCACGTCCCGCGCGGCAATGGCGGCGAGGTGGTGGTCTGGGCCGGACGCAAGGCGGACGATCCCAAGCCCGTCGCCGACGCCCGCAAGGCGATGCTCGAGGAGACCGAGGACGAATATCGCCGCCTGCTCTACGTCGCGATGACGCGCGCCGCCGACCGGCTCATCATCGGCGGCTGCATGCCCGGCAACATGAAGACCGTCCGCAAGCTGAGCTGGTACGATCTGGTCGACACCGGGCTCGCCGGCTCGGGCCTGGCGAAAGAGACGATCGAGACGCCGCTGGGAAAGGTAACGCGCTTCTCCCGACCGGAGGATGTCGTGGCGCTGGGCACGCCCGCTGCCTCGTTGGACCAGAAGACTGCGCTCCCGGACTGGCTGCGGACGCCGGCACCCCGGGAGACCATCGACGACGATCCGGTGCGCCCCTCCGGCCAGCCGTCCGGGGAAGGCCGCACCGTGCTGTCGGGAGAATCGGTGCAGTCCCGCGCGCTCGCGCTGCAACGCGGCACGCTGGTGCATCGGCTGCTGCAATCGCTCCCCGACATCGCCGCTGAGCGCCGGCGCGAGGCCGCGCTCGGCTTCATGGCGCGCAATGCCGCGGACTGGGCGGAGGCCGACCGTGCCGGGCTGACCGACAAGGTGCTCGCCTTGATCGCCGAGCCGCGGTTTGCGCCGGTGTTTGCCGCCGGCAGCCGGGCGGAGGTCGCGATCGTCGGCCGGCTGGAACGGCCGGGCCGCACCCCAGCGCTGGTGTCCGGCCAGATCGACCGGCTGGTCGTTCGGCCGGATGAGATCCTGATCGTCGATTTCAAGACCAATCAGGCGGCTCCCAAGAGCGCCGCCGCGGCGCCCGCCGCCTATGTCCGGCAGCTGGCGCTATATCGGGCGGTGCTTTCGAAGCTTTATCCCCAAAAGCCGGTCCGCGCCGTCCTGCTCTGGACCGAGGCCCTTGAATATATGGAGATTTCGGCTCCCGCGCTGGACGCGGCGCTGGCATCTCTTCATCTCGGTGTGAGCGTCCTTGACCCGGCAAGGAGCCATTCATAGGTTGACGCCATGATCTCGGGCGCGATTCCCGTCGCGCCCTTCTCTCAGGTACGAGGTACTCCCATGGCCGTTGGTAAGGTTTCTGACACCGATTTCGAAGCCGAAGTGCTCAAGGCAAACGGCCCCGTGGTCGTCGATTTCTGGGCCGAATGGTGCGGCCCCTGCCGCATGATCGCACCCGCGCTCGACGAGATCGCCGGCGCGATGGGCGACAAGGTCAAGATCGTGAAGCTCAACGTCGACGAGAGCCCGAAGACCGCGTCGAAATATGGCGTGATGTCGATCCCGACCCTGATGATCTTCAAGGGCGGCGAGATGGCCTCCCGCCAGGTCGGCGCGGCACCGAAGGCGAAGCTGCAGCAGTGGATCACCTCCGCGGTCTGATCCGCCTCGCACGAAATTATTTTTGGAGACGGCCGGCGAAAGCCGGCCGTTTTGCGTTGATGGGACAGTTCCAGCGTAAGACGAGTCCCTGCCTGTGCCTCCCCCTGCAAGACGCGCGCGAAAATCGACATCTCTCGTGGCGATGGAGGCGCGCTCGGTCGATGCGATCCCGCGCGGCAAGGAGTGGCAATACGAGCCGAAATGGGATGGCTTCCGCTGCCTGCTGTCGCGCGCTGGCGGCAGCATTGATCTGCGCTCGAAATCCGGCGAGGACCTCGCGCGTTATTTCCCCGAGATCGTCGCCGCGGCGCTAAAGCTGAAGGCGGATCGCTTCACGTTGGACGGCGAGATCGTCGTACCGCACGGCAAAGGCTTTTCCTTCGACGCGCTGCTGCAACGGATTCACCCGGCGGCGAGCCGTGTGAAGAAGCTCTCGCAGGAAACGCCAGCGCTGTATCTCGCCTTCGATCTGCTTGCGACGACCAGGGAGAAACAGCTTGCCGAGCAGCCGCTGAGCGAACGACGACCGGCGCTGGAAGCGTTTGCCAAAGCCAATCTGAAAGGCAGCCTCTTCCGCCTCTCACCGGTGACGACGAGCTATGCCATCGCGAAAAAATGGCTGGCGCAATCCGGCGGCGGCTCGGACGGCGTCATCGCCAAGCGCATCGACCTGCTCTACCAGGCGGGAAATCGCGACGGCATGCAGAAGATCAAGAAATTCCGCAGCGCCGATTGCGTGGTTGGCGGCTTCCGCTATGCCACCAACAAGATCGCCGGGCGCAAGGTGGTGGGGTCGCTGCTGCTCGGACTCTACGATGACGAAGGTCTCCTGCACCATGTCGGTTTTACCTCGGCAATCAAGGCGACGGAAAAGCCTGACCTGACCGATCGGCTGGAGGCGCTGATCGGCGAGCCGGGCTTCACCGGCAACGCGCCGGGCGGGCCGAGCCGCTGGTCCACCGATCGCTCGGCAAAGTGGTGTCCGCTCAAGCCGAAACTCGTGATCGAGGTCTGCTACGATCATTTCAGCGGCGAGCGCTTTCGCCACGGCACCTCGATCCTGCGCTGGCGCCCCGACAAGGCCCCGCGGCAATGCAGCTTCGAGCAGCTGAAGCAGAAGGTGGCGGATCCGATGAAGCTGTTGAAACAGCTGTAGCCGGTAGCCCGGATGGAGCGCAGCGTCATCCGGGGCGGTCGTCATTTGTGGTGCGATTCCCGGATTGCGCTTCGCTCCATCCGGGCTACGAACCGACCACTATCCGATCCATCCCGTCGCCAGCGCGTTTGCCAACTCCGGCTGGCCGTTACGGAGAGCGAGCGCCGCCATCGTCTGGTGATCGTAGACGACATGGCGGAACGTGACCTGCCAGGCACCATCCGTTAACTCGAGGATTGCATAGCGCGCGTGAGGTGTGCCGGCCTCGACGACATGCGGGAACGGATGCTTGTCACGAAAGCCCGGGCCGCCGACGCTGCCGGGATTGACGATCAGCCTTCCGTCGCGAAGGCGCACGGCACGGGCGAGATGGGTGTGGGCGCACAGGATCAGGGATTGCGCGATGCCTTGCGCATACTGCTCGATGCGATCGAGCGGCGACAGCGCCACCGCGCCGTCGGGATGCACGGTATCGAGCCAGTAGACTTCGTCATTGTCGGGCGTCGCATGACACATGAAAACCTGCTCGCGAAACACGCGCGTCATCGGCTGCGCGCGCAGCCAGTCGAGTTGCGCGGCATCGAGCGCTGCATGGGCCGGGCGATCCCACGAGCCCATCTTCTCCGGCGGACGGTCAAGCAGATAGCGGTCGTGATTGCCAAGCACGTGCACGGCATCGAGCTTCATCAGAATCTCGATCGTGCGGCGCGCATCGAGCGGGCCGCTCAGCATATCGCCGAGATTGACAATGTCGGAGACGCCTTGCGCGCGGATGTCGGCGAGCACAGCTTCCAGCGCGAGGTAGTTTCCGTGGACGTCGGCAATCGCTGCAAAACGCATGGAGATTCCTGTAGCCCGGATGGAGCGCAGCGTAATCCGGGGCCTTTGTCGCTTTTGGTTCGGGCCCGGATTGCGCTGCGCTCCATCCGGGCTACCCAACCTCTATGCAGGAGGCGTGCCGTTGATGGCGAGCACGTGGCCGGCGAGATAGAGCGAGCCGGTGATCAGGATGCGCGGCGGCACCTCGTAGGCGAGTTTCGCCAAGGCGCGCAGTGCGGCCTCGACGCCGGGCGCGGGCTCGACGCGCATGCCGAGGCTGCGGGCGGCATCCGTGAGGCGGTCGACCGGCATCGCGTTGTCGGTGTCGGGAATCGGCACCGCGATGATGTGACGGGTCAGACCGGCGAAATTGGCGAGAAAACCTTGCGCGTCCTTGTTGGCCATCATGCCCGCGATCACGACCAGCGGCCGCGACACCCGCTCTTCGAGATCGCCAAGCGCGGCCGCCGCGACGCGGCCGCCTTCCGCATTATGGCCGCCGTCGAGCCAGATCTCCGATCCCTGCGGCCCCCAAGCGAGCAGCTCTCCAGACGCAATGCGTTGCATCCGTGCCGGCCATTCCGCACCGACGATCCCGGCTTCGAACGCCGCCTGGTTGACCTTGAAGGCGTTGGTGGCCCGCAACGTCGCGATGGCGAGGCCGGCATTGTCGAATTGGTGGCGGCCGAACAGGCGCGGCGCGGTGAGGTCCATCAAGCCGCGCTCGTCGGAATAAACCAGCCGCCCATGCTCGACATTGACGTGCCAGCTCTCGCCCGCGGCAAACAACGGCGCGCGCATGCGCCTGGCCTGCGCCTCGATCACGGCCATCGCCTCGCCCGACTGCTCGGCGCACACCACGGGCACGCCACGCTTGATGATCGCGGCCTTTTCGCCCGCGATCGACGTCAAGGTGTCGCCCAAGAAATCCATGTGGTCCATGCTGACAGGCGTGATCACGCAGGCCGCCGGCGCGTCGATGACGTTGGTTGAATCAAGCCGGCCGCCAAGGCCAACCTCCAGCAGAACCACATCGGCCGGGTTTTGCGCGAACAGATGAAACGCCGCCGCCGTCTTGAGCTCGAACACGGTGGCCGGCTCGCCGGCATTGACACGCTCGACCTGTTCCAGCGCCGCGCGCAACTCGTCGTCGCTGACGAGCACGCCGCCCCCGACGCGGCCGAGCCGGAAACATTCGTTGATGCGAACGAGATAGGGCGATGTGTAGGCGTGGACGCGCAGGCCGGCGGCCTCCAGCGTCGCGCGCAGATAAGCGAGCGTCGAGCCCTTGCCGTTGGTACCGGCGATGTGGATCACCGGCGGCAGCTTGCGCTCGGGATGACCGAGCCGATCGAGCAGGCGGTGCATCCGCTCCAACCCGAGATCGATGCGTTTCTGATGCAGGGCCGACAGCCGCCCGATCAATTCGTCGAGCGACCGCTTTGCGCTGTCAGAGGAAGCGTTCACGCGTGCGGCGCGGCCGGCGCCGTTTCAGGAGCCGATACGATCTGCGCCGGGCTCACGACCGGCTGCACCGGTTTCGATGCGCTCTCCAGCGCCGGCGCCCTGGTCAACAGGCGGCAGAGCCGCGCCAGGGTCGGACGCAATTCGTGGCGATGCACGACCATGTCGACCATGCCGTGCTCCTTGAGGTATTCGGCGCGCTGAAACCCCTCGGGGAGTTTTTCGCGAATGGTCTGCTCGATGACCCGCGCGCCGGCAAAGCCGATCAGCGCACCGGGTTCGGCGATCTGCACGTCGCCGAGCATCGCATAAGACGCGGTGACGCCGCCGGTGGTCGGGTTGGTCAGCACGACGATGTAGGGCTGTTTCGCTTCACGCAGCATCTGCACCGCGACCGTGGTGCGCGGCATCTGCATCAGCGACAGGATGCCTTCCTGCATGCGCGCGCCACCCGAGGCGGCGAACACGATGAAGGGTGACTTCTTCTCGACCGCAAGCTCGAGCCCGCGCACGATGGCTTCGCCCGCGGCCATGCCGAGCGAGCCGCCCATGAAGTCGAAATCCTGCACGGCGACGACGACGGCGGCACCTTCGAGCTTGCCGTAGCCGACCTTGATCGCGTCGTTGAGGTTGGTTCGGGCGCGGGCATCCTTGATGCGATCGACGTACTTCTTCTCGTCACGGAACTTGAGCGGATCGGGCGTGACGTCGGGCAGCGCGACGTCGTACCAGGTCTCGTTGTCGAAAATCGACTTCAGACGCGCCACCGCGTTCATGCGCATATGATAGTTCGAGCCGGGGATGACGAACTGGTTGGCCTCGACGTCCTTGTAGAACACGAGCTGTCCGGAATCCGGGCACTTGATCCACAGATTCTCCGGCGTCTCCCGCCGCAGCATGTTGCGGATCTTCGGCCGGACCACATTGGTAAGCCAGTTCATGGTTTGCTCCGATGTGCGATCCCGCCTGGGGACCACCTGAAGGATATATGGCGGCCGGGACCCGGCCCGGCAAGCCGCCGGATCGTCCGCCTTGCTCGTCGGACTTGCTCGTCGGACTTGGCAGCGGAATTATGGCCTATTCCGCCGCCTGTTGCGCGCCCTTGACGCCCTGGGCCAGTGCCGCCGTCAACTCGGCGACGGCATTGACGGTTTTGCCGGTGGCGTGCCCGTCCGCATCGAGGCTGTTCTTGAGGGCGTCGACCAGCGCCGTGCCGACTACGGCGCCATTGGCATGCGAGGCAATCGCGCGGGCATTCTCCGGCGTGCGGATACCGAATCCGACGCAGACCGGCAGCTTGGTGTGCCGCTTGATGCGGATAACGGCCTCGCCGACGGCCGTGGAGTCCGCGGCCGCCGCGCCGGTGATGCCGGTGATCGCAACGTAGTAGACAAAGCCCGAGGTGTTGGCGAGCACGGCCGGCAGTCGCTTGTCGTCGGTGGTCGGCGTCGCCAGGCGGATGAAATTGAGGCCGGCCTTCATCGCGGGCAGGCAGAGCTCGTCGTCCTCCTCCGGCGGCAGGTCGACGATGATGAGGCCGTCGATGCCGGCACTCTTCGCATCGATCAGGAATTTGTCGACGCCATAGATGTAGATCGGGTTGTAGTAGCCCATCAGCACGACCGGCGTGGTGTTGTCGTCCTTGCGGAAGCCGCGCACGAGATCGAGCGTCTTCTTCAGCGTCATGCCGGCCTTGAGCGCGCGCAGGCCGGCCGCCTGGATCGAGGGACCGTCGGCCATCGGATCGGTGAAGGGCATGCCGAGTTCGATCACGTCGGCGCCCGCTTTCGGCAGCGCCTTGATGATTTCCAGCGAGGTCGCCGGATCGGGATCGCCGGCCATCACGAAGGTGACGAAGGCCGCGCGACCGGCTTTCTTCAGCTCGGCGAAACGGGTGTCGATACGCGTGGTCACTTGCTCTTGCCCCTCAGGATGTCGCCGACCTGCGGGACGTCCTTGTCGCCGCGGCCGGAGAGGTTGACGACCATCAGGTGATCTTTGGTCCGCTTCGGCGCGAGCTCCATCACCTTGGCGATGGCATGTGCCGGTTCGAGCGCGGGGATGATGCCTTCCAGCTTCGACAGCAGCTGGAACGCCGCGAGCGCCTCGTCGTCGGTCGCGGAGAGATAGTTCACGCGGCCGATCTCGTGCAGCCAGGAGTGCTCGGGGCCGATGCCGGGATAATCGAGCCCGGCGGAGATCGAATGCGCGTCCTGGATCTGGCCGTCCGCATCCATCAGCAGATAGGTGCGGTTGCCGTGCAGCACGCCCGGACGGCCGCCGGCTATCGACGCCGCATGCAGTTGTGTCAGCCCGTGGCCCGCAGCTTCGACGCCGAAGATCTCGACGGTGGAATCGTCGAGGAACGGATGAAACAGGCCCATCGCGTTGGAGCCGCCGCCGATGCAGGCGACCAGCGAGTCGGGCAGGCGGCCTTCGATCTCCTGCATCTGCACCTTGGTCTCGTTGCCGATGATCGACTGGAAGTCGCGCACCAGCGTCGGATAGGGATGGGGCCCTGCGACCGTGCCGATGCAATAGAACGTGTTGTGCACGTTGGTGACCCAGTCGCGCAGCGCCTCGTTCATGGCATCCTTCAGCGTGCGCGTGCCCGACTGCACTGGAATGACCGTCGCGCCCAGCATCTCCATGCGGATGACGTTGGGCTGCTGCCGCTCGACGTCGACGGCGCCCATGTACACGATACATTCCAGGCCGAAGCGCGCACACAGCGTCGCGGTGGCAACACCGTGCTGGCCGGCGCCGGTCTCGGCGATGATGCGCTTCTTGCCCATGCGCCGCGCCAGCATGATCTGGCCGAGCACGTTGTTCACCTTGTGCGAGCCGGTGTGGTTGAGCTCTTCGCGCTTGAGGTAGATTTTCGCGCCGCCCAGATGCTCGGTCAGACGCTCGGCGAAATAGAGCGGCGAAGGCCGGCCGACGTAATTCTTGAGATAGCCGTTCATCTCGGTCTGGAAGGCCGGGTCGGCCTTGGCCTCGGTGTAGGCTTTCTCCAGATCGAGGATCAGCGGCATCAGGGTTTCGGCAACGAAGCGTCCGCCGAAAATGCCGAAATGGCCGCGCTCGTCGGGGCCGCTGCGATAGGAATTTGGTTTTACAACATTCATCGGACGCTCAACTCTTGACTTGCATCTTGGCTTGCGCGCGCGGCGCGAATGAAGGCCTTGATCATCTCGGGGTCTTTCACGCCCGGGGCGCTCTCGACACCGGAGGAGACATCGACACCGCCGGCGCGGGTGACGCGAACGGCCTCGGCGACGTTGTCGGCGCTGAGGCCGCCCGAGACCATATACGGCAACGCGAGCTCCAGGTTTCCGAGCAGATGCCAATCGAACGGTGCACCGAGGCCGCCCGGCCGCGTTGCGTCCTTCGGTGCGCGCGCGTCGAACAGGATGCGTTCGGCAACCTCTGCGTAACCGGGCAGCACGGCGAGATCGGCTGAGGTCGCGACCGGCACGACCTTCATCACCGGGCGATCGAACCGTTGCCTGATGTCGCGCAGCCGGGCCACGCTCTCCGTGCCATGAAGCTGGAAAATGTCCGGCGACAGCGCGTCCATGATGTTGTCGAGCGTCGCATCGTCGGCATCGACGGTGAGCGCGACCTTGAGCGCGCGCCGCTTCACCTGCCGGCCGAGCTCCCGGCCGGCTTCCAGCGACAAATCCCGCGGCGACGGCGGGAAGAACACGAATCCCACCATGTCGGCACCCGCATCGAGCGCCGTTTCGAGCGTCTCGGGCGTGGACAGGCCGCAGATTTTGACGAGCAGGGACATGTTCTCGACGGATATGGGCTCAAAGCAAATGGAGGCCGCAGGTCCGCGGCCGGAAGACGGGCTTTTCGGTTGCGGCCGCTTCTACAACGTCGCGCGCTGCTTGTCTCGCCCGACGGGCCCGTAAAGCCCCACACCGGAGGGAACGGGGAGGCGCTGGGCCTCGGGCCTTGCTGCGGCAGACTGGGCCCGCAGATCAGCCAGCTCGCCTCGCGCGGCCCGGGCATCCGCGTCATGCCGGCGCGCCGCACGCCGCCAGTGCCGCTGGCCCAACCAGACGGCACAACCGCCCGCGACCACCCCGAGCGCGGCCACCACGATCAGGAGCAGGAACAGCGGTAGCGTGACCGAGAATGACGGGTCGTTGGAAACGAAGGGATCGAACGAGACCGTGACGAAATGCCGGTTGGCGACGGCAAAGACCATCAGGACCAGGCCCAGCGGAATCACGACCAGCGCGGTCAGGAATTTTCGCATCTCGGCTCGCTCGCCTTGAATCAAGCTTGCGGCCGCATCGCTGGCGACCGCGGGAAACCCTGAGGTGAACCTCAGTCTGGCGCGCCTGGATCCGGATGGTCGCGATTCAGCCGTTCGCGCATTTCCTTGCCGGTCTTGAAGAACGGAACGCTCTTCTGATCGACAGGCACATGGGCGCCGGTGCGCGGATTGCGCCCTGCGCGTGCAGGGCGATGCTTGACCGAGAAGGCACCGAAGCCGCGCAACTCGACGCGGTCACCGCGCGCGAGAGCCGCTACGATCTCTTCGAGAATCGCATTCACAATGTTCTCGACATCCCGCTGGTACAGATGCGGGTTGTGCTCGGCGATACGCTGAACAAGTTCGGATTTGATCATCGAGAGATAGGACCCGGGAGCGTGCGGACGACCATTTCCGTGAAAATACCGTGATCTGTCAAGACGCTAAATGAAGGTTGAGCGTCGTGAAAATACGTGACAAATGCCGAAAAAGCGGGCTGGCCCTGCACGCGCCGAACGGGAAAAACCTCTGGGGCTCGCCCGGTTCCGGTCAGTTCGACGCCGCCGGCTGCCACAAAGCCAGCATCCCATCCATTCCGAGCCGATCGATCGCCTGCACGACGCCGGTTTGCGCGATTTGATGCGCAATCGAGCCTAAACCCAGTGCTTCCAGCGTCACTGCGGCCGCCGCCTTGAGGAACGGCAGATCGCTGAAGCGTGGCTGCAGCTTGTAATCGCGCACGGAGAGCCCCTTCTTGACGCCCTTCTGCTCGACCAGCCAGGTCACCGCGGTCTTCTCGTCGCCGATCTGATCGATCAGCTTGAGATCGATGGCCTGGCGTCCGGTGAAGACACGGCCATCAACCACTTTCTCGAGCTGCGTGTCATCCATGCCACGCCGTTCCTTCACCAATCCCTTGAACCAGGCATAGGAATCCTTCACCAGCGCATCGAGCGCCGCCCGTGCCTCGGGGCTGGTCGGCTCGAAACCGTTGGGCGCGGCCTTCAGCGGCGTGGATTTTACCTCCTCGACCTTGACGCCGACGGTCTTCAACAGCTCCGAGACGTTCGGAAACTGGAACAGCACGCCGATCGAGCCGACCAGCGAGCTCTGCTGGGCGATGATGTGATCGCTCGCGATCGCGGTGATGTAGCCGCCGGAGGCGGCGAGGCCTTCGACGACCACGACGAGCGGCTTCTTTGCCTTCAGCCGTACAAGCGAATCATAGAGCTGCTCGGAGCCGGCGGTGGTACCGCCCGGCGAGTTGACGTGAACGATGACGGCGGCAGCCTGCGAATTCTCCAGCCGTTCGAGCGCCTGCGTGCGATCGGAATCGCTGCGGATCAGGCCATCGATCTGGACCCGTGCGATCGAGCCGGCGGACGCGAACGTGCCGCGCGCACCCGGCGTCGCGACCAGCGCGAAGCCTGCGATCGCGGCGATCGCGATCAGTGCGGCCAATACGCGCCAGAACGTCAGCTTGCGGCGGATCCTGCGGCGATCGACGATGATGTCCGAATCGAGCGACATCTCAATATCTCCAAATGAAAGGCCAAGCGCGTTGTGCCGTCGCAGCGTCAGCATTGGCTTATCTGGATACATCAATTGCGGCGCAATTAGAAGAAAACAAGGCCGGCTGCGGCGTAGCCCGATTGGAGTCCGTAGCCCGGATGGAGCGGAGCGCAATCCGGGACAATCCCGCCGGCCGCACGAATCCCGGATTTCGCTTTCGCTCCATCCGGGCTACGGCCTCAACAACAAAAAAAGCCCCGGCTTGCGCCGGGGCTTTGATGCAGCGAAACCTGCGTTTCGCTTACTTGGTGTCGCGGTTCTTGAGCGCGGTGCCGAGGATGTCGCCGAGCGTCGCCCCCGAATCGGAGGAGCCGTACTGCGCGATGGCTTCCTTCTCTTCGGCGACTTCGAGCGCCTTGATCGACACCTGGACCTTGCGGGCCTTCTTGTCGAACTGGATCACGCGGGCATCGACCTTCTCGCCGACGGCGAAACGTTCGGCGCGCTGATCGTTGCGGTCACGGGCGAGCTCCGAGCGCTTCACGAAAGTGGTGAAGTCGGTACCGGTGATCTTCACCTCGATGCCGCTCTCCTTCACTTCGATCACTTCGCAGGTCACGACCGCACCCTTCTTGACATCGCCCGGCTCGGCGAAGGGGTCGCCTTCGAGCTGCTTGATGCCAAGCGAGATGCGCTCCTTCTCGACGTCCACATCGAGCACCACGGCCTTCACCATGTCGCCCTTCTTGTAGTTGTCGATCACCTGTTCGCCCGGCTGCTTCCAGTCGAGGTCGGAGAGATGGACCATGCCGTCGACGTCGCCCTCGAGGCCCAGGAACAGACCGAACTCGGTCTTGTTCTTGACCTCGCCCTCGACCGTCGAACCGGTCGGGTGACCTTCGACGAAGACCTCCCACGGGTTGCGCATGGTCTGCTTGAGGCCGAGCGAGATGCGGCGCTTGACGGAATCAACTTCCAGCACCTGCACTTCGACTTCCTGCGAGGTCGAAACGATCTTGCCGGGGTGCATGTTCTTCTTGGTCCACGACATCTCGGAGACGTGGATCAGGCCTTCGATGCCCGGCTCGAGCTCGACGAACGCGCCGTAGTCGGTGATGTTGGTGACGCGACCGGTGAAGCGGGCACCCAGCGGGTACTTGGCTTCGATGCCCTGCCACGGATCGTCCAACAGCTGCTTCATGCCCAGCGAGATGCGGTGCGTCTCGTGGTTGATCTTGATGATCTTGACCTTCACGGTCTGGCCGATCGAGAGCACCTCGGTCGGATGGTTGACGCGGCGCCACGCGATATCGGTGACGTGCAGCAGACCGTCGATGCCGCCGAGATCAACGAACGCACCGTAATCGGTGATGTTCTTGACCACGCCGTCGATGACCTGACCCTCTTCGAGGTTCTGCACCAGCTCCTGACGCTGCTCGGCGCGGGTCTCTTCGAGAACCGTGCGGCGCGACACGACGATGTTGCCGCGGCGACGGTCCATCTTGAGGATCTGGAACGGCTGCGAGTTGTTCATCAGCGGCGCAACGTCGCGGATCGGACGGATGTCGACCTGCGAACGCGGCAGGAAGGCCACGGCACCGTCGAGGTCGACGGTGAAGCCGCCCTTGACCTGGTTGAAGATGACGCCGTTGACCTTCTCGTTGTTCTGGAAGGCCTTCTCGAGCTTGCCCCAGCTCTCTTCGCGGCGCGCCTTGTCGCGCGACAGCACGGCTTCGCCGAGGGCGTTCTCGATCCGATCGAGGAACACTTCCACCTCGTCGCCGACCTTGAGCTCGCTGTCACGGCCGGGGCCGGAAAATTCGCGCAGGGCAACGCGGCCCTCGGTCTTCAGGCCGACGTCGATGACGGCCATGTCCTTTTCGATTGCAACAACCTTGCCCTTGATGACTGAGCTTTCCTGCAGGTTGCCGCCTGCGAAGGACTCGTCGAGCATCGCGGCGAAATCGTCGCGCGACGGGCTATAGGTATCAGCAGAAGTCGAAGCCATTTGTTCTCCAGTTGCGGATGTCGTGCCGGCCGTTGGGTTCTAGGGCGCATCGTACGCGCAGTGTCGGAAGGTCCGCAGAACCTTCGAGCGACCGCTCGCTGCTCCGACCTGGGGGGCGGAACAGCGGAAGCGGGCCGGCTGAGGCCCGCGCATTCGATACGTGGAAATCTTTTGTCCGGAACCTGGATCGCGTCGGCCCGAGCGGGGACCGAGAGTATCGACCTCAAAGAGCGGGAGCGGGCGCTTCCTCCAATGACGGCAGCGGCTTAACCCCGCGACCGGCCCGCTCGGACGGCCTCGATAATGTCGATGGCGGCCCGGACGCCGCCTTCTATATCCAGTTGGGAGTTATCTAGCAAGTAAGCATCCGCGGCCGGCTTCAGGGGCGCGATCGCCCGGTTCTTATCGCGTTCGTCGCGCTGGATGATGTCGGCGAGCACGGCCGCCTCGTCGGCCTCCTCGCCCCGCGCCTTGGCCTCCATGGTCCGGCGGCGGGCGCGGACCTTGGGGTCGGCCACGACGAAGATCTTCACGTCGGCATGGGGGCAGATCACCGTTCCAATATCCCGACCGTCGAGCACGGCGCCGGGCGGATCGGCGGCGAATTGCCGCTGAAAGCTGACCAGGGCCTCGCGCACCCTTGGGATCGCCGAGACGATGGAGGCGCCCTCGCCGGCCTTCTGGGTCTTCAGGGCGGGATTGCCGAACTTCTCGGGATCGAGTTCCAGCGCCGCAGCGACCGCCGCTGCCTCGTCCCGGAGATCATGACCGGACTGCATCAGGGAATAGGCCACCGCGCGATAGATCACGCCGGTATCAAGATGACGGTAGCCGTAATGGTGGGCAAGACGCTTGCCGAGCGTGCCCTTGCCCGACGCCGCGGGCCCGTCGATGGCGATGATCATGAAAAATCGGCCCCAAGCGAACGCATCATCGGGATGAAATCCGGAAAACTGGTGGCGATGAAGGCGGTGTCGTCGACGGTCACCGGCTGGTCCGACGCGCAGCCCATCACCAGCGCGGACATCGCGATGCGATGGTCCATGTGGGTGGCCACAACGCCACCGCCGGGAACGTGGCCGCGGCCTTCGACGATCAAATCGTCGCCGGAGACCTCGACCTTGACGCCGTTGACCCGGAGCATGGCGGCAGTGGCTTCGAGACGGTCGGATTCCTTGACGCGCAGCTCCTGGAGGCCGCGCATGATGGTCGTGCCCTCGGCAAAGGCGGCCGCCACCGCCAGCACCAGATATTCGTCGATCATCGACGGTGCGCGCTCCGGCGGCACCTCGACACCGCGCAGTTTCGAGGCGCGTACGCGCAGCTTTGCCATCGGCTCGCCGGCGTCGCCGCGAACTTCGCTTTCCTCGATCGAGGCACCCATTTCGCGCAGCGTGGTGAAAAGACCGGTGCGCAGCGGATTGGTCATGACATCGGACAGGACGAGGTCGGAGCCTTCGACGATCAGCGCAGCAACGATGGGGAACGCCGCCGACGAGGGATCGGCGGGCACGACGACATTGGCGCCATGCAGCTCAGGCTGCCCTACGAGCGTGATACGGCGGCCGTGCTGACCTTCCCGCACCGAGCTGATCTCGGCGCCGAAATGCTTGAGCATCAGCTCGGTGTGGTCGCGACTGGCCTCGGTCTCGATGACGGTGGTGGTGCCCGGCGCGGCCAGGCCCGCGAGCAGCACGGCGGATTTGATCTGAGCCGAGGCCACCGGCGTCTTGTAGGTGATCGGCAGCGGATCGCGCGCACCCTGGACGGTCAGCGGCAGACGGCCGCCCTCGCCGCCGGCGACGACCTTCGCACCCATCTTTTCCAGCGGGTCCAGGATCCGGCGCATCGGCCGGGTGCGCAGCGAGGCATCGCCGTCGAAAATCGCAGAGATCGGGCAGCCGGCGACGGCGCCCATGACGAGCCGGCAGCCGGTGCCGGAGTTGCCGAAATCCAGCGGCGCTTTGGGCTCCGCGAAGCCCGCGACACCCACGCCGTTCACCTTCCAGGCGAAATCTCCCGTGCGCTCGACCTTGGCGCCAAGCGCCTGCATGGATTTGGCGGTGTTAAGGACGTCCTCGCCCTCCAGGAGGCCCGAAATCCGCGTCTCTCCGACCGCGAGCGCGCCGAGGATGAGGGCACGGTGGGAGATCGACTTGTCTCCGGGCACCCGTACTTTCCCGGTCAGGGGACCGCTGGCGCGCGATTGGAGCGGCGTCGGCTTGTCGGAATCGGTCAAGTTTGTGTCCTTGGATAGGCCCGAAACGTCCCTGCGGGACTCGCGGGGCAGGTACCACATGGTCCCCCCGCCGTCACGGGCATGTCGTTCTCCCGCAATGCGCTATTGACAGCGGGCCGCCAACTAGCCAAGTGAAGCACCGCTTTTCAGACATTTCCAGGATTCCTCTGCCGTGGCCAAGTCCGAACTCGGAACTAAACGTATTTGCCCGACCACGGGCAAAAAGTTCTATGACCTCAACAAGAATCCGGTGATCTCGCCCTATACCGGTGAAGTCGTGCCGATCGCGCCCATCGCGCCGGCTCGCGCACCCCGCGGCGCCGAAGCCCGCCACGCAGCCGCTGCCGCCGACGCCACGCCGGAGCCGGCGGAGGTCGAGGAGGTCTCGCTCGAGGAGGCCGATGCGGAGGAGAACACCGGCAAGGTCAAGGCCGTCGTGCCCGAATCCGAGGACGACATCGAAGTCGATGAGACCATCGAGGACGATGACGACGATGATTCGACCTTTATCGCCGACGACGAAGAAGGCGATGAGGACGTCACCGACATCATTGGTGATGTCGGCGGTGACGAAGAGACTTGAGATAATTCCAGAACTGTGGTTCTGGGTCTTTCCCGACGCGTCGCCCAAGGCGCGTCGGACGGTTAAGGGGCCATAGCTCAGCTGGGAGAGCGCTTGCATGGCATGCAAGAGGTCGGCGGTTCGATCCCGCCTGGCTCCACCAGCCTTCGCTGGCTTCGCCAGCTACGGCTCGGCAAGCCCGGGAAGTCCCTCGTAGCGAAGTGAGCGAAGGCTGTCCCGCCATAGCCCGAAGGGCGACGGCGGACGAAGCAAGCACCTTATGGCGCCCGGGAACTGCTATCCTGCCTTCAGGGAGGAAGCGGAATGAAGTACGTCTATATCCTCGAAAGCCTTGATTCCGAGCACTTCTACGTTCGCATCACCGACGACTTACGAGCCCGTTTGGCAAAGCATAACGCCGGCGAGGTGCCACACACGTCGAAGTACGGGCCTTGGCGAATTCGGACCTATTTCGCGTTTGATGACGCGGCACGCGCTGTCGCCTTCGAGCGATATCTGAAATCTGGTTCGGGTCGCGCTTTCGCGAAGAAGCACCTCTAATCCTACTCCCCGATCACCGCATTCAACCTGTCACGCAACGCCACAATCTCGTCCTTCATCGCGACCAGTTCCGAGACCGAGCAGTCCGACGCCGCCAGGATCGATTGCGGCACGGCGCGCGCCTTGTCCTTCAAGGCTTGGCCCTGCGCGGTCAATGCGATCAGCACCTGACGTTCGTCTTCGCTCGAGCGCGTGCGCTTGACGAGATGGGCCGCCTCGAGCCGCTTGAGCAGCGGCGTCAGCGTACCCGAATCCAGGTGCAGCTTTTCGCCGATGTCCTTGACCGGCACGTCGTCGCGCTCCCACAGCACCAGCATCACCAGATATTGCGGATAGGTCAGGCCGAGCCGGTCCAGCAGCGGCTTGTAGACGCGGTTGAAGGCATGCGCGGCCGAATAGACCGCGAAGCAGATCTGGTTTTCGAGGCGCAGCGGCGCGTCCGCTGCCGAATGTTTCCGGGGCATGGAGAATCTCACAGGACTTGCTCCATTCTGGGGCCGGCCGGCGGCATATTCAATTGCGAACAATTAAATGTGAGGCCCCATAATTTCAATTGCGCACAATCTAATTGTTTGCGATAAGGATCCTAGCCCACCCGAAAAACACAGGGAGACGAAAATGTCAGTGAACGTCCTTTACAAGACCAGCGCAAAGGCCACCGGCGGCCGCGACGGCCATGCTGCGACCCTCGACGGCGCGCTCGACGTCAAGCTCACCACGCCGAAGGAACTCGGCGGCGGAGGCGGTGCCGGCAACAATCCCGAGCAGCTGTTTGCGGCAGGCTATGCCGCCTGCTTCATCGGCGCGATGAAGTTCGTGTCCTCGCAGGGCGGCCCCAAGGTTCCGGCCGACGCCTCCGTGACCTCGACCGTCGGCATCGGCCCGCGCGCGGCCGGCGGCTTCGGTCTCGACATCGACCTCGCCGTCTCGCTGCCGGGCCTCGCCCGCGCGGAAGCCGAGGCGCTGGTCGAGAAGGCGCACCAGGTGTGCCCGTATTCCAACGCGACGCGCGGCAATGTCGACGTTCGCCTGACGGTCGTCTGATTGGCTAGCTGAAGCGGCTGGCCCGGGATGCCCTCGGACCGGCCGCTTTCCTTGATTTGCCATCCCGCGGGATTGCGGCGAGCGGTCTGCATGACACCCTACGCGGGAAGCCATTGCCGGCTCGGACGAACCTCGTTAGGCCTGTGATCACATCGACACAGGGGACGCGAAGGCATGACTGAAGCCGCCAGTTCTGGAGCCGCCACGGGCGCAATGAGCGGCCTGCGCGTGATCGATCTCACGCGCGTGCTCGGCGGTCCCTATTGCACCCAGATCCTCGCCGACCATGGCGCCGACGTGATCAAGGTCGAGCCGCCCGCAGGTGACGAGGTGCGCGATTGGGGCCCTCCCTTCCACGAAGAAGACGCGGCCTATTTCATCGGCATCAACCGCAACAAGCGCTCGATCGGCCTCGACCTCGCCTCCGAGGGCGGCCGGACCGTACTGCTCAAGATGCTGGAGAGTGCCGACGTCCTGATCGAGAACTTCAAGCCGGGCACGCTGGAGAAATGGGGCATCGGCAACGAGGTGTTGCGCGAGAAATTCCCGCGCCTCGTGCATTGCCGGATCTGCGGCTTCGGCGCCGACGGCCCGCGCGGCGGCAATCCCGGCTATGACGCCATCATCCAGGCCATGACCGGCATGATCGCGGCGACGGGCTCGCCCGAGAGCGGACCGATGCGCATCGGCGTGCCGCTGGTCGACATCGGCACCGGCCTTTATGCGGCGATCGGGATCCTGATGGCGCTGTCGGAGCGGCAGCGCTCGGGCCAGGGCCAGTTCCTGGAGACCACGCTGTACGAGACCGGTCTCGCCATCATGCATCCGCACACCGCGAATTATTTCATGCATGGCAAGCCGCCGGCGCTCACCGGCAACGAGCATCCCAACCTCGTGCCTTATGCGATCTTCCCGACCAAGACCGACAACATCTTCATCGGCGTTGGCAATGACGGCACCTTCCGCAAGCTCGCCAAGGAGATCGGCAAGCCCGAGCTCGGCACCGATCCGCGCTTTGCCCGCAACAAGGACCGCATCGCCAATCGCGAAGCACTGCGCGCCGAGCTCGCCGCCGTGTTCAGCCAGCACGAGGCCGAGCCGCTGTGCAATCGCCTGCTCGCCGCCGGCCTGCCCGCAGGCCCCGTGCAGAAGATCGACCAGGCGTTGACCAACCCGCACACGATCGCCCGCGGCGATATCATCGAGAAGGATTGGTACAAGGGCGTGGCGTCGCCGATCCGGCTCGATCGCAGCAAGCCGAGCCTGCGTCGCCTGCCGCCGAAATTCAGCCAGCACGCGGCCGAGGTGCTGGGCGAATTCGGCTACTCCAGCTCCGAGATCGACGCGATGGTCGAGCAGGGCACGGTCTGCGGACCCGAGCGCAAGCGCTAGCGCCTCGCCTTCCACATCCGACGGCAATGCCGCACTGCGGCGCGGGCGCTCTGTGCACCGCGAACGGAGGACGCTGCGCGCGCGGCATTCGCCTATTTGACGACTTCCCTTTTGCCGCGCTTGCCGCTTTCGTTTCGGCCGCTTACACAGTCATGTGAACGTCATATGGCGCTGCTAGCGCAAGCGATCATTTTTGACGGCCCAAGAGAACGGCCAAGGGAGGTTTACTTGATGGCTCTTAGACACTTTGGAGCGGCTGCCGCTATTGCGCTCACGGTTGGACTATCGGCCTCGCCGGCCTTGGCCGCGACCGAAATCCAGTGGTGGCACGCGATGACCGGCGCCAACAACGACGTCATCGTCAAGCTCGCCACCGATTTCAACGCGTCGCAGAGCGACTACAAGGTGATCCCGACCTACAAGGGCAACTATCCCGATACGATGAACGCCGGCATCGCGGCGTTCCGCGCCGGCAACGCTCCGCACATCATGCAGGTGTTCGAAGTCGGCACCGCGACCATGATGGCCGCGACCGGCGCCGTGAAGCCCGTCTACAAGCTGATGGCCGACGCCGGCGAGAAGTTCGATCCCAAGATCTACCTGCCCGCCATCACCGGCTATTATTCGACGTCGAAGGGCGAGATGCTGTCGTTCCCCTTCAACTCGTCCTCGACCGTGATGTGGGTGAACCTCGACGAGCTGAAGAAGGCGAACGTGGAGATCCCGAAGACCTGGCCCGAAACGTTCGAGGCCGCCAAGAAGCTGAAGGCTGCCGGTCACGACACCTGCGGTTTCTCCGGCTCCTGGGTCACCTGGGTCAATCTCGAGCAGCTCTCGGCCTGGCACAACGTGCCGCTCGCCAGCAAGGCCAACGGCCTCGACGGCTTCGACACCGTGCTCGAGTTCAATGGACCGCTTCAGGTCAAGCATCTCGAAACCCTGGTCGAGCTGCAGAAGACCAAGACCTACGACTATGCGGGCCGCACCAACACCGGCGAAGGTCGCTTCACCTCGGGCGAATGCCCGCTCTACCTGACCTCCTCGGCGTTCTTCGGCAACGTCAAGGCGCAGGCCAAGTTCGCCTTCACCGCCGTGCCGATGCCGTATTATCCGGACGTCAAGGGCGCGCCGCAGAACTCGATCATCGGCGGCGCTTCGCTGTGGGTAATGGGCGGCAAATCGGCCGAGGAATACAAGGGCGTCGCAAAATTCCTGACCTTCCTCTCGGACACCGATCGCCAGGTCTATATCCACAAGGCCTCCGGCTACCTGCCGATCACCAAGGCGGCCTACGCCAAGGCCAAGGAAGAGGGCTTCTACAAGGATCAGCCCTATCTCGAGACGCCGCTGCTCGAGTTGACCAACAAGGAGCCGACCGAGAATTCGCGCGGTCTGCGCCTCGGCAACATGGTGCAGCTCCGTGACGTCTGGTCGGAAGAGATCGAACAGGCGCTGGCCGGCAAGAAGACCGCCAAGCAGGCGCTGGATGCCGCCGTCGAGCGCGGCAACACGATGCTGCGGCAGTTCGAAAAGACCGCCGTCAAGTGAGGCAATGAGCGGCAGGCCGCGACCCGGCCTGCCGCTCTGCTGGCATCATGCAAAAGCAAGCCATTTTCCAGTCAAGGCTGTTACCGTACGCGCTGGTTGCGCCGCAGCTCGCGATCGTCCTGATTTTCTTCTATTGGCCGGCCCTGCAGGCGGTGATCCAGTCCTTCCTGCTCCAGGATGCGTTTGGGCTGTCGACCACCTTTGTCTGGTTCGAGAATTACATCGAGCTGTTCAAGGACGCGGCCTATTTCGAGGCAATCGTCCGAACGTTCTTCTTCTCGTTCGCCATCGCCGTCTCGTCGCTGTCCTTCGCGCTGCTGCTCGCCGTGATGGCGGACAAGCCGCTGCGTGGCTCGATGCTCTACCGCACGCTGCTGATCTGGCCCTATGCGGTGGCGCCGCCCGTGGTCGGCGTGCTCTGGATCTTCATGCTGCATCCCTCGCTCGGCGTGCTCTCGCGCTATCTGCGCAACATGGGCATCGACTGGAATCCGCTGCTCGACGGCGACCAGGCCGCGGCGCTGATCATCCTCGCCGCCGCGTGGAAGCAGATCTCCTATAATTTCCTGTTCTTCCTCGCCGGCCTGCAGGCGATCCCGAAGAGCGTGTTCGAGGCCGCCGCAATCGACGGCGCGCGCCCGATGCGGCGGTTCTGGACCGTGACTTTCCCGCTGCTGTCGCCGACCATCTTCTTCCTGCTGGTGGTCAACATCGTCTACGCCTTCTTCGACACGTTCGGCATCATCGACACCATGACCCGCGGCGGTCCCGGAACGTCGACGGTCACGCTGGTCTACAAGGTCTATTCCGACGGCCTGCTCGGCGGCAATCTCGGCAGCTCGGCCGCGCAGTCGGTGATCCTGATGGTCATGGTCATCGTGCTCACCGGAATCCAGTTCCGGTTCGTCGAACGCAAGGTGACCTACTGATGGTCGAGGAAGAGGGCTTCCGGCGCTACGTCGCCCACATCATCCTCTGGATCGGGATCGCGATCGTCGCCTTCCCGGTCTACATCGCGTTCGTCGCCTCGACCCAGGACAACGCGCTGATCGCCAACGGGCAGATGTCGCTGCTGCCGGGCGGTCATTTCTTCGAGGTCTACTACCAGACCATTTTCGTCGGCACGAGCGGCTCGACCCGCGAGCCCGTCGGCAACATGATGCTGAACTCGCTGGTGATGGCGCTGCTGATCGCGGTCGGCAAGATCGCGATCTCGATCATCTCGGCCTATGCGATCGTCTATTTCCGCTTTCCGTTCCGGATGCCGATCTTCTGGATCATCTTCATCACCCTGATGCTGCCGGTCGAGGTCCGCATCTATCCGACCTACAAGATCGTCGCCGATCTGCATATGCTCGACAGCTATGCGGGCCTGTCGCTGCCGCTGATCGCCTCGGCCACCGCGACGCTGCTGTTTCGCCAGTTCTTCATGACGGTGCCGGACGAGCTGCTGGAGGCCTCGCGCATCGACGGCGCCGGTCCCCTGCGCTTCTTCTGGGATACGCTGCTGCCGCTGTCGCGCACCAATATGGCGGCGCTGTTCGTGATCCTCTTCATCCTCGGCTGGAATCAATATCTCTGGCCGCTGCTGATCACCACCCGTGACGACATGCAGACCATCCAGGTCGGCATCCGCAAGATGATCACCACCACCGACGCGCTGACCGAATGGCCGATCGTGATGGCGACCGCCGTGCTTGCGATGCTGCCGCCGGTGTTCGTCGTCGTCGTGATGCAGAAATTGTTCGTGCGCGGACTCGTGGAGACGGAAAAGTAAATCCCATGGCTAACGTCACCCTGCGCAACGTCCGCAAAACCTACCCCGGCGGCTTCGAAGCCATCAAGGGCGTCAACGTCGATGTCGGCGACGGACAATTCTGCGTGCTGGTCGGGCCCTCCGGCTGCGGCAAGTCGACATTGCTGCGCATGGTCGCAGGGCTCGAAACCGTCACCGGCGGCGAGATCGACATCGGCGGCCGCATCGTCAACCAGATCGAGCCCGCCCACCGCGACATCGCGATGGTGTTCCAGAACTACGCGCTCTATCCGCATATGAGCGTCTTCAACAACATGGCCTACGGCCTGCGCAACCGCGGCATGAAGGAGGCCGAGGTCAAGACCCGCGTCGATGAAGCCGCGCGCGTGCTCGAGCTCACGTCGATGCTGGAGCGCAAGCCGCGCCAGCTCTCCGGTGGCCAGCGCCAGCGCGTCGCCATGGGCCGCGCCATCGTGCGCCAGCCCAAGGTGTTTCTGTTCGACGAGCCGCTGTCCAACCTCGACGCAAAGCTCCGCATCGCGATGCGGGTCGAGATCCGCAAATTGCAGCGCCGGCTCAACACGACGTCGATCTACGTCACCCACGACCAGCTCGAGGCGATGACGCTCGCCGACATTCTCGTGGTGATGAATGGCGGCCAGGTCGAGCAGGTCGGCAATCCGCTCGCAATCTACGAGAAGCCGGCAACGACCTTCGTCGCCTCCTTCATCGGCGCGCCGCCGATGAACCTGATGTCGATCCGCGCCGACGAGATCAAGTCGCAGCTCGGCAGCACCGACGCCGGCATCCTCGGCATCCGCCCGGAGGATTTCGTCATCACCGACCAGACCCCTGCCGGCGGCGTCGCGCTCCCGCTCACCGTGGAAGCGATCGAGCGCGTCGGCGCCGAAACCTTCGTCTACGGCACGCGGGCTCAGGACGAGCAGCGCATCGCCGCCAATCCCGGCGAACTGCCGCCTGGCGAGGTCATCGTCCGCATTCCCGGCTCCGAGGCACCGCCGATCGGCGAGAAGATCCGCGTCGCAGCAATGCGCCAAAAGCTGCATCTGTTCAGCGGCGACGGACGGACGCGGATCGAGGCCTGACCGGTTCCGCAGGTCGATCTCTCAAAAAGCGCGAAAACAACCCCATGCACAGTAGAAGGGGGTTTGTTTTCGTTGAGAGAATTCGGCCGGCTAACTCGTCGTCATGCCCGGGCTTGTCCCGGGCATCCACGTTCTTCACGCGCGAGTAAAGGTCGTGGATGGCCGGGACAAGCCCGGCCATGACGATGCGGAAGCAACGGTGCACGTAAGCGGAAATGGCCCATCCACAGCCCCCGGCTACGTCCTTGAACCCACACGCGGATATGCCCATATTGCTGATCAAGGGGTGCCTGTACGGGCCCTGATGCACCAAAGTCGCTTCGAGAGGACTTTGTAAACTATGTCTCGTGTTCCCACGCTTTCCAGTCCGTTCCTTCTGGGCTTCGACGAGATCGAGCGCGTGCTCGATCGGGTCGTCAAAGGTGCCGACGGTTACCCTCCCTACAATATCGAGAGGTGCGACCGGTCGGAGGGCCAGCCCGAGCGTTTGCGAATCACGCTGGCGGTCGCCGGATTCACCCGCGACCAACTCGATGTAACCATTGAGGAAAACCAGCTCGTCATTCGCGGACGGCAGCAGGACGACAAGACCCGGCAATACATCCATCGCGGCATCGCCGCGCGCCACTTCCAGCGCACCTTCGTGCTGGCGGAGGGGATGCTGGTGCTGGGTGCGGATCTGAAGAACGGATTGCTGGCGATCGATCTTGCCCGGCCGGAACCGGAGAGGATCGTTAAGACAATCGCTATCAATGAGCACGAATAATGGAACGAGTAGCGGACTCGACCGCTTAGTTTCTGTGAAGGAGTCGAGACCATGAGTGAAGGTCACGTTGCGTTCGAATACGAAGCCAAGAACGTCTCGGCAGAGACGCTGGCAACCCTCGGCGAAGGCCATATCGCCTATGTGAAGCAGATCCGATCCGAAGATGTGCCGGGCCTGTTTCCCGAAGCGCCGAAGATCGCGCCGGGCCTCAAGCTCTTCGCGCTCCACGCCGCCGACGGCACGCCGATCATGCTGACCGACAGCCGCGAAGCCGCGATCGCCAACGCCTGGAGCAACGAGCTGCAAGCGGTGAGCGTGCACTGAGCACGCGCACGTCGCACGAATAGAGTTTTAAGCGGGCATGCCTTCGCAGGAAGGTGTGCCCGTTTTGCTTTGACGGCCGAATTCGGATACTCTAAATTCTGGTTGATCCGACCAGAAGGCACAGCATGTCGACAAAGGGTCCCTCGTCGAAGAAGCGCCCCCAATCCGGGCGATGGAGCCTTCAGGATGCGAAGACTCACCTCAGCCAGATCGTCAGGGAGGCCCAACGCACCGGACCGCAGCGCGTTACGCTGCACGGGAAGGACGCCGCGGTCATTATCGCGGCAGAGGAATTCGATCGCCTCCAACGTCCCGTGAGCGGCCGCGACATCGTTTCGGTCCTTGCCAAATCGCCGTTGGGCGATGTGGAATTTGAACGCCTGACGATCAAATCCAAAGTTCGGGACGTCGAGCTTTGAGAGGATGGCTGCTCGATACCAGTGTGGTTTCGGAACTACGCCGGCCCAAACCCAATCCTGACGTTGCCGATTTTGTCGCCAGCCAAAACGGCGGTGATCTCTATGTCACCGAGGTCACCTTCGCCGAAATCGTCTACGGCATCGAACAACTGTCCGATCCCACCAGACGCGCAGACCTTCGATCGTGGTTAGACAACACGCTGCGACCGCTGTTTGCGGGGCGGGTTCTTCCCATCACCGAAGATGTCATCGTGCGGTGGAAAACGATGGTCGTCGAGGGCCGCAAGCGCCGCCATACGTTCGGGCAGCCTGACTTGTTCATCGCGGCTATCGCCGCGCTACAGGATCTGATTGTTGTTACACGTGATATCGACGAATTCGTCGAAGCGCGCGTGCCGGTGTTTGATCCGTGGACGCACAAATTCTACTGCCACGGCGACGAGACGCTCATGCGGCCACCCGTGACTCTCGAAGCGATGTCGAGTTTGTAGCAAAGCAGATCGTCCCAAGCCCCACGGAAGATGGCGGCCCCGGCTCCGCGATCACTTCACAAAGCCGAGTCCTTCGCGCGCCGTGTCCACGGCCCATTTGTCGCTCAGTGGCAGCGCGAGCACGCTGTTGAAATCCGCGCGCGCATGTTTTGGGTCGGACATCATCATGTAGAGGAGGGCACGATTGACCAGGGCGAGCTGGCTGTTCGGATCGAGCCGGATCGCCTCGTTGTAGTCGCCGAGCGCGCGATCGTGCTGTCCGATGTCCCGAAACAGACCGGCGCGACTGTTGTAGGCCTCCCAATTCCCCGGCTGTAATCGGATTACTTCGTCGAAATCGGCAAGGGCGCGTTTGTCGTCGCCCTTTCCGTGCAGGACGACGCCGCGAACGAGATAGGCCTTTGCGAAAGACGGTCTCATCCTCGTCACGTCATCCAGTTCCCGGATGGTGCTGTCGGCATCGTCCTTCTTCAGGAACACCATGGCCCGGCAGTAGTGGCCGCCGGCATTTCCGGGTTCCAGGCGGACGGCGCTGTCGCAATCGTCCAGAGCTGCATCGATCTCGCCCTTGTGGGAGCGAATGGTGCTTCGCAACTCGTAGGGCCAGGCGGCGGCCGGATTGCGCTGCATCGCCTCACTGTAATCGGCGACGGCGTGATCGGTGTCGCCCTTCGCTGCATACGCCTCCCCTCGCATGACGAGCGCACGGTAAGCCTGCTTGGGGCTGCGTTCGATGGCCTCGGTGAAGTCGGCGATCGCGCGATCGAAATCGCCCCTGCTGAAATAGCCCTCGGCGCGCGAGGTGTAGGACGGCCCATAATTTGGGTCGAGGCGAATGGCCTCGTTGTAGTCGATCATGGCGTGATCGCGATCGCCTTTGGCAGAATAGGCGCGACCGCGGCAATTATAGGCCCGCCCGAAATTCGGATCGATCCGGATCGCGGCGCTGCAATCCTCGAAGGCCCGATTCCAGTCGTGCTTGATATAGTAGGCTTCGCCGCGCAGCTCGTAAGCGACCGCATTGGTTGGGTCGGCTGCAATGATCTCGGTCTTCTCCGCGATGACGCGATCGTTGGACGCCTCGTCGGCGCGGGCCACGGCGGTGGCGATAATGGTGGCGGAGCAAAGCAGACCGAAAACCCGCCCGATCGAACCGCAAATCATCTTGAAAAATCCCCGCCCCGAAACGTGCCGGAGAGGAAATATCGCAGCACCCGGCTGACAATAAGTCGCAGACGGCGCTGCGTCGGTTCGAGGGAGAAGGGTTACGCCGCAGTCGCCGGCGGCAGGGCGAGCACCGAATAGATCGCCTGGGCGTCGCGCGAGGCGCGAAGCTTCTTGGCGATGTCTTGGTCGCGGAGGAGACGGGCGATGCGGGCCAGTGCCTTCAAATGATCGGCGCCGGCGCCTTCGGGGGCGAGCAGCAGGAAGACGAGATCGACCGGCTGGCCGTCCATCGATTCGAAATCGATCGGACGATCGAGACGTGCGAACAGGCCGAAGATCTTTTCCAGCTTGGGCAGCTTGCCGTGGGGAATGGCGACGCCGTAGCCGACCGCTGTGGTGCCGAGCTTCTCGCGTTGCAGGAGCACCTCGAACACGGAACGCTCGTTCTGCCCGGTCAGCTCGGCGGCCTTGGCCGCGAGTTCCTGAAGCGCCTGCTTCTTGCTGTTGACCTTCAATGCCGGGAGAATCGCCTCGGGCGCGACCAGATCGGTAATCGGCATGGAAGTCTTCCGAGGTGAATGAAAACGTCAGGTTCCGAATTGGCCAGCCTGGACAAAGAACCTGGGCGGGCCGACGTCAAGAAGTTGAAGCAGGAGGCGGACTTAGCTCGCCCCTGATGTGGGGGGCTTCTACTCCAACGCAATCCCGGTGCCAACTCCCGCGTGCAGCTTTGCCCCGGTCATTATTGAGGCGGAAAGAGGCCCCCGGCGCAGGGCCGCAGGGTGTCGCCCAACGGCCTCAGGCCTTGCCATCCGTCTTGACCCCCGGGGGGTCGATCCAGCCGACATTGCCGTCGGCCCGGCGGTAAATGATGTTCACCCGGCCCGAGGAGCCATGCTGAAACACCAAGCAGGGCGCCCCGCTGAGGTCGAGTTCCATCACCGCTTCGCTGACGGACAGCGGCTTCAGCGAGGTGGTGGCCTCGGCGATGATGACGGGGCTGTAGCCGGTGATCTCGTCCTCGTCCTCACCTTCGCCCGGGGCCTCCAGCACGTAGCTGGTGGCATCCATGGCGGCCAGCGCCGCGGAGGCGACATGGGCCTTGCGGGCGGAGCGGTCCTTGAGGCGGCTCTTGTAGCGCTTGAGCCGCTTCTCGATCATCACCAGGGCCTGGTCGGCACTGGCATAGGCATCCGGTGCGTTCGAATCGGCCTCGAGCGTGATTCCCGAATCAAGATGCAGCGCACAGTCGGTGCGGAAGCCGAAGCCGTCCTTGCTCAGCGTGATGTGGCCGGAATAATTGCCGTCGAAATATTTGCGCAAGACCTCTTCAGTCCGGTCGGTGACGCGGCCGCGCAGGGCCTCGCCGACATTGACGCTCTTTCCCGAGATGCGGAGAGTCATGTGAACCTCGCTTGGTCCGTGCCTGGCCTGGATTTCGGCCGGATAGCAGATCGAGAGTAGCGCGATTTGGCGCCGGCGCAATCAGGCTGGTTCGGGATTGCGGGAGCGATCGGCCATGGCGGTGGAGAGGACGTTACCAAGAGCGCTCTGCTTGTCGCGACGGCGTTGCACCGAGGAAGGAATGCGCATGGCTTCGCGGTACTTCGCGACCGTGCGGCGGGCGATATCAATGCCCGAGCCGCGCAAGCGTTCCACGATGGTGTCGTCGGACAGGATCGCGGACGGCGCCTCCGCATCGATCAGCAGCTTGATGTGGTGACGCACGGCTTCGGCCGAATGCGCCTCGCCGCCATCGGCCGAGGCGATCGAGGCCGTGAAGAAATATTTCAGCTCGAACGTGCCGCGATTGGTCGCCATGTATTTGTTGGCGGTGACGCGCGACACCGTGGATTCATGCATCTGGATGGCGTCGGCGACGGCCTTCAGATTCAGCGGTCGCAGGTGCGCCACGCCATGGGTGAAGAAGCCGTCCTGCTGGCGCACGATCTCGGTTGCGACCTTCAGGATGGTGCGGGCGCGCTGGTCGAGCGCGCGCACCAGCCACGTCGCGTTCTGAAGCGCGTCGGTGAAATAGGATTTGTCGCCGTCCTTGCCGATCTTCTTCGAGAGCTGCGAATAGTAGGTCTGGTTGACCAGCACGCGCGGCAAGGTGTCGCTGTTGAGCTCGACATGCCAGCCGCCGTCGGGACCCGGACGGACATAGACATCGGGCACCATGGTCTGGAGCCGCGCCGTACCGAACTTCATGCCGGGCTTGGGATTGAGCCGGCGGATCTCGCCGATCATGTCGGCGATGTCCTCGTCGTCGACGCCGCAGAGCTTGCGCAAGGCCGCGACGTCGCGCTTGGCGAGGAGATCGAGATGCTCGACCAGGGCCTGCATCGCGGGATCGTAGCGGTCGAGCTCGCGGAGCTGGATCGCCAGGCATTCGCTCAGATTGCGCGCGCAGACGCCGGGCGGATCGAATTTCTGCAGCACGGCAAGAACGTTCTCGACGTCCTGTTGCGATGCGCCGAGCCGTTCGGCGGCCTGGCCGAGATCCGGGGGCAGATAGCCGGCCTCGTCGACGAGGTCGATCAAATACTGGCCGATCATGCGCTGCGCGGCGCCGGTGAAGGCAACCGAGAGCTGCTCGGCGAGATGGTCGCCGAGCGTCATCTCCGCGGCGACGAAGGCTTCGAGATTGTAGTCCTCGTCACCGGAGGCGCCGCCGCCCCATTCGGTATAGGTGGTCGGCGCCGCATCCTGGGCGTTGCGCGCGGCCGCCTCGGCCGGTTCCTCGGAGAAGACGTTGTCCAACCCGGTGTCCATGGTCTGCTCGATCTCGGCGCGGGTGCCGAGATCCTTGCTCATCCACTCTTCCTGGCCGGGCTCGAAGGCTTCACCCGGGCCGCCGCCGGGCTCGTCGTTGTGGCCGCCGTCGCTGTCGTTGAACTGGCCGGTCTCGGCCGGGCCCTCGCCCGCAGGCGGCTCGTCATTGGCCCGCTCCAGCAGCGGGTTACGCTCGAGTTCCTCTTCGACGAAGGTCGTGAGATCGAGATTGGACAATTGCAGCAGCTTGATCGCCTGCATCAACTGCGGCGTCATGACCAGCGACTGCGATTGCCGGAACTCTAATCTCTGCGAAAGCGCCATGAAGCAAGAACCGATCCCAAAAAGTTGGTCCGATTTTTGCTTATCCTAGTCCAAGCCCGATGTACACGTCTTGACGAATTGGAAAAACGGGCTAGAGGCGGAATTCCTCGCCAAGGTAAAGGCGGCGCACGTCCGGATCGGCGACGATCTCATCCGGGCTCCCCTCGGTCAGGATTTCACCGGCATAGACGATGTAGGCGCGATCGGTGAGGCCGAGCGTCTCGCGCACATTGTGGTCGGTGATCAGCACGCCGATGCCGCGGTTGGTGAGATGGCGGACGAGGTCCTGGATGTCGCCGACCGCGATCGGATCGATGCCGGCAAAGGGCTCGTCGAGCAGCATGTAGTTCGGACGCGTCGCCAACGCGCGCGCGATTTCGACGCGGCGCCGCTCACCGCCGGACAGCGCGATCGACGGCGATTTCCGCAGGCGCGTGATGTTGAATTCGTCGAGCAGCGAGTCGAGCTGCTGCTCGCGCTTCTTGCGCGAGGGCTCGACCACTTCGAGCACGGCGCGGATGTTCTGCTCGACGGTGAGGCCGCGGAAGATCGAGGCTTCCTGCGGCAAATAGCCGATGCCGAGCCGCGCACGCTGATACATCGGCAGCTTGGTGACATCGTGGCCGTCGAGCTCGATCGCGCCGCGATCGGCCTTGATCAGGCCGGTGATCATGTAGAACACGGTCGTCTTGCCGGCGCCGTTGGGCCCGAGCAGGCCGACCGCTTCGCCGCGGCGCACATAGATGCTGACGCCGCGCACGACCTGGCGGCTGCCAAAACTCTTTTCCACGCTATGCACAGCCAGGAAGCCCGGCCTCTTCAAGAGCTGCGGCCCGCCGGACCCGTTGGGCCTGCCGGCAGCCCGCACGGGGTGAACCGCCTGGGCCCGAGGCGGCTCGGCCTGATAGTCGCCTTGATAGTCCCCTTGGAACTGATCGGGTGCATGCATCGGCTGGTTACGGGCGATCGGCGGCGCGTCCCGCACTGGGCTCGCCACGAGACCGCCGACGCTGTCGCCGAGCGCGGTGATGTCCTGGCGCGCAAATCCTGGCCGGCCGCGTTTGGCGGGGCGCCGACGGAACATGCTGAAGAGATCGACCATCCCCGCCTTCTAGCCTTTCGCGACGATCCTGCGCGATATTCGCGCGATCTGCCGCGCCGGCCTCAGGATTCGCCGACGCAGCATGAATGAAGGGATGTCTCATGCCCAGTGAAACACGCCCGAAAAGCGGCGAACCCCGCTTCGAAAGCCCTTCGCGCTAGATACAGTCTCGGCGCGCAAGCTTCAACCTCGGATCGGGAGGGATCAACCCAACCATCTGAAATCATTCTTCAAATTTACTTTGACTGGCTTCAGCTCATTTGGGCTTGGTTGCGCCAGGCAATTGCAGAGGTCCCGCGCCGGGCTTGCCCGCGCCTCCGGATCCGCAATCATTGCCGCCGCCCTGCGGCAGCAGCGCCTGCACCCGGCCGCTGTCGGATTCCACACGCGACACGCCCGTGGTCATGTCGACCGCCAGCCGGTCGCCGCGCAGCACGTTCTTGCACTGCGTCAAGACGACGCCGCCAAGCATGGTGATGAGGTTGGTGCGGGTGTCGAACACGGCGGTCTCGCCCGTTACCACCTGGTCCTTCTGGGTGACGACGACATTGCCGCGCGCCTCCAGCCGCTTGATCGAGGAGTTGCCGCCCGGGCCCGGCGTCGCCGACTGCATCGGCGCCCCCTTTGTCGCCTTTGCCGCAGGCTGTGGCGTGGCTGGCTTGTCGCCGCCCGAATCGTAAAACACCACCAGCGTCTTCGAGGTCATGGTGGTGTCGCCCTGGATGACCTTCACATTGCCGGAGAAGGTCGCCTCCTTCTTCTTGTCGCGCATCTCGAGCGAGGCAGCTTCGATCTGGATCGGCTGATCGCGGTTCTGCGAAAAACCCTGCATCGCGTTAGGCACGCCTTGCATCGTGCTCTGCGCGCTTGCCACACCCGTTGCGATCAGTGCGATGCCGACGGCGAGCGCGGCCGCGCCAAGGATGACGCGCCGTTTGTCGTTGCGCGGGAAAAACCTGATCATGAAAATCACTTTGAATTGGCGGACTTGTTCTGGGGCGTACGTGTCTTCGCCGCCGGCGCGGGTTCGGCCGGCGCAGGCTGAGCGGCGGCGGGATCGTCCAGCTTGTCGAGGTGCATCACCACATTGCCTTCGAAGCGGATGACGTCGCCGCCCTCCGTGATCCGCAGCCGATCGGCGGTCAGCGTTCCGTTGGTCAGCTTGACGTCGACATGCTCATCCGAGGAAACCGTGCCCTTGCCCATGTCGACAAAGGCCGAGTTCAGCCGCGCCTCGTAGCCGGTCGAGGTGCGCAGGAAGATGTCCTTGTGCAGGTCGAGCTGCTGTTGCTTGTTGTCGAACCTTCCGGTGCGGGCATCGAGGAACAGGGTCGATTGGTCTTCCATCAGCACTTTCGCGCGCAGATCATGGAGATCGACATGATCGGGATCGGTGATGTCCTGGGTCGCGGTCTTGGCCCAGAGCTCATAGGGCCGCTGATCCGGAGTGAAGCCGGACATATGCGGCGATTCCATCGTGATCTTGGTGCCTGTCACCACGAGATTTCCGGAGTCGAGCTTCACGGGGATCTGGAATGGGTTGAAGATGGTCGAGATGAGGACGAGCAGACCCATCGCCGCAGCCACTGTCGCCGGCACCGCGACGCGCAGAATCCGCACCAGGCGGCTGTGTCGCGCCGCGCTGGCGAACTTCGCCGCAAGCGCGGCGTCGTAGGTGACATTATGGGCCGAATTCACCTGGGCTCCTGAGGTGTCGCCCGCCTGGTCCGGCTGGCGGGCGCCCCATTGTAGCCGGCAGCGCCAAAATATGCAGCCAGCGACAGGCCGTCACGAAAGTGTCTGAAACGGGGCGACCGCCCCACCTGGCCGTTCCGCGAAACGCTAGGAATGCGCGAAAATGTCCTGTTCGGCCCAGCCCTGGAGGTCGAGCAAGGCGCGGGTCGGCAGGAAGTCGAAACAGGCTTTGGCCAGCGCGGTGCGGCCTTCCCGCGCCAGCATGGCATCGAGCCGCTCGCGCAAGCCGTGCAGATGCAGCACGTCGGAGGCGGCATAGGCGAGCTGCGGCTCGGTCAGGCTGTCGGAACCCCAATCGCTCGATTGCTGCTGCTTGGAGAGATCGACATTGAGCACCTCGCGCACGAGGTCCTTGAGACCATGGCGGTCGGTATAGGTGCGGATCAGGCGGGAGGCGATCTTGGTGCAGTAGATCGGCCCGGTCATGACGCCAAACGTCTGATACAGCACCGCGACGTCGAACCGCGCAAAGTGGAAGATTTTCGTGTTCGCGGGATTGGCCAGCAGCGCCTTCAGGTTCGGCGCGTCGGTATGACCTTTGGGGATCTGCACCACGTCCGCGCTGCCGTCGCCGGGCGAGAGCTGCACCACGCAGAGCCGGTCGCGATGCGGGTTCAGGCCCATGGTCTCGGTGTCGATCGCCACCGCTCCGGTGTAGCGGGACAGATCGGGCAGGTCGCCGCGGTGCAGGCGTACGGTCATGACGTTTCAAACCTCAATCGAATCGGTGCGCTTTTGCAGGCTAATCCCCGGGACAGACGCTGGCGAGGGCCGGCCGCGATGTATCCGCTGGCAGCCGCCGGCGCAAGCATCCGACGCGGCTAGTAGTTCAGGCGCACGAGCACGTCATTGACGCCGAAGGGGCTGGCGAACGTATCGCAAGCGCCGCGCCGCGCGAAGACGCAGGCCGGCTTGTCATCGCTCATCATTGCGCAACTTCGTTGCGAGAAATCCGCCGGCAATTCGCTGGCCAGGCTCGCCGGGCCGATGATGCGGTTGAACCCGGCCTGGTGCGTCTTCACCACAGCCGGAAGTCGCCCCTTGGCCAGGGGGTCGTCCCGATAAAAGGAATAGATCGGCCGGCGGGCCGCGAGCTGCCCGCGTCCGGGCACAAAGGGATAGTTGATCCCGTACAGGGCCAGACCGCAAAATTCAGGATCGGCCTCGAGCTCCGCCATCAACTGGGCCACGCCGATGCCGCGCATCCAATTGTCACGCATGATGAGCGTTGCGCCCGACAGACCGAGCGAGAGCAGCAGCCAGCCGCCACATACGACGGCAAGTGAGCGCCACGGATTTTGCCGGCGCACCATCTGGACCCAATCGGCGGAGCCAAGTGCCGCCGCGATGATCAGCAGGGCGATCGACAGGAAAATGAACCGGTATTCCTTGTGCACGATCATGCTGTGAAACGCGACGTTGACGACGGCCGCGACGATCAGCAGGGGGGCATGTCGCCAGCCGCGCCAGAGCGCCAGCAGCATCAGCAGTGTCGCTCCCGACAACAGAATCGAAGCCTGCAGGACGTAGGCGGCCGCCGGCGCGTCACCGAATTCCGATGCCCGGTCATGCAGGAGGTTTTGCTGGATATTCCGGACAAGCCACGCAAACGGCGGTGAGCCGTGGGCCAGGTCGAGGGCGCCGGACAGCACCAGGACCACGCATCCGCCCGCGACCAGGGCGATCGCGTTTCGCAGGTCGCGCCAGCACGCCGCCAACGCAAACACCGCGCAAGCCGGCACATATTGAAAGCGCCAGACGCAGGCGAGAGCAAGCAATGCGCCCGCTGTGAAGAGCCGGTGGCGCGCGAGTTCGCCCGTCAGCAGATAAGCCGCCGGCAGGATCACGGCCGTCGCCAGCGGTTCGCTCAGCGTGTGGGGCGCGTAATAGACCAACTCGAACCAGACCGCGGCGGCAAACGCCGCAACGACGGCATGCGACCGGGAGATGCGTTCGCCGAAATGCCAGGCCGTGACGACGATCGAGAGCGAGGCGAGCCCGACCACCAGGCGAGGCACGACGAAGGCGCCCCACCCGCCCGGCGCAAGCCAGTCTCCGAGAGCGACCGGCCCTGCGAACAAGGTCGGCAGAAACCAGCTCCGGATGCCGTCGCGCCATTCCCAGGTGACGACCCCCTGGTGGCCAAGCAGGCGCCAGGCCGGCTCCAGATATTGATACAGCTCGTCGACGTGAACGATGTTCGGCCAGAAGGCGAGCGGCAGCCGGACTGCCGCAGCCAGCAGCAGCAATGCGCACAAGGCGCCGTACCGCGTCGCGAAGCTTTCGGCTTTGGCCGCGGGCGCGATGGCGGGCAGAGCTGCGGCGCTGGTCGTCATCGTCTTTTGGCTTCGCCAGCCAAACCGGATTGGGGCCTGACGTAAACGGTCACGTAAGCGCCGGTGTATTGCTCGCGCCAGCCTCGCCGCTCCACCAGGAACTGCCGCAGCTGTTCGTGCGCCTTGACCCACAGCACGGCGTCGATTCGATATTTATCGAGCACCGCGTCCCACGCCGCTTCGTCGATCTCCCAGCTCACCAGCTTGAAATAGTCGTGCAGCAGATCGTCCGGATAGGCGGTCGCGGCGCGGCCATCGACGAACGGGCGAACGGTGCCGTGCGTTGCGAAAATCAGGTAGCCGCCGATATTCCAATGATTCAGGACCCGCGCATCGGTGAGATGCTTTTGCAGATAACCGGCATCTTCGCTCGACAGCATCGTCGGCAGTGCGAGCGCGGGCGCGACACGCAAGTAAGCCAGCGGCAGGGTGCCGAGACCGACGATGCCGGCAGCCAGCAACGCTCCACGCACGTCAACGTCGGTGAGACGCCGAGGCAGCAAGCGGCTGAGGTGAAGCGCCATCGGCGCGGTCGAGAAGATGAAGAAGAACGCGATGTACCTGAACTGATACAATCCGAGAATCAGGAACAGCCAGGACATCAATCTCGGTTCGAGCGGGATTGGCCTGGAGTTTCTGTAGCGAAGCTCGAGCGCGACGAAGGCCAGCATGTACAGGATACCGGGAATGCTGCCGGGTATTTCAATGTTGGCGTAGTAGGACCGCCATTCGGTAATATTACCCTGGACGAAGTGCCCCATCGTCGCGGCGGCACCGGCATAGATATTCCAGCCGAGCGGATTGACGAGCGTCGCAGCAAGGCACCCGATCCCCGCGAGAACGAGGACCCTGAGATCGGCCCAGGCCGCTCTGAGCAAGGCGGCGCCGCAGAAGACGCCGATCACGAAAAACCCGAGCAGGAAACCGCCGTGCAGATTGGCCCAAAACGCCATCAACACGGGAAGCACGAACCATCGCGTGCGTCGCAGGCATTCGCGATAGAAGACGACGCAGAACAGCATCGTGCATGTATTCGGCGCGACCGCGAGATACATGTTCGGCGCAACTTCGTAGGCCGGATAGAGCAGGCAGGCGAGGAAGACCGCCACGCAAACCGCGATCGCCGAGGCGCCGTACCCGAGAGAGATCGCAGTCAGGATGCCGGCAATCGCTGCGCCACAGGCCACTGTCGACAGGACGAGGCCGCCGAAGCCCGCGTATTGAAGCGTCGCACTGGCAAGCGCGTCCCAGAGCCAGGACAGATTGAGCCACGGCTTGTCGCCGTGGGTGAACGACCAGGGGTCGTGGAGCGGGATGGCGTTGCGTTCCCGGATGAGATCCCCGGCCGCCAGATGCCAGCCCAGATCGTAGTGACCGAGCAGAAGCGGTGCGTTCAAGACATAGAACAGGCAAATGAACGAGATCAGGAACAGATAAATTCCCGATCTCAGGAAGAGCGCGCTGATCGCGTTCGCAACCCTGTCGAATGCCGGCTCGTGCCAGACCTGGTGCTGATCCACCGTTTCCCTCACGCCAAAGCGAGCCCGATGGCTCCGTGCTCGCCGACGGCCGGATGCGAGCCTGCCCGCTGACTTAGGGCCAGTTTGTCTAAAGTGGGGTAAATTCGGACGGTGCAATCGATGGGGTTTGGCGGAATGAAAAATCGGCCCGACGGCCGGCTTCGAAAGCCTCCAAGCGGCTGTTCCGACTTGAAAATTTTAACGCCCAAGAGGCAGTGCCCGTGCGTGCCTTAACCGGTCCCGCCGTCATTATTCGTCAGCGTAGCTCCTGTTCCACATTCAGGTGAACCAACGCTGGGCCTTCGATGACCAAAGTTGCATGTATCACCTATTGGTCGAAAATCTCGTAAGTCAGGTCAAGGCGCATTCAAAGGCATCGATTGGAGAGGGCGTAGCCGAAGCAGCATACCCCCTCGTTTTCCCTTCCCACGCGCCGTCCGGCCCTTCCGCCACACCCGCCGGTCTACCGTCTCGCTGAGCTTCATGCGCTCGCAGTGGTATTGTTTTCCATATTTTCGGTGCGCCGAACGGAGATCTCCAATGAAGCTCAAACTTGCCGCCGCGATGCTCGCCGCAAGCCTCCCGCTCGCATCGATGGCTTTCGCCCAGGGCACCGCTCCAGCCGACCTTGCGGTGATCGATGGCTGCCTGAAGACCGCGGAGAAAACCGGCGGTTTCGGCGGCGCGTGCGTCGGGCTCGTCGCCGACCCCTGCATCAAAGCGGCAGAGGGCGCGAATGACGATGTCGCCAAATGGAAAGCCTGCGCGGCGCGCGAACTCGCCGTTTGGACGCAGAAAACCAATGAGGCGCTAAAGAAGGTTCAGGCCGGCGGGTTCGCCGACGTGATCAAGGCGGTCAATGACTCGCAGAAAACTTTCGCCGCCTCGCGTGATCGCTTCTGCGCGGTCTTCGACAAGGTCGAGCCCGGCATGTACCCGGGCGACGCGAGCTACTGCCGCCTGCGCGAGACCGCGAACCGCTCACTGAGCCTGATCAAGCTCGGCGCCGCGGTCAACGAGCACTGAGAGCTCCTGAGCGACTGAAGCCAGCCGCCTCCAGATTGCCTGCGATCCGAGCCGACCCGACGAGCGATGTAGGCCATTCGGTACGCCATGAGCGCCGTGCCTCGGTTTTGTGTACCGGTCAGCAGCTCAAATTCCCTGCAAAAGCGATTTCAATCGCTTGAGTAGGAGGTGGTGCCCAGGAAAGGACTCGAACCTTCACGGCCGTTAAGCCACTGGCACCTGAAGCCAGCGCGTCTACCAATTCCACCACCTGGGCATGCCGGTTAGGCACGGAGGCGGTTACTACGGTTCGGTGACGCGGTTGTCAATTCATGCTTGAACCCCGCTTCGGGATGCGGATTGCGCATCGCAAACCGGCCCGATACAAGCCTGACGAGGCGCACTCTTCCCGCAGGATATGGACCCCAGGAATGGATCCCATGGCATCGAATCTGGACACGCTCGTCACGGTTTTCGGCGGATCGGGGTTTTTGGGCCGGAATGTGGTCCGCGCGCTGTGCCGGCGCGACTACCGGGTCCGGGTCGCGGTGCGGCGGCCGGAGCTGGCCGGCTACCTCCAGCCGTCCGGCAAGGTCGGGCAGGTCCACACCGTGCAGGCCAACGTGCGTTATCCGGCCTCGATCGAGGCGGCGCTGCGTGATTCGCATGTGGTGATCAATCTGGTCGGCATCCTCGCCGAGGGCGGCGCGCAGAGTTTTGACGCCGTCCAGGCCAAGGGCGCCGAGACCATCGCCAAGGCGGCGGCGGCCGCGGGGGCACAGCTGATCCATGTCTCGGCGATCGGCGCCGACGCGGAATCGCCCTCGCGTTATGCCAGGGCCAAGGCGGCCGGCGAAGCCGCGGTCCTGGCCGCGGTGCCGTCGGCGACGATCTTCCGCCCCTCCGTGATGTTCGGCCCCGAGGACCAGTTCACCAACCGCTTCGCGGCGCTGGCGCGGATGTCGCCGGTTCTGCCGCTGATCGGCGCCGACACCAAGATGCAACCGGTCTATGTCGGCGACGTCGCCACCGCGGTCGCAGATGCCGTCGACGGCAAGGCTAAGGCGGGCGCGACCTACGAGCTCGGCGGCCCGGAAGTGCTGACCATGCGCGAGATCATCGAGGCCATTCTCGAGATTGCCGATCGCAAGCCGATGCTGATGCCGCTGCCGTTTGGCCTCGCCCGCTTCAAGGCCAACTTCCTGCAATTCGCGCCGGGCGCGCTGAAGCTGACGCCGGACCAGGTCACGCTGCTCGCGCGCGACAATGTGGTGTCGGACGCGGCGAAGGCCGCAGGCCTGACGCTGGAAGGCCTCGGCATCACGCCCGACTCGCTTGAAGCGATCGCCCCGCAATATCTCTGGCGTTTCCGCGCCGCCGGGCAATTCCAGCGCAAGAGCGCGTAGGTTTTTTTCACCTCTCCCCGTAAGAACGGGGCGAGGGAGTGCACCGCAGCCTTGCTTCAGAAGTTTACCGCCCCAGCGCCAGCGCGATCAGGCCGAGCGTGCCGACGATCACGCGCCACCAAGCGAACACCACGAAGCCGTGGCGGGTGACGTATTCCAGGAACGTCTTCACCACGATGATCGCGGTGACGAACGACACCACGAAGCCGATCGCGACGATGCCCATGTGGTCCATCGTCATCTCGGAGCGGTTCTTGTAGAAATCGTAGGCGAACGCGCCGATCATGGTGGGAATGGCGAGGAAGAACGAGAACTCCGCCGCCGCGCGCTTGTCGGCCCCGAGGAACATCGCCGCGACGATGCTGGCACCGGAGCGCGACACGCCCGGGATCATCGCGATGCACTGCGCGATGCCGATATAGAGATACATCAGCAGCGGAAACCGGGTGGCGTCGTGCTCGCGCGCCTTGAGATCGAGCTTGTCGACCCAGAGCAGGATGGCGCCGCCGACGATCAGCGAAAAGCACACGACCCACGGATTGAACAGCATGCTCTTGATGTACTTGCCGGCGACGAGACCGACGACGACAGCGGGCAGGAACGCCACCAGCACGCCGATCACGAAGCGGCGTGCATAGGCGTCGCCCGTGAACATGCCGATCGCGACGTCCCACAATTTCTTGAAGTACAACACGACGATCGCGAGGATCGCGCCGAGCTGGATCAGGACCGTAAACGAATCCCAGAACGCGCCTTCGCCGAGATGAAAAAAGCGCTCCGCGAGCAGCAAATGGCCGGTCGAGGACACGGGAAGGAACTCGGTCACACCCTCGATGATGCCGAGGATCACTGCCCGTATTGCATCTGACATATTTAGGTCCATTTCGGCTGGAAAAGCGGGGTTCTTCTCGCCCATCCGCCCCCTTGCTGCAATCGCAAAATGCGGCGTCGCGCCCTTGCTTCGCGGTTTTGAATGACTAGTGTGGCGCCGCACAAAACATTGATGGATTCTTAAGCACCATCACATAGTCAAAGGCTTCATGTTTACGCTGTTTCATCATCCGTTCTGCCCGCATTCGCGGTTCATCCGCCTGATCGCGGGAGAATACGGGCTTGAGCTGAAGCTGATCGAAGAGCGCAGCTGGGAGCGGCGCGAAGCATTTCTGCTGCTCAATGCGGCGGGAACGACGCCCGTCCTGGTGGACGACGAGCAGCCGCCGATCCCGGGCGCGGCGATCGTCGCCGAATATGTCGACGAGGCCTATGGCTCCGAGATGGGACTGAAGCGCCTGATGCCGGACACGATCGGCGAGCGCGTCGAGGTCCGCCGGCTGATGGCCTGGTTCAACGAAAAGTTCTTCGAGGAAGTCTCCCACCCGCTCGTCACGGAGCGCATCTACAAGCGCTTCATGAGCGAGGACAACGGTGGCGGCCCGCCCTCGGCCGACGTGATGCGCGCCGCCAAGGCCAATGTGCGCTATCATCTGGCCTATATCGGCTGGCTGGCGCAGACGCGTAATTTCCTCGCCGGCGACCGGCTCAGCTACGCGGATCTCGCCGCCGCGGCGCACCTCTCGGCGATCGACTATCTGGGCGACGTGCCATGGAGCGAGGACGACGCGGCAAAGGCGTGGTACGCGCGGGTGAAATCCCGCCCGTCGTTCCGTCCGCTGTTGAGCGAATGGCTGGCCGGCGTGCCGGCGTCGCGGACCTACGTGGACCTCGACTTCTGAACTCCGATCCGACCGAACTGAAGACGGCGCTGGCAAACGAGGCCCGCGCGCTCGGCTTCGACTGCATCGGCATCACGGAGCCCGGCACGATCGAAAGCGCCGGACAACATTTTCTCGAATTCATCGCATCCGGCGGCCATGGCGACATGGATTGGCTCGCCGCGCAGCCGGAGCGCCGGGTCGATCCGCGCGGGCTGTGGCAGGACGTGCGCAGCGTCATCATGCTCGGCGTCAATTACGGCCCCGACCAGGATCCGCTCGCGATCCTGCAACAGCGCACGCGCGCGGCGATCTCGGTCTATGCGCAGGGCGACGACTATCACGACCTCATCAAGAAGCGCCTGAAGGCACTGGCGCGATGGCTGGTCGCGACCGCAACTTGCGAGGTGAAGCCTTGCGAAGTGAAAGTGTTCGTCGACACCGCGGCCGTGATGGAGAAACCGCTGGCGCAAGCCGCGCATCTGGGCTGGCAGGGCAAGCATACCAATCTGGTCTCGCGCGAATTCGGCTCATGGCTGTTTCTCGGCGCGATCTACACCACGCTGGAGCTGCCGCGCGACGATTCCGAGATCGATCATTGCGGCTCGTGCCGGGCGTGTCTCGACATCTGCCCGACCGCCGCCTTCCCCGCGCCCTACAAGCTCGATGCAAGGCGATGCATCTCCTATCTCACCATCGAGAACAAGGGACCCATCCCGCGCGAATTTCGTGAAAGCATCGGCAACCGCATCTATGGCTGCGATGATTGCCTCGCCGCCTGTCCCTGGAACAAGTTCGCGCAGGAGGGCCGCGAGGCCAAGCTCGCCGCACGTGACGCTTTGCGCGCGCCGGGTCTCGCCGAGCTCGCGCGGCTCGACGACGCGGCGTTCCGTGCGCTGTTCACGAAGTCTCCGGTGAAGCGCATCGGCCGCGACCGCTTTTTGCGCAACGTGCTGATCGCGATCGGCAACTCCGGCGATGCGGCACTGGCGGACGAGGCGCGGCGATTGCTGGGCGATGAGAATCCTCTGGTGCGCGGGGCTGCGGTGTGGGCGCTGGGGCAGTTGATGCCACGGGATGAGTTCGAGGCGATCAAGACGAATGCGATTGCTGGCGAGCGCGACGAAAGCGTGCGCGAGGAGTGGGAGCTCGCTTCCTAGCACTCCGCTCCTTCCCCTCATCCTGAGGAGCGCGCTTCTTCGCGCGCGTCTCGAAGGATGCAGGCCGAGCTGCTGCAGCGGGGGCCTTCATGGTTCGAGACGCGCGTGCCGCGCTCCTCACCATGAGGGTTAGAGACCTTGATTTCCCCGCACGTTCCTCCAATCTCGCGCATCATGACAAACATGCCTTTCTTCACCCGCGACGGCGACACATTCCACCCGACGGAAGTCGCCAACGGCCCGTGGGATCCGAAATCGCTGCACGGACGCGTCATCGTCGGCCTGCTCGGCTTCGCCATCGAGGAGCGGCATTCCGGCCCTGAATTCGTGCCGGCGCGGCTGACCGTCGACATGTTTCGGCTGCCGACCATCGACAAGCCGATCGAGGTGACGACACGGCTGGTGCGCGACGGGATGCGCATCCGCGTCGTGGAAGCGGAGTTCTTCTCCGGCGGCGTCGGCATGGCGCGCGCCTCGTGCCAGCTGTTGCGGCGAACGCAGAATCCAGACGGCAATGTCTGGTCGCCGCCGAACTGGGACGTACCGAAGCCGGCCGACATTCCCAAGCCGACCGATCCCAGGCTCGGCATGAACGGCAAATGGACCACGCGACCGATCGTCGGCCAGATGGGCTCGCTCGGGCCACGAAAGCTCTGGATGAGCGAGGTGCGCGAGCTGGTCGCGGGCGTGCCGATGACGCCGTTCGTCCATGTCGCCACCGGCGCGGACTTCGCCAGTCCGTTCGCGAACGCCGGCGACAAGGGGCTCGGCTACATCAACAGCGACGTCACGATCTATCTGCACCGCCTGCCGGTGACGAACTGGATCGGCTTCGAGGTGGTGAACCACCAGGCGACCGACGGTGTTGCGATCGGCGAATGCTGGCTCTACGACGAGCAGGGCCCGATCGGCACCGCCACGGTCGCCGCGCTGGCGCAGCGCAAGCCCATGGCAAACCCGTCGAAGCGGTAGGTGCGCAAGAACAACGGCTAGCCAAAATGCCGCTGCATCTCGGGCCGCGCCTTGAGCTCCGCGCCCTGCCTGGCGACGATCTTCGCAATCCGTTCCGGCGCAAACTTCAGATCGACAAACGCCGGCGCGGTGTTGGCGACCTCGTGATAGCTGACGATCCTGCCGTCGCGAAGCGTCATGATTGCCACACCCTCGAACATCGCCCGCGCGCCATTCGCCTCCGGCAAGGTCGAGCGATAGCTGAACGTGTACCGCGCATAGAGCGTGGTGCCGTTCGACACCGGGTCGTGCATGTCCCAGCGGAAGTCGGTCGCCGTGCGATAGAACCAGTCGTCGATCATCGCGGCGATCTTCTCGCGGCCGGCGAAGGCGCCATAGAACACGTCGTGATAGACGCCGTCCTCGGTGAAGAGATCCGCGAAGGCTTTTCCGTTGCGTTGTTCGACGGCGTCGCAGAAGGCGCGCAGCATGGCGGTGGTGGTTGTCATGGTGCCTCACGGTGTTTCTTGTTGCGCCCTCGCCCCTTGCGGGAGAGGGCAGCTCCGCTCGTTGACACGCATTCACTTGGGTGAGGGGTCTGTCTCCGCGAATGCGACACTCGCGTTTGCGGAAGCAACCCCTCATCCGGCGCTGCGCGCCACCTTCCCCCGCAAGGGGGGAAGGAAGAAAGCACTTCACCCGATCTCGGCCACCGCGGCAAGAATGCGGGCGATGTCCTGCGGGCGCGAGAGGCGGTGATCGCCGTCCTGGATCATGGTCAGCACGACATCGTCGGCCGGCAGGCGATGGGTCAGCGCGAACGCGTGCTGCCAGGGCACGTCGGGATCCTGCGCACCTTGCAGGATGCGGACGGGACAGCCGAGATCGATGGCGCTGCCGAGCACGAGATGGTTGCGCCCCTCCTCGATCAGATTCCGCGTGATCGGATAGGGCGAGCCGTCGCCATAATCCGATGGTCTCAGCCAGACGCCTTTGGTCTCGATCTCTTTCTTCACCGCGGCCGGAAAATTCTTCCACATCAGCTCCTCGGTGAAATCGGGCGCCGGCGCGATCAGCACCAGGCCCGCCAGCGAGGCTTTGGCTTGCTGTTTCTCTTGCCGCTTCTTGATTTCGCGCGCGAGCAGCAGCGCCATCCAGCCGCCCATGGACGAGCCGATCAGGACTTGCGGGCCGGCGCAGAACCGCTCGAATACCGCGACGCTTTCCTCGAGCCAGCGCCCGATGGTTCCGTCGGCGAAATCGCCACCGGATTCGCCGTGGCCGGAATAATCGAACCGCACCACGGCACGGCCGTGATCACGAGCCCAATCGTCCAGCGCCAGGGCCTTGCTGCCCCGCATGTCCGATTTGAACCCGCCGAGCCAGACCAGTCCCGGTCCTTGAGCAGTTTCTTGCGCCGCGCGGCGGCGCACCGCGATCCGGCGTGCGGACGGGCCTTCGCCCACATCGATGAAGTCGAGCACGGCATCGGTAATTGGGTGATTCATGGAACGTTTACTCTGGCTGTGCGGTTTGAGCTGTCCGGACGTGCTCCGCAGCGCAGCTGGACGTCGTCATTGGCCCTTTGGGACGCTTGCGGAACAGAAGCAAGGTGTCTATGTCCCTCTGCGTGCCGCGCCGTGGCCAAAATGCCTCGCATTTGCGGCTTTTTCGACCGCCGCACGAGCGATTGCTTGCCGGCAACCGTATCTTCCTGCAAAATAGCCGCCTCTTTTCATAACTTTGGAGAACCACCCATTCGCCGTCCAAATAAAGCCCCGCCCACTGCCGCCAAAGACGGGCCGCGCATCAATGACGACATTCGCAATGCGCAGATCCAGCTGATCGATCAGACCGGTGACAACAAGGGCACCATCGAGACCGTCGCGGCTATCCGCCTGGCCCAGGAAGCCGGCATGGATTTGGTCGAGATCTCGCCGAACGTCAGCCCTCCCGTCTGCAAGATCATGGACTACGGGAAGTATAAGTATTCAGCGCAGAAAAAAGCCGCCGAAGCCCGCAAGCGGCAGAAGATCGTCGAGATCAAGGAGATCAAGCTCCGCCCGATGATCGACGACCACGATTACGAAGTGAAGATGCGCGCCATGCAGCGGTTCTTCGAAGAAGGCGACAAGGTCAAGATCACCCTGCGCTATCGCGGACGCGAAATGGCGCACCAGGAGATCGGCACCAAGCTGCTCGACAAGATCAAGACCGACGTCGCCGAGCTCGCCAAGGTGGAGCAGGACGCGCGGTTCGAGGGCCGTCAGGTCGTCATGGTGCTGGCGCCGCGCTGACGCCGATCCTTTGAACTCGCGAATTCAACGGCCCGTCCGGATGTCCGGCGGGCCGTTTTGTTTTCTTACGCACCCGTCCTGTTGGCGATAGTTACGTCCTCGTCGCTTGCCAGGTGCCGCTGCACTGATCGCCGGAGATGATACCCTTCCACGAGCCGGCGCCGTTCACGCCAGCAAGCCGGCCGCCGCCGCTGGCATGGGACGCCCCGACCGAAACCTGGACCGCGACGGTACCGCTGCGCTTGACCGTGCCGGAGACCCGGCCGCCGCCAGCGGACGACACCCGGCTGCCCGCGACGGTGAAGGGAACGCTGTAGCCGGAGCTGCAATTGCCGCGGGTGGTGGCGAAGGTGACATTCCAGACGCCGTCATAGCCGCGGATGCGAGCATCGGCAGTCGACGGAAACGCAGCCATGGCGAGCACAGCCAACAGCGCCAGGCGGCGCGGACGAGCGACATCCGTCAAAGACGGAAGCGATTGGGAAAAATAGGGCATTTTAATCCTGCTCCGGGCGACACGGCCCGGACATGAGGTTAGCAATTCCGGATAGTCGGCGGCTAGGTTCCACCGGTTCATCGTTGCCAATTCGCCCGTCCTCTGTCATAAGCCCAGCCTTCATTGCCCGGCTGATTAAGGGCTGCCGTGGCGGTGTCCGTGCGGGTTTCGCGCTTGTTCGTAAAACCTGAGCACAATCAACGCTCTAACGAGCATTTTGACGGCCAGCCGCCTTCGCGGGCGGATTTCTATGGCCATTAGGAGAGCCAAATGCCCAAGCTGAAGACCAAATCGGGCGCTAAAAAGCGCTTCAAGGTGACTGCCACCGGCAAAGTGATGTTCGCTCATCGCAGCAAGCGTCACGGCATGATCAAGCGGACGAAGAAGCAGATCCGGCAGCTGCGCGGCACCGCCGTGCTGTTCAAGACCGACGGCGACAACGTCAAGAAGTACTTCTTGCCGAACGCCTGATCGCGTCCACGATCATTGCCACGCGCCGCAGCTTCGCGGCGATCCGAACATCAAGTCATCTTTCGAAGGATATTTGTCATGGCTCGCGTCAAACGCGGTGTGACCGCCCACGCCAAGCACAAGAAAGTCTACAAGGCCGCCAAGGGTTTCCGCGGCCGCCGCAAGAACACGATCCGCACCGCCAAGCCGGCGGTCGAGAAGGCTCTCGTGTATGCCTTCCGTGATCGCAAGCGCAAGAAGCGGACATTCCGCGCACTCTGGATCCAGCGCATCAACGCTGCCGTGCGTCCGTTCGGCCTGACCTACAGCCGCTTTATCGACGGCATGGCCAAGTCCGGGATCACCGTGGACCGCAAGGTGCTGTCGGATCTCGCGATCAACGAGCCCGCGTCGTTCCAGGCGATCGCCGAGAAGGCCAAGGCCGCTCTGGCGGCCTGAGCTAACGGCCGGCTCCGCCGGCCTTCAGCGCGCGTTGCGAGTAGCGCTGGGCGATCTCCGCCCGGCAGAATGCCGTGAACGACAGATACATGGTGCCGGATTTATTCCGGTACTTCCGGTCGCACACGCGCATCTCGCGTTGGTAAGCCTGTTTCCGCGCAATGTTGAGGCCGGGCATGAAGTCCGCCTCGCATTTCTTCTCGACGGCGGTGCCGAGCTGGACGTCGCCGCTCGCGGTCAATTGGCAATCCTGAAACATTTTCATCGCGCTTTCGCAGCCCTTCTGGGCAGCGATGGCGTCGACGACCTCGTCCAGCGTCATCGACTTCTCCATGCAGACCATGGCGCGCGCCGGGGTGCTCGCGATCAAGAGAACGACGGCGAGAGCAGCCAGACCGGATCTTGAGAGCATCGCGAAAGCCTCCTCGTATCCCCCTTGGTGCCAGCCTCCCGCGCGAGGTTCAACCCAGCCGCTCGTCAGCCCGAATGACCGGCTTTTCGCTTGACGTTACGGCCTTCGGGCGGCGACAACCCAGCCGAATTTGGCAGCAGGGATTTGACCGTGTCCGACCTCGCAATGCTCGAAACATCCATCCTCGACCAGATCGCCGCAGCCGGCGACGAGGCCGCCCTCGAAGCGGTGCGCGTCGCTGCCCTCGGCAAGAAGGGTTCGATCTCGGCGCTGCTTGCCACGCTCGGAAAAATGTCGCCGGACGAACGCAAGACCCAAGGCGCTGCGATCAACCAGGCCAAGGACAAGGTCACCGAGGCGCTCGCCGCGCGGCGCGACGTTTTGAAATCGGCCGCGCTCGACGCGCGGCTTGCGTCGGAAACCATCGACGTCACCCTGCCGCTGCGCGATGCGCCGGTCGAGGCCGGCCGCATCCATCCGCTGAGCCAGGTCTGGGACGAGCTGACCACGATCTTTGCCGACATGGGATTCTCGGTCGCCGAAGGCCCCGATATCGAAACCGACGACTACAACTTCACCAAGCTGAATTTTCCGGAAGGCCATCCCGCGCGCGAGATGCACGACACCTTCTTCTTCCATCCGAAGGAGGACGGCTCCCGCATGCTGTTGCGCACCCACACCTCGCCGGTGCAGGTGCGCACCATGCTGAGCCAGAAGCCGCCGATCCGCGTGATCTGCCCGGGCCGCACCTATCGCATCGATTCGGATGCGACCCACACGCCGCAATTCCACCAGGTCGAAGGCCTCGTCATCGACAAGCACTCCCATCTCGGCCACCTCAAATGGATCCTGCACGAGTTCTGCAAGGCGTTCTTCGAGGTCGATCACATCAACATGCGCTTCCGGCCCTCGTTCTTCCCGTTCACCGAACCGTCGCTGGAAGTCGATATCCAGTGCCGCCGCGACAAGGGCGAGATCCGCTTCGGCGAGGGCGAAGACTGGCTCGAGATTCTCGGCTGCGGCATGGTGCATCCGAACGTGCTGCGCGCCTGCGGCATCGATCCCGACGAGTACCAGGGCTTTGCCTGGGGCATGGGCATCGACCGCATCGCCATGCTGAAATACGGCATCGCCGATTTGCGCCAGCTGTTCGACAGCGACGTCCGCTGGCTCTCCCATTACGGCTTCAAGCCGCTGGAAGTACCGACCCTCGCGGGAGGGCTGAGCTCGTGAAATTCACCCTCTCCTGGCTGAAGGACCATCTCGACACCGACGAGCCGCTGGACAAGCTCGCCGAGAAGCTCACCATGATCGGGCTCGAGGTCGAGAACATCGAGGACAAGGCGAAGGCGCTGAAGCCCTTCACCATCGCGAAGGTGATCTCCGCGGAGCAGCATCCGAATGCGGATCGCCTGCGCGTGTGCATGGTCGACACCGGCGACGGTGGCGCGCCTGTGCAGGTCGTCTGCGGCGCGCCCAATGCGCGGACGGGTCTCGTCAGCGTGTTTTCGCCGCCCGGCACCTACATTCCCGGCAAGGACATCACGCTCGGTGTCGGCACCATCCGCGGCGTCGAGAGCCGCGGCATGCTGTGCTCGGCGGCTGAATTGCAGATTTCCAACGACCATGACGGCATCATGGAATTGCCCGCGGATGCGCCGATCGGCGCTGCCTACGCCGCATGGGCCGGCCTCGGCGATCCCGTGGTCGAGATCAATCTGACCCCGAACCGGCAGGACTGCACCGGCGTGCACGGTATCGCGCGCGATCTTGCCGCCGCCGACATGGGCAAGTTCAAGGATCCGACCATCAAGCCGATCAAGGGCGAATTCCCGTGCCCGGTGAAGGTCACGGTCGAAGACGCCGCGCTGTGCCCGGGCTTCGCGCTGCGCCTCGTGCGTGGCGTGAAGAACGGACCGTCGCCGGAATGGCTGCAGAAGCGGCTGACCGCGATTGGTCTGCGTCCGATCAACGCGCTGGTCGACATCACCAACTTCATGACTTACGACCGCGCGCGGCCGCTGCACGTGTTCGACGCGAAGAAAGTGAAGGGCAATCTCGTGGTGCGCCGCGCGCGTGACGGCGAGACGCTGCTCGCGCTTGACGGCCGCAGCTACAATCTCGATCCCGCAATCTGCGTGATCGCGGACGAGCACGGCGTCGAATCGCTCGCCGGCATCATGGGCGGCGAGGCCTCAGGCTGCGACGAAACCACCACCGACGTGCTGATCGAATCGGCGCTGTGGAACGAGATCAACATCGCCCAGACCGGCCGCAAGCTCGGCATCAATTCGGATGCGCGCTATCGTTTCGAGCGCGGTGTCGATCCGGCCTTCATGGTGCCGGGGCTGGAGCTCGCGACCAAGCTCGTGATGGAGATGTGCGGCGGCACGCCGTCGGAGAACGTCGTGGTCGGCAAGACCTTCGGCGACGACCGCGTGATCGATTTTCCGGTCACCGAGGTCAAGCGGCTCTCGGGCATCGAGGTGCCGATGCCGGAGATGAAGCGCATCCTGACCCATCTCGGCTTCATGATGGCGGGCCCGGGCCCGGTCGTGAAGGTCGCGGTGCCGTCGTGGCGGACCGACGTTCATGGCAAGGCCGACATCGTCGAGGAAGTCGTCCGCATCCACGGCGTCGACAAGGTGCCGATGACGCCGTTCGAGCGCGGCGAGGACGCACGCAAACCCGTGCTGACCCCGCTCCAGCTCCGCACCCGCCGCGCCAGGCGCGCGCTGGCGAGCCGCGGCATCATCGAAGCGGTGACCTGGTCATTCATCACCAAGTCCGCCGCAAAGCTGTTCGGCGGCGGCCAGCGCGAGCTCGAGGTCGCCAACCCGATCGCGTCGGATCTCTCCGACATGCGCCCGACCCTGTTGGCCGGCCTGATCGCGGCGGCGCAGGCCAATGCCGATCGCGGCTTTGGCGATGTCGCGCTGTTCGAGGTCGGGCAGGTGTTCAAGGGCGATCGCCCGCAGGATCAGTTCATGGTGGCAAGCGGCGTCCGCCGCGGCTTTGCGTCGTCGCAAGGCCTCGGACGGCACTGGTCGGGTTCGGCGCAGGCTGACCTGTTCGACGCCAAGGCCGATGCGCTCGCGGTGCTCGCCGCCGCCGGCGCACCGATGCAGGCCCTTCAGATCGTCGCGGGCGGCCCGTCCTGGCTGCATCCCGGGCGCTCCGGTACGATCCAGATCGGGCCGCAGAACGTGCTGGGTTATTTCGGGGAGATGCATCCGCGCGCGCTCGAGGCGCTCAGTGCCGGCGGCCCGCTGATGGTATTCGAGGTGATCCTCGACCGCATCCCCGAGGCGAAGAAGAAGCCGACCCGCGCCAAGCCCGTGATCGAGCTGTCGGCATTCCAGCCGGTGTCGCGTGACTTCGCCTTCATCGTCGATCGCACCGTGAAGAGCGGCGACATCGTGCGCGCGGCCCAGGGCGTCGACAAGAAGCTGATCACCGCCGTGAACGTGTTCGACGTCTACGAAGGCAAGGGCATCGACGATGGCAAGAAGTCGATCGCCATCGCGGTGACGATCCAGCCACGCGAAAAGACCCTGACCGACGAGGAGATCGAGGCCGTCGCCGCGAAGATCGTGGCGGAGGTGACGAAGAAGACCGGCGGCACTTTGAGAGCATGATCATGCTCGAGAAATCATAGAGCATGAATCTCACTGACTTTCTTCCAAAGGACGTCAGCCTCACCGTTGCGATGGCGCTCTGCGCCGTCGCTTTCGTTTCGGGCACCGCGCGCGGCTTCTCCGGCTTCGGCTCGGCCCTGATCTTCATGCCGCTGGCGAGCAGCATCGCGGCGCCGCGTCTGGTTGCCGCGCTGCTCCTCGTGATCGATTTCGTCGCGGCCGCGCCGCTGCTGCCCGACGCCTGGCGCAAGGCTAACCGCAAGGCCACCGCCGTGATCGTGCTGGGCGCGCTGGTCGGCGTGCCCGTCGGCACCTATTTCCTCAGCGTGCTCGAACCCGTCACGACGCGATGGATCATCTCCTGCTTCGTCGCCGCGCTGTTGCTGCTGTTGCTGTCGGGCTGGCGCTATCGCGGCAGGGACCACGCCTGGCTCTCGGTCGGCATCGGCAGCCTCTCCGGCTTCTGCAGCGGCCTCGCCCAGACCGGAGGCCCGCCGATCGTCGGCTACTGGCTCGGCCGCCCGGTCGCATCGATCGTCGCGCGCGCCAACATCTTGCTGTTTTTTGGCGCGTCTGATTTTTTCTCGATGGTCAGCTACGCGACCACAGGACTGATCAGCCGCGAATCGCTCGTGCTCTCGCTCATCGTCGGACCAGTCTATGCGATCGGCGTCGCCTTCGGTGCGTCGCTGTTCGGCCGTGCCAGCGAGAAAGTGTTTCGCGCGATTTGCTATGGGCTGATCGCGATCGCGGTGGTCGCCGGGCTGCCGGCGCTGGATGGGGTGTTACGCTGAATTGTCCTTAGTCGTCCTGGCGAAAGCCAGGACCCATTACCCCGGTCAGCGTTTGTAGCGCGACTGACAACCACAACTCTTCGCCAAACCACTTCGTGGGGTAATGGGTCCTGGATCTGCGCTGCGCTTGTCCAGGACGACGGCTGAATCAATTACCCTATTGCCGCGGCGCCCTGCGCTTCTTCGTCGACTGCGTCGGCACATCGGCCGGCTCGTCCTTCAGCGCGCCGATCTTGCGCAAGGCCGCGTCCGCGGCGCGCTCGCCGCTTTCCCAGGCGCCGTCGACGGTGCCCCACAGCGTCTCGTGCGTGGCTTCGCCAGCGAGGAACATGTTGCCGATCGGCTCGGCAAGGATTCTTCGCGAGAGCTGACCGCCGGGCGAGGCCGCCGACATCGCACCCATCACGAAGGGCGAGGCGTTCCAGCGCGTCACGCTGGCTTTCTGCACGGCCGCGGCGACCTCGCTGCCGAACAGCTTCGTGATCCATTCCCTGGCGAAGGCCGTCATCGCCTTCTCGCCCTGCTGGGTGAGATCGCGGCCGAACGAGCCGCCGACATCGATCGAACATAGCGAGGAACCGGCGATATTGGCGAACATCAGCGCCGTGCGCGTCGAGTTGCTCTGCTCGATCAGGATGTCGTCGCGCGACAGGCCGAGCGGATTGCCCGGCAGTTGCAGCACGATGTGATCGTAGCTTCCGAGCGTGAGCTTTGATGCGGCATCGAGCGTGCGCTTCGGAATGTCAGGCCCGAATTTGATCGCGCCCGAAATCAGCACATTGGTCGAGACCGTGATGATGGCGGCGCGTGCGGCGATCTTGCCGGCCTGTGTCTCCACGCTGACGTCGCGATTGCTCCAGACGATTCGGCTCGCCGGTGTCGACAGCGCGACCGGCGCCTGCTCACTGAGTTTGGTGATCAGGGTCCCCAGGCCCTGGCGGCAGGCGATCGCGGCGTTGCGATCCTGTGCCCGCGCCTTGTCGATCGCAGACAACTCCTTCAGGTCCTTGCCGGCGAAGCTCGCGCCCAGCATGAACTCGGCCGCGCCGGCCCAGTCGCCGAGGTCCTTCGGCAGCACCGAGGCGCAGGCGGTATCGAGCTTGCCGCGCGCGGCCTCGTCGATGGCGCGGTTGGCGCGCACCAGCGCCGCCAGGAATTCCTCGGTCTCGCCGGCGCGTGCGTTGCGGCGGCCGATGCGCATCTTCTGGCCTGACGGCGCCGGCAGAACGTCGAGCCCGGCGCTGCGCGCCAGCCGGATCATCGGATTGGTGTCGGGATTGTGCATCCAGCGCGCACCGCGATCGAACGGCGTGTCGAAGGTGGTCGTATCCGTGATGCAGCGGCCGCCGATCTGCGACGCAGCTTCCACCACCACGACCTTGCGATTGGCCGCCATGATGCGCCGCGCCGCGGCAATTCCGGCCGCGCCCGCGCCGATCACGACAATGTCAGCCTCGCGCGGCAGGGGCGCGGCGGTTGCGCGCAGGACCGGCATCGCAGCAAGGCCCGCCGATGCCGATAGGAAGCTGCGGCGCGTGATTGTCATGGCATGGTTTCCGGAGACTTGCAGCAAACGGGAACAGCTAGCGAACCTTGCCGTATCTGATGTTGCGCGGCAACCATCATGGTGAATCAATCGTGCTTGATGTCACGGAGCGATGAACCGAATTGCAACACGTTCAGACCATGGTAGAGAAGAGAAAAAGACGGCCGGAAAAGGCCGTGGGGGAGTTTTGAAATGGGGACGGTCCTGGATTCAGTCGGCAAGCTGATTGCCGCGTACCTCTCGAAGGAGGTGCCGGGCTATGAGCCGTTCACGCCGAGCGACCCCGAGCATCTGCGCGGCGTCATCGAGCCCGGCGACGTGCTGCTGGTCGAGGGCAACAACCGCATCTCGGGCATCATCAAATATCTGACGCAGTCGACCTGGTCCCACGGCGCACTCTATGTCGGCCCGATCGAGGGCGCGGAAGAGCCTGACGGCGAGCCGCACGTGCTGATCGAGGCCAATATCGGCGAAGGCGTCACCTCCGCGCCGCTGTCGAAATATTTCCCCTATCACACCCGCGTCTGCCGCCCGGTCGGGCTGTCCTATGAGGATCGCACCACGGTCTGCCGCTATGCGATCAACCGCATCGGCTTCGGCTACGACACCAAGAACATCGTCGACCTGATGCGCTTTCTGTTTCCGCTGCCGATCCCGCAGCGCTGGCGGCGCCGCATGATCTCGATCGGCTCGGGCGATCCCACCAAGATCATCTGCTCGGCGCTAATCGCGCAGGCGTTCGACGCCGTGCGTTACCCGATCCTGCCCAAGATCACCAAGGCCGGCAGCCGTGCTGCCCGCCGCGAGATCCTGCACATCCGCGATTCCTCGCTCTACATGCCCCGCGACTTCGACATCTCGCCCTATTTCGAAGTCGTCAAACCCACCATCGTGCACGGCTTCGACTACACCGCCTTGCACTGGGCCGACAAGCAGAAGCCGCTCGAGGAGGTAGCCGGCACCTTCGGTGTGTTTCCAGAAACGTTCAGTGCGCCGCCGCTCGTTCCTGAAGCGATTGACGAAGAGGCGCCGGTTCCGGCTGAAGAAGTGATGCGTGAGGCGGCTGCGGAGATGAGCGTTGCCTTCTCCGAGCATTTTGTGCTGCTGAACGATCTCGCAAAGTACCGCGCGCGGGGACATGCGCTGGAGATGGCGGCGTAGCCGTCCCTCCAACATCGTCATTGCGAGCGCAGCGAAGCAATCCTCGCAATGACGGCGACCTACCGCTCCGCCCGCCCGATCACCGCCATCAGCTCCGCGATCTTCTCGCGCTGATCGGCCTTGTCGCCGCTCGCGATCGCATGCTCGACGCAATGGGCGACGTGATCTTTCAAAACCTCTTCCTCGACCCGGCGCAGCGCGGCGCGCACCGCCGAGATCTGCGTGACGATGTCGATGCAATAGCGGTCTTCCTCGACCATTTTCGAGAGGCCGCGAACCTGCCCCTCGATCCGGCCGAGACGTTTTCCGACGGATGCCTTGATGTCCTTGCGCATGCGGACTATATACCCCCCCAGGGTATAACTTGCAAGGCCGGAGCGTGGCAATGAACGACGCCGAACACGAGCACCATCACAAGCCGGAAACACATTCCGGATGCGGCTGTTCCAGTAAAGTTGCCCCGGTCGACAAGCCCGCCGCTGCCGCCTGCTGCGGCGCGCACGGCGATCACGCGCATGACCACGGCGCCGCGGCAAAAGTCCGCGATCCCGTCTGCGGCATGACCGTCGATCCCGCGACCTCAAAACACCGCTTCGACCATCACGGTGCGACCTTCCATTTCTGCTCGGCCGGCTGCCGCACCAAGTTCGCCGAGGATCCCGCAAAGTACCTCGCAAAGGACAAGACGCCCGAGCCCGAGATGCCCGCGGGCACGATCTACACCTGCCCGATGCATCCGCAGATCCGCCAGGCCGGGCCCGGAAGCTGTCCGATCTGCGGCATGGCGCTGGAGCCGGAAGTGGCGAGCCTGGAGACCGGCCCCAACCCCGAACTCGCCGACATGACGCGGCGGTTCTGGATCGGCGGCGCGCTGGCTTTGCCGGCAGTGGTGCTGGAGATGGGCGGCCATCTCGCGGGCCCGCACAATTGGATCGATGCGACGCTGTCGAACTGGATCCAGCTCGTCTTCGCCACGCCTGTGGTGCTGTGGGCCGGCTGGCCGTTCTTCGTCCGCGGCTGGCAGTCGCTGCTGACGCGCAACCTCAACATGTTCACGCTGATCGCGATGGGCACGGGCGTTGCCTATGTCTACAGCCTGATCGGCACCATCGCGCCGCAGATTTTCCCGGCCACCTTCCGCGGCCATGAAGGCGCGGTCGCGGTCTATTTTGAGGCCGCGGCGGTCATCACCGTGCTGGTGCTGCTCGGTCAGGTGCTGGAGCTGCGCGCCCGCGACGCGACCTCGGGTGCGATCAAGGCGCTGCTGCAGCTCGCCCCGAAAACCGCGCGCCGCGTCGATGCTGACGGCGGCGAGCACGAGGTCGAGATCGACGCACTTCATGCCGGTGACCGCTTACGCGTGCGTCCGGGCGAAAAAGTGCCGGTCGACGGCGTCATTCTGGAAGGCCGTTCCTCGCTCGACGAGTCGCTCGTCACAGGCGAATCCATGCCGGTGACCAAGGAGACGGGCGCGAAGGTGATCGCCGGCACGCTCAACCAGTCCGGCAGCTTCATCATGCGCGCCGACAAGGTCGGGCGTGAGACGCTGCTGTCGCAGATCGTGCAGATGGTCGCGGACGCGCAGCGCTCGCGCGCGCCGATCCAGCGCCTCGCCGACCAGGTCGCGGGCTGGTTCGTGCCGATGGTGATCGCGGTAGCGGTCGCTGCCTTTGCGGCCTGGGCCTGGTTCGGGCCGGAGCCGCGGCTGGCCTTCGGCCTCGTCGCCGCCGTCAGCGTGCTGATCATCGCCTGCCCCTGTGCGCTTGGCCTGGCGACCCCGATGTCGATCATGGTCGGCGTCGGCCGCGGCGCGCAAGCAGGCGTGCTGATCAAGAACGCCGAGGCGCTGGAGCGGATGGAGAAGATCGACACGCTGGTGGTCGACAAGACCGGCACGCTGACCGAGGGAAAGCCGAAGGTGGTCGCGATCGTGCCGGCGGCCGGTTTTGCGGAAGACGACATCCTCCGCATGGCCGCCAGCGTCGAACGCGCCAGCGAGCATCCTTTGGCCGACGCGATCATGCGCGCGGCGAAGGAGAAGCAGCTCGCGCTCGGCCAGGTCGAACAATTCGATTCGCCGACCGGCAAGGGCGCCACCGGCAAGGTCGACGGCAAAACCATCGTGCTCGGCAATGCCAAATATCTGACGTCGATCGGCATCGACACCAAAGCGCTCGATGGCGAGGCCGAACGGCTGCGCGGCGATGGCGCGACCGTGATCAACATGGCGGTCGACGGCCGGCTTGCCGGCCTGTTCGCGATCGCCGATCCGGTCAAGGCTTCGACCCTGGAGGCGCTGAAGGCACTCGCGGCCGAAGGCATCAAGGTCATCATGCTGACCGGCGACAACCGCACCACGGCGGAGGCCGTGGCGCGCAGGCTCGGCATCGCCGATGTCGAGGCCGAGGTGCTGCCGGATCAGAAGAGCGCGGTGGTGACGAAGCTGCAGAAGGCCGGCCGCAGCGTCGCGATGGCCGGCGACGGCGTCAACGACGCGCCGGCACTGGCCGCGGCCGAAGTCGGCATCGCCATGGGCACCGGCACCGACGTGGCGATGGAGAGCGCCGGCGTCACGCTGCTGAAGGGCGATCTCACCGGCATCGTGCGGGCGCGAAAACTGTCGCAGGCGACCATGAGCAACATCCGGCAAAATTTGTTCTTTGCCTTCATCTACAACGCCGCCGGCATTCCGATCGCGGCCGGCATCCTCTATCCGACCTTCGGCGTGCTGCTGTCGCCGATCATCGCCGCGGCCGCGATGGCGCTGTCCTCGGTCAGCGTGGTCGGGAATGCGCTGCGGCTGCGGGCAACGCGGCTGTGACAGTGGACTCCCTCGCCCCGCTTGCGGGGAGAGGGTTGGGGTGAGGGGTGTTTCCACATTACCGCTAACAGTTGGACTCGTGGAGAGTCCCCCTCACCCGGAATTCAAGCTACGCTTGAATCCCGACCTCTCCCCGCGAGCGGGGCGAGGTAAAGAACAGCGCCACACGCAGCGAGGACCTGATGCAGCGAATTACGATCACGATCGAAGACGATCTGCTGGCGGAGATCGACGCTGCGGCGGAAGCGCGCGGCTACCAGAACCGCTCCGAGATCATCCGCGACCTCGCACGCGCAGGCTTGCAACAGAGCAGCGAAGACACCGCACAGACGGGTCCTTGCGTCGCCGGTCTCGTCTATGTCTACGACCACGCCGGCCGCGATCTCTCAAAACGCCTGTTGCAGGAATTCCATGGTCACCACGACCTCGCGCTGGCGACGCTGCACGTCCATCTCGACGACAACAATTGCATGGAGATGACGGCACTGCGCGGCGACGCCTCCGAGGTCAGACATTTCGCCGACCACATCATCGCCGAACGCGGCGTGCGCTATGGGCGTGTGGTGATGATTCCAACGGGGGAAGGCAAGCAGGCGAAGGCGCGGAAGCAGGCGCACCGGCATGAGTAGGTTGGACTAGCACCGCGGCCTTTTTCCCTCTCCCCCTGTGGGAGAGGGTGGATCGCCGCGAAGCGGCGAGACGGGTGAGGGGTATGTCTCCACTAACTCGTCTCTCTCGACTTGAATTCGCGGAAGCAAACCCCTCATCCGGCGCTTCGCGCCACCTTCTCCCACAGGGGGAGAAGGGAAAAAGGATCACGCCGCCTTCGCGCTCCCACCCGGCAGCCCCGCCCGGGCGAGGCCGCCGTAGAGCTGCTCATTCGGCATCTCCTCGCGCAGGATCCTGCGCACCGCGATCAGTTTCTCCAAATCGATGCCGGTCGGAAAACCCTTGCTCTCGCACAGGAAGACGACATCCTCGAACACGACATTGCCGGTCGCACCGGGCGCGAAGGGGCAGCCGCCAAGGCCGCCGAGCGAGCCGTCGAGGATACGCGCGCCTTCGTCGAGCGCGGCGGCCGCGTTCGCGATGCCCATGCCGCGGGTGTCGTGAAGATGGATGCAGATCGGCTTTGACCCTGCAAGCTTCACCGCGGCGCGCGTCAGCTCCGCCACCTGCTTCGGCCCGGCATAGCCGACGGTGTCGGCGATGCCGACGAAATCGACACCAGCCTCCAGGCATTTGTCGACCAGCCGCAGCACCTCCGCGGGATCAACCGCGCCTGTGATCGAACAGCCCAGCGCCATCGAGATCGCCGCGTTGACGAGCGGCTTGTGGCTGGTGGCATCGCGCAACTCGCACAGGCGTTTCAGATTGGCGATCGCGGACTCGCGCGAGCGGTGCGCATTGGCCTGGCTGTGCTCTTCCGTTGCCGAGACCACCGAGGCGATCTCGCCGACGCCGGACGCCAGCGCCTCGTTGACGCCGCGTTCGTTGAGCGCAAGCGCGATGCCATGCGCGCCGGACAATGAAGCGACGGTCGCGACGACATCGCGAACATCGACGAATTGCGGAAAAGTCTTCGCCGGCAGGAACGAGCCGACCTCGAAATGGCGCACACCGGCGGCATATTCCTCGCGCACCCAGCGCTGCTTGGCGTCGGTCGAGGGAATTTTCTTCACGAGCTGGAGCCCGTCGCGCAGGCCGACTTCGCGCAGGCTGACGCGCTCCGCGGGGTAAATCTCCTGGATCCGGCTCATCCGCGCCTCCCTGTTGTTTTTGACGTGGCGTCTTCATTTTCATTGTCGATCTCGGCGCGAACGGCCGCGGTGTCGGCCCCGAGCGGCGCGACCTTCAGGCCTTCGCCGATATGGCTGCCATTCCATTCGATCGGCAACGCCGGCACCCGGAACGGCTTGCCGTCGGCCGTTACATTGTTGACGAGCCCACCCGGCCGCAGCACATGCGGATCGGCGAAGAGATCCTCGGGCCGGTTGATCGGCGAGAAGCAGATGTTGAGCGCATCGAGCCTCTGCGACAGTTTCGCCACGTCCCACTGCCTGATGATTCCGGCCGCGCGCGGAATGATCCGCCCGCGCGCCAGGATGCGGTCGGTCGTGGTGCGCAAGGCGGGATCATCGAGGAATTCAGTCAGGCCGAACTCGCGGCAAAAGCTCTGCCAATGACCTTCGGTGACGACGCCGATGAAGATGCGCTCGCCGCCGGCGGTCTCGAAGATGTCGTAGATCGGCCACGCATGCTCGCGCTCCGGCATCGAGCGCGGCTTGTTGCCGGTCATCTCGTATTCGACCATGTGCTGGGCAACCAGGAACAGGCAGTTCTCGAACAGGCCGATGCGAATGTCGGCGCCATCGCGTTTTCCCCCGCGCTTCTGATAGAGCGCCGCGAGGATCGCGATCACGCCGAACATGCCGCCCATGATGTCGTTGGCGGACGAGCCGACGCGCTGGGGTTTTTCGCTGGTGCCGGTCATGGCGGCAAGGCCCGCCATCATCTGCACGACCTCGTCGAGCGCGGGGCGGTGCTCGTAGGGACCTGAGAGAAAACCCTTGTGGCCGGCGATGATCAGCTCCGGATGCCGGCGGCGCAGTTCGTCCGCGCCGAGCCCCTGCTTCTCGAGCTGGCCGTCGCGAAAATTCTCCAGGAACACGTCGGCCGTCGCCAGCAGCCGGTGCATGGTGTCGCGATCCTCGGACTTCTCGAAATCCAGCACCACGCTGCGCTTGCCGCGGTTGAACAGCGGGAAGAAGGCCGTGCCCATGCCCCCCAGGCTTCGGGTCTTGTCGCCCGCGGGCGGCTCGACCTTGATCACGTCGGCTCCGAGCTGCGCCAGGATCATGCCGCAGGTCGGGCCCATGACCATGTGGGTCATCTCGACGATGCGCACGCCTGCAAGCGGCAATCCGGCCGCCGATTCTTCCATCGCCATATGCGCCTGTTCCTTTGCCCGGTGGGTTCCGCTTGTTGTCAGGCGGGTTGGTGAAGCAACGGTCTTGCCGAATTCATCGTGGCTTCGTTGATGCGAGCGGTCAATCCGGCCATGAGCGGCGCCGCCGATCTCCCTTGCCGAAGTGGCCCGGGGTGTCTACCTCTCGCGGGTGATTTCGTGAGAGGAACTCCCATGCTGGATGCCGCCGTCAAGGCGCTGTCGCAAATGATCTCGCCGCCGATGCGATCGATCCTGTGGCGGTCGATCGGCGTCGCACTGGTGCTGATCATCGTGCTGGCGATCGGCTTGCAGCGGCTGCTGAGCTGGTTTGCGACCTATGGCGAGGCCTGGCTGGAAGGCCTGCTCGGTCCGGGCTGGCACTCATCGCTCGAGGTGTTGTCCTGGATCATTTCGATCGCCGCGGGCCTCGGCGTCGTGTTCGGAGCTGTGTTCCTGATGCCCGCGATCACCTCGCTGGTGGCGAGCCTGTTCGTCGACGACGTCGCCGACATTGTCGAGCGCGAGCACTACCCGGCCGAGCGGCCGGGCGTCGCGCTGCCGTTCAGCCAGGCGATCTACGAGGGCGTCAAGACCGCGCTGCTGACGATCCTGGTCTACCTGATCGCCTTGCCGCTGGTGCTTTTCGCCGGCGCCGGTTTCCTGGTCTTCTTCCTCGCCACGGCATGGCTGCTGGGCCGCGAGTATTTCGAGCTCGCGGCGATGCGGTTTCGCTCGCCGGAGGAAGCCAAGGCGATGCGGCGCGACAATGCCGCGACCATCTTCACCGCGGGCCTGTTCATCGCAGCCTTCGTCTCGATCCCGATCGTGAACCTGGCGACGCCGATCTTCGCCATGGCCTTCATGGTCCACATGCACAAGCGGCTCTCAGGACCACGGCCCGAGCTGATCGAGCCGGCGCGGCAGATGCGGTGAGGGTGTCTACCTCACCGACACCCCGCATTTGCGCAGGAGCATCCTGGCGAAGCCGAACGGCGCCGGCGTGAACGGGCCGGGCGGGGCACGGGTGACCAGCGCGACGACGCCGAGCGCGGCCATCGCGACCCAGAAGCACAGCCAGAAGCCGTCGATATAAGCGAGCACATTGGCCTCGCGCTGAACCAAGCCCGCGAGCGTACCGACCGCGCGGGCCTGGGCCGAGCCGGCGCCATGGGCCGCAAAATGGTCGGCGAGCTGTTTCAGCATGCGGACCACGTCGACGTCGCCGACGCCGAGATTCTGGCCGAGATAGAAGGAATGGATCTGCTCGCGGACGCGCAGCCACGTCCCCATCACCGCCACGCCGATCTCGGCGCCACCGAGCCGCATGATCTGGATATAGGCGGCAAATGAGGTGGCGCGGCTCGGATCGGAATTGGACAGCAGCGTGATGATCAGCGGCAGCAAGGTCAGCGACTGCCCGATGGCCTGGAGCAGCACGATGCCGGCGAAATCCTCGCGCGCCCAATCATGGCTGAGCTGCGTGCCCCAGAGATTGGCGGCGGCGAAGCAGGCAAATCCCACGACCACCACCGTTCGCGTATCGAAATGCCGCAGCAGCCAGATCGAAAGCGGCACCAGCACGAACATCGGCAACGCGCCGTAGGTCAGCAGCAGCAAGCCACTCTGCTCCGGCCTGAGCAGGGCGATGGTGGCGAGGAAATTCGGCACCAGCGACGCGTTGGAGAGGCTGGTCAGCGTGTAGAGCAGGATCAGGACCAGCCCCAGGCCGATATTGCGCGAGAACAGCACGTTGATATGCGCCCATGGCTGTCGCACCAGGGCCTCGTTGACGAGGAAGCCCGCGACCAGCACCGCGCCGGCAATAATCAACGCCATCACCGTTCCCGACCCGAGCCAGTCCAGCCGGTTGCCCTGGTCGAGCCCGGCATAGATCATCGAAACGCCGGCGCCGAGCAGCAGCATGCCGCCCCAATCGGCCTCGCGCAGCAACGCGCGATTCACCGGCTCGTTCGGCGTGCCCCAATAGACCATCAGGCCCATCAGGGGCGCGATCAGAACGCTCTGCCAGTACAGCCATTGCCAGCCGAGATGGTCGACATAGAAGCCGACCAGCGAGCTCGAAGTATCAAGCGCGAAGCCGACGCGGATCGAATAGATCGAGATCGCCGGGAGCCACCAGCGGATCGGCAAATTGCGGAACACGATCATCAGCGTCGCCGGCACGAAGGTGCCGAGCAAGAGGCCATGCACCACGCTGAGCGCGAGCAATGTCGGATAATCGTGCACGAACGGGATGATCAGCGAGACCGCGGCATAGACGAGGCTGGGGATACCCAGCACGCGGCGCAGGCCGAATACGGTGGCAAGCCAAGCCACCGCGGGCGCGATGAAGATCTGCGAGCCGATGCCCGCCGTGGAGAGCCATGCGCCTTCGTCGAACGAGAGCGAGAACGCGCCGCGCAGGTCCGGCAGGCCAATCGTGGTCAGGCGGCTGTCGAAATTGGCGAGGAACGAGCCGAGCAGCACCGCCGCCACCGCAAACAAGGGTTGCGGGGCGACGCCGCCGCGCGAGAGCGGTCCGCGACTGGAATCGTCATTTTCCGCCATTGCCGGCCTTGGTGTCGATGCTGGTGACGACCGACATGCCCGGCACCAGCCGCGTCAGCAGCGGCTGGTTGTCGTCGAACTGGATGCGCACGGGAATGCGCTGCACGACCTTGGTGAAGTTGCCGGTTGCGTTGTCCGGCGGCAACAGCGCGACCTGCGCGCCGGTCGCAGGCGCAATGCGCTCGACCCGGCCGCGCAGCTTCTCGCGCGGGAAGCTGTCGACGGTGATCTCGACCGGCTGGCCCGGCGCAACGTGCGTAAGCTGGGTCTCCTTGTAGTTCGCGATCACATAGACCTTCGGCAACGGCACGACGTTGATGAGGTTGGTGCCGATGTTGACGTAGTCGCCGGGCTGGACCTGTCGCTCGCCGACGACGCCGTCGAACGGTGCCGTGATCTTGGTGTAGCCGAGCTTGAGCTTCGCACTCGCCAGTGTCGCCTTGGTCGCTTCGAGATCGGCGGCGCGCTGTTTCCTGGTGCCTTGCAGGACTTCGAGCTGGTGCTGCTGGGCCGCGATCACGGCGCGGCTCGCGCGCACATCGGCCTGCGCCTTGGCATAGCCTGCGACCGCCTGTTCGAAGCGCTGCCGGGTACCGGATTCGGTCTGCGACAGCGACTGCTGACGCTCCTGCTCCTGCCGCGCCTCGACCTCCACGGCTTCAGCCGAGAGCCGCGCGGCTTGCGCCTGCGCGATCGTCGCATATTGCAGCTCGATCTGATTGGCCAGATTGTCGAGCACGGCTTGCGCGGCGGCGACCGCCGCTTCGGACTGCGCGACTTGCGCCTCATAGTCGGCAGGATCGATCTGGATCAGGAGATCGCCGGCCTTGACGCGCTGGAAGTCGGTGACGCCGACGGTCAGCACTTCGCCGGAGACCCGACTGGCAAGCCGCGTCAGCTCGGCGCGCACATAGGCGTCGTTGGTGGTCTGGACCACCGAATTGCCGACCCATTCGTCGAAGCGCTGCGTTGCCAGCGCGACGAAGCCGAGCGCGACGATCACCGCGAACAGCGGAATCGCGAGCCGGCTCCACAGGGAGCTCGGCGGTCGCTGCGAGGGCTTCGGTGGCGGCGCCGGCGTGGCAACAGGTGGCGACGACGGGATTTGTTCCTGCTGACTCACGCTAGACTCCAAAAACCACTTCCCCGAACGCCAGTCTCAGACCGTCTTCTCCGGCCACCTACAGAGATCGTTGATCAGGCATACCTCGCAGCGCGGCTTGCGCGCGAGGCAAGTATAGCGGCCATGCAGGATCAGCCAATGATGGGCATGCAGCATGAACTCGGCCGGGATCACCTTTTCGAGACCGAGCTCGACCTCCAGCGGCGTCTTGCCGGGCGCAAGTCCGGTCCGGTTGCCGACGCGGAAGACATGCGTGTCGACCGCCATGGTGTGCTCGCCGAAGGCCATGTTGAGCACGACATTGGCGGTCTTGCGACCGGCGCCGGGCAACGACTCGAGCCCCGCGCGCGTGCGCGGCACCTCGCCGCCGAACTCGCTGAGCACCTTCGCCGACAGCGCGATCACGTTCTTCGCCTTGGTGCGATAGAGCCCGATGGTCTTGATGTACTCGCGCAGGCGTTCCTCGCCGAGGTCGAGCATCTTCTGCGGCGTGTCGGCGATCGCAAACAGCGCGCGCGTCGCCCTGTTGACGCCGGCATCGGTCGCCTGCGCCGACAGCACCACCGCAACCAGCAGCGTGAACGGATTGACGTGCTCGAGCTCGCCTTTCGGCTCCGGGTTGGCCTTGCGGAAACGGCTGAAGACCTCGTGGACCTCGGGCGGCGTCCAGGGTTTCATGGCCTTGAGGGATTTCTTGCCGGGGGCCTTAGGCTTCGCGGCGGCCGCCTTCGCCTTTTTCTTCGGCACGGACGTTTTGCGCGGGGCCGGCTTGCGGGTGATTTTCGCCATGATCGGGATATACTGAGGGACGATGAGCACAGGCAACGAAATTGCGCGCGAACGATCCGGAAGCGAGGCCGAGCCTCAGATCTTTTCCGCGCGCCTGACGCCGCACCGCTCGCTGAACCGCACCGGCTTCCTCGCCGTGATGCTGTTCCTGAGCGCCGTCAGCTTCGTCACCGGCCTCGTCTTCCTGATGATGGGCGCCTGGCCGGTGTTCGGCTTCTTCGGCCTCGATGTGCTGGTGATCTGGTGGGCCTTCAAAGCCAATTTCCGCGCGGCGCGGGCCAGCGAGGAGATTGTGGTCACACCATCTGAATTGCGCGTGCGGCGCGTCAGCCAGCACGGCCAGGTGGTCGAGTGGACCTTCAACCCGCTCTGGGTCCGTCTCGACATGGAAATCGACGAGGATTTTGGCATCGAGCACCTCTATCTGATCTCGCGAGGTCACCAGATCCAGATCGCCCGCTTCCTGGGACCGGACGAAAAGGCAAGTTTTTACAAAGGTTTGGTTGAGGCATTGAATGCCGCCCGGCGCGGCCCGACCTACAATCCGATCGCCTGATTTGCGGATCGGAAATCGGGTGGTTTCCCACCCTGCCCTCTCCTACATTTGTGGTCATGATGACACTCGCGATACATGACCAGCGCCTGGCCGGGCCGGGCTCCCAGAACGCCGCGATGCGCGACTATGATTCCGTGCGCCGGGCGATCGCCTTCATTTCGGAAAACTGGCGCGCCCAGCCGACCATCGAGGCGATGGCGGATGCGGCCGGCGTCACGCCGGACGAGCTGCACCATTTGTTCCGTCGCTGGGCCTCGATCACGCCGAAGGCTTTTATGCAGGCGCTCACGCTCGATCACGCCAAGGGCTTGCTCAGGGACTCCGCGAGCATCCTCGATGCGGCGCTCGACTCCGGGCTTTCGGGTCCGGGCCGGCTGCATGATCTGTTCGTCACCCATGAGGCGATGTCGCCGGGTGAATGGAAGAACGGCGGCGCGGGGCTGATCCTGCGCTATGGCTTTCATCACTCGCCGTTCGGCACCGCGATCGTGATCGCGACCGATCGCGGATTGTCGGGACTCGCTTTCGCCGATCCCGGTGAGGAACAGGTGGCGCTCGCCGACATGACGCGGCGATGGCGGAACGCAACTTACGTCGAGGATCACGAAGGTACCGCACCCTTGGCGCAGCGCATCTTCGACACGAAACTCTGGCGGCCGGATCAGCCGCTGCGCGTGGTGATGATTGGGACCGATTTCGAGGTGCGGGTGTGGGAGACGCTGCTGAAGATCCCGATGGGCCGCGCGGTGTCCTATTCGGACATCGCCTGCAATATCAACAGCCCGAAAGCCTCACGCGCCGTCGGCGCTGCCGTCGGCAAGAATCCGGTGTCCTTCGTCGTGCCCTGCCACCGCGCGCTCGGCAAGAGCGGCACGCTCACCGGCTACCACTGGGGCATCACCCGCAAGCAGGCGATGCTGGGCTGGGAGGCCGGGCAGCTGGGGATGCAGTAAAATTGTCGTCCCGGCGAAGGCCGGGACCCATACCGCGTGATCTACCGATACCGCGCGAGGACCTACTGCCAGTCTTCGCCAAACTCAATCCGGTGGTTATGGGTCCCGGCCTTCGCCGGGACGACACTGAAAGTTTGGCTCGCTGTGCCGCGCGTCTCATGCAATCTCGTTCAGCCCGCCAGATCCAGCTTCGACGCCACCGTCGAATCCGCATTGAGGCGGTAGATGATCGGCACACCCGTCGCGAGCTCGCGCTTCAAAATGCCTTCGGGCGAGAGCTTTTCCAGCACCATGATCAGCGCGCGCAGCGAATTGCCGTGAGCCGCAACCAATGTGCGCTTGCCGTTGAGCACGCCGGGCAGGATCTCCTGCACGTAATAGGGCAGCGCTCGCGCCAGCGTGTCCTTCAGGCTTTCACCGCCGGGCGGTGGCACGTCGTAGGAGCGGCGCCAGATCAGCACCTGGTCCTCGCCCCATTTCTTGCGGGCGTCGTCCTTGTTGAGGCCGGAGAGATCGCCATAGTCGCGCTCGTTCAGCGCGAGGTTCTTCGTCGTCGGAAGGCCCTTCTGGTCGAGCTCGCCGAGAATGAGGTCGAGCGTGTGCTGTGCGCGCGTCAACACCGAGGTGTAGGCGACGTCGAACACGAGGCCTTGCGCCTTCAGCTTGCGGCCGGCTTCCGAAGCTTCCTTGACGCCGAGCTCGGTGAGGTCAGGATCCTTCCAGCCCGTGAACAGGTTCTTGAGATTCCATTCGCTCTGGCCGTGCCGCACCAGCACGAGAAGACGTTCGCTCATTGACTGCTTTCCGTTTCGTTCGTTGTCTAAGCATGATTGTGTCGGAAAACCGCTTCACACTTTTCCGGATCATGCTTCGTTCAGATGTCAGACAGGCCGAGCACATCGGCCATGGAGTAGTGCCCCGGCTTCTTGCCATGCGCCCAGAGCGCGGCCTTCAGCGCGCCGTGGGCGAACAGCATGCGATCCTCCGCGTGATGCGACAGCGTCAGCCGCTCGAACGCGCCGAGGAAGCTCACGCTGTGATCGCCGGCCGCGGTGCCGCCGCGCAACGACGCAAAGCCGATGTCGCCGGGCTTGCGCGCGCCGGTGATGCCATCGCGACCGCGGTCTGCATGCTCGTCGAGCGCGATGCCGCGGCCGCTAGCGGCCGCCTGGCCCAGCATCAGCGCCGTCCCCGAGGGCGCGTCGATCTTCATGCGGTGATGGGTTTCGACGATCTCGATGTCGAAGCTCTCGTCGAGCGCCTTGGCGACGCGCTTGACCAGTGCGGCGAGCAGATTGACACCCAGGCTCATATTGCCGGACTGCACCACGACGGCGCGGTTGGTGACGCTCTTGATCACGGCGTTGTCGGAGCCCGACAGCCCGGTCGTGCCGACCACGTGCACGAGGCCCCGTTCGGCGGCGATCGCGACATTGGCCAGCGTCGCCGCGGGCACGGTGAAATCCAGAATGCCGTCGGCATCCTTTGACAACGCCCAGAGATCGCCGGAGAGTTTGATGCCATTGGCCGGCAGGCCTGCGAGCACGCCGGCATCCTTGCCGAGCAGCTCCGAGCCCGGCGCCTCCAGCGCGCCGGCCAGCACCGCGCCTTTACTTTCGGCAATCGCCCGCGTCAGCGCCCGGCCCATCCGGCCGCCGGCTCCAGCAACAATCAAACGCATGTCGGACATGGTGCGATCCTCTCACGGTCGTTGTAGCGGGGGGAGGCAGTTCCGGCAACCGAGGGTGATCGGGCAGGCGGGCTTCCACCTTCCCTGGAGCGCCGGTCGCTTGCGGCCATCCTTCGAGACGCCCGCCTACGGCGGGCCCTCAGGATGAGGTCGGAATCCGTGGCAACAAATTCGACGGGCGCCGATACTGCTTAGCCTCATCCTGAGGAGACCGCGGAGCGGTCGTCTCGAAGGACGAGGCGTGCGCGCAGACCCAGCCTCAGCCGTCTGACGGCTGCGGGCCGTCATAGCCCTCGATGATGATGAGGTCGGCGACGGAGTGCGGCTGGCGCACCTTGATGTTGGCCTGGTATTCCGGCGAGTTGTAGCAGGCGATCGCGGTCTCGTAGTCCGGGAATTCGATCACGACGTTGCGGGTGCGGCTGGCACCTTCGACGGTGGTGAACTTGCCGGCGCGGACGACGAAGCGGCCACCCCATTTTTTGAAGATCGGACCATTGGCGACGGCATAGGGCTTGTAGCCCTCGTCACTGCTCACGTCGACGCGTCCGATCCAGTAGCCTTTTGCCATTGTTCTTCTCCCTGTGTTGTTGGTTAGTCGAGTGCCTCGGCGATCTCGCTCTGGATAGCCTGCGCAATCGCCTCGGGGTCCGTGGCTTCCACCACCGGCCGCCCGACGACGAGATAGTCCGCGCCCGCGGCAATCGCGCGGCCCGGCGTCATGATGCGCTTCTGGTCGCCGCTCGCCGCGCCCGCCGGCCGGATGCCGGGGGTGACGAGGCTCATCTGGTGGCCGACGATCTTGCGCAAGGCTCCGACTTCCTCGGGCGACGATACCAGCCCGTCGATGCCGAGCACCTGCGCCTGCTGCGCGCGCGCTTCGACGAGCTCGGAGACGCCGAGCCGGAAGCCTGCCGCGTGCAGATCGTCCTCGTTGTAGGACGTCAGAACAGTGACGGCGAGAATCTTCAGGTTCGAGCTGCCGCGACCTTCGACGGCACCCTTCATGGTCTGCGGATAAGCGTGCACCGTGAGGAAGGTCGCGCCGAGCCTTGTGATGCTGTCGACGCCTTGCGCCACGGTGTTGCCGATGTCGTGCAGCTTGAGATCGAGAAAGACCTTCTTGCCCTTGTCGGCGAGCTTGCCGACCAGCGGCAAGCCGCCGGCATAAGCCAGCCGATAGCCGATCTTGTAGAAGGTGACGCTGTCGCCGAGCCGGTTGACCATCGCTTCTGCGGCATCAACGCCGGGCAGATCGAGCGCGACGATCAGGCGGTCTTTCGGGGCAATCTCGGCTGGCGTCATGTCACCTCACATCATGCGTTGGGAAATGTCGATCAACTGCCGCACCAGTTCCTTCAACGCGGCGATATCGCCCTCGTGCTTCAGCCTGTCCATATCGTCATAGGCCTGGTCGGCAAAGGCGAGCGTCAGCTGGCTGGCAATCACATTGGCGTGGCAGGAGGTCAGGATCAGCCGCAACGCCTGCAGCGCGCGAGCCGCGCCAAGCCGGCTCTGCGAGGCGCCGGCGAGCGCGAAGACGCGGTTGCGGAACACCTCGCCGCGCGGCTCGTGCAGCTCATGCACGCGACTGACCCAGTCGATCGCGTTCTTCAGCAGCGGCGGCACCGAGGCGTTGTATTCGGGCGAGACGATCAGCACGCCGTGATGCGCGCCGATCATGCGCTTGAGATTGATCGCTTGCTTGGGCACACCGGACTTGGCCTGCAGGTCGCCGTCATAGATCGGCAGCGGAAAATCGGCGAGCGAGATGCGGGTGACGTCGACACCGGCCTGGTCGAATGCATAGGCGGCGACCGCTGCCAGCTTCGCATTGTGCGAGCCGGTGCGCAGGGAGCCGGGAATGATCAGGATTTTCGGTGCGGACATCCGCTTCCATGCGTTCGGCGAAACGAGCCCGCCACGCAAACAGGAATGCCGGCGGAATTAGTCCTTGCGATACACCCAGACGCGGGCCGGCGGAAGGTTCATCCAAATCCGTTCCGAGGCCTCTGTGGACACGCCGGGCAGCGATTTCGGAATCGGCGGCACCACCGCATAGGTGAACTGGACGAAGGGCGCACCGGGCGCCAGCGCCGTGAAGGCGTCGCGAATGAGCCGCAGCCGCGTCAGCATCGGTTTTGTGACCAGCGGCAGGCCGGAGACGACCGCGGAGGCCGGCGCGCTCAGCACGTTCCAGAGCGTGTCGCGCAGGCGATAGGCATCGCCCTGCACCACCTTGGCCTGCGGGTAGCGGTCGCGCAGCAGGGCGCAGAAGCCAGGATTGTACTCGACGAGGACGAGACGCTTCTGGTCGACGCCGCGCTCGACCAGGGCCGAGGTGATGGCGCCGGTGCCGGGCCCGAGCTCGACCACCGGTGCGTCCGAATTGACGTCGACGTAGTGGGCCATGGTCCGGGCCAGCAGCTTGCCCGACGGCATCACCGCGCCCATGTGGAGGGGCTTTTCAATCCATGACCGGAGAAAACGCACCTCGTCATCGAGACGGGGCTTCTTCAACGCACGCGCGGACGATGGCAATGGCATGTCGGGACCGGCCGGGACCGCGTGACCGCGGCGTGTCAGAAAATGGTCATAAAGACGTATAGGCCGAAGGCGGCACGGTCAAGACGCGTCAACTTGCCCGATTACCGAAGAAATCCTTGACCTTGGTGAAGAAACCCTCGGATTCCGGCTGGGTGTTGCCGGAGGAGAGTTTTTCGAACTCGGCCAGCAATTCCTGCTGTTTCTTGGTGAGATTTTGCGGGGTCTCGACCACGACCTGAACATACATGTCGCCCATCTGGCGCGAGCGCAGCACCGGCATGCCTTTTGATGCGATGCGGAATCGGCGGCTGGACTGCGTCCCTGCGGGGACCTTCACCTTGGTCTTGCCCTTCTCGATGGTCGGCACCTCGAATTCGCCGCCAAGCGCCGCCGTCACCATCGAGATCGGCACACGACAATGCAGATCGGCGCCGTCGCGCTGGAAGAACTGGTGCTGGGCCAGCGACAGGAAGATGTAGAGGTCGCCGGGCGGGCCGCCGCGGACCCCGGCCTCGCCCTCGCCGGCGAGCCTGATCCTGGTGCCGTCCTCGACTCCAGGGGGAATGTTGACCGACAGATTCCGTTCGCGGGTGACACGCCCCTGACCCGAGCAGGACGGGCAGGCGTCCTCGATCATCTGGCCGCGCCCCTGGCAGCCGGGACAGGTCCGCTCCAGCGTGAAGAAGCCCTGCGACTGCCGTACGCGTCCGGCGCCGCCGCAGGTCGAGCAGGTCTTCGGCTTGGTGCCGGCCTTGGCCCCGATGCCCGAGCAGGCTTCGCAGGTGACCGAGACCGGGATCTCGATCTGCGCGGTCTTGCCGCCAAAAGCTTCCTCGAGCGTGATTTCCATGTTGTAGCGCAGATCGGCGCCGCGCTCGCGGCCGCCACGGCCGCCGCGCTGTCCGGCCATGCCGAACAGATCTTCGAAAATGTCGGAAAAAGAGGAGGCGAAGCCCGCGCCGAAACCGGGGCCGCCACCGCCGCCGCCCTGCTCGAAGGCGGCATGGCCGTAACGGTCATAGGCGGCGCGCTTGTCCTTGTCTTTCAGGACCTCGTAGGCCTCGTTGATTTCCTTGAATTTGACTTCGCTGGTGTCGTCCCCGGGATTGCGGTCGGGGTGAAACTTCATCGCCAGCTTGCGGAACGACGATTTCAGGACGGAATCGTCGGCATCGCGTTCGACTTCGAGGGTTTCGTAGTAGCAGCGCTTGGTGGACGTGGACATGATGAGCTCAGTCTATCCGATCGCGATTCAAGTCGGAGCGAAGCAACGTCGCCATGCAACGATATAGGCAGCCTTCCGCCTCGCGGCAGAGGATTGCACGGCAGCATTCAGAATAACGGCTGGGAATTGATCGATCGTAACGGGGCCGATTTTAGCAAGGCCTTGCCCCGTCGAGCCCGACACGATGGCCTCCCCCGCGAGGGAGGAGGCCGTTGGCGCGTGTGGGGTCCAAGCCGTCCGCATCATCACCCTCGCGGGGTTCAGGCGGACTTCTTGTTGTTCTTGTCGTCGTCGACTTCGGTGAACTCCGCGTCGACGACGTCGTCCTTGGCCGCATCCTTCTTGGCGTCGGCCTCGGCCTGCTGCTTGTACATGGCCTCGCCGAGCTTCATCGACGCCTGGGCCAGCGTTTGGGTCTTGGCCTTGATGGCTTCGGCATCGTCGCCCTTCAGCGCTTCCTTGAGGTCGCTGACCGCATCCTCGATCGCGCGGCGCTCGGTCTCTGCGACCTTCGAACCGTGCTCGGCCAGTGCCTTCTCGGTCGAATGCACCAGACCATCCGCGTCGTTCTTGGCAGTCACGGCCTCGCGGCGCTTCTTGTCCGCCTCGGCATTGGCCTCGGCGTCCTTGACCATCTTCTCGATGTCGGCTTCCGACAAACCGCCGGAGGCCTGGATGCGGATCTGCTGCTCCTTGGACGTGGCCTTATCCTTGGCCGAGACGTTGACGATGCCGTTGGCGTCGATGTCGAAGGTCACCTCGATCTGCGGCATGCCGCGCGGGGCCGGCGGAATGCCCATCAGGTCGAACTGACCGAGCATCTTGTTGTCGGCCGCCATTTCACGCTCGCCCTGGAAGACGCGGATGGTGACCGCGTTCTGGCTGTCCTCGGCGGTCGAGAACACCTGGCTCTTCTTGGTCGGGATCGTGGTGTTGCGGTCGATGATGCGGGTGAACACGCCGCCCAGCGTCTCGATGCCCAGCGACAGCGGGGTCACGTCGAGCAGCAGCACGTCCTTGACGTCGCCCTGAAGCACGCCGGCCTGGATCGCGGCGCCGATCGCCACGACTTCGTCCGGGTTGACGCCCTTGTGCGGCTCCTTGCCGAACAGCTGCTTCACGACTTCCTGGACCTTCGGCATGCGCGACATGCCGCCGACCAGCACCACTTCGCCGATCTCGGCGGCGGTGAGGCCGGCATCCTTCAGCGCCTTGCGGCAGGGCTCGACGGTCTTCTGGACGAGGTCATCGACCAGCGCCTCGAACTTGGCGCGGGTGAGCTTCATCGTCAGATGCTTCGGGCCGGTCTGGTCCGCGGTGATGAAGGGCAGGTTGATCTCGGTCTGCGTCGTCGACGACAGCTCGATCTTGGCCTTTTCAGCAGCTTCCTTCAGGCGCTGCAACGCGAGCTTGTCGTTGCGCAGGTTGATGCCCTGCTCCTTCTGGAATTCGTCGGCCAGATAGCCGACCAGGCGCATGTCGAAGTCTTCGCCGCCGAGGAAGGTGTCGCCGTTGGTCGACTTCACCTCGAACACGCCGTCGCCGATTTCGAGAATCGAGATATCGAACGTGCCGCCGCCGAGATCGTACACGGCGATCGTGCCGGTTTTAGTCTTGTCGAGGCCATAGGCGAGCGCGGCCGCGGTCGGCTCGTTGATGATGCGCAGCACTTCAAGGCCCGCGATCTTGCCGGCGTCCTTGGTCGCCTGGCGCTGGGCGTCGTTGAAGTAGGCGGGCACGGTGATGACGGCCTGGTCGACCTTCTGGCCCAGATGGGCTTCCGCGGTCTCCTTCATCTTCTGCAAGATGAACGCCGAGACCTGCGAGGGCGAGTAGGTCTGGCCGTCGGCCTCGACCCAGGCGTCGCCGTTGGAAGCCTTCACGATCTTGTACGGAACGAGCTTCTTGTCCTTCTCGACCATCGGGTCGTCGTAGCGGCGGCCGATCAGGCGCTTCACTGCGAAGAACGTGCGCTCGGGATTGGTGACGGCCTGGCGCTTGGCCGGCTGGCCGACGAGGCGCTCACCGTCGTCCGTCACGGCGACGATCGAAGGCGTCGTGCGCATGCCTTCGGAATTCTCGATGACTTTGGCGTTCTTGCCATCCATTACGGCGACGCACGAATTCGTGGTGCCGAGGTCGATCCCGATGACCTTTCCCATGGTCCTGTATCCTTGTTTTTGCGGCAGGCTGGCTGGGCCCAGAAGGCACCCGAACCGAAACCCCCTAAGATCAAACATTCGCGATATTGCGATGGTTGGGGGTCATATAGGAGGGGGGGAGGTGCCCGCAAGGACCGAACGCAAGTTTCGGCCGTGAAAACATTGGGTTTTGGAAGAACATATCCGGGCTGCACCGCCCTTGCAGGTGAGGAATTATTAACAGGTGCCGCGATCAGCCGGCATCGGCTACCGCATTCCGCCCCGCCCTGTTGCGGCAAGTCCAAACCCGCTAAAAGGCGGGCAGCCGGCCGGGCTCGTCAGCGGGCTGCGTTGCGCGACAAAAGGGGCCGGCTGGCCACCATCGAACGGCCTCAATGTGAACCAATCAGAGTGCCCATGAAGCTGATCCGCCCCCTTGCTGCGCTCGCCCTCCTCGTTGCCTCTGCGCTTCCGGCTCTGGCTGCCGACGCCGTTTTCCCACCCGGCTTGCGCCTCGGCATGGTGCCATTGGTCGGTCTCAACACGGCCAAGACCTTTCCCGGCTTCGAGAGCGAGGACGGCAACGTCAAGGTGCTGATCACAGAACTGCCGCCGGCGGCCTATGGCGAGGTCGTGAGCGCCTTCAACTCCAATCCGGCCGGAGCCAACGGCGTCAAGCAGGACAAGATCGAGACGCCCGCGGGTCTTGCCTATTTCACGACCGAGAGCGGCAAGGCCGGCGAAACCCCGGTTCGACGCTATTCGATGATCGTGCCGGGGGCCGGCTTCTCCGGCTATGTCGCGGTGCAGATTCCGGAGAATGCGAGCAAGATCTACACCGACGAAGCGGTGCGGCAGATGTTCGCGAGCGTCGTCACCCGCAAGCAGGTCTCGGCCGAAGAGCAGATCGCGCTGATGCCGTTCAAGATCACCGATCTCGCCGACTTCAAGGACGTTCGCACGCTGGCGCCGGGCTCGAGCATCATCCTGGCCGACGGCGACGAGAGCTCCGGCTATGAATCGAAGCCGTTCATCATCCTCGGCGTGATTGGCGCCACCCCGCAAGCCGCCGACGACCGCGCCCGCTTCGCCCAGGAGGCGGCGCTCCAGATTCCCGGCGTGCGCGAGTCGCGCGTCACCATGTCCGAGCCGATCCGCATCAGCGGCCAGCAGGGGTTCGAGACCCGGATCGACGGCGTCAGCGGCAAGGACAAGACGCCGGTGACTGTGGTGCAGTGGATCCGCTTTAGCAGCGGCGGCGCCTCGCTGCGCATCATCGCCAGCGCCCCGCGCGAGCAATGGCCGGCCGCCTTCACCCGCTTCCGCGCAGTCCGCGACGGCATCCAGCCGAAGGGCTAACCCGACACTCATCCGGTCAGCAGCCCAACCACTCACCAAAGCCGGCTGCATTTTCGGGCTTCTGTTCGTATACGAACGGAACTAGGCTCCCCTTCCGTTGAGTTCATCCTGGATGGGAGGCGAATGATGCTGGATCGGCGACAAGTCTTGGCGGCGCTCGGGACGAGCGCGCTCGTGGCGCTCGCGCCAACCGCGATTCTGGCGGCCACATCGATCAAGCCGGACGATGCATCCGCGCTGCTCGTGATCGACGTGCAGAACTGCTTCCTGCCCGGCGGCAGCCTTGCCGTGAAGGAAGGCGAGCAGGTGGTGCCCGTCATCAACAAGATCTCGAAAGCGTTTTCGAACGTGGTGATGACGCAAGACTGGCACACGCAAGGCCATGTTTCCTTCGCGTCGGTCCACGCTGGCAAGAAGCCGTTCGAGACCGTCGATCTTCCCTACGGCAAGCAGGTGCTGTGGCCCGACCATTGCGTGCAGGGCACCGACGGCGCCGCACTGTCGAAAGACCTTGCGATCCCGCACGCCGAGCTCATCATCCGCAAGGGGTTTCACAAGGACGTCGACAGCTATTCGGCCTTCCTCGAAGCCGACGGCAAGACCTCGACCGGCCTTGCCGGCTATCTGAAGGCGCGCAAGATCAAGCGCGTCTTCGTAGTCGGGCTGGCGACGGATTTCTGCGTGGCCTGGACCGCGCTCGACGCGCGCAAGGCGGGCTTCGAGGTCTATGTGGTGGAAGACGCCTGCCGCGGCATCGACAATCAGGGTTCGCTCGCAAAAGCCTGGGCCGATATGGCCAAGGCCGGCGTGAAGCGGATTCAGTCTGCGGATATCGCGGCGAGCGCGTAAGAGGCGCGACCGAACTGCAAGACCCTCATCCTGAGGAGCGCGCATTTTCGCGCGCGTCTCGAAGGATGAAGGCCCCGCTGCAGCAGTTCGGCCTGCATGGTTCGAGACGGCGCTGACGCGCCTCCTCACCATGAGGATCTTCAGTTCGCCGCGCCGTTCGGCTCGTTGCTGTTAGCGGGCGCGGCCTTGGCGCCGCCTTTGGCGACACCGACCAAGGCAGGACGCAGCACGCGCTCGCCGATGGTGTAGCCGGCCTGCATGACCTGCACGACGGTGCCCGCGGGTACCGACGCATCGGGCACCTCGAACATCGCCTGCTGGAAGTTCGGATCGAACTTCTGGCCCAAGGGGTCGAACTTCTTCACGCCGTGTTTTTCCAGTGCGCTGAGCAGCGAGCGCTCGGTCAGCTCGACGCCCTCGATCAGCGAGGCGAGGCCTGCATCGGCCGCCGCACGGGCCTCGGCCGGAACGGCATCGAGGGCGCGCTGGAGGTTGTCGGCGATGTCGAGCACGTCGCGGGCAAAGCCCGTGACGCCGTAGAGCTTGGCGTCAGCGACCTCCTTGGCGGTGCGCTTGCGCAAATTCTCCATCTCGGCCAGCGTCCGCAGCATGCGGTCGCGCGCCTCGGCGACTTCCTTCTGCAGGAGCTCGACCGAGCCGGGCTCGGGATCGTCGGGCATGATGTAGGGTTTTGACACCACGGGCTCGCCGGCCGCAGCACTCGTGTCTTCGGGTTGCCGGTCTCGATCGGTCATCGGCTCTCTTTTCGCATTCATCTCAGGGGTTTCTGGCCCGCATATCGTGCTTCGGGCGCCGAAAATCAAGCGCCCGTGATCGCGGGAGACGCCGGTCAGCCCCCCAGGAGCCGGCTGACGATGCGGGCAGCGTAGTCCACGGTCGGGATCACGCGGGCATAATTCAGCCGCGTCGGCCCGATCACGCCCAAAACGCCGACGATATGGCCGGCGGCATCCCGATAGGGCGAGATGATGGTGGACGAGCCCGACAGCGAGAACAGCTTGTTCTCACTGCCGATGAAGATCCGCACGCCTTCCGCGGTTTCGGCCCGGCCGAGCAGGTCGATCACGCCGCGCTTGGTCTCGAGATCGTCGAACAGCAGGCGAACGCGCTCGAGATCCTCCAGCGCATGCAAATCCTCGAGCAGATTGGCGTGGCCGCGGACGATGAGCTGGCGATCCTCGTTCTCGCCGCCGGACCAGCTGGCGATGCCGGCCGAGATCACCTTGTGCGTCAGCTGATCGAGCTCGGTGCGCGCCTCGCCGAGCGCGGTCTCGAGCTCCAGCCGCGCCTCGGCCAGGGTCCGACCCCGGATACGGGCATTGAGGAAGTTGCCGGCTTCGGTCAACGCCGAGGATGGAACTCCCGGCGGCAGCGTCAAGACGCGGTTTTCGACCTGCCCGTCCTCGCCGACCAGGATCACCAACGCCTTTTCCGGTTCCAAGCGGACGAATTCGATATGTTTCAGCCGCGCATTGGATTTCGGCGTCAGCACGACGGCGGCCGCACGGGTCAGGCCGGAAAGCCGCGTCAATGCCTCCTCGAGCGCGGCCTCGACCGATTGCGCGTGGCCCACGGAGGTCAACTGGCTCTGGATCGCCTGCCGTTCACTGTCATTGAGGTCGCCGACCTGCATCAGGGCATCGACGAAGAAGCGCAGGCCGAGTTCCGTCGGCAGCCGGCCGGCGGAGGTGTGAGGGGCGTAGATCAGGCCGAGCTGTTCCAGGTCGGCCATGACGTTGCGGACCGATGCGGGCGACAGCGGCATGGCGATCAGGCGCGAAATATTGCGCGAGCCCACCGGCTCCCCGGTCGCGAGGTAGCTTTCGACGATTTGACGAAAGATGTCGCGGGAACGCTCGTTGAGCTGGGCAAGGCCCGCGCGCGGCGCGATCAGATGGATCGGATCGTGATGGGCCACAGACCGTAACTCCTCTCAGATACAGCTAATTTGTCTATCCCTGGGGCTTCTGACAAGCGTGGCGTTCGCGGATTGAAAATCGGGGGTGAATAAGGCCTCGATCTTCCCCCTTGCCGCCCACCCTTACCCCCCCTACAAGCACCGCCAACAGCCCTTTTCCGAGAGTTTTGGAGGATTCCCATGCGGCCAAGCCGCCGTGCGCCCGACGAATTGCGCCCCGTGACGCTGGAGCGCGGCGTGGTCAAATATGCGGAAGGCTCGTGCCTGGTGAAATTCGGCGACACCCACGTGTTGGTCACCGCCACGCTGGAAGACCGCCTGCCGCCGTGGCTCAAGGGCCAGGGCCGTGGCTGGGTCACCGCCGAATACGGCATGCTGCCGCGCGCGACCTCGGAACGCACCCGCCGCGAGGCCTCCGCAGGAAAGCAGAGCGGCCGCACCGTCGAAATTCAGCGCCTGATCGGCCGCTCGCTTCGCACCATCATCAATCTCGAAGCGCTCGGCGAGCGCCAGATCACGGTCGATTGCGACGTGCTCCAGGCCGACGGCGGCACCCGCACGGCCTCGATCACCGGCGCCTGGGTCGCCCTCGCCGATTGCATCACCTGGATGAAGGCGCGCAACATGGTCAAAGCCAATGTGTTGCGCGACAACGTCGCCGCGATCTCCTGCGGCATCTACAAGGGCACGCCCGTGCTCGATCTCGACTATGCCGAGGACTCCGAGGCCGATACCGACGCCAACTTCGTCATGACGGGTGATGGCCGCATCATCGAAGTCCAGGGCACCGCGGAACGCGAGCCGTTCACGGAAGCCGAGTTCCTCGCGCTGATGGCGCTGGCGCGCAAGGGCGTGGCGCGTCTGGTGGACTTGCAGAAACTGGCGGTAGCGTAGTCAATAGCCCGATGCATCGCCGAATCACCGGAAAGCTGGTCATCGCGACCCATAATCCCGGCAAGCTCGCCGAGATGAAGGAGCTGCTCGCGCCTTACGGCATCGAGGCGGTGTCGGCCGGCGAATTAGGCCTTCCGGAGCCGGAAGAGACCGGAAACGATTTCCGCAGCAATGCCGCGATCAAGGCGATCGCGGCAGCGCAGGCGACGAAGCTGCCATCCTTCGCCGATGATTCCGGCATCGTGGTCGACGCGCTCGACGGCGCGCCCGGCATCTACTCGGCGCGCTGGGCTGGCCCGAACAAGGATTTTGCCGCGGCGATGGCGCAGATCGAACGGCTATTGCAGGAGCGCGGCGCGACCACGCCCGCCAAGCGCAAGGCGCATTTCGTTTCCGCGCTCTGCGTTGCATGGCCCGACGATCATCTCGAACAGGTCGAAGCGCGCGTCGACGGCACGCTGGTGTGGCCGCCGCGCGGCACCGCCGGCTTCGGCTACGACCCGATGTTTTTGCCCGACGGCCACAGCCGCACCTTCGGCGAGATGGAGAGCCTCGAGAAGCACGGCCTGCCGCCGCTCGGTCTCGGCCTGTCGCACCGTGCCCGCGCCTTCGTGAAACTGGCGGAGATCTGCCTTGAGCCGCGCTAGAGCGTTTTCGAGCGAAGTGGATACCGGTTCGCGCCAGGAAAACGCGTCAAAACAAGAATCCGAAGCCTTCGGCGTCTACGTGCACTGGCCGTTCTGCCTGTCGAAGTGCCCCTATTGCGACTTCAACAGCCATGTCCGCCACGCCGCGATCGACGAGGCGCGCTTTGCGTCGGCTTTCGCGCGCGAGATCGCTGCGACCGCCGAGCGCGCGCCCGGCCGCGAAGTCACCTCGATCTTTCTCGGCGGCGGCACGCCCTCACTGATGCAGCCTGCGACCGTCGGCGCTGTGCTCGACGCCATCGGCAAGCACTGGACCGTGGCGAAAGACGTCGAAGTCACGCTGGAGGCAAACCCGACCAGTGTCGAAGCCACGCGCTTTGCCGGTTATCGCGCCGCCGGCGTCAATCGCGTCTCGCTCGGCGTGCAGGCGCTCGACGATGCCTCTCTGAAAGCGCTCGGTCGCATGCACAGCGCGCGCGAGGCCCTCGATGCCGTCGCCATCGCGCGCCGCTCGTTCGATCGTTATTCGTTCGACCTGATCTACGCCCGTCCCGACCAGACGCCGGCGATGTGGGCCGATGAATTGCGTCTCGCGATCGGCGAGGCAGCCGAACATCTGTCGCTCTATCAATTGACGATCGAAGAAGGCACGCCGTTTTTCGGCCTGCATCAGGCCGGCAAGCTGAAGACGCCGGATGAAGCGGTCGCACGCGCGCTCTACGATGTTACCCAAGAGACCTGCGACAGGCTCGGCCTGCCCGCCTACGAGATTTCCAATCACGCGCGGCGCGGCGCCGAGTGCCGGCACAATCTGGTCTACTGGCGTGGCGAGGAATATGCCGGCATCGGCCCCGGTGCCCATGGCCGGCTCGACATCGACGGTATCAGGCACGCGACCGCCACCGAGAAGCGTCCCGAAGCCTGGCTGATGCGGGTCGAGACCAACGGCCACGGCGTCGTCACCGACGATCTCCTCAACAGCGAAGAGCGCGCCGACGAATTTTTGCTGATGGGGTTGCGCCTTGCCGAGGGCATCGACCCCGAGCGCTACCGCGCGCTGTCAGGCCGCTCGCTCGATCCCAAGCGCATCACGCTGCTGCGCGAAGAAGGCGCGATCACAGTGGATGCAACGGGACGGCTGCGCGTGACCAGCAGCGGTTTTCCGGTGCTCGATGCGGTGGTTGCGGATCTGGCGGCGTAGCGAGCTGCCGTAGGGTGGGCAAAGCGAAGCGTGCCCACCATTTTTCACCACATGTGCAGAAAGACGGTGGGCACGGCGCGCAAAGCGCGCGCCTTTGCCCACCCTACGGCACTGTCGTCCCGCGCTACGCCCCAAAACTCTTCGGCGAACCCGCCACGGCCACGCCGCCGCCGGTCGTGACCTTCATCACCGCGAGGCCCCGCTCGTTGGTGCCGTCGGCGCGGAAGCGGAACAGGCCGTCGATGCCAGCGAATCCGGAAGGATTGGTGAGCACGTCGGACGAGAAGCGGGTGGTGCCTTGCGTGCGCGCCAGCGCAGCAACGAGGGCGACGGCGTCATAGGCGAGCGTTGCGGTGCGCACGGGCTCGGCGCCGTATTTGGTGCGATAGCGGCCGGAGAAGGCGCGGAAGCCGGCCGGATCGGGCGCGGCGTAGAGGCCACCTTGCAAGCTTGGGCTGGCATAGACGCGCGGACTGTCCCACAGGCCGGTGCCGAGCAGCTGGATATTGCGCAAATTCGCACCCGCCGCGCTCATCGCATCGGCGACCGAGACGACGGCGTCGCCATCATCGGCGATGAACAGCGCATCGGCGCTGCCGAGCTGCTGCGCCACGGTCCGGGCCGGCGTGGCGCGGTCGGCGCCGTATTTCTCGAACGCGACGATGCGCCCGCCGCGGCGCGGCACCGCCGCCTTCACCGCGGCCTCGACCACGTTGCCATAAGCATTGTCGGGCACCAGCACGGCGACGGAGCGCTTTCCGATGCTGCCGGAATATTCGACGATGCGGTTGACGTCGGACTCCGGCAGGAAGCTCAGCAGATAGACACCGCGGCCGGCGATGCTGGAATCGGTCGAGAACGCCATCACCGGGATGCCGCGCGTGCGCGCGATTTGCGCCACCGCAGGCACGGATTGTGCGAACAGCGGCCCCAGGATGATCTCGGCGCCCTCGTCGACCGCCTGCTGCGCACTCGCCTGCGCGCCCTGCGGGTTGCCATTGTCGTCCTTGATCAGGAGCTGGATGTTGGGATTCTGGAACTCGGCCAGCGCCATCTCGGCGGCATTGCGCATCGACTGCGCGGCGAGGCCGGCATTGCCGGATGCCGAGAGCGGCAGGATCACGGCAACCTTCACCCCGCCGGTGCCGGCGGTCGTTGCCTGCTGCGGCGGGCCGGCCGGCTGGGCCGGAGGCGGAGAGGAGCTGCTGAACGGATTGGAGAACTGGCTGAGGCTCTGCTGCACGCCGGCGCAGGCCGACAGCAGCGGCGTGCCGAGCAACAGGCCGAGCGCGCTTCGCCGGGTCGCCCCTGACATCAGGGGGCCCTGAACGGGAGATTCCTCCGGAAAGGAGGATCTGGGATCACGTGGGCCCGTCATGACAGTTTCTCTTCTGACCGACCGTCGCCAGCCGGTCACGACATTCTTTCCACGACACCGGCCATGGATTCAGGCATATTGTCGGCAAATAGTTAACTCAAACAAAAGGATAATGCCCGCTTAACGCGGCTTCCTCTCAAGTTCTGGCTAGCTGTCCGCCGTCCATCACCCAGCATCAAGGCGGCGTTTCCGCCGCGAATATGGCGCTGACGCTTCATTCCCTGGGGAATGTGATGCCGAATGGATCACATTCCAGTCCTTCCTCGCCCCTTGCCTCGCCCAGGCACGATCTTTTTCCGGGGACCGGTTCCCAGTCCCGGGGATCATGCCTAAGTTCGTCTGATTATGCGCGCAAAGCCGTCCCCGATAAATACACCCGAGATCACGGAGCCCGCCTCGCGCGGTTTCGCCATCGACGCCCATCGGCTTGCGGCGCCAAAGGCCGCGCCGGGCCTGCATTTGGTCGCGACCCCCATCGGCAATCTCGGCGACATCACGCTGCGGGCGCTGCAGACCCTCGCCGGGGTCGATGTCATCGCCTGCGAGGACACCCGGATCACGCGGCGTTTGACCGAGCGCTACGACATCTCCGCGCAGCTCAAGCAGTATCACGAGCACAACGCGGAAGCGGCCCGTCCAAAAATCCTGGAGCGGCTTTCGCAGGGCGGCTCGATCGCGCTGGTGTCGGACGCGGGCACGCCGCTGATCTCGGACCCCGGCTACAAGCTGGTACGCGAGGTCTGCGCCGCCGGCCACGCCGTCTACGCGCTGCCCGGCCCGTCCTCGGTGCTAGCGGCGCTGTCGGTCGCAGCGCTGCCGACCGATCGCTTCTTCTTCGAAGGCTTTCTGCCCGCGAAATCGGCGGCACGACGATCGCGCCTGACTGAGCTTGCGCGCATCGATGCGACGCTGGTGATGTTCGATTCCGGCAACCGCGTGCAGGACACGCTTGCCGAGCTCGCCGAGATCATGGGGACCCGCGAAGCCGCAATCTGCCGCGAGCTGACGAAACTGCACGAGCAGATTTCGCGCGCGACGCTGCGTGAGTTGGCGCTTGGTGCCGACACGCTGGAGACGCGCGGCGAATTCGTGCTGGTGATCGCTCCGCCTGCGGCGGATGCCGAGATGCTGACATCGGACGCGCTCGACGAGCTCCTGCGCGAGCAGCTCGCCGCGAACAGCGTCAAGGATGCGGTGGCGCATGCGGTCGCGCTCTCGGGCCGGCCGCGCCGCGAGGTCTATGCCCGCGCGCTTGAGCTTGCCAAAGATCTGCGGGGCGGCGATGGCGAAGACTGAGGCCCCTTCGGAACCGAAAATCGCCTCGCCCGAGCGCGTCGCCGCGTTCCGCACCGGCATCTCCGCGGAAAGCCGCGCCGCGGCCTATCTCATGGCCAAGGGCTACCGCATCCTCGCCAAGCGCTTCCGCACGCCGCATGGCGAGATCGACATCGTGGCGCGCCGCCGCAATTTGATCGCCTTCGTCGAGGTCAAGGCGCGCGCAACGCTAGATGATGCCGCCTTCGCCGTGACGCCGCGCCAGCAGCAGCGCATCATCGACGCCGCGCAAGGCTGGCTCGTCGCGCATCCCGAGCATGCGGAATTCGAAATGCGATTCGATGCCATGCTGATTGCGCCGCGGTCACTTCCACGCCATGTGTTGGCGGCATTCGACGCCTCGACCTGAAAGGCAGACCATGAAACTGAACGTCGCCGTCCAGATGGACCCCATCGCCCGCATCAACATCAATGGCGATTCCACCTTTGCGCTGCTCCTGGAGGCGCAAAAGCGCGGCCACGGCCTGTCCTATTACACCCCCGACAAGCTCTCGATGGTCGGCGAGGAGATCGTCGCTCCGGTTCAGCTGCTCACCGTGCGCGACGAGCCTGGCAACCATTTCACCCTGGGCGAGCCCAGGCGCGAGGCGCTCAACGGTTTTGACGTGGTGCTGCTGCGCCAGGATCCGCCGTTCGACCTCGCCTACATCACCTCGACGCACCTGCTCGAACGCATCCATCCGAAGACACTCGTCGTCAACGATCCAGCCTCGGTGCGCAACGCGCCGGAAAAGCTGTTCGTGATGAACTTCCCGCAGCTGATGCCGCCGACGCTGATCTCGCGCGATCTCGACGAGATCAACGCGTTTCGCGACAAGCATGGCGCCGTCGTCATGAAGCCCTTGCACGGCCATGGCGGCGCGGCGGTGTTCCGCGTGATGCCGCAGGACATGAATTTCGGCTCGCTGTTCGACATGTTCTCGGTGACATTCAAGGAAGCCTGGGTGATCCAGCAGTTCATCCCCGAGGTAAAGCACGGCGACAAGCGCATCATCCTGATCAACGGCGAGTTCGCCGGCGCGGTGAATCGCGTGCCGGCCGCCGACGACCTCCGCTCCAACATGGTGCGCGGCGGCGCAGCGCAGGAGACCGAGCTCACGCCGCGCGAGCGCGAGATCTGCGCCACCGTCGGCCCGGCGCTGCGCGAGCGCGGGCTGTTGTTCGTCGGCATCGACGTCATCAACGGCAACCTCACCGAGATCAACGTGACCTCGCCGACCGGCATCCGCGCCATCGCGCGACTCGGCGGACCGGACGTTGCCGCAAAGCTCTGGGACGTGATCGAGCAGAAGCGGGCGAAGTAGGCATCGGCCCGTAGCTCGTAGCCCGGATGGAGCGCAGCGAAATCCGGGATCCCACGCCACATTCAACGGCCCCGGATTGCGCTGCGCTCCATCCGGGCTACGTGATGCATTCGCGGCATCACCCCACACATCACTAACCACGCATTCACCATCACGCGGCGCGCGTCATTCGAACGCACGGGCCGCGACTGCGTGAAACTACGGGGCCAGTGGCCGACCGGCTAACGCGACGTTCACCATCTGCCGAAAGACCACAGCGCGGCCGTCGATCGCATTCGGCCTCGCAACACCGCTTATACTTTTACTGCCTACTCATCGACGTTGGGGAACCCGCCAGGTGCGGTTCGAGTGCCCCGCGTAAGAGTAGAAGCGTATGAACACCGCACGCATTGTCGTTCTCGTCATCGCGCTGGGCGCCGGCGGCGTCGCTGCGTATCTGGCGAGCGGCTATGACAACAAGCCCGCGCCCGCTCTCCCCGTCGCCGAAAAGCTGCCGACGGTCGAGGTCCTGGTCGCCAAGAACGATATCCAGCTCGGTCAAGCCGTGAAGCCCGAGGACCTGCAATGGCAGGTCTGGCCGGCGGCGACCGCGAGCAGCGCCTTCATCCGCCGCGACAACAGGCCCGAGGCGCAGATCCAGATCGCAGGCTCGATCGCACGCGTGCCGCTGATGCAGGGCGAGCCGATCCGCGAGCAGAAGCTGGTCAAGGCCGACGGCTCCGGCTTCATGGCCGCGATCCTGCCGTCGGGCATGCGCGCCGTCTCCACCGAGATTTCAGCCGAGACTGCCGCCGGCGGCTTCATCCTGCCGAATGACCGCGTCGACATCGTGCTGACCCGTCGCCTGAAGAATCCTGACGGGGCCGCCGGTAACGACCTCATCCTGTCCGAGGCGATCCTGACCAATATCCGCGTGCTCGCGATCGACCAGGCGCCGAAGGAAAAGGACGGCCAGAACGCCGTCGTCGGCAGGACCGTCACGCTCGAGCTCAAGCCCGAGCAGGTCGCCACGCTCTCGGCAGCGCGCCAGGGCGGCACGCTGACACTCGCGCTGCGCAGCATCGTCGATGCCAACTCGCTCGACAGCACGCCCGAGGACCAGGCGAGCAAGCGGACCGGCGGGGTCAACGTGATCCGCTACGGCGTACAGGCGCGGCAACTGACGTCACAGAAGTGATGGGGATATGATGAACTTTGGGGATGATCGGACGGGCATGCGCATTCGGGGGAATCGCGCGCGCTCGGTCTGGACGGGGACGATGCTGATCCTGGGGCTGCTCGCAGCCCCCGATGTCGTCAGCGCCGCGGATGCGCCGGTCGGCGACCAGGCGCCCATGCAGGCAGCGGATCTCGATGTGTCGCCAGTCGGGACGATCGCACCGGCGAAGACGCGCTTCCTGTCGCTCGGCGTCGGCAAGTCCGCCGTGATCGACCTGCCGCGCGACGTCAAGGACGTGCTGGTCGCCGATCCCAAGATTGCCAATGCGGTGATCCGCTCGGCCCAACGCGCCTATATCATCGGCGGACAGGTCGGCCAGACCAACGTCGTGTTCTTCGCCGCCGACGGCCAGCAGGTGGCCGCCTACGACATCGCGGTGAAGCGCGATCTCAACGGCATGCGCACGGCGCTGCGTCAGTCGCTGCCGGGCGTGCAGATCGAGGGCGTCGGCGACAGCGTGATGCTCACCGGCTCGGTGTCGAGCCCGGTCGAGGCCCAGCAGGCCGGCGACGTCGCCGCCAAACTGGTCGGCGGCTCCGAGAAGGTGGTCAACAACATCGTCGTGCGCGGCCGCGACCAGGTGATGCTCAAGGTCGTCGTCGGCGAAGTGCGCCGCGATATCGTCAAGCAGTTGGGCGTCGATCTCAGTGCCAGCCTGAACGCCGGCACCGCGGTGGTGAACTTCAACAATTCCAACCCGTTCTCGGTCAGCGGCGGACCGATCGTCAGCAACAACGGATTAGGTGTCGCCGGCCTCACCAAGGGCTTCGCGACCGTCAGCGCCACGATGCGCGCGATGGAAAGCGCGGGCGTCATGCGCACGCTCGCCGAGCCGAGCCTGACCGCGATCTCCGGCGAATCCGCCACCTTCATCGCCGGCGGCGAATTCCCCATTCCGTCGGGCTATGCCTGCGATCCCGTCACCCACGTTTGCACCACCCAGATCACCTACAAGAAGTTCGGCATCTCCCTGAACTTTACCCCGGTCGTACTGAGCGAGGGCCGGATCAGCCTGCGGGTGATGACCGAGGTGTCCGAGTTGTCGAACCAGAGCGCCATCACGGTGACCCAGGCGCTGTCGTCGAGCTCGACCAACTCGATCACCATTCCCTCGATCCAGACCCGCCGCGCCGAAACGACACTGGAAATTCCCTCGGGCGGTTCGATGGCGATGGCCGGCCTGATCCAGCAGCAGACCAAACAGGCGATCAACGGCCTGCCCGGCGTCGACCAGGTGCCGATCATCGGCGCGCTGTTCCGCAGCCAGGACTTCGTCAACAACGAGACCGAGCTGATGGTGATCGTGACGCCCTATGTGGTGCGCGCGGTGGCTCAGAAGGAACTGTCCCGGCCCGACGACGGCTTTGCGCCGGCCTCTGACGCCCAGACGGCGCTGCTCGGCCGCATGAACCGCCTCTATGGCATCGCGCGCCGCGTCGATCCGATCGCGGGCACGCCCGGCGATTTCGGCTTCATCATCGACTGATGACGAACGGACGGCCTGGGGAACGGGGCAAAGAGACGGGGCACGAGGGGATGAAGCGATGACGAAGACCATGGCCGATCGACGTCGCAAGTTGAGCGTCGCCCTGGCACTGACGGGGCTCTCCGTCATGCTGGGCGCCTGCAACACCACCGGCGAGATCGTCACCCAGACGGTGCCGACCGACTATCGCCAGCGTCACCCGATCGCGGTCGAGGAAGCCAAGAAGTCGATCGTGATCTTCGTCGGCAACGCTCGCGGCGGCCTCTCGGCCGCGCAGCACGCGGACGTCGCCGGCATTGCCCGGGACTGGGTGCGCGAAGGTACCGGCTCGGTCGTCGTTGACGTCCCCGTCAACGCTGCGAATTCGCGCGCGGCGGCAGCGACCTATCACGAGATCCGTTCCGTGCTCGCATCCGTCGGCGTGCCCTCGCGTGCCATCGTCCAGCATCCCTATCGGCCCGAGGATCCCGGACTGCTGCCCACCATCCGTCTGAGCTATTCCCGGATCGCCGCGGTCGCGGGCCCCTGCGGGCTGTGGCCGGAAGATCTCGGCCCCTCCATCCTCGACCCCGGCTACAACGAGAACCGGCCCTATTTCAATCTGGGTTGCGCCAGCCAGCGCAACCTCGCGGCCATGATCGACAATCCGGCCGACCTCGAGCAGCCGCGGTCCGAGACGCCGGCCTATAACGCACGGCGCGACATGGCCTTCGAGCGCTATCGCAAGGGCACGCCGATCGGGACCACCAATCCAGACGCCGACAAGGCCAAACTCAGCGACACAGGCAGATGACACGCGTCCACGACGAAGAAGCGGACGATCCGCAGCACCCCGAGGAACACATTGCGCCGGTTCCTCGCATCTCCGTGCAGGCCTTTTGCGAGACCGAGCAGACGCTCGCCGCGGTGACCGCGGCCGGGCAGGATCGCCGTCTCGCCAAGGCGCACCTCACCGCAAAGGATGGTGGCTTAGCTGCGGCAATCGAAGTCTATGAAACGATGCCGACGCCGAACGTCATTGTGATCGAATCCGACGGCACGCGCGACATTCTCGAGGGCCTCGACGACCTCGCCGGCGTCTGCGACCCCGGCACCCGCGTGGTCGTGATCGGCAATCCCAACGACACCGCGCCCTATCGCGAGCTGGTCCGCCGCGGCGTCAACGACTATGTGGTGGGACCGGTCGAGACACTCGACGTCGTCCGCTCGATCTGCAGCCTGTTCTCGGCATCCGAAACCATCATCACCGGCCGCGTCATCGCGGTGGTCGGCGCCAAGGGCGGTGTCGGTGCCTCCACCGTCGCGCACAATGTGGCCTGGACCATCGCCCGCGACCTCGCACTCGATTCCGTCGTGATCGATCTCGACCTCGCCTTCGGCACCGCCGGTCTCGATTACAATCAGGACCCGGTGCAGGGCATCGCCAATGCGGTGCTGTCGCAGGATCGGCCGGACACGGCCCTGATGGAGCGTCTGCTCTCCAAATGCACCGAGCGTCTCAGCCTGCTTGCCGCGCCTGCCACCCTTGACCGCGTCTACGATTTCGGCGCGGAGGCCTTCGATGCGGTGTTCGACACGCTGCGGATGACCACGCCCTGCATCGTGCTCGACGTTCCCCATCAATGGTCGGGCTGGACGCGGCGCGCGCTGGTCAACGCGGACGACATCGTGATCGTGGCCGAGCCCGATCTTGCGAACCTGCGCAACACCAAGAACATGCTGAACGTGTTGAAGGCGGCGCGGCCGAACGACCGGCCACCGCTCTACTGCATCAACCAGGTTGGCATGCCCAAGCGTGCGGAGATCGAGGTCAAGGCCTTCGCCAAGACCATGGAGAGCCAGCCGATCGCGGTGATCCCGTTCGACTCGAAGCTGTTCTCGACCGCGGCCAACAACGGCCAGATGATCGCGGAGGTCTCCAAGGGCCACCGCACGACCGAGCTGTTCCAGAACATGGCGAACCGCCTTGCCGGGCGCGGCGAGGTGAAGAAGCCGAAGCGCTCGCTGTTCGGACCGCTGCTGAAGAAGCTGAAGGGCAGGTCGGGGCGCGGATCAGCTCCGCATCGCAAGGCGTCGTAACCAAGGCATCCTGACGCGCGCGGTTACTTCTCCGCCCGCTGCTGCTTCTTCACCAGCAACTGCCGCAGCGCCGTGACCTTTGCCGCCGCCTGATCCGGCGGCAGGTCCGCCTTGACGATGGTTTCGGCCTCGGCCTGCTTTCCTTCCAGTCCCAGCACGAGCGCGAGATTGGCGCGCACGCGGAGATCGGCGGGATTGCGCGCGTGCGCCCGGCGCATCGTTTCCTCTGCCCGCGGCAGATTGTTCTGCAGCATGTAGGACAGTCCGAGATTGGACAGCACCGACGGCTCGTCCGGCACGATCTTGAGCGCGGCGGCGTAATATTGCTGCGCTTCCTCGTTGCGGCCGAGCTGATCGAGCGCGGCGCCCTGCGCCGAGAGGATATGCCAGTCGGGATCCTCGGGCGAATGCGCGCGGCCGAGGACGTCGAACGCCTGCTGGAAACTTCCGCTGTCGGCGAGCGCACGGCCGTAGCCGGCGAGCAGCGCCTTGTTGCTGGAATGGGCGAGCACGGCCTGCTCCAGCACCGCGAGCGCCTGCGCGCGCTGGCCGGTCTGGCGCAACGCCTTGCCGTATTCGAGCGCGACGTTGGGATCGCCAGGCTTGGCGCGATAGCGCTCGCGCAGCGCGTCCATGTCCGGCCTCACGTCCGGCTTGGCCTCGGCCCTGCCAGCCGTTTCCGACTTTCCGCCGAGCGCGCCGGTGATGTCCTCAATGCCGGTGGTCTGACAGCCGCCGAGGGCCAGGATCAGAAGCGCGGAAAACAGATATCTCGCCGGAGGAGAGGCGACGGACAAACGCTTGGACATACTCTGATCACTCGGCGACTGATCAGAGATGCTTACCGATTAACGCTAAAGTCCCGTTAAGGCGGGGTGCTTCCGATAGCTCAGTCGGTGAATTCAGCGCCGAACTCGCAGCCGATGCGCCAGCGCAGGCGGCACTGGCGGGAATAGTCGGGCGCGAAGATGATGGTGAATTGCGGCGGCACTTCCAGGAACTCCGCCACCACTTTCACGCCGCCATCCGAAATATCCGTGATCGTGCAGTCCCGCGGCAGCGAACCCGCGCCAAAATGAATCTTGGCGAGCCGCGTGCACATCCGTCGTTCGCTTCTCCGGCGATTTGCAAGCATCTGAATTGTTCACCCGTTAGACCACGGCCCATCCCGCACCCCTAGGAGTAGCGGACATTCGTTGGGATGTGCTGAGCAGAGCAGCTTGCATTCGAGGCGTAGTGTCTTCGTCGTGTTTACGATCGGTTAGGACCTTCCAGCCCACCCCTACGCGTTCCCGTATTGTTCTTGCAAGAACCGGCCCGCTCTGCTACCCCTAATTGTGCAAAAGGGCAGGCTGGTTCGGGCATGGTTCAGCGGGTTTCTACCGTCGCCTTTGAGGGGATCGAGGCCCGCGCGGTCGACGTGCAGGTGCAGGTCGCGCCGGGTCTGCCGGCGTTCGCGATCGTCGGTCTCCCGGACAAGGCGGTGTCGGAGGCACGTGAGCGGGTCCGCTCGGCGCTGATCGCCTCGGGGCTGGCGCTGCCGGCCCGGCGGATCACCGTCAATCTCGCGCCCGCCGATCTGCCCAAGGAGGGCAGCCATTATGACCTGCCGATCGCGCTTGGGCTGATGGGGGCGATCGGCGCGATCCCGCCGGATGCGCTGACCGGCTTCACCGTTCTGGGCGAGCTTGGCCTCGACGGATCGATCGCGCCGGTGGCCGGTGTTCTTCCCGCCGCGATCGGCGCCAATGTGCGCGAGGAGGGGCTGATCTGTCCGGCAGCTTGCGGCTCGGAAGCGGCGTGGGCGAGCCCCGACATCCAGATCATCGCCGCAAGTTCGCTGATCCAGATCGCCAACCACTTCAAGGGAACGCAGGTGCTGTCGCGGCCCGTGCCGAAGGTGCATGAAGCAGCAAGCTCGCCGCTCGACCTGCGCGACATCAAGGGCCAGGAGAGTGCCAAGCGGGCGCTGGAGATCGCGGCCGCCGGCGGTCATCACCTGCTTAAGTGATGTCCTTTTGATTTTGGATCATTAGGCCGTCTGATCTTCAAGTGATGTCGTTCTATTGGCTGTCCTTTATGCGCCGCGGCGATTTGCTCATCTTAGTCGGGAGCAGACCTGGAGCTCGAAGAGCTAACAGCCATTTGCGTATTTCGGCCTCGCCCTCCGGGTCCTTGAGCAAAGTGGGCTCTTCCTGCAACCTGGAGTGAGCCCAGTTCATCGCGGAATACAGATGTCTTAGAAGAGCATTTTTGACTTTTTCAGGTTCAACAGCATTTACCAACTCGACGATAGGGTGCGATTTGGCGATTAGCTTCATGCATATGCCCGCGAGATCATCTGCCGAGCTGAGCAGTTTTTGCTCGTATGCTGCTTTCAGCAGATCTTGATATGCGAAACTATTCCAAGTTTTCGCACGAGGCGCTTTTTCGTAGTGAATTTCCGCAAACATCCCCAGGAGCAAATACCAACTGATTTGATATCGGGGGTCGAGATCAGACTGGTCGAACAGTTCAGCTATGGGCCCATCCAGGTCATGAAATGGTTCAGCCATAAGCTCTTCACCTTTGACCTCGCAGCCGATCCAATCCTTCAACCTGCTATCTATGCGCTCTTTGTAGGGCTTATTCGCCATTCGACCCCTCAACTTTCGGCCAATAAGCCACTGATGTAGCTGGATTTTGCCATTTTTTTACGAGTACCACTCGATCCTTCAAGGCCGCGACATGACACTCCACTTGTCCATTCTGAGCAAGGAAAGAGAGCTACATGTCGAACAATATTCGATTGACCACAATCTGCGGCGGCGGATCGAGTGCACCGACTAGACTAAACCTCGTGAATCGCATGAGGGAGCTTCATCGTCTGACCACAAATAGGTCGGCCGCGGTCCGAATCATTAGGACCATCCGTGCGCAGCTGCGGCGCAAGCCTCGAGTGCTGTACGAGACCCGTCACCAGCCTGAAAACTTGACGGTTCCGACGGCAGACCAGATCGCCAGCGTGCATCGCGGCCGCTCTCTGTTGATCAAGTAAGGGAGAGCACAAATGTCGTCTCTTATTGATACCGACGTCGCGGTTTCTCCGCCGCCAGCAGCTGCTCGATCTTCTCAATCCAGCCACTTCTTCGCCGACCTTGAACAGTTCAAGGTCGATATGAAAGAGGCTGGCCTTGAAGGGGCCGAAGAAGTGCTCTCTTCGGTCAGCGTTCGAAAGCCGCCAGCCGAAGAATACATCCGCGTTCACCCAGATCGAGGCATGACAATCTCGGTCGCGCTGCATGAAAGCAGAGAGGGCTACACTAGCGAGTACTATATCATCATGCCGACGATGCTCGGCACTATGAACGGCCTGCGTGGGGCGTTCTATGCGCAGCTATACGTAACGGTCACTCGTTCGGGCAATACGATGCTTTGGCCTGTCAAGTTGCCGACCGGCGGCGCTGCGAACCCGTGGCATGAGAGCGCACTGCATGGAGCTGAGCTAGCGAAAGCGAATTGGATTCGGATCTTCGCGGATGCTGGCCTGAAGCAGTATCGCATCATGAAGGCGCTCGGCGATATCGACGGCCCGAAGTTTCCGGACAAGCCGATGAACGAGTTGCTGGAGATCGCGTTTAAGAACCACGTTATCGATAGTGATGATCATCCGATTTGCCGCAAACTCCGCGGCGATTTCTGATGATTGCACTGGCAACTGGGGGCGGCCTAGAGGCCGTCCCCTTCAAATACGTCAATTGCGTCGACACCGAATTTCGATCGATCGGCGGCAATCGACCTGAAATTGTCTGCTTGGTAGTTCGCGAGCTTCGAAGCGGCGAGACCCGCAGATATTGGCAAGACGATCTTCGCAAGATGGCCCGTGCGCCGTTCGAGACTGGAAACGACGCGGTCCTGGTTGCATTTGCAGCTCAATCCGAGTTGAGCTGCTTCCAACCCTCATGGCTGCGGCCGGAGAACGTCGTCGACCAGTATGCGGAATTTCGGATCCAGACAAACGGCTCGCGGCACAACGCGAGTCTGCTCGATGCTTTGTCCCTTCATGGATTGCCTCATATGGACTCAAGCTTGAAGGACACCATGCGCAACCTCGTATTGCGCGGAAACTGGAACTCGGAAGAGATCGCGCAGATCCTTGACTACTGTGAGCTTGATGTGGATGCCAGCGCTGCTTTGCTGTCCGCGACGGCAGGGTCTATTGACTGGCCTCGCGCAACCATCAGGGGACAGTATTGCAAGGCCGTCGCAGCGATAGAGCACCACGGTATCCCCATCGACGTCGATCGTCTCTATCAAGTTCGCAGTCAGTGGCCACAGGTCAGAAGGAATCTGATTGTTGAGGTAGACGCAACTTATCAAGTTTATGATGGAGAAAGTTTTAGGCGCGATAGGTTCAGTCGGTGGCTGCGTCACATGCGCATCCCGTGGCCTCGAATTGATTCGGGGTTGCTCGACTTGTCTGACGACGCCTTCAAGCTGCAGGAGCACGCTTGGCCGGTCATCGCTCCTCTACGAGAGCTGCGCAATACTGTGCGCCAGGCTGATCTCAGGGGGCTGAGGGTCGGCCACGACGAGCGGGCTCGCACGTCTCTGCGGCCTTACAGTTCCGTGACCGGGCGTAACCAGCCCTCCACAAGCAGCTTCGCTTTTGGGACCGCAAAATGGATGCGAGGCTTTATCGCACCCTCGCGCGATCGAGATTTGGCCTACATCGATTTTTCCTGCCAGGAGATCGCAATCGCAGCTGGTTTGTCCAGCGACGAGCGGTTGATCGCAGCGTATCTAGCTGGCGACCCGTACATTGCCTTTGCAAGGCAGGCAAAACTGGTCCCACCCGAGGCTACAAAGGAGTCGCACCCTGGTATCCGCAACGCCTGCAAAGTAGTCGTGTTGGGATTGAATTATGGAATGGGCGCCGAATCAATCGCATTGCAGGCCGGCACCACAGTCGCGCATGCACGTGAGTTGATTGCGTCGCACAAACGCATCTACAGCACCTTCTGGAGGTGGAGTGACACTATGGTTGATCGCTCGCTAGTTGCCAGAAAAATGCAGACGGTATTCGGTTGGCAGCGCAGGCTGTTTGGCGGAGAGAGGCTTACCTCCATCAAGAACTTCCCTATGCAGGCGAACGGCGCTGAGATGATGCGGATCGCTGCTATTGGCGCTATTCGGGCAGGTATCGAGGTCTGTGCTCCGGTTCACGATGCATTCTTGATCGCAGCCTCACCTGATCATCTCGAGTCTGACGTAGAAAGGATGAGGGACATCATGACGCAAGCAGGCCAGCTCGTTTGTGGCATTCCCGTCCGTACCGAGGCGAGGCTTATTCGATATCCGCATCGGTACATGGAGGAGCGCGGCATCGAAATGTGGAATCGCGTTATGCGCCTCGCCGACATTCCCGAAGCTCTTTTCCACGGTCATGCCACCGTGTGAGTGACTGTGCGTTGATTTAGACCAATCCACTCGCCGAAGAAGCGCCTGAACTATCGCAGCAACGCGAACGTGGCGTCGCTCCTATGCGAAACCGTGTCATCTGTTAATGAATCTAATGTGATGCTCAAATCGAAGACGCTCGAAATCGAAATTCCGACGATACTCAACCGCCGCGCTCCCGCTCGCTCAGCCGCCCGATTTTTGAAAGGCCCCATCCCGATGAGCGAGCTCTGGATGGCGTCAAGACTGCCGGGCCAAGCGTTGGCGGTCTATTTGGCAGTGCGCCATCAGTGCGACCTGACGGGAAGGACAACTGTAACAATCCCGAGATCGCTGCTGGCGAGATTCTGCATCGACAAAGACGCGAAGTCTCGCGCTCTCAAGAGCCTGAGTGCGGCCGGTTTGATCAAAGTAGACCAGCAGCGTGGTCGATCCGCTCGGATCACACTTCCGATTGCTCCTTCGGTCTAATCAAAGGGTCTTGTCATGACTGAGGAAGAAGACTTTGAGCGTGTCTTGCTTGAGCGGACGGCTATGGCTGCTCAGTTGACGGGTCATCCATTCTGGGGGCTTCTCACACTGATCAAGGAGGTCGGTGGGGCATCTGCTGCTCGCCGCCTCGTGGCATCCACAGCCAACAATATCGGTAGATTCCCCGTTGGCATGCGGGTACTTGCCCGAGCCGGCCTGTTGCACCTCTCCGTGGAGCAAGCTGTGATTGATTTCGGCGAGGCCGGTAAGATCTTCAGCGCGGAGGAAGTCCGCGAAGCAAGGCAGCGGCTCGAGATGGCTCGGATGTTACTCAAGACGAGCCAGAAGTGATCTCTCCTACATCGGAGCCAGACAACAACCGATCGACGTCATTAACCAAATAATCAACTCGCCTTAGTCCGGGCCAAATGTCGTTTATGACTTGATCCTCCGATGTAGGGCATCGCTGTGATCAAGGTCGTCGTACTTGGACTGGTTTGTGTTGGGGGTGTCGGTGCTATTGCTGCCGCCACCTCAAAGTCTGCTCCTGTGCCGCCACCTTCAGTCCTCTATCCTGCTGTGGCCGGCAATAAGGCTGATCGGCTTTCGCTGGTCAGCATGCAGGATATTCAGCCGACAGTGAAGCAGGTTGCCCTTGCTTACACGCCACCTTCCGATCCTCCGGGACCGACTCAGCCGTCGCCAAAGGAAGCAGCCAAGGTGAAGGCTCCGGAATTCATCCCTCGCCACTGGCACGACCCTAACGACACCAGAGCCAGTGCCAAGAAGATGAAAGCCGAGCCGCCGCGAAGCACCTTGCTTAAAGTTACCTCCACCAAGGTAGCTGAGAGACAGGACTGTCGAACAGATGGCCTCGGCTCTTTGATGCGCAAACTCAACTTACAATCGGCGTGCGGTCGTTGACACTCATTCACTGCGCTCAAGGCGAGTTCGAAGAGGTCGTCCAGTTCTCGATGCACAGAGCTGTCGAACACCTAAACCGGACGTTATAGCTCCTCCAGTTGTTCTATATCAGAGTTGATTCGTTCCTGTGTTGCGATGCAGCTTCAGGGGTTCGGACTTGGTCATGAGTGGCGGACGATGTTGCCTCGTCGTTTTAGCTCGGCCTGCACCATCCAAGAGCTGAGGGGGTCAGAGCTGCAGAGGGCTGGCTAACTAGCGTTGATGGCCCAATCCGATTCCAAGCTTCAATGCTTTCTGGCGCAAGGAACCTACGGACCTCTTCGTCAGCTTTGCGATCTTGGTAACAGGCGTTCTTGCTTTCGAATGAGCCCGCAATTCCTTCACGTCTTCCTTGGTGTATTCCCGTCTAGCGGACTTCTTTGATTTCTTGGCCATGTCGACTCCGATTAACTGGAGTGGCCTTCTATCATGATTGGCTTGATGAGCAACTTGATTGCACAGAGCTGCTAATCGCTTTCGCACTCTGCACTCGACCATGTCATTTCTATTCACCGCCGTTGGAGTACAGTTAGCTATTAAAGCGCCTCCACCAGGAGACGCTCTTTGCGCAATTCAGAATGATTGGTGCCGGAAAGGGGCATTTCGCCCTGCGATCAGAAGTGGCAGTTGGTCCAATCTATGGAATCAAGCAGTGACGTTTTCTGCCGCGACTTGAGAAGGTAGTGAGTCCACCCGGAATCGGACCGGTCCTGGACATCTACCTCATGATAGCCGAAATCAGTCTTCGGCCATTGGCCTCGAATGATCGCCCTGAAGCGCTCAAACGAGCAGTAATAGGGACGTTCAATTATACAATGATAGTGGAGACGGTGGTCTGCGCTGATTTCCAGCACACAGACCATTCGTAGCCGTTTGCCATGCATTTTTGCGGCACGACCCAGAACTCTGGATTCTAGCCGCACGCGAAAGAGCCGAAGGTTTTCGGAAGCAACGATATCATCTGCCGCACGCGCTCCCACCCGCTTCTTCATAGTCAATGTTACGGCTACCGGGTTATCGAAGGGCAAGTCGCCTATTAGGCTCGCTAGGGTGTCGCGATGTGTCCCTGTCGCCGACATCAATAGCGGATCGGCGGCCAACGCTCAGACTTTCGCAATCTACAAAGGGTGCGCAGCAGGAAGTGGCGAGCCTTGTCGCTAAGGATGAGAACTGCACTAGCTCGCCCAGTCAGGAGAATCTTCTGCTCACCGAGTAATGTTAAGCCACCAAGCCTAATCCGATAAACTCCTGTCGTACGTCGGGCATAGAGGGCTCGCCGTAGATCCATCAGCTCCTCGTAGCTTTGCGGCTTGTTGAGCTGTAGCCATTCGAGAACGTCGATAGGCAACGAGTCTGGATAGCGCTGACGATACGACTTGCGGCGCTCTGGCGGGGCTGCTTGCGCGGTCGGCGGAGGAGAGGGTGAATCTTCCGACTCATCCCAGAGCGATCGGCCCTTGACGTTCCGGCCATCTGTTGAAGGAGTTGAGTTGCTGTAGCTCACGATAGCTCCCCCCGTTCCCGCAGATCGCTCTCGTATTTCTTTCGCTGCTCTTCGTTGTAGACGCGAGCCGGTCCTGCCGCACCGTACGTCCCGCCCCGGAACCCGCGTTCATGTTGAAGGATGTTGCCGCCATAGCGGTTGGTCGCCATCCCTCGCAGATGCGATGGATAGTCGCCGATAAGGCGCTCTTCGATGTTTGTGGGATTTGATAGTGATGCTGGATTGTGCCAACGTAGTGGCTTGCGAACCATGATATCTCCGTTCGGTGCGAATGGGATGCAGTGTTGATCTGCACATGGAGATATTTAGGAGAACGCGCGCCGGGGGCCTCGCCCTGTGGGACCGATTTGTCGGCCCGACTGAGATGGAAGCGAGAGAGCTATCTCATCTCAGTTTTGGGCTGGCCGGCCCAAGCGATAATGGGTCCATCGCATTAGTAGAGCGCTACGCCAGTAGATACTAAAAGCCGGCGAACCCTTTGTGACCCAACTCAGGGTCCTTAAACCATTGTAGCCGTCCGAATGTCGTGTAGCACCGCTAGGGACATATCGTTCACGCCACCCTTTCGGCTCTTCACCATTTCCATATAGACTGCGAGTGCATCTGGAAACTGACCCGGTAGGAGTGCGTCACTCTCCTCAAGGCAGCTTATAAGCACTTGGAAAGCCGCAACCATAGCAGCTCCATAGGCGGCGACTACTTCGCCTTCAGCCGTGAGTTTCCTCTTTGCCATTGGTCTCTCCAGGCGTCGTACTGAGGGAGAATAGCCGGTCGGCCTCTCACCCCTGTAGAATACAGATCGAGCATTTTCGCAGGTCGAGCTCACACTCCAATATAAAACCTGGATCCCTAGAAAAGCTCCGGAGAGAGTTCGTCAGAGATTTACGGCGCCAAAGGCCGGCGTGGGTTAGATTGACCGATTTGGCTATCCAACCCGAGCGCGGAGCGCACTTCTTCGAGCGCTTCCACCCCTCGGTCGGTAAGTTTTAGCTCTACAGTGCCGATTGTTGAGTTCGCTGCCACTTTGTGCTCGCCCGAAAGAAAACCGTTCGAGATATGAAACCCTAGAGCTCTATAGACTTCAAATTGTTCTTCGGAAAAGAACTGGTTTGTTGTCGCTTCGTGCGGAAAGCTTTCATTTCTACGAGCGTAGTGTCGGATGTAGTCGTTTTCGTCACCGGTGAGAGATAGCTTTATATACACCAGATAGCCCTTCTCGCCGCTGCCGTAATCTATGTCCCCGATTGCCACGTGAGGCCCTGTCTTAGTCATTGGTTCACCCGGCGCCTCTTGCCGCTCCACTCGACTTCTAAGCTGTAGTGCACTCCGCTTAATTGACCACCAAGGAAGCGAGATCCGAATGCCAAGATCAATGCGAGCGTAACGCTCTAGCGTCATAAGCGAAGGAAAGTTCATTAGCACGTCTGCTTCCGCGTCAACGACGATAATAGTTTTACAGCGCCGGCGAAGAAGTTCGTACACGCCAAGATTTTCAATATGACCGCCGTCTGTAAGGTACACTGTTTCAGACGCTTCAGTTAGTCGCCCAGTCATTTCCGCCCAGAGGTACCTACCTCCACGCCTGAGTCTCCTCCGACGAGGTGCGCCAGTATACCGCGGATTGAGCAACCAATACCCAAGCCTCACATTCAACATAGCTAACAGTGGAGTTAGCGGGCGTATTGAAGCCGAACCCATATTCGGCGAGGCCGCGGCGCCGGAAATCGCTACCGCTGTCGCAAGGTCCATGGTGGGGTCGGCTTGTTCGAATTCGAAAGTTTTCGCATAGCCAGTTGCCTCGCTACCAACGAATAGTGGAGAAAACAGGAAGAAGTCTGCATTTCTTCCGCGATGATTCGTATATTTCGAACCTTGGATATTCAGGGCAGCGTTTATGAGGTGATAAGGAGCTTTGCTGCTAAAGCGTCCTACAGAATTGCACACCAAGAGATCGCTCAGCTTCATCTCGTCCAAGGAGGCAAAATCCCGGCACTGATCGGACATGGTCGCCATAGAGACCCGTTCGTCCGGCTCATACCGGGTGGGATCGAACAGAAATGCTTTGCTAAGGCGGTCGCGGTACAGGCGGTGCACCGAATTTGTGTTAGGCTTAAGCAACCAGGAAAGCTGAAACAGTAGAACTGCCCCTGCTAGATAAACAGCAGCTATGGAAAGGTTTACATTGTTGGCGAAGGTGCCCTTCGTCCACTCCATCATGGATCCGCCAAACAACTCTGCTGCGGACACAATCACTTCGGGAATGTGAGAGATCGGCGACATCAAAAAAGGTGGATCGGGAAGTGACCAGAACTGTGTTGGGAGGCACACCCAACGCGCTCGGTCACGTATCACCATATCGTTGGGTATACCCCAATAGCAGAAATAGAGATAGACGATCCACGCAAAGAGCGGCAACGTGATTCCAGCTAACCAAAATGCGGCGCTGGCGCCCAACGAGAGTCCCTGCGAAATAAGGTCGGGCCAGACACCGCGCGCCAAAAAATCCGTGAGATGCTGACGCACCAAGAGCACAAAAAGTGAGACAGGCAGTGCAAGGATCATCAGTCTCTCGATAGAGTTAAAAGCAGTCCAGACCGGGAGCGTGCTCGAAAGGCGCGGATCAGCACTGTCGAACATTTGCACTAAGAGAAATGGCTGAAATTCGATAAAGGCGATTAGCAGCATCAGGAGAAGATAACTCCTAGCTGCAACGGGCAGAAGACCGCCGATCTCATGAGAGCGATTAGGGGGGAGAGACGATCGCAAGATACCCCACACAAGAAACAGGACGGTACCCAGCGAAACCGCTGATACTGTTAATGGCAAATGTACATTTGAAAGAACTTTAGCGATGTTTAGGATCGCGCCAAGTGCGAGGCATGTACCCGCGATATAATAGAATAGCGTGCTGCGATCCTTACCGGGGAATATTCGGAAAACCCTTCCGGCGAGCACCACAAGAACAGCGCTTGCGGTCCCGGACAAGATAAATGCAGACGCCGCAATGGGTGAATCAAAAACGTCAGGTGTGGACAGGCGACTTACATACAGACAGGAGCGGGCCTGAACGGCGAGAACCGTCAGAGCCGAGAGAACCAATATGGCGGGCAGCACTAGGCTCAAATTGATGATTACTCCTCGCACCATGACGACGACGCTTGTGACCAAGTCGCGTGCTCCACTCGGAGCCAAATAGTTAGAGTAATTGCGAATATGCCCCACAGCCGGAGTATCAACGATCTCCGCTGAGCGTTCTGCCTCCCCGTTCAGAGATGGCTCTCCGAAAGCGAACGTTCCTGCGGCGGTCATAGTGGCGCTGAGCGATGCTCCAATATAACCGCCTCCCGAAACCGTTGAAATGTAGTCGATACGGTCGAGCAAGTTACGATGGTTCAATGCTTGAAGTACGCCCAGACACACCGCCGAAGATCGGATTCCACCGCCAGACAGTGCCAAGCCAACTGCGTTCAAAACGTCTCCCGGCTTGATTTCCTCGTCAATCTGGCGACCCGCTTCACGCCGTGCATTTATGATTTCGATCTCGGCCTTTCGTAGCTCTCGATACTTTTCCTGCCATGAGAGGTGCACGATTACGTGAGGAGTACTTTTGCTCCTTAGCCCCGGGCCTTTGTCATCCATTTCGCTCCTCCATACCCCAACTTTCGAGTAGCCTCCATTTACAGCCTGGTCGATCGATAGCGAAGGGCCGGTCGGACCCCCGTCAGCCCACATGCGCTCGCTCCAACTTTGGAAAAGGAGCTTGTCGGCTGTCGAGATCTGGGCGTCTCCTAGCGCGGGCTCCGCCGACTGGCACCGAGGATCGTTGTCATCGCGCATGCCCTCCCCAACTCCTTGGAAAGGCCTTGCGGTCGCCTTCAGAGAGGGGGCGCAGGAGAGCGCTTGGGAGCCATGAGGCCATCCGCGCGGCACCCTGTAAGTGTGTTCGTATGACGGTCAGGATCCGCTGATCGACGTTCCCTCACTTTCGAAGCCCAACTGTTAGCGCTTCGATCCGCTCGACCTCACTCTCGCAGGCCGGCCTTACGCAGCGCTTCAGAATAATGGTCCTTATCTTCTTGTCTCTTGAGATAGTTGACTGAACCTGTGGAGATTCGTTCATCGGGAATCAATGCGTACAGTGACGCAATCGCTCTTTGTGCCTCGTTGTACAATCCAAGTGCCGCATTGCTGGCCGCGACCACTCGAAGAGCCGGAGGCCAGTCGGGTTTCAGTCGCAACGCCTTAACAGCCCATTCAATTGCCTCTGACTCGTTTCGTCCTATGAAATGTGCGAATGCCATGGCGGAATAAGTGAGAAAGATACGCGGGTCTAAGGGATTTAGCCTTATAGATCGATGCACACTGTTGATCGCTTTGCCGGCATCGCCCGCGTATGCGTTGACCCATCCAGCGCGTGCCCACGCCATGGCAAGATTAGTATCTAGATCCGTGGCCCGTGTAACCAGGGAGACCGCCTCATCATTCTCGCCGAAGAACATCGCCATTGCATGAGCCGCCCAGCAGAGTGCAATTGGATCATCCATTCCGACGTCTCGCACTCTATGAATTAGCCGGGCTACTTCTGTGCTATCTTGGTAATTCGACCAATGGCTCGCTCGATCCATAATGTAGCAGGAAATCGCCAGACCGTAGGGTGTTGTAAAATCTGGATCTTGATCGATGGCGGCATAGAAGAGCTTCAATGCTTGTTCGTTATCGATTTTGGTCCAGCGATTCCAGCTGGAAATTCCGCGCAGGTAAAGATCGTAAGCATCTAGGCTGATGGTGGCTTTCTGCTTAGCGCGTTCTATTTCGGCTTGCTCTATTCGGGGCGCAATGGCCCCTACGACCCGAGCGACAAGGCCATCTTGCAAATCAAAGATATTCTCAATGTCACCGACCACGTGATCGTCGAACTTGTCGGCCCATAAGTGAGAACCTGAAACGGCGTCTATTAGTTGACCAGTAATGCGGATCCTGCCAGCTGCCTTTCGAACGCTCCCTTCGAGCACGTAACGCACGCCCAACTCACGTCCAACCTGCTTGATGTCGACGGCTCTGCCTTTGTAAACGAACGTCGAGTTTCGGGCGATGACGAAGAGCGATTTGAACCGAGAGAGCGCAGCGATGATGTCCTCGACCATACCATCTGTGAAGTATTCCTGTCCGAGATCGCCCAACATACTCTCGAATGGCAGGACAGCTATCGACGGCTTGTCCGGCAGCGGCAGCGGCTTCTTGGCCCCTGGCTCCTGGGCAGAGACGGCTCCATCTTTCATGTTTGCGGCGTAGGTACGAACAGGGCGGTCGATGTTCTTCAGGCTCTTTTCGCCTAGATCGACGAACTCGACCGGGACCTTGCCGCGAACTTGATCGTAGGCAGAAGATGAGATGCAGATCCCTCCGGGTTCTGCGATGCTCTCCAGCCGAGCCGCGATGTTGACACCGTCTCCAAAAATGTCATGGGCCTCGACGATTATGTCGCCAATATTGACACCCACACGGAAGGCTATGCGTGTGTCTTCAAGCTCATCGATTGTAAGTTCCTTCATTCGAGTCTGGAACTGTAAAGCGGCTCGAACCGCTTCGACCGCGCTTGGAAACTCGGCCAGAAACCCGTCACCCGTGTTCTTCACGATGCGGCCGCGGTGTCGCTTGATCTCCGGCGCGACGCCATCCGCAAAGAGAGATGCCAATTTGATATGCGTCGCCTCTTCATCCCTGTGCATAAGGCGTGAATAGCCAGCCACGTCAGCGGCTAGAACAGCTGCTAGTCGACGTTCGAGGCGTTCGCAGGCCACGAAGCACCATATCAATTAAGCTACATATCAAACCATGAGGGCTGGCTCTGCGCCAGCGGGCACAACCATGACAAAGTCAGCTACGGAGCAAAAAAAAGGGCAATGGATCTGACCATACCGGGCCGAGCGATCGACGCTAGGAGGTAGTCGCAATCTCCTCCCGCATCGAATTTTCCCAGATAACGAGCGGGTAGCTGATTTCAAAGTGATAGCTATGAAAAAAGGTTGTTGCCCAAGTGTCGAATTCAGAAGACGGCGGCTCCATCAACAACGAGGAGCCCATCATGGCACGAGCGACTATCTCTCTGGTTTCCGTACAGAAGCCGACCGCCAACACTCCGGTCCTTCAGCGGCGCAATAAATTCACGTCGAGCATTGATCAGCAGATCACCAAGATCGGGCTGTTCCGTGAGGGAAAGCGTATCTCACGGGAGCAGTTCTGGGTCGACGGGGCGGGTGCGATCTTCTTTCAGCTACGATACGGGAAGCAGCCGCTGGAGTTGGAGAAGGGGAAGAGCACCCTCAAGGCAGTCGGCACCGGAAATGCGGCGTGGGATGATCTGGTCGAGCAGTTGGACCAGATCAAAACGCTGGCGGTTGCTGGCGGCCTGGACGATGCGCTGTCGGCCTGCGCCAATGCGGTGCGCTCGAACTTCAAGACTGCGAAGGAAAAGAAGGCGGGCAAAGGCTGATTGCTCACTCAGTCGAACGTCGCTTGGTAGCCCGCTTGGCTGGCTTTTGAAAAGAACTCGGCAGGCTCCACGTCAAGAATCGCTGAGAGCTTGCCGATTATTTCAAGACCAACGTAGGTGACGGCTCGCTCGACCCGGCTGACATAGGCCCGGTCGATGCCCGCGTCGTTAGCTAGCTGCTCCTGCGAGATACCGCGGCTGTGGCGTACCCGACGAAGGTTCGTTGCAAAAAGCTGGCGCAGGTCCATGGACCTAGCCAATCGCGATGTGGTTTATTGGCCCACGGCTTTAAAGCCGAATTATGAAGAGGGGGGAAGGGATGGCGGCTAATCAAAGTTTCTGCATGGCGTGTGGGGCAGTCGTTCCGGCTACAGCCAACTTTTGCGCCTCATGTGGTACGCCGCGGACGCAGCCTGAATCGACGGCGAATGCGGAAACGCCTGCGGGCGGGAAAACGTTCGGCTCGGGGCTCTTGGCGGGCCTTATCGGAAGACCGGGCATCGCCGCCGATCGCACTAATCTTACTCAACCTGGGGCCAGCGCAAGCCCGCTGCGAATGGGCGGAAGCAAAGGAAGTTCGGGCGGTCGGTCAGCAGGGATCTGGGTTGTTGCTGCTGTCGTCGCTATCGGCATGTTCAGTTTGGGGATGCTCGACGAGCCGCTGAACTGGATCGTGTCGAAGCTCCCGTTTGCTGGATCTCTCAAATTGGCCGTTGCGAGGGAGCGATTTCCTCCTTCGCAATATCCGCCGATGCCTGCCTACTCGACGCTTGAGATCAAGTCGCTTGAAGACGAGGATATTACGGTCACGAACGTAGTCATTAACAACAAGCGGGAGTGCTCAGGTTTAGCTTTGGCTTCCTTCCCTCAGAAACTCAGCACCGGCCAAGCCATTAAGGTTCTTCCAGCCTGCGATCCGATCAAGGTCGTTGTTTCTACGAACCACGGAGACCAAGTCTATACTTGGAGCGAGTAAGGGCTTGAGCTTGGCTGCGGGCCTGAAATGGGCGCCATTTCGGCCGCCACATCGGAGGTGTGCGTGCCTTCTTCTATCGTGCGCCCTTCGCACTTGGCTCTGTTTTCGTCGTATCAAGCAATTCGTTGCGTCACTAACCATCCCCAATGCATCGAGCGGCTTCTACGCGGATCAATTGGGCGCCCACAACGGACGGCTGCTCCACAACGGCATCAAGCCGAAAGACGCGAGCGCGTCCATGACCCCTGCTAGGTCGAGAGCTCGTGTAGAGCTTCTTTGGCCCTATAAATCTCTTAGGTTAATTGGCGCTCCGACACGGCAGCGGCGAGATCCGCCACCGCCCGTTACAACCGCCGGCTCGCCGAATTGATCTCCTGAGCCGTTTATTCGGGGCGATTCGTGAAGGGCCGAATGTCCGCGCTATTATTATCTCCAGAGATTATCGTGCTTCCAACCGCATTCCCACGAATTGAAATAGATCGATCAACTTTCGAGTTCTGTTCAGGCGTGGTGGTACTCGGAGCTGCAGTCTCAGTCCCGGATTTCTGTTTTTGGGCCAAGTCGCGGGATCTGATCTCAGCGGATTCCATTCTAGCTTCGATGACGAGGCCCAATTCGCTTTCGGTTGATTCGAATTGTGAGACGAACCGCTCGAGGAGGCGGTGCTGGATCGCTTCGCGATCTTGTGGCTTGCTTATGGAAATGTGGTCGGTACCTGGAACCTTGAACGCTTCGCCAAAATATCGGCCAGCTGAGAACGGTTCAACCACTTGGGTGCGAAGTCCTAACCACCGCTTTAACACCGTGGGGCGATCCTCGACCAGTTCTTTCCCTGCTATAAGTAGGCGGCCGCTTTCTTTCAGGGTCATAAATTCTCGATCAAGGTCGTTCAGCCACGTGTTGCTTTGGGAAAATCGGAGAGCACGAACCTGTTGATGACCGAGAACGAGAGCGAGGGGCCCGATAAGATTTGCATCTTTCGCTCCTAAGGACGGGGACGCAACAAGGAAGAGCCCGATCGCACAGCGATGATCCATCAGTCTTGTCTGGTTCGTGACAATGAATTTACGAACCACTATCCCACCCATGCTGTGACATACGAAAATCAGACGATGACCGTCCCACATGCGCTCAAGGTTGAAGTGCTCTCGTAGAGCATCAACGACATCGCCGATGCTGTATGCGCCGGATGAAATAGTGCTCTGGTAAGTGAATACGAAGATCCCGGCGTCTTGTGAGCCAGGCTCACCCGCAACAAGCTCCGGCCAAGATGGTTGCCCCCACGCAGCCTCGCCTTCGGAGAGGATGCCGTGCACAAAGATTATCACGAGGTCCGACCGCGGCTTGCGTATCTGATGAAGACCAAAGCCTCGGATGGTAGGGTGCGGTAACAACGTCCCGGGGGCTGGGTGCCCAGTAGATCTTGCCATACTCATCTCCACCAGTAACTCTTGGCGTTGCCCGCGGTCTGGTAGGCTCGATTGTTTCGTTGCGATCTAAACAAGTCGGTACGATCTTTGCACAATCAAAGGGTTGGACGCAAACACCGAGCTGCGGAACACGGCTCGCCAGAGGCCGCCGACAAGCTTCAAGTTCTTATGCGCCCGCAGTCGGCGCATCGAAGAGCCCAAAGACCGCTTATTGGTACAGCGGCGTCAGTCAAAAACGAGGCGTGAGGTGAATTTCAAGTCTCGCGTCACCGCGCACTACGGTCATAAGAACGAACTTGTTTGGCTCTACTGCATCAAGAGCGTCATTGAACTCCTTCTGGTTGTTGACTGCCACGTTGGAAACCCGCTCAATAATGTCGCCGACTTTGACACCCGCTTTCTCTGCGGGGAGGGCTGTAACGAGCTGTGTTACGACAAGGCCTTCTTTTGATTTTAAGTTGAACCTCGCAACAAGTTCGTCCGTTATCGGCCCAGTGGTTAGGCCAAAACGACGACGTCGGTAGGGCCATTTATCCAGCTCAAAACACCATTCTTGTGCAACTGAGCTAATAAAGAAGTCCTCGCGTTGAGCTTGGGTCAAACAACGCACAACGCCTGACTTCGCTTCGTCGATCAAAGCTTGAGTATCGGCTGCAGTTCGCCAAATTCGCGCGGTGTGATCTCTCGATCCCGTTACAATCCACCGACCATCGGGGCTGAAAGCAGTGGCGTTCACCTCTTCCTCGTGTCCTTCAAACCGCGCAAGCTCATCGCCGGTGGTTGCACTAAAGACGCGTACTATTCCATCCATGGAACCCGTAGCTATGCGCGACCCGTCCGGGCTGAACGTAGCGCTGTTGACCATAGTTCGATTGTTCTCAATCCGGACTATCTCTTTTCCGTTCTCAGCATCCCAAATTCTCGCCCTCCCATATGAGCCCGGCTCACCCGACCCGACCACCACGCGCCGTCCGTCTGGGCTGAAAGCAATGCTGTCGAAAAGAGTGCCTTCCTCCGCGAATTCACTGACCATTCTTCCTGTTTGAACATCCCAAATACGTACCATATCGTTCTTAGTTGAAAAGATAGCCACGCGCCGACCGTCGGGGCTGGACGCCAGCAACTGGGCGCTATCACGAATCCGAGCTAGTTCTTTGCCGGTTACTAGATCCCATACCCGGACGGTGTCGTCATTTGCGGAATACACCAAATTACGCCCATCCTGGCTTAAGGCAGCGTGTCCAGCAACGTCCTGAAAATTCGCGATTATCTCGTCGCTTCCTACTCCTCGTATCTGCGCTCCGGTTGGGGTGGTGACAAGTAGACGAGCTTCGCCCGAGGGGCTGAAGCCGATCGCAGCTATGCCGCCAGTCGGTACTATGGACCGCGCGATCTCCTCATGGGTATTGGCATCCCATAGATGTGCTGATCGATCCCTGCTTGCGGTAAGCACGCGCTTGCCGTCTGGACTAAATGCGACCCTATGCACGGAGTCGGAATGCCCCCCAAACCGAGCGCTCTCCTTGCGACGGTCTATGTGCCACACACGTGCCGTACCGTCAGACGATGCAGTCACCAATCGCCCAATTCCCAGGAATGCAGCATCCAACACGCGGCCTGTATGCCCGACAAGTCGGGCGATCTCTCGACCGCTGGACGTATCCCAAACCCGCGCCGTGAGATCATTTGAAACGGTTACAACCCGTTGGCCATCGCGGCTGAAAACCGCGCGCCGAACGTATTCACTGTGACCGACTAATTTCGCGACCATGTCGCCAGTGCGCATATCAATTACTTGAACTACCCTATCATCCTTCGTCCGTGCTACCACCCACCTCCTATCTGCACCCAAAGAACTTATGACGCTTCCAGTAAGCACAACGGGTCGACGGAGAATTTCGCCGTCTCTGAAAACTCCCGTCGAGCCATCTTCGAACCATACGACGATCTCCACCTGGTCCAGGAACATAGCTCCACTAACGCTAGCGGCACGCGCGCTCGCGATGTGATCCCCAGTCTCCACGGACCACACATGAACCGAGTCGTCTGAGATAGTGACTACACGCCGGCTGTCGGCGCTGAAAGCGGCTCCGTTCAACACGGCCTGATAGCCAGCCAAGTGAGCAACCTGGCCACCAGTTGCCACATCCCAAATTCGAGTCGGGCCGTCCTTCGAAACTGTTATTACTCGACGACCATCAGGGCTAAAAAAAGCACCTCGTTCTGCTCGACCAAGGCGAGCTAGTTCATGGCCGTTCTCGATGTCTATGAGGCGAGCTGTCGAGTCCGGAGCTACGACCAGGATGCGTTTGCCGTCGACCGCGATATAAGATGGAAGATCGGACCAGTTTGCATGAAAACTATTTTTAAGTTGAATGGCGCGCGTTTGGCTTTCCGCACCCCACAGCTGCAAGCTCTGGTCATCCGAGCTCGTGAGAATTCTACCGCCAGCTTGATCGGTAGTCGCGAACCATACGCCACCATTGTGAGGAAGAAGAATGCGTTCCCTGTTCTCCTGCAAAGCAGTCGCCAGAGCCAATTCTGCCTGTGCCACATAGGGTCGGTCAAGACCAGCAGCCCGGTCCGGCAATCCCTCGAGAGCAAGAAGAATTGCCGTTGTTCCATCCCCCTCTCTCGTTTTCTGATTTGCGAGATCCGCTAAAAACAGTGATTGTGTCACCTGGGATTTTCTGAGCTCAGTATCCGCTCTATCACGTTCACTTAAGGCCACCGCCTTAGCCTTATCCGCCATCGCCAGCAATTTATTGGCGCTGTCACGCGCCTCGTTCGCTAGATCACGTTGACCTAATGCCTCGTACCACTGCCAGATTGCAGCCCCGGCAAGAGTTGCCATAAGGATTGCCGCGGCCCTAGCGATATATGTCCGTCGTTTTTGAGTTAGCTCGGCGTCAACCTCGGCTTTAACGCACTCGTTGAAAAAATCGCGCTCAATTTCTGTAAGTTCATCATCAGTTCGGTCGAGAAATTCTCGGAACCGACCGAGAGTGAAGCCTCGCCACAGCAAATCTGATCTCTTGCTGTTGGTTCTCCACTCAATTGCAGCATCCGTAACCTGCCGGCGAAATCGCTCGTCTTCACGTTGCCTTGGGCCCAGCCAAACGCGAAATTTGTCCCAACGAGTGATAAGCGCTTCATGCGTTACCTCCGCCAACACTTCGTTACCCTGGCCCTCCAAGGTCACTAAGCGCTTGCTCGGTTGCGTAAACGTCCGCAAGACCGAGAGCACATCACCTACGCTTTCACCGTGGGAAACTATCGTGTGAAGCTCTACACGACGGCGCGTGTCACCAACGCCCTCGCCAAGGCGAACCATGCGCCGAAAGGCACGTCGAGCTATTTTCTTGTGCGGCTCGGATAGCGACTCGTACGAACTGTCCGCTTCCTGCGCTAGGGCGCCACCGACCCCGCCGAGCTCTCGATAAGTCTCGCTGGGATCCCTTCCTTCAAGCGCCGCATTCCAGATGCGTTGCAGGGCAAACTGAAGCAGCGGCAATGCGCCTTCGCGCCCAATCGTGTCGCGAATCAACAACTCTACGAATGCCGCGTCTAGAGGTCGTCCAGCACGTGCCGCTGGCGTAGCAATCGCCTCACGCAACTCACTTTCATCCATCGCCGGAATGATAACACCGCTCTCGGTGACTATCTTATTCAGATCGGAGTGCCTCTGCGTGCTACCAATAAAGTCCGTCCTTAACGTAAGTATTACGGATACTTCGCCGCCCGAGTGCGTCGAGGCGTGCATCAGATTCTTAATGTAAGTGTCTTGTTCTAATGGGTCGCCACAAAGCGTATAAATCTCCTCGAATTGATCAACTACTATAACGAGGCTCTGCCGACTGGACCCAACTACGTATCGCGCCAGCCTACGTAGACCCTCATGTGCAGGCCCCGTGGTGCGCCGCAACTCCGCCTCAAATTCAGCTGCCTTCGCGACCGGAGCCGGATCATCAGTTGCGACTCGCGCCAGAATACGTGCCAGCGACTCTATCGGATGCGCGGTAGGCGTGACGACCACAACCCGGGCATCTTGAAGCGCGCCCAACGGGTGGCGGGCGAACGCCGGCACCAGGCCGGCACGTACGAGAGACGATTTTCCGCAACCAGAGGGCCCAAGAACGGGAAGGATTAGCGGCACGCCTTCCCGAAGAGCAGATGACCGAGCTCTGCAGAACGCATCCCGCAACCTTCCAATCTGCTTTTCGCGCCCAAAGAATTGATCGGCATCCTCCTCGAAAAAGGCAGCTAGACCACGATACGGATTACGGTCGAATGTCCCAAGTCCACCAGCGGTGGGCTCCTCAAGATCACTGGAACGGCTTATGCCCGTGCCGAGATAGACAGTGACGCTATTCCCGTGCCCCGAGATTATCACCGAGTCGGTCGCAGAGCCCGCAACTGTTATCGATGCCGCTCCTGTCATGATATTGAAGTTCCTCTATGACCTGGCTACCCTATCGTCGAAGCATTCCTATCAACAACCAAATTTAGAGTCGGATATTAGCTAGCGTGGTCGATCCGGTAGCTTACACAGACCTCGGCCACAGATTGGCTACGGGAGGGCGATCCGGATCAAGAGACCATGTTCGTCATTTTTGAAGCAGAAGGTTCAGCCACGCGTCAGTTACGTTCGGGAGCAAATCGCGTCTTCCCCAAGACTTAGAGTATTTGGCTCGCAATTGCCGTTCAGCTATCTTCTTCTGTGAGCTAATGCACCTAAGCGACTGTCCGCCCAGTGAAGGTGGAAGCGCCGCTCTGCAAATGGATCGTAGGCGGAAGCTCAAAGAATGCGATTTCACGATCAGCTGTAAAACTCAAACGCTGGTTTAGGTTTTAAAGTTCTGATCGTCTGTACTCAGGCTGCCACGTGACGCCACTGCTCTTTGTCATTACGATTGGAAGCGGAGTTATGATTCCGGCCAGTCGTATGGCACAAGGGCTGCATTTCCTCGCCACTCTTGTACAATAGCGTCTTCGAACCAGACATCCTTGAGGTGTGCGTGGTCCAGGACAATCAACTGGAAGCCCGAGCCTATTTCATCACATGCTACAGACATTAGCTTAAATAGCGATTGGACTGCCGTGCGATCATCGTCCTTTTCGATCTCATCGAGCCCGCCTTCCACACTATCAGGAGGGTAATATGCTTGCGTCGGCTGATCAAAGATTAGAAATGCTGGTACTGGCCGATCCTTCTTCCTTAACCACCAGTGTAGCGCAAGATGGCTGAGTACGTGATAGCCAACCCAATTTTCGCCGCTTCCCATACGATTCAACGGAATTGGGCCGTCGACGGTATTCGCCACGACTGTAAGTTTTTTCAAATCAAGACGCAGCGAGCTTCCGCTATGCTCCAGATCGAGCATATCGGAGTATTCCGTCATTTTCTTGCTGATAAAGCTCAAGATAGTTTCGAGCCGAGATTCCATATCGTCAGAATTAATACGTGATCGAACAGTCTCGATCATCGCCTTCAACTCGAGAATCTGCCCAGCCAAGCCGTCGTCGTCTACCTTGGGCTCTACCGACTCCAAAAACTCTGACAGACGTCCAAGAAACCGCCCCCGCTCAAGGAGCATGTCTTGACGCCCTTTGACTGATTCATCTTCGAGGATGGAACGATGAAGCTCTCTCTGAACCGTTCGCAAGTTTGAACTTGCTGAACCGATGCGCGCTTCTAATTCACTTATGTGTCTCTGGATGTGGGGGTTGTCCCGATAGACGCCCTCCAATTGCTCACAAATTTTTCGCAACGAGTCTTTGACTTCTTCGGCCTTCGGAACAGGGATCTCCAAATGGGATTCACATAAAGGACATTGATCGGGCGTTGGCACTTCGCCTTTGAATAGTTCAATGCTTTTTAACCTTGCTCTTTGTTCCGATGCCTCGCGCGAGAAGTCTGTCTGATCAGAGAGGAATGTGCGAGCTGAGCGGACATCTTGATTCAGCTCAGCTAGTCGGCCTTGCAACGTCGTTTGATCGTCGCGCAGCCGTTGGATCGTCTCTCCAAAGTCCGGAAGCAGGTCGGGCTCATCAATCGGTGTCTCTAAAACCTTAGCAAGGAAGGAGAATGCCGAATCGTCTACAGCCTGATATTCCTGCGGAACAAGGCCAACTTTTTTGCCTTCGTTGATAACCCTTGTCACACGCGATTTGCTAAGCTCGACGACCTGAATTGTCTTAGACTGCTGAGATTCGATAACTCTCAGCCTTTTGTTCAGCTCGTCTAATTCTCCAATCAACTTGAAATGGTTCTCGTCCGCCGCACCCAGGAAGTAGGGGAGGGTGTCTTTTAAGGCTTGGGGCAAGAACTGTTCGTTCATTCGATGGAAGAGCTGATCTTGGCTAGCGATCGTGTTCTGCTTTTGAAAGCACAGCCAAAGCGCATGCCCAATATCGGCCTCAAGCGGTAGTCGACTGCCAAAAACGGGCCTGTATTCGTTTTCTTCGATGCCTGAAAAGCGTGTGACAAATTCCTTTAGGCTGCTTTCAGTGATATTTTTGGAGATTTCCTCGATTGAGGGGTACGGAGGAAAGTGCCCGCGCCTAAAAAAGACTTTTGATCCTGTCCCTGAGCCCGGCCCTGGATTATCTCTCGCGATGAATACCGAGTCTCCAGACTTAGTAAGATGCAGCCCGAACCACGCGACTTTCTTTCGTATCGCGCCTTCAGCAACATTGTAGCTTCCGCGACCTAGGCAATAGTCCACGATATCGATAATCGCCGACTTACCTGTTTTCGACTTTCCCGTGATAATATTCAGTCCATGCGATTTAAAGGGGACGATCCGTTGCGCGCCGTGGTGGCTGTAGAGCACGATTGCGCTGATCGAAAAACTCAAGGGCGAACTCCTAACATTGCAGCAATTGATATTTCAGAGCCTGACTTCGCCAGCCACCGTCCCATGAACCTCGCGCGTTCAACAATAACCCTTGTCTCCGCGGTCATTTCCTCAAGCAGGCTCTTGGAAAAGATCGCCCGTTTTGAGCCAGGTAGCAAATTAGATCCTTCGCCCAGTTCCAACGTTTGAGCGGCGAGCCCAAACATGATTGCTTCCTTTACGTAAGGGGTTATGTTCTTAGCTCGCAATGCAAAGCCGATGAGCAGGTCTTCGTTGTCCTGTACCCATGAATACAAAGCTGTAATGGTGGAATGAGGTAGTCTATCCCTACTGTTCCTATGTAGGCTTGTAGCCAGCGCAAGGATCACTATGAACATAGAGGCTCCAGATTTGTTGTGGCGAGAGAACTCCTTTAAAAATTCGTAGGTCAGCGCACACAGAAACGGGGGATTGAAGAGGTTCGCCTCCTCACTCGGACGTTTAGCCCAGCGCGCTAGCTGCTCCATCGCTCTTTTATTCCTCGAAGTGGTGGCTGTAATGCGGATGCCAGCCTATGATCAACCGGTCGGCGAGGTTATGAAAGGATCCAGCCGTAATCCAAGTCTCGACGACGTTCCTGAAATCGACTTGATGCTGTGTCGCCCAAAAAAATACGTTTCGTCCCATGTTTCGCTTGAGATCGTCGTCGACCTTCTCCGCACCGCCACATTCCGCGTCAAAACGGCGCTCCCACTGGTCAATCAGCTTTTGCTCAAACCTCAAGACGTCGCCATCGAGCAAAAGGTTTTCCCTCGCCCAGCGTGAGCGTTGCGCATTCGATTTGTAGTAATCTTGAATTGCTCGACGAATTGGAGACTCATTCAAATGAATAAGTCTCATCTGCTTCACGTAGACTTGATCCTCATCATCCGGATGATACGGTTTTTCTCCGAAATCCGCGGGATCGCTAATTGGCAAACTCTTGGGCCCATACAAACTCGCTAGCTCCTGCGCCTTTATCGCAATGTGCTGCACTGGAATTTCGGCGTTTTCGTCACCAACGAGCCGCTTGCTGATCGCGCTGATCCACCAGCCCTCCAGACCTTGAGCGACCTTGCCAGGAGCAGTGGCAGAAACCAACTGTAGTTCACCCTCAATCTCCGCAAACACGTCATGTAGATTGGGCGAATTGTCGAGAACCGTAATTGTGCTGAGAAGAAATTTGGCTTCGCTGTCAGTCAACGCCAAGAAGGCATCTCGTCCCGGTTTCGATGATTGGTTGATTGATGTTTTAGCCGCTTGCCGAAGTTCATAAAGTGCTTTGTCGCGGTCGTCTTCCGTCGACTCTGGACGCAGCTTTGCCATGGCCGAACCATTTGGGGCCTTCGCTGTTGTAATAAGGAAACGCTTAGTGTCGGAGTTCTTAAATACTCCGGCCTTGAACTGTTCTGTCCAGATGCGAATAGTCTTCCAGATGTCTACGCTTAAATCAGTTAGGTTCTTTCTTCCAATATGATGCTTGGCTTGCATGATACATTGGACGAAGTCCTCATCCTGGAAGGCGACATCATCGAATTTCTCTACCGAAACCTGACTGTTGGGCTTTTTCTTTAGTTCTCGAAGCGACAGCAACAGCCCCAATCGACACTGAAATAAGTATCCTGCTAGCGAGGCCGACGCATCGAATTGGCTGTTGCTCGAATTCAAAGAGTCCCCCCGCTTCCAGGATCGGCGCTTATTTCGCGCACCCATTTAACCTTAAGTAGCAATAGACACGACTTTACGCTGATGTTGCAAGGCCATTTGCCTGGGTCAGCCTCCGACTTTACGCCGATCTGCCACCCTTTCCCCGAGGGTAAAGCGTAGTGCGACCACCGCAGAAGTGTGGGTCTGTGGGTCTCACTTTCGTCATCTAAAAAGTACCGAAAACTGAGTTGGACCCCGTTTTCTGGATCAGCAACAACAGAGTTGTCTTTAAGGCCAATGATCAGGACGCCCTGATTTTCGATCAGGGGGCAGGCGTGAAGCTCGTCGCTTATTATCGCGTATCGACAGCGCGCCAAGGTAAGTCGGGCCTGGGGCTTGCTGCTCAGCACCGCAAGATCTCTGAGTTCGTGTCTGGTGCTGGTACGCTGATCGCCGAATTCAGTGACGTTCAGTCCGGCCGCGACGATGCTCGTATAGAGCTTCAGAAGGCCATCCAGCTGGCCAAGCGCGAGAACGCCAAGATCGTCATTGCTCGACTTGACCGTTTCTCCCGTCGCGTCAGCTTCATCGCAAACATTCTTGAGCAGGGCATCGGCTTAGTCTGCGCTGAAATGCCCAACGCGACTGACTTCCAGCTGCACATCTTCGCCGCGCTAGCGCAGGAAGAACGCCGACTGATTTCCGAACGAACGAAGACAGCATTGGCAGAGGCGAAACGTCGAGGCAAGATTCTCGGATCAAACGGAAGGAACTTGGCCGCTAGGAATCGCAGGGCTGCTGACGAATTTGCATTTCAGCTCAGGCGAAAACTGAATGCGGATATATTGCAGCGTTCTTACAGTGAGATTGCGCGGCACTTGAACGACGCGGGAATTACTACTGTAACTGGTCGGAAGTTTTATCCGCAAACGGTCAAGAATTATCTCAAGCGCGTATGGGACCGATGACAAACGAGCTTACGCTATGGCGGTCCGACCGTTAGTTTGACTGCAATAGGAGCTTCGCCCGCTTTGGCCAGCTTTACTCTAAAAATCTGAAAGGCCTCCATTATTCTCTGAACGTAATTGCGCGTTTCCGAAAACGGAATACTTTCGATCCAATCAACGACGTCTACGGCGGGGTCTCTGGGATCACCATTCAGCTCGACCCATTTTTTGACGGATCCCTTTCCAGCATTGTACGCAGCAATAGCCATGATGTACGAACCTCGATAGTCTTCGAGCAAAGCTCCTAGCTCCGCTGCTCCCAACTGAACATTGTAGGACGTATCCACCAACAGCCGCTTCTCTTCGAACGTGAACCCATATCGTTTAGAAATCCACTTTCCAGCCTCAGGGGTGACCTGCATAAGTCCCATCGCTTTTGACGGCGAGACGAGGTCGGCGGAAAATCCCGATTCTTGGCGTATGATGCTCGATATCAGGGCCATCTCAACCTCTGGCCCCAAGAAACGGAACTCCGGCACCCCAATTCTAGGATAAGCGTATTCAAGAGCTGGGATGCCGCGGGCCACCGCGTTCTTTCCAAGCTCGAGCACAAGGTTCGCATCGTTGTTCAAATTGGCTATCTCAGCAAACAACACTGTCTGAGTGACATCAAACGTATCGACAATACCCAGAACGAACTTCTGTGCGAGAGAGCGATATCCGACGGAATACAATAGGCAAACGGCTTGTACGAAGTCGGAATCAGCAGCCTCCCTGATGTCGTCAAGCGAGATCTCAGGCAAGCCTAGGATTGCAATTTTGTCTTGTCCCAGATGGAGCGACGCAAGTTGGCCGTAGAACGTGGCGCTTTCCTTAGCAGCCTTCGCGTAAAAGAAGTTCGCCTCGGCAAAGTTGCCGGACAATTCGTAAGCACGTCCGAGCCAGTAGTATCCTCGCGACACAAAAACCGGAGCTTTGCCGATCCGCGCCAGCTCTTCGAAGTAAACCTTGCTCGTCTCGCTCGATTTCAGAAACCTGAGCGCAATCCAACCGGCGGTAAACAGCTGTTCAGCGCGATACGTATCTGAGGTCGGCTTTGCGAGCCTAACTATTCTGTAGGCCCTCTCGTACTCTTGCTTCTCAAGCAACTTACGTGCAAGCAAGCGCCTTTCAATCCACCATTCGTCAATCGTGTTGGTGACGGCGACAGATGCCGGTGGTATGTGAAGAAGCAAATCAGCGGCTTCCAAATACTTGTCATCGCGACGAAGTATCTGCAACTTGCTAAATACGGCACCGAGATCTTCGCTCTTTTGGAGCCGTTCGTCCTTGCTCAGCAATCGCACGTCGGGCGAGTTTTTGCTTATCGCGATACGCGCGCTCGCAAGAAATAGATCCTCACCACCAAGCCTTTTAGCAGCTCTCAGGGCAATATCGTATTCACGCCGATATATAGCCGAGTTTATGCGGGCACGCTCAGTCGACGTATCAATGAATGATTTGAATTCGTTCAGGACGACGCTCTCTGTCGCCTCAGAGAACAATCCGTTCTCCCAAGCATCAGCGATAAGCTCCTGCGCGCCGATACGATCTTCCTCAATCAACAATTGCCTGGCTAACGCCAACTTCCCAACGAATCCTACGGGCATGGAACGATGCAAGAACTCCTTGGTCGCATCGTTAGTCAGCCGTTCGGTCCATATGATCGATTCCGCTCGTCTCTTGAAGAAGTTTTTCCGCGGCCACGATGGATTCGCTAGCAGGAAGCCGTTTAGGCGGTCGAAGGATATCGTTGTGTCATCTTCGCCACTCATAATAGCCCATTCGACCAAGCGTTGAACGAGCGGACTCGCCGACATTCGCGCCGACGCAGAGGCCTGGTCTATGTTTCCTTCGCGGATGAGTTCGAACGCCTTCTGTAGATCGTCACGCGCACCATCTTTCGGCCGAAGACGGGATACAAACTCAACTATTGAAGCTCGGTTCTTCCGTATCAATTCCTCCTCGTTGAGATCCTCCCCTTTGCTTGCTAGAGGGGTAACACGCAGTCTATTTTTTGCCTCAGTCGGAACGAAATCAGATTTCTCTCGGCGCCTTAGAAAGAAGAACTCGCCGGCATTGTCATTTATCCTGGACACATATTTTTGCGGGCTCATACTTATCTTTTCCGTTATCTCGGCACGCTTCATATCGAGATAGCGGCTCACTCGCGTCATTATTTCACTGAGCGAGATGATTGGGTCATCGCTAGTACTTCCCTCTCCGCGGGCGGCCTCCAAAAATGCTTTGGTGAAAAGGCTCTCGCCTCCCAGGATGAAGCTCTTCTCTCCTTCCGTGCCTGCCGTAACGATATGGTGCCCAGGCTGCATCAGACGTTCGAGGGTCTTTTCTTGAGCGTCAGATTTGGGTTCGAACGCAGCCAAACCGCTGAAACAAGCATCAATGAAAAACAGGGAGTGCCGTGCACCAGCAACGTTTTCAGTCCACTGTTTGATGCGAGGCATGTCTATGGTTTCTGACCAATTGCCCGCTTCTGCGTCTTTAAGGGCTAGATAGCCTCGCTTCGTCAGCGATAAGGTGCGGGTGAGACCGTGACCTGAAAAATAGAAAAGAAACCGATCGTTGGGACCGAGTAGGCTTGGGATCTCACGATCCATTAGGTCTTCGATACGAGCCTTTGTCGCTTTTTCATCGGTCAGTGTTACAACATAATCGAACGACGCTTCATCTCGGAGAAAGTCTCTTACCTTCAATGCATCTGCTGCTGGGGCCGAAAGCTTCGGAAGTGTTTGGTATTGTCCGATCCCGACAACCAGGGCATAACTTTTGGAAAATGACGAGCCACCTAGGAGTTTCTGTATCGTTGAACTCGAGAAGAATCCCGGCGTCTTGCGCAAGTATATCTCGTCCGTTCCGGCTCTCACTTGTTGACAATGAAGGCATTGGACAATCAAGAGCGCAGAGCAAAGTAGCAGCGCTCGTCCGGCCAAAGATAAAGACCCAAAGAACGATTTGTCAGTCGTCATGGGTTTGACCGCTTCTCCTTGCCCAACAACTCTGCCTGTCGATCAAATATCACTTTCCAGAAGAAGCCGTTTTGGAACGAAACCAGCAAGATCATTAGTTCGGCTGTTCCGATGCCCTTCATGCTTTGCAAAGATTCCTGATATGAAGAAAGCAATGGGATGAATATTATCGGCGAAGCGAGCGCTGCCTTCAGGCCTGATGGTGTCTGGGCGGGCAGATCGGTGAAATAGAACGATTGAGCGACAATCCCGGCGATCATGGAACCATACATCAAAATGATCATGAGCCACGGCGTGGAAGTCGTATCGAAGCCTTTCGATTCTATACCTGAGGGAGCGAGCATATCGTAAGTGACCCAAGCAGCCACACAACTTAACACTAGAGCGCATGCTATGAGAGAATAGGTGCCACTCGTTCTTTGGCGCCTAAATTCAAAAAGGAGGACGACCAATAGCATGGCCGAAGACGAACCGATGAAAAGAAGAACCCAGATTGGCATCGTCGTCTCTTTTGTTCGAGTGTAAACTTTAGCGCGGCGGCGCGGTGCCAGGCGGGGGCGGCGGCAGCGAGGCCTGGCCACCGTTGAGCAGCGTCGTGATGTTGCGGACCGTGACGCGTCGGTTGATCGCGCTCGGCCGGGCAGTCTGTTCTTTCATGTACTGTGGGCCGTAACCTTGCGTGACTAAGTTTTCCGCCGGTACGCCGAACTGCTGGGTTAGTAGCGTTGCAGTCGCTTCGGCGCGGCGGTCCGACAGCGATAGATTATCGATGTCGTTGCCAACAGCGTCGGTGTGCCCCTCGATCAGGAACACCGCGCGCGGGTTGGCCTGGATCGCACGGTTGAGACCGTCGGCGATCGCCTGCAGCTTCGCCGCCTGGTCCGGTGGGATGGTCCACGATCCCGTCTCGAAGTTGATCGTGTTGAGGTCGATGCTCGGCATTTGCATGCGAACATTGGGGCTGTAGCGGATCTCGTCGAGCGTATAGCGACGATCGACCCGTTGCACCGGCGGCGCCACCATGGTCTCGTAGATCACGTCCGGCGACGCCTCCGCCGAATCGACGATGTAGCGATCGTATGGAATCCTAACGACCGGCGGCGGCGCGTCTACATAGAACCCGCCGATCGACTGCGGATCGCGATAGCTGTTGTCGATGATGATGATCTCGCGTCCGCTCTGGTCTCTGCGGATTCGACGCAGCAACAGACCGTCCGGACCGACGACGGTGATGATCTGGCTGCCGTCGGGACGAACCACGACGGTACGGGTATCGCCGCCTACAGTGTTGGTGCGGATGTCGCGGGCGCCGTAGCGGAAACGATAAAGATCGTTGCCGCGGACGTAGGCCTGCCCGCCCGGATCGCGGATGATGATGCGATCCGGCTCGGTGTAGACGGTGCGGCCGCCTTCGACGCTCTCGCGTCGCTGGTTGCGGAGATCGGCGATGGTTGCGCCGCTTGCCGCCACCACGCCCACACCGATCGGGAGCGGCGTTAGGTCATGCAGCGGCGGACGCGGCGGTGCTGGCAATGGTGTAACCACCTTAGGCGCGACCAGGAATGCCATTGCGGTTTTCGGCGTCAAACGCTCGTTCTTCACGATCGGTGAGGCTAGGTCCAGGTCGCGCGATGGCTGGGTAGGAATTGGATCTACCTGCCGCGCAGCGGCACTGCCGTCGCCTTTAGGCTGCAACAGCGATGATGAGGATTGAGTATTCGTAACCGGGAGCACCAATTTTGGAGAAAAGAAGAACGCGCCATTTCCTGCTTGCAGATTCCGAATCTGAGGAGTGAGTGTCCTCGAGTACCGGATCGCACTTTGTTCAACTGCGATGCGGTCCTGGATGTAACCGATAAGCGAGTAGAGCGTCACGAATCCAAACGACTGGGGAGCTTCGCCTGATACCCCTCTAATGAATGAATCTGTAAACAGGCTGCCTCTCCATCGATCACTTGAGATTACAGTCTCCGTCGCAGTTCCGGCCGTGATGAGTTGGTGCGCAGACTGCGCCAGTTGCTCGCGTCGAACCTCGCGCGCGTCCTTTGTCTGAATGCCCGCGAGGCCACTCAGGCACGCATCTAGAACGAACAACGCATGCTGCGCCTGAAGGTAGCCATCCCAGCGAGTGATATCATCCATGGTCACCATGCTTGACCATTGCCTGAGAGGTGAAGTGGCAATCGGAAGGAAGCCGAAGGTTCGCTGCCCTACGGTCATCTGATCACCATGACCTGACCAGTAGAAGAGAAAGCGATCTGTGGAACGAACGACCTTTGGCACTACATCAGTCATAAGCTGATCAATGCGCTGTTTCGTGGCCTTTTCATCCGTAAGCACGTAGATCGTATCGAACCCCACTACCTCCCTTAGGAATTCGATCATCTTATCAGCATCGTACTTGGCGCTTCCTAATTTGGGATAGCCTCCGGCTGCCTCACCCATGTATTCGCTAACGCCTATGATCACTGCGATACTGGCGCCGGAAGAAAATGGATTTCCGGCAGCTTTACTCCATGTTCGGTCCGAATTTGAATTCTTGATGACTTCGTCACGACCACTCGCCCACCCCGGATTCGCGAGAGATGCCAGGCAAGCTACGAGTACAGCACTCTTCAACATTCTACTGATCGACAGCCTACTTCGGTCGACAATCGCCCAATTCTCACTCTGACTGCATCGTAAGAGCTGCTGCTTAAGCATTATGTGGCTTTAGCCTCTTCGGCTTTGTCGAACTCAAAGACAGCTTCTAATGTTGTGGTTGTATGTTCAATCGCGTCAATCTACGCGCACGGTGTTAGATTGCAATAATTGATTGGAGCTCATGCTTCCCCCGGTCAGCCAGTTGAACCATCTGTTTGACTATGGAGCTTGTTGCGGTTTCGTTTCAGATCCGCTTCCAGCACACCGCTTCGTTGAGCGAGGACTAAAGGATCATTCGGTTGACGGCCGATCCTTGCGCAGATCAGGGATACGAACTTCGGAAATACTCTGTTTCGCTACGATGAAGAGCGAGAATGTGCGTCAAAAGCAAAATGCACTTCGGCGCATAGCAGTGCTTATCGGATAAGCAAAGGGGCCGGACTGACCTGCAACAGAAAGAACGACCCACGCCGCAAAGGAAACGGTGCGACGAGATTCCGCGCACAAGTCGGGAATCTCGTCAATCGATCCGATTGATATCAGCCGACCATTTTGTTAGGCGGCTCTAGCTCAGTCGGTTTCTTCGGACTGACATCGATCATGTTGTGATCGCCGCGTACCCGAGAGAAGATACTTTCTGCGCCATTTTCAAAAACTCGCATTGCTCTGTCGAGCAGACGCTCGATCTTGGGCGGCGGTTCGCCTCCGTAGAAAAGATAAATGGCCAGCGTTGTAAGGAAGCAAAAGGCGATAAGGCCCGCTACGATTCCAACGACATGTGCAACTGGCTCAAGCATTGCGCCCTCCCGCGCCCTCTTGGTGCAAGCATGGGCCTGGCTGCCTAACAAATTGGTTAACGCGCGTTAGGGATTGTGGCGAGAGGGGATTACCAAACATGTCAGCTCCGACAGTTTGGCTTCTTTGGCGGGAGAGTGTTCCTGATACGTCAAGGCACACCAAACCCGGCTCGGAAGCCAGAAGTTTGAAGTGCTTGACGGCGCTCGTCCCCTCAAAACCGTAAGCGGATGAATAGTTTAGTGCCGGGACACCTTTCCGCGGACCTCGCGGCGGCAAGTCTAGACAAGCTTTGCCACAGCGCGTGGCGTGGCAATCGAAGTAGGGGCCGCGCTGAATTCCGCAAGGGGAGTCCTCGCGATTTTGGCTCAAATTGGGGGATGTGTCGGCCATGTCATGTCCTTTTGCCGACAGGACATCATGGCACGGACTAAGGCATCAGATGGGCAGTAGTTAGTTAAATGCGGATTATGTTCGGGCGGATGGGGGGCAACTCGTAAATGATGTCCCGTTTCTGGAAAAATGCCCGTAAAATCCCGGCTGTTTAGGCCGAGATGTTCTCAACGATCGGGCGGGATCTCCTGACTATGGATAGCAGGGAGGGGCAGAATGAGGCCACCCGGAAGTCCATGGCCTCGTACAGCCTGACCCAGAGGTGCCGGCATTGCTCAAGCTGCCCGGTAGTGGGTTTGAGACCTTCGAGCTGGACAACAACAGGGCTGTCCGGTCGGAGGCGATGACGGTGGAGTTTGGTCGAGCCGTCATCAAAGATGATGACCGCGCCCGACCACGGATGCTCCACCATCTGAAACATCATGGCGTAGCTACTGGATTGTCGGGTCATAGTCTTCTCCGAAGAGTTCGAAGGCGTCCTCAAGCTTCATCCTGGCTAGTGGTAGCGGGCCGTCACCGATCGGCGTCATCTCGACTTTGCAACAGAGCTAGGCGAAATAACTTCCAATGAACCCACTTCCGACCACAGGGGCAGGCGAACAGCATCGCGTCTTCCACATGGAAGGATCGGGCTTCCGGCCGATACCTGGCCAGCTTCTCGTACTCACACTTCGGGCAAACCCTCGCGAGGGGAATCCCGCGGGCATCATTTGCCCCGCGGGAGAGGAGCCCCGAACCACAAGGGCAGGGGCGCGCGTCCTCGATCGCCATGGGCGTTCTCCGCTTTATTGTGAATGAAAAGGCCCTCAATGAGGGCAAGTGTCGTCAAGCACACTGCGAGTCAAAAGCTCTCAACGCGGATTTACGAGCCCGCTCTCCGCGCCAGCGCGCCTAATAGTCGCTGCTCCGTGGGTGGAATCGTACCTGACGGGAAACGTTTCAGATTTGTCGATTAGTAACGAATTGTGCGCTGCTATCTTGTATACTTCAACGGGAAACGGGAGACGCCCATGCAGGTATTGAGGAGCACGTGCAAGAATCCGAATTGCGCTCACGTAGTCGTTCCGGTGAGGCACATGACCGATGGCGGGATCTTAAGCTGTAAGGATCGAAGTCAGCAGTTCACCTGCGAGACCTGCGGTTCGTCTGACAAGGCACAAGTCTGCGAAAGATGTCAGGGGCGACAGTTCGATTTCGAGGCCGTTGACGCTACGGTTAGCTAACTACTGAAGCATCGTCGGCAGAATCACGACCTCGATCTTCTGCTTCAAGATTCGGCTGGCATCGTATGCAATGCCACTCTTCGAGACGCGCGCTTAGAAACCATCGCTGCTTTTGACGATGGAGCGCCAGTCAGGAGTTCGATTACGGAGACTTTACCTGAAGCTTTGACTGTACCACTTTGAATACATCCGTCAGCAATCGGGATTGACCGATAAGCTCATAGGTCTCGCCCTGTGTAAGCGTATTCTCCGCAGCGTGGGATACGGCCTTTGTTGTTTTTCGAAGTCTTTGAAACAACGCCACAACACTTTCTGTGATCATCCCGTGCGATCTTATATACGCGAGCACTTCATTTAGATTCCGATGCGGCTTGTTGTCAGGCAAGAGTGCTCGTATCGCTAATAGCGCAGCTTCGACTTCTTTGAACGATTGCAGTACGGCCAAAGAAGGCGAGGATTTGACTAGTTCCACTGTCGCCTGATCCAAGGGCTTCGTTGAAATCGTCGGAACGATTTGCTCAGCCTGGACCTTCTCCGCTTGATCTCGAGCTTTGTCGATATCATCAGCAAGCTCGATCTGGAGCATCCCGTTCCCAAGTTTCCTTGCTCGCTTGAATATCGAGCGTATTTCCTCTCGAAACATGATTGCGAGAACCGACACGACGATTGGCCAGGCGAGGGAGCCGACCATACCTGAAACGAATGTCTTCCAATCCATGGATGAAAATCACTTGCATGCAGCTGATTGTAACGTGTAGTCGCGCCACTGCGCTCGTAGCAAGATAGAAAAACGTCTAAGTTGTGGGGAAAATCTTGAGCCGAATAACTGATTCTTTGGCCCCGAGCACTAAACCAAGATCAACAGCTCAGAAATGGACCGCTCGCACACGAAGTCGGGGACAACGTTCCTTGCCTCGATCGCGTAATCCCTTTCCCGTAGAATATCGGCCTGGCTCCAATGCGAGATGCGGATCAATCGATTGTACATCTCTCGGTCAGTATGTGCGCCGTATTTGGCCCAAACTGCAAAGCAGGAAGCACGTTTCGCCATCAAGACATCCTTTGCTAGACTGTCACCGACATAAGCGACGTTGAACATCTGTAAGCTTTGGCCTGCTACGATATCTTGCAATACGCGAGGGTTTGGCTTGGATTCGTGTGAGGGAATTTCCGTGACCAGAGCGCTCGTTGATCCACTCTCCAGTGAAGTCCATTTTTGCGGTCGCTGACTCTTGCCGCGCTCTCGGCAATAGACCATCTTGAAAACCTCAGAGAGACCCAAACGTTCAATCCTTCCAAGCGCCGCGAAATACGTACTGTCGGTGTAAGCAACCAAATCGATGCCGCGTGAGCGCAAGGTTGTCAGCGTCTCCTTAGCACCCGGGAACAGCTTTAAGTGCTCTTTCCGTCGTCTGTTGAACGCATGGAACGCGGGGTCCAGCATCTGCCATGCGGCGTCCTCTCCTTTGGAAAGCACAAGCCTTTGGACCGTTGCCGTCTCATAAAGGCTGAACGGATGCTCTACGTCGCGATGTTGAATGTGGATCTGCTGTATCTCTTCTAGGAGCTGTTCTTCGTCGCAGCCAAGTATGCTCGCAGCCACCTGGACCATTTCATAGAACGCCGGAAGAAAGGCGGCATACCAGTCGTAGATGGTGTTGTCCAAATCGAAGATGATGAGCGAAAATCTATTCATTGCGGGGTCAAATAAGATCGTTTCCGATAACAAACATGATGACCGCACTTACGACCAATACGACGATAACCGTCCAGTAAAAGGCGCTAATTTTTTGCTCCGCGTTCCGTCGGTTTGAGCCCGAATATTGAGTTCGACCTTCTAGGATGGATGTCTCGGCATCGGAATGCCTGCTAAAATGTGAGATCGCTTGAGTCATTCCTTTGCTCAAGCCGAGTTGCTTGCGGAGGTGGACTTCCTCTAAGTCTTCGCCGAAAGCAACCGCCCCACGCAGCATTTTGTGATAGACTCCGAGGTCGAGCAGTTTGACGGCGTACACGGCCGCTGCTGCCGCGAGTATAATCAACTCGGCGACATGGACGGCGTAGGCATGACCAAAGAGCTTGGCTGGAAATACATATCGAGCTTCTGAACTTCCTCTTGAGAAAAGGAAAATGGCTAGACCAAGCGACGCCGCGACAAACGTCAGACCCAGCTGCCGGGATTTGACGCTCATCTCATTAAAGTGCATCTGCGTATCGACGGCTTTGGCCCATATAGTCACGATGTTTTCTGCGAACTCATTGCCTGTCTCGGACGCATTCTGTTTATCTTGGTCCATAGTCGTCCTCGGAATGTAAGGCTCGGACCCATTACTCCTTCGCCTTCTTGTGAGCCCCCAGCGTTAGCCAGCCATTGAGCCGCTCTTTCGTCATCTTACCAACAATTGCGCAGCCGAATAGCGCGGTTTGCCCACTGGGCAAAGATAAGCTCTCTGAGTGACCCTTTTGGGGGATCTTTACTTCCCCTCCAGAGCTGTTTCGTCGGCTGGCAGTTGGATAGCGGTGCCATCAGCAGAAAGAACCTCAAACTCCGGCGCCTTCCCGCTGACCTTTTGGATGAATTTCGTCGGGTCTTCAGGATCGACGAACAGGGTCATGCTCTGACCATCTCGGAACACCACCTCAAAGCGCTGTGTGTCCGGGTCCACAGTCAGGCGCAACTCGCTGATCAACGATTGCAGCCTCGATGCGATCTGGGACCTGAGCTTGTACACGTCTCCACCTCTGGCGGCCCGCACACGCTCGATCAGCTCCGCGACCTGCTCGGGACTTTGGTAATACGTCAATGCCGTCTGGTCGAGGATCGCAATCTCGTGGCGCAGCTGCCGCTCCTGCTTCTTCGCTGCGACCAGCTCCAGTTCAGCCTTCTTGATCCGCTCGGCAATGAAGGCGCTGTCAAAATTCGCCATCTTTAGGCCGATCTCGTAGGCCTTGCGCTGCTCGTCCTCCAACAATCTCACTTTACCCACGGCAGCATCAAGATGAAACGCCACCTCATTGCGCTTTGTCGAACGCTCGCTCGACGAGACGAGCGATGCCAGATCAAGCTGCTCGACGAACGACAAGAACGTCGACTCGAACTGGTCGTAACGCCAGCGGCCCGTCATCACGCAACCATCCTCGCGAAGCGCATTCGAGCACACGAGGTACGTCCGTCCTCTGGGAGGTGCACCCTTGTTTTGATAGTGCATTGATTCGCCGCAGTAGTCGCAGACGGCTAACCTTGAAAAGAGGTTTGTATACTGCTTGCCCTTTCTGCCGCCCTCCGGATGCGACTTTTTTCCCTTTTCGTTTTCGGCAGTCCGCCACCGTTCGAGGCGGCCGCGCTGAGCCGTTTCGAACACGTCCTGCCGAACGATTTGGGGGAAGTAGTCTTGGATCGGCTCACCCTCGGGAATTCGCTTACCACCCTCCATTCGATTGGGCTGATACGTACCAATTGACGTAGGGCTGCTGAGGATCTTGTTGACCGTCGAGTTCTGCCAACCCCCTTTGTTCATAAAGGTCGGGATGCCATCATTGTTGAGGCGTCGGACGATCGTGAACGTTCCGTATCCGGACGCAGCTTCGTCAAAAATCCTGCGGACGATCGCCGCCCGTTCTTCGATAATCTCGAAGCTTCTGCGGTCTGCTGAAAGGCGCAGCCAGCTCGGGCACCGGGCCGTTAACTTCTTCTGGCGCGCACTGGTACGTTTTGCGGCCCACGCACTCTTCAGGCGATGACTTTTTACGTCCGATTCCTCGTGGCTCCGCTGCATGATAGTCAGCGCCATCAGTAGGCGGTAAAAGTCCGTCGTTTCCGCTGTGAAGACCTCTTGAGGATTCATAGTGACCAAGACTATCCCCCCATTGATCACCGCTAGGAAGGGCTCCAGGGCCTTGGTCGGTGTTTGCCGACTTATCCGATCGATGGACTCGACCAGCAAATACGAGCCGCGCTCGATTTTTCCATCCCGAATGGCGGTCAGAAACCGTCCGAGCCCGCCCGACGCCAGATTTTTTCCTCGAAAGGCCGAGACGCCGAGGTCGTGGAGATCGGGATCGTCGACCAATTCGAGGCCGTGCTCCTCGGCATATCTGCGGGAGGCATCAAGCTGCCTGCGGAGGCTATCGCCCTTCTTTTGCAGATCGGTTGACATGCGGACATAAGAGAAGGCCTTAGGTCGGGGATGTGGGGCAGGGATAACCATCTAGGATCATTAGTAGATTTTTATTTAATTGTCCACCATATCCTCATGATCGGCGCGCCCGGCGCCGGCAAATCGATGCTGGCGGCACGGCTGCCCTCGATCCTGCCACCGCTGTCCCCGGGCGAGTTGCTCGAGGTGTCGATGATTGCCTCTGTTGCCGGCGAGATTGAGGGCGGCGCGCTGACGGCGCGGCGGCCGTTCCGATCGCCGCATCATTCCGCCAGCATGGCCGCGCTCACCGGCGGCGGCATGCGCGCACGGCCCGGCGAGATCTCGCTCGCGCATCAGGGCGTGCTGTTCCTCGACGAGCTCCCCGAATTCGATCCGCGCGTGCTGGATTCGCTGCGCCAGCCGCTGGAGAACGGCGAGGTCTCGGTGTCCCGCGCCAATCACCGCGTCACCTATCCCGCACGCTTCATGCTGGTCGCCGCGATGAATCCCTGCCGCTGCGGCAATGCGTTCGAGCCCGGCTATGCCTGCAAGCGCGGCCGCATCGATCGCTGCACCGGCGACTACCAGGCCCGCATCTCGGGGCCGCTGATGGACCGCATCGATTTGCGCATCGAGGTTCCCGCGGTAACCGCCGCCGATTTGATCCTGCCGCCGCCGGCAGAGGGCTCGGCCGAAGTCGCCGCCCGCGTGGCGGCCGCCCGCGACATCCAGCTCGCGCGCTACGCGGACGCCGGCCTGCCGAAGGTTCGCACCAACGCCGAAGCCCCGGCCTCGGTGCTGGAGGAGATCGCCAAGCCGGATGCGCAAGGCCAGAAGCTGCTGCGCGACGCCGCCGAGACCATGCGGCTGTCGGCGCGCGGCTATCACCGCGTGCTGCGGGTGGCGCGCACGCTGGCCGATCTCGATCGTGCCGACAAGATCGGCCGGCTGCATCTCGCCGAGGCGCTGTCCTACCGCGCGCTCGCGGAGGATGTGCGCCAGTTGGCGTGAGCGATGCGCCGCAGCAGCTTTCTCAACAACATCGCCATGCCCGAGAGTGAAGCTATGACCGACGCCAATGCCTGCACCATCAGATTTGTTCGTGCGTCCCAATATGCCGATTGGCTGAGGTCGTACGAGCTGTGGGTCAACGGGACCAGCGTTGGGAAGCTTGCACGCAACGACGTGTTGGAGATCACGCTGCCGGCCGGCACCTGCACGATCGATGCGAGCATTGATTGGGGCAGGAGCCAGCCGCTCGTCGTTCGCACCAGTCCCGGCCAGACCGTCGAGATCGAGGTCAGGAACAGGTGGGGTGCCTGGGCGGCGCTGTGGGCGATCAGCTTTGGCAGGAACAGCTATTTGGTTCTCACTGAAGTCGAGCGAAAAACCAACAAAAGCGCCTAACCGACCGAGACTCTCATCCCCCGATACCGGCATCAACCCGGCGGTAACGAGTTTCCTTTACGCTCTGCAAACCATAAGGCCCATCAGTTCCCGCCACGAGTTTCCCCAGGGCCTGGCGAGTAGCGTGTCATGTTGCGTTTCAAGATCCTGGCCTCGGTTGTTCCCCTGTTGGCGGCCGCGGTGTTTGCTCGCAGTGAGATCGGATCGGTCTCGCATCCCTGCATCGCCCTCGGCGACACCTCGGTCGAGCTGACGTCGCTGTTCTGGACCGCCGGCGTGCATGTCGCCTTCACCGATGATCCCGCGCGCGCCACGGTGCGGGTTCAGATCACCGAGGACGCCGACGCTGCCGACTTCGCCGTCGTCGACGACGGCCCCGGCTCGGAATCGGAATCCTGCCAGGCCAACCCCTCGACGCGCCTGATCTCGATTGCCGCGCAGCCCGTCGACGGCGGTCAGGTGATCTTTCTCTCCAGCGAAGGGCCGGCGGATTACCGCGTCTATGTGCGCTCGAAGACCTTCTCCCAGCGCGAGGCGGCGGCGCTGATCGTCGGCGCCCGCGGCGGCCAGCGCCATCTCCAGGCCGCTTCGCTTTGAACCGCCTCGCTCTGCGCCGTTAACACCTCGTCAACCCTGTTTGGAGGCGGTCGCAGGGCTTCAAACTGTTCGCAAGGTCGGCGGCACATCGTCGTCGACAGCGAGCACAGCGTTTTAAGAAAAGAGTCGGGTCGGTGGCGATGGATCGGACGTTCCGGATCAAGGTGCGCATGCGCCGCTTCAGGCGACAGTACCCAAAAATCGCCTTCGCGATCCGCTCCATCATGATCTTCTCGGCGACCTTCGGCGGCGCCTATGGATTTGTCTCCGGCAGCCGGTCCGAGACGTCCGGCTACGATCCCAATGCGTTTGCGATCGGCGCCAGCTTCCTGTTCGCGCTCGCCTGCCTCGGCCTCGCCACGCTCAGCATGCGCCTGCGCTTCGTCAACAAGCGGATGCGTGCGCTGGCTGCCCACAACGAAACGCTGATCGACCGCAATTGGGAGCTGAAGGAAGCGGAAGAACGCGCTCGCAGCCTGTTCGAACAGCAGGGCGATCTGATCGTGCTGCGCGACACAAGCGGCCGCATCACGTTCGCCAACGACGCCTATTGCGCGCTTGCCGGACAGGCGCGCGGCGCGCTGGTCGGCACGCGCTTTGATTTCGACGTGCTGGAGCAGGGCGACAGCGCCCGCGAGAGCAACGGCACGCGCATTCACGACCAGAAGATCGCAACCCCGCTCGGCGCGCGCTGGATCGCCTGGCGCGAAGGCTATGTCCGCCTCGACGCCGGCCAACCCGCCGAATTGCAAAGCGTCGGACGCGACGTCACCGACCGCACCGAGACCGAGCGGGCGCTGTCCGAGGCCCGCGACCAGGCCGACGCCGCCAATCGGGCCAAATCGCGCTTCCTGGCGATGGCGTCGCACGAGATCCGCACGCCGCTCAACGGCATCATCGGCATGGGTGGGCTGCTGCTCGACACCACGCTGACGCCGGAGCAGTCGACCTACGCCAAGGCCGTGAAGACCTCCGGCGAAGCGCTGATGGCGCTGATCGAGGAGCTGCTCGACTATTCCAAGATCGAAGCCGGCAAGCTCGATCTCGAGCAGCGACCCTTCGCGCTCTCGGCCCTGATCGAGGACATCACCGAGCTGCTCGCGCCGCGCGCGCAGGCAAAGCAGCTCGAGATCGCCGCCTATGTCGACGAGCGGCTGCCGCTCGAAGTGGTCGGCGACGCCGCGCGGCTGCGCCAGGTGCTGCTCAACCTCGCCGGCAACGCCATCAAGTTCACCGCGAGCGGCGGCGTTGCGCTGATCGTCGAGCCCGGCATCTGGCCGAACGAGATCAGTTTTCTGGTGCGCGACACCGGCATCGGCATTGCGCCGGAAGCGCAACAGCGCATCTTTCGCGAATTCGAGCAGGCCGACGAACGCGTCGCCCGCACCCATGGCGGCACCGGCCTCGGTCTCGCCATCAGCGAGCGCATCGTCAAGCGCATGGGCGGCCGCATCACGCTCACGAGCGAGCCGGGCAAGGGCGCAACCTTCGAGGTCGCGGTACCGCTGGTGTCATCCGCCGTCGACGCGGAACAGACGGTGTTCCCGAGTCCCGACCTCACAGGCAAGTCGATCCTGCTGATCGCCGACGGCATCGAGGCCTCGCTGATCGCGCGGCGGCTGGAGCGCTGGGGTGGCCAGACCTGCATGGTGACGGACGCGGCGGTGGCGGAAGCGCTGCTGCCGGAACGCTCATGGCATTCGGTGCTGATCGATCGCGCGCTCGGTGCTGCCATCGTCGACCGCCTCGGCGAAGCCGCACGCAGCCATGCGACGCAACGCCTCGTGCTGCTGACGTCGGGCTCGCGCCACGAGAAACTCTCGCCGGCCTTCACCGGCTTCCTGGTGAAGCCGCTGCGCGCGGCCTCACTCGCCGCACGCCTCGCGCTGCCCCCGGAGGTCGCCTCGCCCGATCTCGCGCCGGAGCCGTCGGCCCCATCCACGGGCGCGGTAGCGGCGAAATGCCTGTCGGTTCTCGTCGCCGAGGACAACGAGATCAACGCGCTATTGATGCGCTCGCTGCTGACGAAACTCGGCCACCGCGTCGTCATCGCGATCAATGGCGAGGCCGCGCTGGAATCCTGGCTCGGCGCGGCATCGGCCGGCACGCCCTATGATCTCGTGCTGATGGACATCCAGATGCCGCAGCTCGACGGCATCGAAGCGACAAAACGAATCCGTGCGCATGAGGCAGTGAGAGGCGGCCACCACACGCCGATCCTCGCGCTCACCGCCAACACGCTGGTGGAAGATCGCTACGCCTGCTTTGAAGCGGGCATGAACGGGTTTCTGATCAAGCCGCTCGATCGCGAGAAGCTGGAAGAGGCGCTGGCCGGGCTGGCGGCGGCGCGGCAGCTGGCGGTTTGATCCGGATTTCTTGGGAACCCGATCTCGGCCGGCAATCGACAATTGAAATCGAGCGCGTCGCGCGTCACCATCCTCTGGGGCATTTTGAACAGAGGATTTCGCATGAACCTGCTGTGCCGCCTCGCCTTCGTGATCCTTCTCTGTGGTTCCACTCCAGCCGCCGCGGCCGATAGCTCGCAGCTGATCGCCTCGCTCAAGGAAGGCGGCTACGTGCTGGTGTTTCGCCACACCGCCACCGACGACAGCCAAAAAGATGTCTACCCTTTCAAGTTCGACGACATGAGTGCCCAGCGTCAGCTCAGTGAAAAGGGCCGCGACATGGCGCGTCAGATCGGAACGGCCATCAAGGAGCTCGCGATTCCGATCGGCGACGTCTACACCAGCAAGCTGAACCGCGCGATCGAGGCGGGCAGACTGATCTCCGGCCGCGAGGTCAAGCCGGTCGATGCGTTGACGGACAGCAGCAACGCGAGCGCGTCGGGCATGGCAAATCCCACCGGTGCCAATGCAAAGGCGGGCCAGGCCGTGCGGCAGCTCGTCGATGCGCCGCCCAAGGCCGGCACCAACACCGTCCTGGTCACCCACAAGACCAACATCGCCGATGCCTTCGGCAAGGAAGCCGGGGACGTGCAGGAAGGCGAAGCTTTCGTCTACAAGGCCGGCGGCTCGGGTCCTGCAACCTTTGCAGGACGCATCAAGTTCGCCGACTGGACCGCGAAAGCAGACAAGTGACGGCCCGGAATTCGGGTGAACATGCTCTGGCCACAGAAGGGTTGGCGAACACGTGAGAACATCGGAAGACCGCTCATTCCTCATCTTGCTTGCCGCGATCTCCCTTGCCTTCGGGTGGGTGCTTTGGCCGTTCTCCGGCGCGTTGTTGTGGGCCACGCTTCTGGCGATCATCTTCGCGCCACTCTATCGACGGGCCCTGGAAACGCTTCCGGGAAGGCGCAACTTGGTCGCATCGTTCACTGTCGTCGTCGTGATCGTCATGGTCCTCATCCCGGTGGCGGTCGTCATCGCCTCGCTCATCGACCAGGGTGGGGAGCTGTATCAGCGCGCTCAGAGTGGAGAGATCAATTTCGCTCATCCCCTGCAGCAGCTGAAATCCGCGCTGCCCGCCTGGGCTGCTTCCCTATCGGATCGCCTGGCCGGCATCGATTTTTCGGCCCTGAAGGAACGTCTGTCGAGTCTGGTCGTACCTGCCGGCCAACAGCTGGCGGGGCACGCCATCAACATCGGTCAGTTGACGCTGGAGTTCGTCGCAAGCTTGCTCGTGATGTTGTACCTGCTGTTCTTCCTGCTCCGCGATGGTGACGAGCTCAACGCGCGGATTCGCGACGCGCTTCCGCTGCGGCCGAGCCACACCACCGAGATTCTGAATGCATTCACCCTCGCGGTTCGCGGGACGATCAAGGGGATCGTTCTCGTTGCGCTGATTCAGGGAGCGCTTGGCGGGCTGATTTTCTGGGTGCTCGGCTTGACTGCCCCGCTGCTGGCGGGCGCCCTGATGGCGCTGCTCTCGCTTCTGCCCGTGCTCGGCTCTGCGCTAGTTTGGGTTCCGGTCGCGCTCTACCTGCTTGTGGCAGGCTCAGTCACGAAAGGGATCATCCTGCTCGCCTTCGGGATCTTCGTGATCGGTCTTGCGGACAATTTTCTCCGTCCGATCCTGGTCGGCCAGTCGATCCAAATGCCGAGCTATGTCGTGCTGCTCGCGACCGTAGGCGGCCTTGCGGCTTTCGGAGCGAACGGGTTCGTCATCGGCCCGCTCGTCGCCGCGATGTTTCTCACGGCGTGGCACATCTTCATCGGCTCGAAAGCGCGACAGGAGGCCCGGAAATGATCGTCATGTCGAGTTACTATCCGGCGGCCAGCCGAGCGCCGAATCCGGCCGCCCCCGAATGTTACGCGGCGTGAGCAGCAAACCGCGGCGCGGACAGCTTGGCCGGCGGCGCTGGCGTGCCCTTGAATTTGGTGTCCGCCTGGGCCGCGCGCTTGCAATGCGGGCACACGAAAAGATGCGCGATGATCGGGGCCGGCTCGTCCGCCAGCAGCTCGGAACGGAACCACTTCATCTCGATATGGCAATCCGGGCAGGTCGGTGCTTCCAGCTGCTCGGCAGCGCTTCTGAGACGATCAACCATGGGGCCCGTGTGCGTTTCCGAAAGCCATAACCAAATACCCCTCGCCGGTCTGCAACAAAAGATACTCAGCCCGAAATTTAACAAGGACTGCGTTCGTCAAGGCAGTTACAGCCGCCTGAGCGCCACGCTTGCCACCGTGTGGTCGGCGCCCTTCTTCAGGATCAGGGTCGCGCGGGGACGGGTCGGCAGGATGTTATCCTCCAGATTGGCGAGGTTGGTGCGTTCCCAGATCGCGATCGCGGTGGCGGTGGCTTCCTCGTCCGACAACAGCGCGTAGCGGTTGAAGTAGGATTTTGGATTGGTGAACGCGGTGTCGCGCAGCGACAGGAAGCGCCGGATGTACCACTGCCGCAGCGCGGCCTCGTCAGCGTCGATATAGACCGAGAAATCGAAGAAGTCGGACACCACGGGCACGGCCTTGCCGTCACGCGGCAGCTTGCCGGTCTGCAGCACGTTGACGCCCTCGACGATCAGGATGTCGGGCTGGTCGATCTCGGCCCACTGGTTCGGCACGATGTCGTAGGTCAAATGCGAATAGACCGGCGCGCGCACATGGCGGCGGCCGGCCTTGATGTCGGAGAGGAAGCTGAGCAGCAGCGGCAGGTCGTAGCTCTCCGGAAAACCCTTCTTCTGCATGATGCCCTGCCGCTCCAGCACGGCATTGGGATACAGAAATCCGTCGGTGGTGATCAGCTCGACCTTGGGACGCGGCGACCAGCGCGCCAGCAGCGCTTGAAGTACGCGCGCCGTGGTGGATTTTCCAACCGCGACCGAACCGGCGACGCCGATGATGTAGGGCATCTTGCGATCGCGGATATTGAGGAACTGGCGCTCCGCGTAATAGAGCCGCTGCATCGCATCGACATAGATCGACAGCAGGCGCGACAGCGGCAGGTAGATGTCCTCGACCTCCTGCAAGTCGAGGCGGTCGTGCAGCGAGCGCAGCCGGTCGAACTCGCCCGGCTCCAGCGTCATCGGCGTGTCGTCGCGCAGTCGCGACCACTCCTCGCGCGTATAGACGCGGTACGGATTATACTGCTGCTCGGGTGCGCGGATATCCATGACGCGACTCTCCACCTCGGCTAGCTGCCGCCCTTGCGCGACGCCTTTTCTTCCAACCCTGACATATTGGTCCGCTTGTCCAATGCGGCCTCGACCTCTTCCAGCTTTACGCCGCGGGCCTTGAGCAGCACAAGGAAATGATAGAGCAGGTCGGCGCCTTCGGCGATCAGATGCGCGCGATCGTTTTCGACTGCTGCGATTACGGTTTCGACTGCTTCCTCACCGAACTTCTTGGCGCAATGTTCGGCGCCCTTGTCGAGGAGCTTGCGGGTATAGGACGCCTCGCCACCCGCTGCCGCGCGGGCATCGATGGTCTCGGCCAGATCGTGGATCGTGAAACGCGGCATACAAATACTCGGAAAACGCGCCTTGGCCGGTATTGGCCGTCTATCCGGCGGGATAAGCCGTCCCCACCGATCATGTAGCATTTTTATCGACGGGAGTCGTCAGGCATCGAGGCGCATGGGCAGCCCGCGCCGGGACATGTGCTCCTTGGCTTCGCGGATGGTGAATTCCCCGAAATGGAAGATCGAGGCGGCCAGCACGGCGGTGGCGTGGCCGTCGCGAATACCGTCGACGAGGTGGTCGAGATTGCCGACGCCGCCCGAAGCAATCACGGGAACGGGAATGCTGTCGGCGATCGCCCGGGTCAGCGGGATGTCAAAACCCTGCCGCGTGCCGTCGCGGTCCATCGAGGTCAGCAGGATTTCACCGGCGCCGAGCGAGACCACCTCCTGGGCATATTCGATGGCGTCGATGCCGGTCGAGTTGCGGCCGCCATGGGTGAATATCTCCCAGCGCTCTCCGCCACCGGCGCGCTTGACCCGCTTGGCGTCGATCGCGACCACCACGCATTGCCCGCCGAATTTCTCGGCGGCTTCCTTGACGAACTCGCGTCGCGACACCGCGGCGCTGTTGATCGAGACCTTGTCGGCACCCGCGCGCAGGAGGGTCTTGATGTCGTTGACCTCACGCACGCCGCCGCCGACGGTCACAGGCATGAAGCAGGCTTCAGCGGTGCGCCGGACCACGTCCAGCATGATTCCGCGATTCTCATGGGTCGCGGTGATGTCGAGGAAAGTGAGCTCGTCGGCGCCGGCTGCGTCATAGGCGATCGCCGCTTCGACGGGGTCACCGGCATCGCGCAAATCGACGAAGTTGACGCCCTTGACGACGCGGCCGTCCTTGACGTCGAGGCAGGGGATCACGCGCACCTTGAACATCGGAGGTCTCCTAGGCCGCGGCGCGGATCAGGGTAAGGGCGGCTGCGGGATCGAGCCGGCCATCGTAAAGCGCGCGGCCGGCGATCGCGCCGGCGAGCTTTTTCGCGCGCGGCGTCAGCATCGCCTTGACGTCCTCGATCGAGGCGAGGCCGCCGGAGGCGATCACGGGAATCGAGATGGCATCCGCCAGCGCGATGGTCGCATCGAGATTCAGGCCCTTGAGCAGGCCGTCGCGCGCGATGTCGGTGAAGATGATGGCGGCGACGCCGGCATCCTCGAACCGTTGTGCGATCTCCAATACCGTCACCTGCGAGGTCTCGGCCCAGCCTTCGACCGCGACCTTGCCGTCGCGTGCATCGAGCCCGACCGCGACACGGCCGGGGAATTTTCTGGCGGCCGCCTTCACCAATTCGGGGTCGCGTACCGCGGCGGTGCCGATGATGACACGGGTGATGCCCTTGTCGAGCCAGGCTTCGACAGTCGCGAGATCGCGAATGCCGCCACCGAGCTGCACCGGAATCGTGATCGTCTTCAGCATCGCCTCGACGGCCTGCGCATTCACAGGCTTCCCGGCAAACGCGCCGTCGAGATCGACGACATGGAGATACTCAAAGCCCTGCGCGACGAAGCTCTCGGCCTGCGCGGCGGGATTGAGATTGAACACGGTCGCGCGCGCCATGTCGCCCTGTTCGAGGCGCACGCATTGGCCGTTTTTGAGGTCGATCGCCGGAAAGAGAATCACGGTTTCCATCGCAAAAAGTTCGAGATCAGGGCCAAGCCAAAGCGCTGGCTCTTCTCGGGGTGAAACTGCGTCCCGATCGCCGTATCCTTGCCGACGATCGCGGTGACGGGCCCGCCGTAATCGGCGCGCGCGAGCACGTCCGCCTCGTTGGCGGCGTTGAGGTGGTAGGAGTGCACGAAATAAGCGTGCTGGCCCTTGGGGCCGAGCGGCAGCTTGTCTAGCACCGGGTGCTCGCGCAGCACATCGAGCGTATTCCAGCCCATGTGCGGGATCTTGAGGCTCTCGTCGTTCGGCGTGATCTTCTCGACGTCGCCGCCGATCCAGTTCAGGCCTTGCGTGATCACATGTTCCTTGCCGCGGGTGGCGAACAGCTGCATGCCGACGCAGATCCCGAACATCGGCCGCGCCTTGACGCGCACCGCTTCGGTGATCGCCTCGACCATGCCGTTGACGGCATCGAGCCCGCGCCGGCAATCGGCGAAGGCGCCGACGCCCGGCAGCACCAGACGGTCGGCGCTGTAGGCCTGGTCCGGATCGCTGGTGACGAACACCTTTTGCGGGTTGTCCATGCTGCGCGCGGCGCGTTCGAACGCCTTGGCGGCCGAATGCAGATTGCCGGAACCGTAATCGATGATGGCGACGCTCATCTTGACCCTCCCGGTTCTGGAAACAAACCAATGATGCCACCCGCCGGCATCGGCGGCGGGTTGGAGAATTGCTGACCCGGCACGTTGCGGGTCGGCGGCGGGCCGCCGCGATCGACGGCCCATTGATCGTTGACGATGCCGCGCTGCTTCTGGCTCCAGCGCTCGAAGAAGCGGCGCTCGGCGGTGTCCTCGTCGTCGGAAATCACCACGTCGAGCTGCCGCCATTTACCGCGCGACAGCGTCCAGCGGCGCAGGCTGGAGGCCTCGAATCCCATCAGCAGCGCGACGATGATGTCGGCGAAGAAGATCGACGAACGGCCGACGCCGAGGCTGGACAGCCCGACATTCAAGACGGCAACGAAGATCAGCCAGCCGATCAGCGCCAGCCACAGCCGATTCCACAGCAGCCAGAACGGTCCGAAGATCATCGCCCAGAAATGGAAGCCGTCGCGCACGAAGACGAACTTGTCGGTCGCGCGCAGATCGGCTCCGGCAGGTGAGGGAGCATGAACTGTGTAGACGGACATGGCGATGCCCCGTTCCCTAGGAATTCAGTGATACCGCAAACGGCGCGGGCCGCGGGCCGAAAGATGTCAGCCGCCGAGCGAGCCCTTGGTGGACGGGATTTCGCCCAGAGCCTTCGGATCGATCGCGATGGCGGTGCGCAGCGCCCGTGCCAGACCCTTGAAGCAGGACTCGGCGATATGGTGGCTGTTATCGCCATATAGGGTCTCGACGTGAAGAGTCACGCCCGCGTTCATGGCGAAGGCCTGGAACCACTCGCGCACCAGCTCGGTGTCGAACTCGCCGATCTTGTCGCGGGGGAAGTCGACCTTGAACACCAGGACCGGGCGGCCCGAGATGTCGATGACCACCCGCGACAGCGTCTCGTCCATGGGCATGTGCACGCCTGCATAGCGGGTGATGCCCGCCATGTTGCCGAGCGCCTGCTTGACGGCCTGGCCGAGCGCGATGCCGGTGTCTTCGGTGGTATGGTGATGATCGATGTGCAGATCGCCGACCGCCTTGACCGTGAGGTCGATGCGGGAATGGCGGGCGAGGAGATCGAGCATATGGTCGAAAAAGCCGATGCCGGTCGCGATATTGGACACGCCGGTGCCATCGAGGTTCACGGTGACCTCGATGTCGGTTTCCTTGGTCTTGCGCTTGATCGTCGCGGTGCGCATCAAAACTGGCTTTCATCCTCGTTCGGGGCCGAAAACGCCGGTCTTTTAACAGCCAAATGACGCCTTCGCTACTGCGGGAACGGCGGGCCGGGCCTCTACTTCTGCCTATGGTGAGCGAAATTGGTCCCGGAGCGGCCCGTTGTGCCCCCGCTCCCGACCGCCTAAATCAGCCCGGACAACGAGGATCATTCATGCAGGCTTCCCAGAACAGCTCGCCGGTCTGGCACGGCACCACGATTTTGACGGTCCGCAAGGGCGGCACGGTGGTGGTCGGCGGCGACGGCCAGGTCTCGATCGGCCAGACCGTGATCAAGTCCAACGCCAGGAAGGTCCGGAAACTCGGCAAGGGCGACGTCATCGGCGGCTTTGCCGGCGCCACGGCCGACGCCTTCACGCTGTTCGAGCGGTTGGAAGCCAAGCTCGAGCAATATCCGGGGCAATTGACCCGGGCCGCCGTCGAGCTCGCCAAGGACTGGCGCACCGACCGTTATTTGCGACGGCTGGAGGCCATGATGATCGTCGCCGACAAGGACGTCTCCCTGGTGCTGACAGGCACCGGCGACGTGCTGGAGCCCGAAGCGGGCGTGATGGCGATCGGCTCCGGCGGGAATTACGCGCTAGCGGCCGCCCGCGCCCTGCTCGACACCGACAAGGACGCCGAGACCATCGTCCGCCGCTCCCTCGACATCGCCGCCGACATCTGCGTCTACACCAACCGTAATGTTACCGTCGAAGCGCTGTCGGCCGGGTAGGCCATGACCCCCGCCTACACCTTCCGCCAGATGACCGCGGCCGACCTGCCGTTGATCCGGCGATGGCTGGGCGAGGCACATGTGCGGGAATGGTGGGGCGATCCGGACGAGCAGTTCGCGCTCGTGAGCGGCGATCTCGATGACCCCGACATGGACCAGTTCATCGTGTTGGCCGACGGCAAGCCGTTCGGCTATCTTCAATGCTACCGCCTGACCGCCTGGAACACGGGTCTTGGGCCGCAACCGGAGGGCACGCGTGGCATCGATCAATTCATCGGCGAAAGCGACATGATCGCGCGCGGGCACGGTTCGGCATTCATCCGCCAATTCGCCGACGCGCAATTGCGGCAGGGCCTGCCGCGCATCGTCACTGATCCCGATCCGCTCAACGTGCGCGCCGTGCGTGCCTATCAGAAGGCCGGCTTTGTCCGCGAGCGCATGGTCGAGACGCCCGACGGGCCCGCACTCCTGATGGTACGCGAGCCATGACGCTGGCAACCACGCATGAGAGCAAGGCCGCGTTTCCACCGCTCGCCTGGGTCGGCATCGCGCTGCTGCTGCTGGCGATGCAGGCCTCGATTCTGCTGGCGATGGGCCGGGTGCCGATCTGCACTTGCGGCTATGTCAAGCTGTGGCATGGCGTGGTGAACAGCTCGGAGAACTCGCAGCACATCGCCGACTGGTACAGCTTTTCGCACATCCTGCACGGCTTCCTGTTCTACGGACTGACCTGGCTGCTGTTCGCGCGCCTGCCGTTCGTGTCTCTGTCCTGGCCCGCGCGCCTGATCATCGCGATGCTGATCGAGGGCGCCTGGGAGATCGTCGAGAACTCGCCCTTCATCATCGAACGCTACCGCGCCGGCACGATCTCGCTGGATTATTTCGGCGACAGCATCGTCAATTCGGTCTCTGACAATCTGTCCATGATGCTGGGCTTCCTCGCTGCGCGCCTGCTGCCTGTATCGGTGACCGTCCTGCTCGGGCTCGCCTTCGAAATCATGCTGGCGCTCCATATTCGCGACAATCTGACGCTCAATATCCTGATGCTGATCCACCCGGTCGAGGCCGTGAAACAATGGCAATCGGGTCCGCCGATCATCTGACGCAAAAAAGCGGCTTGTCCCGCCCCGCATCTGATCCTAGCTAAGGTCCCATGACAGACTTCTCTCCCCGCGAAATCGTTTCCGAACTCGACCGTTTCATCGTCGGCCAGGCCGATGCCAAGCGCGCCGTCTCGATCGCGCTGCGCAACCGCTGGCGGCGGCAGCAGCTCGAAGGCTCCTTGCGCGAAGAGGTGCTGCCGAAGAACATTTTGATGATCGGCCCGACCGGCGTCGGCAAGACCGAGATCGCGCGGCGGCTCGCCAAGCTTGCCAACGCGCCGTTCCTGAAGGTCGAGGCGACGAAATTCACCGAGGTCGGCTATGTCGGCCGTGACGTCGAGCAGATCGTGCGCGATCTCGTCGAGGTCGCGATCGCCCAGGTCCGCGAGCGCAAGCGCAAGGACGTGCAGGCCCGAGCGCAGCTCGCCGCCGAGGAGCGCGTGCTCGATGCCCTGGTCGGCGCCAATTCCAGCGCGGCGACTCGGGACTCCTTCCGCAAGAAGCTGCGCGCGGGCGAGCTCAACGACAAGGAAATCGAGATCGAGACGCAAGGCGGCGGCAGCGGCTTTCCGATGTTCGAGATCCCGGGCATGCCCGGCGCGCAGATGGGCGCGGTTTCGATCGGCGACATCTTCGGCAAGCTCGGCGGCCGCAGCAAGACGCGGCGGCTGACGGTGGAGAGCTCGCACGAGATCCTCGTCAACGAGGAATCCGACAAGCTGCTCGACAGCGATCAGTTGACGATGGAGGCGATCAGCGCCGTCGAGAACAACGGCATCGTGTTCCTGGACGAGATCGACAAGATCTGCGCCCGCGAAGGCCGCGCCGGCGGCGACGTCTCACGCGAGGGCGTGCAGCGCGACCTGCTGCCGCTGATCGAAGGCACCACGGTCTCGACCAAGCACGGCGCAGTGAAGACCGACCACATTCTGTTCATTGCCTCCGGCGCCTTCCACGTCGCAAAGCCGTCCGATTTGTTGCCGGAACTGCAGGGCCGCCTGCCGATCCGCGTCGAGCTGCAGGCGCTGACCCGCGACGACATGCGCCGCATCCTGACCGAGCCCGAGGCTTCGCTGATCAAGCAATATGTCGCGCTGATGCAGACCGAGGGCGTCACGCTCGACATCACCGACAATGCCATCGACGCGCTTGCGGACGTCGCGGTCGCCGTCAATTCCACCGTCGAGAACATCGGCGCGCGGCGGCTGCAGACGGTGATGGAGCGGGTGCTGGACGAGATCTCCTTCACCGCCCCCGACCGCAGCGGCGAGACCGTCAGGGTCGACGCCGATTTCGTGCAAAAGCACGTCGGCGACCTCGCCAAGAACGCGGATCTGAGCCGGTTCATTTTGTAATTTGACCGGGCCGCGCTATTTATTCCGCCGTCGTCCCGGCGAAGGCCGGGACCCATAACCACCAGCGGTTATTGTTGGAAGAGATAGCGGCTCCAGCCTTGGCTCAAAGCAAACATTCGTGGCTATGGGTCCCGGCCTTCGCCGGGACGACAGCGGAAGGTGCCGCGCGTCGAGTGCCACATGTTCGCTGACTTTCAGAAAAACCCCTGGCGCATCCTGCTCGCGATCAACGCGGCGGTCATCGTCGGCGTCTTCGTTCACAAGATCCAGCTACCGCCTTACGTCCCCTACATCCACCTCCTCGTCGACTATCATTTCGGCTTCATCAAGCGCGCGCTGATCGGGGCGATCGTCGCGCTGTTCACCGACAAGGTGCCGCTATGGCTGGTGTTCGCGCTCGGCGGCGCGACATGGCTGGCGACGCTCGGGCTGTACGCAAGGCTCTTCCAGACAACGTTCGGCTTCACCGCGAAGACATTGCCGCTGTTCGTCTTCATCGCGGGCTCGCCGTTCTTCCTCAAAAACTTCATGCACACGCTCGGCCATTTCGATATCTATGGCTGCGCGCTGGCGATCATCCTGCTGCTGGTGCCGGCCGGCTCGCTGCTGTTCGTGGCGCTCGCTGCGCTGTTCTCGATCATTCTCATCCTGATCCACCACATCCATCTGCTGATGTATGTGCCGACCATCGTCACCATCGTCGTGATCAGGTATTATCTGATGCAAGGCTGCGATCGCACCAATGTCGCGTTCGGCATCATTGCTTTGGTTGCCGTCTCCGCGCTGTTCTTCGCCGCGCAATTTTGGGGAACGATGCCGATCCCGGAGGCGGATTTCGTTTCCTACCTGAAGAGCCGGATGGCCGTTCCGTCGCGGGCCGACCTGCTGCAGTTCGCCTACATCTGGTATCAGCCGCTGGCGCGGGAGATTTCCGACACCTGGGGCCGCCTGCCCCACAACATCCTCGGCGTGCCCGTGTTCGCGCTGCTGATCTGGCTGCACACACCGCTGTGGCGCTATTTTGCGAACCTGATCGCTGCGCTCGCAAGCGACACGCATCGCCGTCTCGTGGTCGCGGCGCTCGCCGGCGTCAGCCTCGCCTGTCTCGTGATGTTCGCGATGGTGTTCGACTATTCGCGCTGGATCTCGAACTGGGCGGTCTGCATGTTCCTGATCCTGCACGCGGTGAAGATGCTCCCCGCCGCGCGCGAGACGCCGCTGATTCCGGCCGAGGATCGGAAGACAAATATTTTGGGCCTGATCCTCACGCTGATCCCGCGCGTCGGCATCGTGCGGCCGTTCTAGTATCTCGCTCGCCTGATCCGCACGTAAAGCGCGCCCTCGTCGCCATGGCCGATACCGGCCTCTTCAAACCCCACAACGAAGGCGCGGAATTCCGGCAGGCTCAGCCATTCCGGCACCTGACGGCGCAGCACGCCGCTTTCGCCGCCGCTTCGGCCCTTGCCGGTGATCACGAGCACGAAGGTCAGACCATCATGGTGGGCGCGGTGCAGGAAGCCGGTCAGTGCGCGATGGGCGCGCATCTGGGTCATGCCGTGCAGATCGAGCCGCGCCTCGATCTCGCTACGCCCGCGCGACAGTTTTGTGCGCTCGCGTTTGCCGAGCGGCGCCAGCGGCGGCACGGCCGGCTTCGCTGCACGCGGTGCCGGGGCGGCGGCCATCGGACGTGGCGAGGACGCAAGCCGCGTGGCGGGCGCTGCGGGGGAAGGCTCGGTGCGCGGCGCGGCCTGCACCTTGGCGGCACGATGCTTCCTCAGCGGCTTGACCTGCTTGGCGATCGCATCCCACAGAGCGCGCTCTTCCTCGCTCAGCGCGCGACGGCGCGGCGAGGGACGAGGCTCCAGCACGGGCGGACGGGACGATCGCTTCATTGCTGCCGATGGGAACGATTTTTAACCGGCCGCCGCGGCTCCTGAACTGGCTCGATTACGGGACGCGGCACCGGTAGCGGGACTGGACCGGCGACAGCGACGGTCTCGCTCGTGCTTTGCGCCACGGCTGCCGCCGGCTTGTCCTTCGCGGTCTCCGTTTGCGGAAACAGCTTTGCGATCTTCTCCGAAGGCCGCGGGTCCGGCATCGGGAGCCGCGCGCCGCGCGCCGTGGGATCAAGGCCCTTCGGCACCAGCATCACGAAATGCATGGCATGGCGCAGCCGTCCGGAGACGCGGCCGGCCTCCTGACCCGCGCCGAAATAGAGATCGGCGCGCGCCGGACCGATGATGGCCGAGCCGGTGTCCTGCGCGATCATCAACCGATGGAACGGCGTCTTCGCGCGTTCGGAATCGATCGGCAGCTCGCCTTCGATGAAGAACGGCGTGCCGTAGACGTGGAGCGATTTGTCCACCGCGATCGAGCGGCCGGCCGTCAGAGGGATACCTTGCGCGCCGACCGCCTCCTCCTTGTCGGACAGATTGACCTCGCGGAAGAAGATGTAGGAGCGGTTCTGGCGCCGCAGCTCCTTGGCGCCGTCGGGAGTCTGGGCCATCCACTCCCTGATCTTCTGCATCGACATCTCTTCCTTCGGAATGATGCCGCGCTCGATCAGGATGCGACCGACCGCCGTATAGGGATAGCCGTTATAGGCATCGTAATTGAGCCGGACTGTGCCGCCGTCGTCGAACTTGATCCGCGCCGAGCCCTGGATCTGGGCGAACAGCAGATCGGTCGGGTCCTTCAGCCAGGCAATCTCGAGTCCGCGGCCGGCGATCTTGCCATCCTCGATCTCGGCGCGGTCGTAATAGGGCACGAGCTTGCGGCGGCCGATCTTGCGATAGACCGCGCCCTTGTTGGGCAGGCTGACCGAATCCTGCTTGTAGCCGCGCACGAACAGGTTCGACGGGCGGCGATAGACCGGGACGTTGTAGACATCGGTCTGCGTGCGCGATCCCTCCAGCACCGGTTCGTAATAGCCGGTGACGAAACCGTCGGGCTCGCCGAGGCGAGATATCCGCAGCGGCGCGAAATTCTCCTCGAAGAAGGTTTTGGCCCTGGCGTCGTCGGTAAGCTCGAGCGATTTGGCGACCCGGCAGGGTTCGGCCAGCGAGGCACCCAAAGCCTTCGGTTCGGGAGCGCCGGTCTGCGCGCTGATCGGACGGCAGCTGGCGCGAAAGGTCTTGTAGGCGGCGAGATGATTGTCATCGCCCCAGCCCTTCACGTCGGCCCAGGCCAGCGGCAGATATTGCGCGCCGGGAATCTCGAACGGCAGGGGAAGCTGCGGATACGGCAAGGCGCGCGGCGGCGCGGCAGGCAATCCCGGGAGATGATGGTGATGGCTGCGATAGTGGCGCCGCGCCGCCTCGGCGCCGAGTGAAAACGACGACAGCGCGACGGCACCTGCGCAAAGCGCCGTCGCGCTGGTCTTCAGGAAAGCCTTAATTCGCGCTTCCGGTGCCAACCAGCTTCCAGTTCGGATCGCGAGAGGTGATGTCGCGGGCGAAAGTCCAGATGTCGGTGATGTCGGCGACCGTGTCGGCGCTGCCGTCGACGATATTGCCGGCCTTGTCTCGGGTGGCCGAGATCATCTGCGAGACGAAGCGGATCGTGAGCTGGGCGGTGCGGTCGCGCAGCTCGGCGCCGACGAGCTCGGCCTTGTCGATCGAGACAAAGCGCGTCTCGGTCTTCTGCTCGTTCTTCTCGCGCTCCTTGATCGCGGCATCGAAGCTGTCATAGACCTCCGACGACAACAGGTCTTTCAGCGAACGGCGGTCGCCATTGGCAAAGGCCAGCACGATCATCTCATAGGCGCCGCGGGCGCCGGAGATGAAATGGCGCGGATCGAAGGTGGAATCCTTTTCGACAATGGAGTCGAGACCCTGGGCGAGCACGGTGCCCGGCTCGGTCAGGCCCTTCCAGCGGTCGGAGGGCGGGGCCGGCTCGGCCGTCGGCGCCAAGGGGGCCTGGTCGATGACCTTGCCCGGCATGGTGACGACGTTCTTGTCCTGGGCACCCTGGAGCGCGTTGCGGTCGAACGGCGGCCGCTCGTTACCGGTGCGCTGCCCCAGCACGCTGCGCAGCCTCAGAAAGATGAAGACCGCCAGCGCCAGGAAGATGATGGTGTAGATGTCCACGTCGTATTCGCTTTCTGGTCGTCTGTAGAAGGGGCCGTTCGAAGGGGTCGTGCCGGGAAAATCGATCCGGCCAGTAGACCGTTCCATACCGGAACGGCAAGTCTACATCACCATTTCGGGTCCGCGCGTCAGGTCCGTGGGATGTAGGCACGAAATCTTGCCCGGCCAATGGCGCCTTTTGGCACAGCACCGAGTGTAGCGCGTTTTATGCTTAAGGGGAAACCCGATCCTGCCCGGAAATCGCGCATCTTCAATCGTTTAAGCCGCGGTTAGGCGGGATCGACGGGGTGAACGCCGCAGTTGTGGCCGTGGCCGGAATTCCCCATCCGGGACCGTTCGTCCTTGTGGAACGAGGTAGCCCTATGTTAGCCAACCGCCGCGAAATTCAGCCCAATCGGGTAAGGAGACACTCTTATGACCAACGGTAACGGCACCCCTCCCGAGGCGGCCCAGGCTCCCCAGCTCAACGTCCTGGCGCAATATACCAAGGACCTCTCGTTCGAAAATCCGAACGCGCCCAGCTCGCTCCAGCAGCAGAGCCAGCCGCCCCAGATCAACATCCAGATCAATGTCAGCGCCAACAATCTCAGCGAACAGGAGTTCGAGGTGACGTTGTCGGTCGAGGGCAAGGCCGAGACCGCCGGCAAGATCATGTTCTCGTTCGAGCTCGCTTATGCCGGCGTGTTCCGCATCTCCAACGTGCCGAAGGACAATTTGCATCCGCTGGTCATGATCGAATGCCCGCGCCTGCTGTTCCCGTTCGCCCGCGAGATCATCGCCACTGCCGTGCGTGACGGCGGGTTCCCGCCTTTGATGCTGGATCCGGTCGACTTCGTCGGCCTCTATCGTCAGAACATGGAGCGGCAAATGGCCGCTCAGCCGAGCGGCCAGGCTTAACCAGCCAAAGGGGCAGCTGGAGCGGGCAGAAACTCGTTCCAGATCGCCTTGTCGCCGAGCGTTGCGATGAAGGCCCGGTGGGCCTCGCGCTCGGCGTCTGAAATCCGCGGCGAGAGCGGCGCCGGCCGCTGCCGCCGTGGCGCATCGGCAGCCCCATTGGCGCGAGTCTCCTCGGATTCCGACGCCAGCAGCAGCTGCGATTGCCGCGCCCCGACCAGATCCACATAGACTTCCGCAAGCAATTCCGCGTCGAGCAATGCGCCGTGCTTGGTGCGGCGTGAATTGTCGATCGCATAGCGCGAGCAGAGATCGTCGAGCCGGTTCGACACGCCGGGATGCTTGCGCCGTGCCAGCAGCAGCGTATCGACCAGTCGCTCGCGCGGGATCGCCGGGCGCTTGATCCGGTCGAGCTCGGCATTGATGAAGCTGATGTCGAACGAGGCATTGTGGATCACCAGCGGCGCGTCGCCGATGAACTCCAGAAAATCGTCGACGACCTCGTGGAACAGCTGCTTGGTCGCCAGAAACTCGGCCGACAGCCCGTGCACCGCAAAGGCTTCTGCCGGCATGTCCCTTTCGGGATTGATGTAGACGTGGAAGCTCTGTCCCGTCGGCATGCGATTGAGCATCTCGACGCAGCCGATTTCGACCAGGCGATCTCCCCGCAGCGGGTCGAGGCCGGTGGTTTCGGTGTCGAGAACGATTTCGCGCATGATCCAAGAAGCCGTGTCAGGCGGCGAATCAGGCGCGCCGCTGCGGCATCTTAACGACCTCGGCGAGGATGTGCGCGATTTGGGCGCGCACTGGATCAAGTCCGTGCGACGTATCCACCACGAAATCGGCACGCCTGCGCTTTTCCGCATCGGGTGTCTGCTTGGCGATGATGGCGTCGAGCTTGGCCTCGTCCATCGTGCCGCGCGCCAGCACCCGCTCGCGCTGCAGTTCCGGAGACGTCGTCACCACGACCACGGCATCGACCCGCGTCTCGCCACCCGTCTCGAACAGCAGCGGAATGTCCAGCACCACGACCGGCGCGTTGGCCGCTTCGGCGTCGGCGAAGAATTTTTTCCGGGAAGCACCGAGCATCGGATGAACGATCTGCTCGAGCTGCTTGATGGCCGCAGCATCGTGCACCACACGCGCCGACAGTTTTGGCCGATCGACCTTGCCGTTCGCGGTGGTGCCGGGGAAGGCGGCCTCGATCGCGGGCGCAGCCTCGCCCTCATAGAGCTGATGGACGGCCGCATCGGCATCGTAGACAGGGACACCAGCCTCCGCGAATAATTTCGCGGTGGTGGATTTACCCATCCCGATCGAGCCGGTCAGTCCCAGGATCCGCATCAGCGCCCAGCCATCTCTGCCATTCACACCGCAACTAGCCGCTCGCGCCGCAGGAACGCAAGCAGCGGCAGCAGCGGCAGGCCGAGAATGGTGAAGTGATCGCCCTCGATACGCTCGAACAAATGGATCCCCAGGCTTTCGAGCTGATAGCCGCCGACGCTGGTGGTGACGGCATCGCCGGCGGTGTCGAGATAGGCCGAAAGCTCGGCCTCGGTCATCTGCCGCATGGTGAGGCGGGCGACCGAGACGTCCTCGAAGATGATCACGCCATCGCGTGCTATCGCCACTGCGGAATTCAGCTCATGGCATTTGCCGGAGAGATCGCGCAGTTGCGCCAGCGCCTGGGCGCGGCCCGTAGGCTTGTTGAAGAGGCGATCGCCAAGCGCCAGCGTTTGATCCGCACCGAGGACGGTGCTTCCGGCGTGATGGGCCGAGACTGCCTTGGCTTTTTCGCGCGCCAGCAGCAGCGCAATCTCGCGCGGACCAGAAAGCCCGGAGGCGGCCTGGATGCCGCGCTCGTCGATATCAGCCGTAATCGCCTTGAACTCAAGCCCGGCGTTGGCCAGCAGCATCTTTCGCGCGCTGCTCTGCGAGGCCAGGATCAACGAAGATTTGCCGAGCCACAGACCCATCGCGAAACCATTCCCAAGACTGTTCTCAAGTTTATTCAGAAGGCCGGTTACGCTGACGATCACTATAGAGTTTCATGATCGCCGCGGCGGTTTCCTCGATCGAGCGCCGCGTGACGTCGAGCAGCGGCCAATCGTGCTTGGCGCTCAGCTTGCGGGCAAATGCGACCTCTTCGGCGACCGACTGCTTGTCGGTATAGGTGTCGCTGCTGGAATCGGCGCCCATGGAGAGCAGACGGTTCGTGCGCACCTGAATCAAGCGTTCCGGCGTCGCATGCAAGCTCACCACCAGCGGTCGCGTCAACGTTTCCAGTTGCGAGGGCACCGGAATGCCTGGAACCAGCGGCACGTTGGCAGTGCGGATGCCGCGGTTGGCGAGGTAGATCGAGGTCGGGGTCTTGGAGGTGCGGGAAACGCCGACGAGCACCACGTCCGCATCATCGAGCCCTTCGACATGCTGGCCGTCATCATGGATCATTGTGTAGTTCAACGCGTCGATGCGCTTGAAGTATTCCGCATTGAGGACGTGCTGGGCGCCGACCCGGCCGGTCGTGGCGGCTCCGAGATAGGCCTCGAACAACTGCATCACCGGGCCAATGATCGACAGGCTCGGAACATTGATCCCCTTGCACTTGTCCTCGAGCCTGGCGACCAGATCCTTCTCGAGCAGCGTGAACAGCACGATTCCCGGTGCTTCCTCGATCTCGTCGAGCACGCGATCAAGCTGTTTCTGGCTGCGCACCAACGGATAGACGTGCTCGACCGGGGTCACGTTGGCGTACTGGGCGGCAACGGCGCGCGCCACCGTGATCAGCGTCTCACCGGTGGAGTCGGAGACGAGGTGCAGATGGAAATAATTGCTCGAGGTCGGCACAAAAGCCCTTTGTATGAAACCGGTGTGGTTTGTGGATTTCTGTGGAGCTTAACCCCTTGGAAAGGGATGTGCGACACCGGGGGCGGGACAAGTGCCAATTTTCTTCACACCACTGCCCCTGAGAACAACTTCGACGCCCTGCCGAAAGGGAAACGGGATTGCGTCGATAACCCTCTTGATAAGCTGGCGACAGAAACGCGCAAGCCTTTGAAGCTGACCGACTTATCGAAAGCGGCCAGAGCGATCAGGGATATGTTGATGGATGTGAACAAGCGCGTGTGAACGGGCGGACGGAAATGTGTGAGTCCAATTCACCGTCACATAGACTCAAACCTTAAGAATCTAAGATTCTTATTGGAGAAGGGCGCTACGGACGGATATGTGTGCAGGCAAGACCTTAACGACTCCTTACTATCCCCAGCGTTCCACCTCGGCTGGGCAGGAATCCGGACCTCAGACATGTTTGAAGACGTCTACCTCTGGATCAAGGCGCTGCATGTGATCGCCGTCATCTCCTGGATGGCGGGCATGCTCTATTTGCCGCGGCTGTTTGTTTATCATTGCGAGGCCGAAATCGGCTCGAAGCAGTCGGAAACGTTCAAGACCATGGAACGGCGGCTGTTCAAGGCGATCATCAACCCCGCCATGATCGTGACCTGGCTCGCCGGGCTTTATCTCGCCTGGGCTGGACACTGGTTCACTTTCGGCTGGCTGCACGTAAAACTGGCACTGGTCTTGGCGATGTCCGCGGTCCACGGCTTTTTTTCGCGCTGGTTGAAGGATTTCGCGGCGGACCGGCGCCCCCGAAGCCAGAAATTTTATCGTATTATCAACGAGGTACCGACTGCCCTGATGATTCTGATCGTCATCATGGTGATCGTGAAGCCGTTCTAGGCAGCGGTCGCCAACAATCGCTCAGTGCTTCTGCTTGCGGAGTGTGAGGCGATTTTCTATATTAGCGATATCCCACCCAACGCAGGCGGATGTGGTCGTGTCTGAGCTTTCCAGAGGCCGGACACCCCATCAGGTTTGAAGCCTCACCGGCGCTCTCCTTGCCAGACCTGCGGACCTTACCTTTTCGCGTCCGCATTTCAGAGCCTCCTCGCACCCCCCTCCCAGGTTACCCCACAGGACCACCCCAATGCGGGAAATCAAACTCCAGGACCTCAAGTCGAAGACGCCGGCCGAGCTCGTCTCGTTCGCGGAAGAGAATGGGGTCGAGAATGCCAGCACCATGCGCAAGCAGGAGCTGCTGTTCGCTATCCTCAAGCAGCTTGCGCTCGCCGAGACCGACATTGTCGGCGAAGGCGTCGTCGAGGTTCTCTCCGACGGCTTCGGCTTCCTCCGCTCGCCCGATGCGAATTATCTGCCGGGCCCGGACGACATCTACGTTTCGCCCTCGCAGATCCGCCGTTTTGGCCTGCGCACCGGCGACACCATCGAAGGCCACATCCGCAGCCCGAAAGAGGGCGAGCGCTATTTCGCGCTGCTGAAGGTCAACACGCTCAATTTCGAGGACCCGGAAAAGGCCAAGCACAAGGTCAATTTCGACAACCTCACGCCGCTGTTTCCGAATCAGCGCTTCCGCATGGAAATCGACGATCCGACGCGGAAAGACCTGTCTGCAAGGGTGATCGACATCGTCGCGCCGATCGGCAAGGGCCAGCGCGCGCTGATCGTCGCGCCGCCGCGCACGGGTAAAACCGTGCTGATGCAGAACATCGCGCACTCGATCGCGCATAACCATCCCGAGTGCTATCTGATCGTGCTCCTGATCGACGAACGTCCGGAAGAAGTCACGGACATGCAGCGCTCGGTAAAGGGCGAGGTGGTGTCCTCGACCTTCGACGAGCCGGCGGTGCGCCACGTCCAGGTCGCCGAGATGGTGATCGAGAAGGCCAAGCGTCTGGTCGAGCATGGCCGCGACGTCGTGATCCTGCTGGACTCCATCACGCGCCTCGGCCGCGCCTACAACACCGTGGTGCCGTCATCGGGCAAGGTGCTGACCGGCGGTGTCGATGCCAACGCGCTGCAGCGGCCGAAGCGCTTCTTCGGCGCCGCCCGCAACATCGAAGAGGGCGGATCGCTGACGATCATCGCGACCGCGCTGGTCGATACCGGCAGCCGCATGGACGAAGTCATCTTCGAAGAGTTCAAGGGCACCGGCAACTCCGAGCTGATCCTCGATCGCAAGGTGTCGGACAAGCGGACCTTCCCGGCGATCGACATTTCGCGCTCCGGCACCCGCAAGGAAGAGCTGATCACCGATCCGGTCGTTCTGAAGAAGATGTACGTGCTCCGCCGCATCCTGAACCCGATGGGGACGATGGACGGAATCGACTTCCTGCTCGACAAGCTGCGTTCGACCAAGAGCAATTCCGAGTTCTTCGACTCGATGAACACCTGATTGCAGTGCAGCATGATCAAAGGGCGCCTTCGGGCGCCCTTTTTCGTTGTGCGGCTTTGCTGCAGCGAAGGTGCAGCATTGTGGGGTGTTTTCCGCTTGGAGTGGACCTCGCCTAACATATTGATATGATTTGAAAATATCGAAATCGAGGGACATATCCCATTCCGTTGGAAGTGGTTTTTGCAGCAGACGCTCGCGAATTTATTGCATCGCAACATCGGCTTTGCTGCGAGAATTGGTGCAGCAAATCGCGCGATTTGTCTGCCGAAACGGATGTTTGCCTTTTCTCTTTCAGCCGGACAAATAGGCCATGCATCCGCGAGACCAGACCATCTTTGCGCTGTCGTCCGGCCGTCCGCCGAGCGCGCTCGCGGTGGTGCGCGTCTCCGGGCTAAGCGCCAGCCTGGTGCTGACGGCGCTGGCCGGCAAGCTGCCGGCGCCGAGACAGGCCAGCCGCCGGCTCCTTCATGATGCCGCGGGCCAGCCGATCGACGATTCGGTGGTGTTGTGGTTTCCAGGCCCCGCCAGCGCGACCGGCGAGGACGTCGCCGAATTTCATGTCCATGGCGGCCGCGCGGTGCTGGCCGCACTCTTTGCCGCAATTTCCGTAATTCCGAACATGCGCGCCGCCGAGCCCGGCGAATTCACGCGGCGCGCCTTCGAGAACGGCAAGCTCGACCTGACTGAGGCGGAGGGCCTCGACGATCTCATTCATGCCGACACCGACCGCCAGCGCCGCCAGGCGTTACGGCAGTTGCAGGGTCTCCTCGGCAATCGCGCGCGCGACTGGCGCGAGCGCATCATCGAGGCCTCGGCCTTAATAGAGGCCGGCATCGATTTCTCCGACGAGGGCGATGTGCCCGCCGAGTTGATGGCACCTGCCGTGAAGGCGATCGGCGCGCTGCATGCCGAAATCGCAGAAGTCCTTGCGGCACAGGGACAAGCTGAACGCTTGCGCGACGGCCTGGTGGTTGCGATCGCGGGTGAGCCGAATGTCGGCAAGTCGACGCTGATCAACCAGCTCGCGCGCCGCGACGTGGCGATCGTCTCGCCGCATGCCGGCACGACGCGCGATGTGATCGAGGTGCAGCTCGATCTCGATGGCTATCCCGTCACGGTGATCGACACCGCCGGCATTCGCGAGACCGACGATCCGGTCGAGCAGGAGGGTGTTCGCCGGGCGCGAGCGCGAGCCGAAGATGCCGATCTCGTGTTGTGGCTGGTGGAGGGTGGGCGCGCTGTCGATCCGGCCGCGATGCCGTTGTTGGGAAAGTCCGACAACGCAGGCGGTCGCTCCGGCGGCTCGGTCTGGATCGTGCGCAACAAGATCGATCTCGGCGGGCTCAAGGACGTCGGCCTGCGCGGTGAGTTCGGAATCGCGGCGAGCCGGGGGGACGGCATTCCCGAGCTGGTCGATGCCATGGTGAAATTCGCTGCCGACTTCTTCGGAACGACCGAGGGGGCGTTGGTGACCCGGGCCCGCCAGCGGGATCTGCTGCGCCGGGCAGCGGACAGCTTGCGCCGGAGTCTTGAGCTAGTAGAAGAGGGCGAGGAGCTTGCCGCCGAAGAGCTGCGGGCTGCCGCCTATGCCTTGGGCCGGCTACTGGGTCGCGTGGATGTCGAAGATGTCCTGGGGGCCATTTTCCAGAAATTCTGTATTGGAAAGTAAGGCTAGTTCTTCATTGTAGAACTAGCCCTTGTTCCACTTCTTGGTGTTTCACGTGAAACAGGGCCACCTCGGTTCCGAGAGGTTTCACGTGAAACACTTATCGACTAAGTTGCTGGTTTGCGCGCCGGGGGACCGCTGCAAGCGGTAACACCTTAGGAGCGGGTGCGCGGAAGGATCTTGGATTGCGTCGGGCCGCTCGCAGGGGGCCTTGGGGTACGGTCCTGCCGTCGTGGTCCGATCGCCGACCCGTCTTGGCCTTCGGACCACGCCTTTTCCCCTCGTGGCCCGTTTTTCTCTCCCAAAAACGACAACGTTTCCAAGGACCACTCTACTGTGCATGGGGTTGTTTCGCGAAAATACCTTGGGTCGGCTTCGCCCGGTTTCACGTGAAACAACCGCCTCGCCCAGTTTCCGCTTCCGGCTTTCCCGCCTCTGAGTTAGAAGTCCGCCCATGCGAACAGAGCGAGAGAGCTTCGACGTCATCGTGATTGGCGGCGGCCACGCCGGCTGTGAGGCCGCTTCTGCCTCTGCCCGGATGGGCGCGGCGACCGCTCTTGTCACGCACCGTTTCTCCACGGTCGGCGCGATGTCCTGCAATCCCGCCATTGGCGGTCTCGGCAAGGGCCATCTGGTTCGCGAGGTCGACGCCCTCGATGGTCTGATGGGCCGGGTCGGCGACGCCGGCGGCATCCAATTTCGCGTCCTCAATCGACGTAAGGGCCCCGCAGTCCGTGGCCCCCGAGCGCAGGCCGACCGGAAGCTCTATGCCGCCGCGATGCAGGCGGCGATCCTGGAGACTGAGGGTCTCTCCGTCGTCGAAGGCGAGGCAGACGAGCTGATCGTGGTCGAGGGACGGGTGATCGGCCTGCGGCTGGCGGATGGCCGCGAACTTCGGGCAGGGGCTGTCGTCGTCACCACTGGCACCTTCCTCCGCGGTCTGATCCATCTTGGCGAGAAGAACTGGCCGGCCGGCCGGGTTGGCGAGGCGCCTGCGATGGGCCTTTCGACCTCATTCGAGCGCGCCGGATTCACCCTTGGACGGCTCAAGACGGGCACTCCGCCGCGGCTGGATGGCTCGACGATCGACTGGTCCGCGGTCGAGATGCAGCCGGGGGACGAGCCTCCGGAGCCGTTTTCGGTGATGACCGAGCGGATCACGACGCCACAGATCCAGTGCGGGATCACCCGGACCAATTCCGCCACCCATGACGTGATCCGGGCCAATGTCCATCGCTCTCCGATGTACTCGGGCCAGATCAAGAGCTCCGGACCCCGCTATTGCCCCTCGATCGAGGACAAGATCGTGCGCTTCGGCGATCGCGACGGTCACCAAATCTTCCTGGAGCCGGAAGGGCTCGACGACGGCACCGTCTATCCCAACGGCATCTCCACTTCGCTGCCGGAGGACGTCCAGCTCGCCATCCTCGCAACCATTCCCGGCTTGGAGCGAGTGAAGATGGTTCGGCCGGGCTATGCTATCGAATACGATCACATCGATCCCCGTGAGCTCGATCCGACCCTTCAGACCAAGCGTTTGCGCGGCCTGTTCCTGGCCGGGCAGATCAATGGCACCACCGGGTACGAGGAAGCCGCCGGCCAGGGCATCGTTGCAGGGTTGAACGCAGCATTGGCTGCGAGCGGCGCCGCGCTGACGGTGTTCGACCGGGCCGACGGCTATCTCGGCGTCATGATCGACGACCTCGTCACCCGCGGCATCAGTGAACCCTATCGGATGTTCACCTCGCGGGCCGAGTACCGGCTGACACTGCGGGCGGACAATGCCGATCAGCGTTTGACCGAGAAGGGCATCGCACTGGGATGCGTCGGGAGCGCCCGGACGGTGCATCATCGCGCCAAGATGGACGCCTTGAATGCGGCTCGAGCGCTCTCGAAGTCGCTGACGATCACCCCGAACGAGGCCATCAAGCAGGGTCTCACCCTGAACCGGGACGGTCAGCGGCGGTCGGCCTTCGAGCTGATGGCCTATCCCGACATCGGCTGGAGCCAGGTCCGTGCGATCTGGCCGGAGCTCGCTGCCATTGATCCCGTCATTGCCACCCATCTCGAGATCGACGCGAAGTACGACGTCTATCTGGAGCGCCAGAGCGCCGACGTCGAAGCCTTCAGGCGGGACGAGGGGATGGTGCTGTCGGACGTCGATTACCAGCGGGTCCCCGGTCTCTCCAACGAGGTGAGGGCCAAGCTGGAGAAGGCGCGGCCCTTCACCGTTGGCCAGGCCGGTCGAATTGACGGCATGACACCGGCCGCACTCGGCATCCTTGCGGCCTATCTCCGCCGCGAAGCGCGGAAGACTTCCAAAGCAATCGCATAGGTTTCACGTGAAACAGCGCGGGCCGGGCGGCGGCAGATCGTCATCAGGAAAACCTTCGGCGAGTGAGGGCGCCGGTGATCGCTCCGAACCGGCGCCGACCAGGCCGAAGATCGACAAGGCCAGCGCCAACGATCGATCGTTGGACGCCGTCATCGCGGCCGACAAGATTGCAGCGCTCAAGCTTGCGCCCGTTTCACATGAAACCGAAACTCGGCTCGATCGCTACATCGCACTGCTGCGGGAGTGGCAGGCCAAGACCAACCTCGTCGCGCCCTCGACACTGCCGCATCTCTGGACCCGGCACATCGCCGACTCGCTTCAGCTCGTCGCTCTCGCCCCATCGGCCAAACGCTGGGCCGATCTCGGCAGCGGCGGCGGCTTTCCGGGTGTCGTCCTGGCCTGCGCCATGGCGGGGACCGCCGGGGCGAGCGTCCATCTGGTTGAGCGAATCGCCAAGAAGGCAGCCTTCCTGCGCGAAGCCATCCGCGTCACTACATCTCCGGGAGTCGTACATCTCGCTGAGATCGGGGATAATGTGGATAGAATCACCGGCCCGGTCGATTGCGTCACCGCGCGTGCACTGGCTCCGCTACATCAACTCATCGGCTTTGCGGAGCCGCTGATGCGCCAGGGCGCAAAAGCGTTGTTTCTCAAGGGTCAAGATGTAGAGTCTGAATTGACCGAAGCTACTAAATATTGGAATATTCAGGCGCAGCTGCACCAAAGCCGTACAGGCGACGGTTGGATCGTCGAGCTGGCTTCCGTCGAACGGCGCGGGTGAGGCGTCAGGGGCCGAGTGGGGAATTTGCGATGAGCGTGATTGACGAACCGCAGCAGGAACAGACCGCCGCCGTCCCGCAGGGCCATCCGCGCATCCTGGCGCTGGCGAATCAGAAGGGCGGCGTGGGAAAAACAACCACGGCGATCAATCTCGGCACGGCGCTCGCTGCGATCGGCGAACGTGTTCTGATCGTCGATCTCGATCCGCAGGGCAACGCCTCGACCGGACTCGGCATCGATCGCCGCAACCGCTCCTGCTCGACCTATGACGTTCTGGTGGGCGAGGCGAGCCTGCGAGAAGCGGTGGTGTCGACGGCAGTGCCGCGGCTTCATATCGCGCCCTCGACCATGGATCTCTCCGGCCTCGAGCTCGAGCTCGGCACCACGCCCGGTCGTGCGTACAAGCTGCGCGACGCGATCAGCGCGCTCAACAACAACGTCTCGCCCGAAGCCGATTACACCTACGTGCTGATCGACTGTCCGCCCTCGCTCAATCTGATCACCGTGAACGCGATGGCGGCTTCCGACGCAATCCTGGTGCCGCTGCAGTGCGAGTTCTTCGCGCTCGAAGGTCTGTCGCAATTGCTGCAGACGGTGGAGCAGGTGCGCTCGACGCTCAATCCGAACCTGTCGATCCACGGCATCGTGCTGACCATGTTCGACTCGCGCAACAATCTCTCGAACCAGGTCGTTGCCGACGTCCGGCAGTTCATGGGCGAGAAGGTTTACAAGACCATGATCCCGCGCAACGTGCGCATCTCGGAGGCGCCGTCCTACGGCAAGCCGGTGCTGGTCTACGATCTCAAATGCGTCGGCAGCGAAGCTTATCTGCGGCTCGCCACCGAAGTGATCCAGCGCGAGCGCGAGCTGCGGACGACGCATTAGAGAGGTGCTGTAGGGTGGGCAAAGGCGTCTTCGCCGTGCCCACCATCTTCCGCACATGACTAACTGGTGGGCACGCTTCGCTTTGCCCACCCTACTACAATTCAGTTCTGGAGTGCTGCAGCGTGAATCCAAGGGAGCTGGCAATGGCCGACGAAGCGCGTTCGCGATTGGGCCGGGGTCTTGCGAGTCTGATCGGTGACGTCGGCGGCGAGGCTCAGCACGTCGATCGTCCGCGCGCGCAGCGCAAGGTGCCGATCGAATTCATCAAGCCCAATCCGCGCAACCCGCGCCGTACCTTTTCGGAAAGCGAGCTCAGGGAGCTCAGCGATTCGATCAGGCAGCATGGCGTGATCCAGCCGATCGTGGTGCGCCCGGTGAAGGGTGCGCAGGACCGCTTCGAGATCATCGCCGGCGAACGGCGCTGGCGCGCGTCGCAAATAGCCGGGCTGCACGAAGTGCCGATCGTTCCCGTCGACATCAGCGACAGCGATGCGCTGGAGTTCGCGATCGTCGAGAACGTGCAGCGCGAAGATCTCAACCCGATGGAAGAGGCGCTCGGCTATCACGCGCTCGCCAATGAGTTCAAACGCAGCCAGGACGACATTGCCAAAGTCGTCGGCAAGAGCCGCAGCCACATCGCCAACATGATGCGGCTGACGAAGCTTCCAGCCGAGGTGCAGGCCTTGATCACGAGTGGCGAGCTGACCGCAGGTCATGCCCGCGCGCTGATCGGCGTGCCTGATCCGCTCGCGGCCGCCAAGCGCATCGTCGACGAAGGCCTCAACGTCCGCCAGACCGAGGCACTGGCGCATGAAGAGGGCGTGCCGGAGCGCAAGCCGCAGAAGGCACGCACGGGGGCGAAGGAAAAGGACCCCGACACGGTCGACCTCGAGAAGCGCGTCAGCGACGCGCTCGGGCTCAAGGTCACGGTGAGCCACCGCGACCCCGGCGGCTCGGTCCAGATCAACTACCGCAACCTCGATCAGCTCGACGAGGTGATGCGGCGGCTGGCGAAGGGCGCGCTGTAGCCGCTTGGTGTCGTCCTGGCGAAAGCCAGGACCTCATGCCGATCCACACGTCATTGCGAGCGCAGCGAAGCAATGACGTGTGGAGAGAGACTCGCTCGCAATGATGTGGACAGAGCGGGACGCTCAGCCCCGCCGCTTCGCGTTTGCGGCGATCGCCATCAGCGTGCGCTGGGCGATGGCGGCGGCGAGAGTGGATTGCTTGCGGGTGTCGAGCGCGGCGGTCGCGAGCTGCTCGATGATGACGGCGAGCCGCGCCACGCTGAAATTACGCAGTGCGGTTTCGACCGCGGGCTTTCGCGAAAAATGCAGGCGCGGATAACCGCTGTCGAGCACGGCGGAAGCGGGCGTGCCGTCGGCGATCGCGAGCGCCGATTTGTGCAGCCACGCCGCCTGGCGCTGCGCCGCGGAGATGATCACGCCGGGGTAGGTGCCGGCGATCATGGCTTTGGCAAACTCGTTCTCGACGATCTCGGGCCGGCCGGCGAAGGCGCCATCGACGATCGGATCGAGTTTCAGCTCCGACGCATCGGCGACCACGGCCATCACGTCATCCAGCGTGATCTCGCCCTTGCCGTGGGCATAGAGCGTGAGCTTGCGCAGCTCGTTGCGCGAGGCCTGGCGGTCGCCGCCGAGGAACGACATCAGCGCCGCGCGGGCGTCCTGCGCGATGCGCAAATTGGCGATGCGGAGCTCGTCTTCCATCAGCTTGGCGAGGTCGCGCTCGGTATCGGGATAGCAAGCGATCGCGACGGCCGCCTTGGCGCGTTCGCAGGCCTTGCGCAGTGGCGATTCCGGGCGCAGCTCACCGGCCTCGATCACGATGCGGCAATCCCTGACGCCCATCTCCGCCAGCGTGTCGATAGCACTGGCGAAGCTGCGCGAGCCGGCGCGCACGCGGATGGCGCGGCGGCCGCCGAACAGCGGCACCGTCATGGCCTCGTCGACGAGGCGCGACGGCTCGGCGGAGAGCTCGTCGCCATCGACCTTGACCAGCGAGAAGGGATCGTTGGGATCGTCAACAGCCGAGGCGATCAGCGCATCCGCGCGTTCGCGGACCAGTCCGGCGTCAGGACCGTAGAGCAGGATGATCGGACGGCCCGCATCGGGGCGGGCGAGATAGGCGTCGATCTCTTTTCCGCGCAGCGCGACCATGGTGCCTGGGATTCGTCAGTCCGGGCGAACCGGGATGACGGGATGAATTAAGTGCCCGCGGTGAAGAACGAGGCGAGGCGAGTCGTGATGTTCTCGGCGATCTCGTTGGCGGCACGATCCTCGGCATCACGTACCGCGCGGTTGCGGCTGAAACGCTGATAGGAGCCGGGCATGTCGTAGGTCACGCGGGAGAAGGTGGTGCCGGTCATCACCGATTTGCCGCTGACGACCTCGATCAGATTGTACTGGGCGTCGAGGCCGTAGTTTTCACTGCTCGGCAGGCCGGTGTTGGGATCGACGATCAGCGACGACTTGCCGCTCGAGAAGCGGATCTCCAGGCGGTGAGTCGGCGGCATGCCGGTGGCGGTGCCATAGAGCTTGAAGGCGAGAGCGTTGCGGACCTCGACGCCGACGCGGGCTTCGCGCGAGGCATTGGACTTGGCGATCGGGGGTAGATCGACCCCCATCAGCTTCTCGCGCAGGCCAGGCGTGCCGTCGGTGTGCTCGGCATACATCGGGTGGAAGCAGCCGGCCGTCATGGCCGCCAGTGCGGCGACCGCCAGCAAGCGGGCTGCGATGCGGATCCTAGCCGACAACATTCACGATCCTCTTGGGGACGATAATCACCTTGCGGACGGGCTTGCCGTCCAGGGCCAGTTTTACCGCATCGAGGGCCAAAACGGCAGCCTCGATTTCCGGATTCTCGGCCGCTGTTGCAACTGTGACCTCACCCCGCTTCTTGCCGTTGACCTGAACCACCAGGGTCACACGGTCTTCAACCAGCAAATCGCGTTCGATTTGGGGCCAATCGGCCTCGGAAACCAGCCCGCTGTGGCCGAGAACCTGCCAACACTCCTCGGCCAGATGCGGCATCATCGGGGAGAACAGCTGGACCAGGATCTGGCTGGCCTCCCGGATCGTCCAGGCCAAATCTGGGGCCGGCTGGCCGGGACGCTGCAATATCTCTGCGAACGCATTGCTGAATTCGCGGATATGGGCGAGGCAGACGTTGAAGTGCAGCCGCTCGATTCCGGTGGTGACCTTGTCCAGCGCGCCATGGGCGGCCTTGCGCAAGGCGATGGCGTCCGGGCCGAAGCTGGCCGGCCGGGCCGCCGGCGCACTCTTGCCGGGTTCCACGGAATCGTTCACCAGCCGCCACAGCCGCTGCACGAAGCGCGAGGCGCCCTGGACGCGCTCATCGCTCCAGATCACGTCCCGCTCGGGCGGGGAATCCGACAGCATGAACCAGCGCGCGACGTCGGCGCCGTAGGTCTCGATGATGTCGTCGGGGTCGACCGTGTTCTTCTTCGACTTCGACATCTTCTCGATCGGGCCGATCTGGATGTCTTCGCCTGACGTCAGCAGCGTCGCGCGGCGGCCATTGGCGCCGGTCTCGACCTTCACCTCGACCGGCTGGACGTAGGTGCCGTCGGCCTTCTGGTAGGTCTCGTGCACCACCATGCCCTGCGTGAACATGCCGGCGAACGGCTCGTCCAGTGCGATGTGCCCGGTCGCCTTCATCGCACGCGTGAAGAAGCGGCTGTAGAGCAGATGCAGGATCGCGTGCTCGACGCCGCCGATATACTGATCGACCGGCAGCATCCGGTTGGCGACCTCTGGCGTCGTCGGCGCGTTCTCGTTCCAGGGATCGGTGAAGCGCGCAAAGTACCAGGACGAATCCACGAAAGTGTCCATGGTGTCGGTTTCGCGCTGCGCCTTGCCACCGCATTGCGGACAGATGACGTGCTTCCAGGTCGGGTGATGATCGAGCGCGTTGCCTGGCTTGTCGAAGCTCACATCCTCCGGCAGCACTACGGGGAGGTCGGCATCCGGCACCGGCACCACGTCGCACTTCGGACAGTGGATGACGGGGATCGGACAGCCCCAATAACGCTGGCGTGAAATGCCCCAGTCGCGCAGGCGGAAATTGACCTGACGCTCGCCGACCGGCGCGTTGCCGCGCAGCTCGGTCTCGAGACGCTTCGCGACGTCGTCCTTGGCCTGATCGATGGTCATGCCGTCGAGGAAACGCGAATTGATCATGCGGCCGTCACCGTCATAGGCGGTATCGGTGATGACAAAGCTCTTGGGATCCTGGCCTTCGGGGCACACCACCGGCGTGTTGCCGAGAGCGTACTTGTTGACGAAATCGAGGTCGCGTTGGTCGTGGGCGGGGCAGCCGAAAATGGCGCCGGTGCCGTATTCCATCAGCACGAAGTTGGCGACATAGACCGGCAGCTTCCAGGAGGGATCAAAGGGGTGGACCGCGCGGATGCCGGTGTCAAAACCCTGCTTCTCGGCCGTGTCGATGATCTCCTGCGCCGTGCCCATCCGCTTGATCTCGCCGATGAACGCGGCGAGCGCAGGGTTTTTGACGGCGGCCGCCTGTGCCAGCGGATGATCGGCCGAGATCGCCATGAACTTCGCGCCGAACAGCGTGTCCGGGCGCGTCGTGAAAATCTTCAGCTCGCTCTCGCCGGCCGGCGTCGTCGCCGCGTCGAGCGCGAAGCGGATCAACAGCCCCTCGGACCGGCCGATCCAGTTGCGCTGCATCAGCCGCACCTTGTCGGGCCAGCGATCCAGCGTATCCAGCGCCGACAGCAGCTCCTGCGAGTACTTCGTGATCTTGAAGACCCACTGGTTCATTTCCCGTTGCTCGACAACGGCACCGGAACGCCAGCCTTTGCCGTCGATCACCTGCTCGTTGGCGAGCACGGTCATGTCGACGGGGTCCCAGTTCACCTTGCGCTTTTCGCGCTCGGCGAGGCCTTCGCGCAGGAAGTCCAGAAACAGCTTCTGCTGGTGCTTGTAGTAGCTGGGATCGCAGGTCGCGATCTCGCGGCTCCAGTCCAGCGACAGCCCGATCGAGCGGAGCTGCTTCTTCATCGCGGCGATGTTGTCGTAGGTCCAGGCCTTCGGCGCCACCTTGCGCTCGATCGCGGCGTTCTCGGCCGGCAGGCCGAAAGCGTCCCAGCCCATCGGATGCAGCACGTTGAAACCCTTGGCGCGCATGAAGCGGGCCAGTACGTCGCCAAGCGTGTAATTGCGGACATGGCCGATATGGATGCGCCCCGACGGGTAGGGGAACATCTCCAGCACATAGTATTTCGGCCGCGGATCGTCGTTCCTGGAGACGAAGATCGCCTGTTGGTCCCAGGCGGCTTGCCAGCGCGGTTCGGCGTCGCGGGCGTTGTAGCGTTCGGAGGTCATGGAATCGTTGGGTTTTCGTGGATTTGGGCCGTCTAAAGACGGCGGACTAGGCCATAGAAGTCCTCAAGGGGTCAATGGGTTGCCGCAATTTGGGAACCATCGGTGCTGCACCGCATAACTACTGAGGCCGCGTTGGGGTGGGATTAAGGGGGCGATGCGAGTTTGCGACCAACCAGAATTCTCAAGACTTGTGATGGACGCCAGCTTCGACGATCCCGATTACGACTATGCCGCGTCCGTTGCCGAACGGGCGATGCGGAGCATGGCCGAACAGCGGATCCCTGCCACGCCGGCCAATTTCGCCGTCTGGTTCCAGTATTTCGCGGGAAGCCATGACGATCTGCGCAATGCGATCGATCTCCTGATCGATCACAATCGGCCCTTCGACGTCAGGACCAATCAGGATCTGTTCGAGACCTACGTCGCGCCCCAGGTGAGTGCTATCGTTGTCGACACGTCCGAGCGGCTCCACACCCTTATGGGCGCGGCGAAGGATTTTCTTGCGACTGCGATTGCCGACAATCACTCCCAGATGCAGGCCATCAACGAGGTGGCGGACCAGGGCAAGGCCGGTGTCGATCCCAAAGCGCTGGTCGCCCAGCTTATGAACGAGCTGGGACGCGCCGCCACCCGCGCGACGCGACTCGAGGCAGGCTTTGCGGAAAAGACCCGCGAGCTCGACGTGATCCGCGCCTCCCTTTCCAAATCCGAGGAGCGTGCCCGGACCGATACGCTCACAGGCCTCGCCAACCGCCGGGCGCTCGATGAATTCCTGCGCAAGGCGCAGGCGACTGCGGACTGGGGCGAGCCGCTCAGCATGCTGATGCTCGACATCGACCACTTCAAGTCTTTCAACGACAGTTTCGGCCATGGCGTCGGCGACCAGGTGCTGCGCCTGATGGCCAAGGTGCTGTGCGAAAAGGTCCGCGAGCAGGACCTGTCGGCCCGCTATGGCGGCGAGGAGCTGATCGCGGTGTTGCCGGATGCCGATCTCGCCGCCTGCGCCGAGATCGCCGAGCGCATCAGGCACGCGATCGCGGAATGCAGGATCACGCGCCGGTCGACCGGCGAGGTCCTGCCCCATATCAGCGTATCGATCGGTGTTGCGCAGTACCGGCCCGGCGAAGCGATCACCGATTTCATCGAGCGCTGCGATCGCGCGCTCTATCTCGCCAAGAACAGCGGCCGCAATCGCGTGGTCACCGAGAGCGAACTCGACGCCATCGGGGCTGCGGGTTAGCCCCTCAACCCGCCATCATCATTTCCGCCGCGCCGTTGTCGATGACCGTGATGCCGTGTTCGACGACGTTGTTGCGGCCGCGGTGCTTGGCGGCGTAGAGCGCGGCATCGGCGGCTTCGATCAAATCGCCCGGACGCAGGCTCTCGTTGGGCTTTGTCGCTGCAACGCCGATCGAGACGGTGACGATCATGTGGTCGGAGGTGATGTGCGGCAGGCACAGCTTCAGCACGGCCGCGCGCGCCTGTTCGCCGATTTCGACGGCGCGCGCGACGTCGGTGTTCGGCAGCAACAAGCAGAATTCCTCGCCGCCGTAGCGGGCCGCGAAGCCCATCGTGTCGGCGGCGATGCCGGACAGCGACTCGCCGAGCCTGGTCAGGCAGGAATCGCCTTCGAGATGGCCATAGGTGTCGTTGAACAGCTTGAAATGGTCGACGTCGATCATCAGAAGCGCGAGGTCGCTGCCATATTGCTGCGCGCGCATCCATTCGAAATCGAGCCGGCTCTGGAAGCCGCGGCGGTTGGCGAGTCCCGACAACATGTCGATCGAGGCCATCACCGTGAGTCGGTCATTGCTGGCCATCAGCTCGCGTTCGCGCTGGCTGAGCTGCGCGGCCATCGCGTTGAACGCACGGGCCAGCGGCACGAACTCGGATGGCAGGCGATTGCGCGCGGCGCGTGCCGACAGATCGCCCTCGCCCAGACGCTTGGCCATGTCGGCGAGCATCCTGATCGGCTTGATCACCAGTTTCTCGGCTGCGATCAGTGCGCCGAGCAGCACGAACAGCACGACGAAGGCCAGCTGAAGATAGGCGGTGCGGATGTCGCGGCTCACGGCTGCGGACACCTTGTCCTCGTCGATGCTGGCGATCAGGCGGGCATTGGTCCCGGCGATGCGGATAAAGCTGACCGCGCGGCGGGAGCCGTCGGCTGCGAGGAAAGAGAGTGAACCTTCGTCCTGGTCAGACCTCAGCGCCTTGTCCGCGATCGCGGACATCAGCGGCATGTTGTCAAGCGGACGTCCGATCGCGCTGTGCTGGTCGGCCGGTGCGGCCAGCACGGTACCCGCGCTGTCGACCAGCACGGCCGTGATGCCGGCGCGGCCACCCAGATTGCTCATGACCTTCGACATCCAGTCGAGGTTGACGGTGGCGAGCACGACGGCATCCGCTACGCCGCTGAAGGCGGACACCGGGTAAACCGCCATGACGGTCGGTGTCGGCACGGGGCGCGACAGGATGAAGTCACTCAGCACGAAGCGGCCGGTTTCCTGCGCCTGCTGGAAGTACGGCCGGTCACTGAGGTCGAGGCCGACATACATGTTGTTGGTGGCGCACTGGATGCGTCCGTCCTGGCCGGCGATCAGAAGCGTGCGGATCCAGGGGAGATTCGACGGCAGGCTCGCGCGCAGCACGTCACAGCTCTTGCTGATGCCGCCGGCCGAGGCGCGGATGAAAGCTTCCGATTTCAGGATGGTCTCGACCGACGAGATCACCTCGCGCTGCGCATCGGCGCTGTGCCTTGCAACGGTGGTGAATTCGGTCGTGGCCTGCGCGATCTGCCGCGTGCGCGTGTCTTCGAGCGATCGGATGCGCTCGAACATCAAAGGCGTCACCAGAATTACCGCGAGCAACGCAAGCCGCGCCCGGATTCCGAGAACCTGCTTGAGTTTCGCTCGTTTGCGGTTGAAACTGACGTTTGCCATCTTCGCTGCCCACCCCGCGGCTAAGGTAAAGCAAAGGGTTCAAAAACTCTTTCTTGAACTCGGTAAAATTAGAACTAGCTCCGCAACAATCAGCTCCGATGCGACATCATGACCGAAGCCAACGCCGCGCCGCTAACCGGCCATTCACCAAACGCGCTCGCCGCGGTCGAAGCCGAAATCGCGCGCGCCTGCAAGGATGCGCGGCGCGAACGTGGCTCCGTGACGCTGATCGCGGTGTCGAAAACTTTCGCCGCGGATGCAATTACCCCGGTCATCGACGCCGGACAGCGCGTATTCGGCGAGAATCGCGTGCAGGAGGCCAAAGGCAAGTGGCCCGCGTTAACTTCTGTTTACCCCGATATCGCGCTGCATCTGATCGGGCCGCTGCAATCCAACAAGGCGAAAGAGGCGGTCGCGCTGTTCGATGCCATTCATTCGGTCGACCGCCCGAGCATTTGCCAGGCGTTAGCCAAGGAAATTGAATCCCAGAACAAGCACCCGGAATTGTTCGTCCAGATCAATATCGGTGAGGAGCCGCAGAAGGCCGGCATCGCCCCCGGCGAGGCCGATGCTTTCATCGCGAGCTGCCGCGACACCTACGGGCTGACGATCTCGGGGTTGATGTGCATCCCGCCGGTGGACGAGCCGCCGGCCGCGCATTTCGCGCTGACCGCCAAGATCGCCGCGCGCAATGGATTGAAGAAGCTCTCGATGGGCATGAGCGCGGATTATGCGACCGCGATCATGCTCGGCGCCACCCATGTGCGCGTGGGCAGTGCGATCTTCGGGCACCGGTGAGCGTCGTCATTGACGCAGGGCCCATACGAACTCTCGAATTCGTCATTGCGAGCGGAGCGAAGCAATCCAGAGTCCCTCCGCCGAAAGATTCTGGATTGCTTCGCTTCGCTCGCAATGACGGCGGTGTATGGGGCGGCTCAAGAGAACCCCACCGACACCGTCCCCAGCACGCCGAAATCCGCCGTGAAATGATCACCGGCCTGGATCGGCAGCGGCGGATGGCACGTGCCCGTGGTCACCACCTCGCCTGCCCGCAAGGTGATGCCGAGGCCATGCAGCTCGTTGGCCAGCCAGGCCAGGGCAATTCGGGGATCGCCGAGCACATTCTTGCCGTGGCCGAGATAACGCTGGCCGCGCAGCGTGATCTGCGGCCGCTCCTCGACGACATCCATGGCGCGCCAGTTCGCATTCGTCGCTGCGCCCAGCACGAACAGATGCGCACAGGCGTTGTCGGCGATCAGCTGCGCCTCGCCGGCGCTGGCAAAATCGGCAAAGCGCGAATCGGGAATCTCGATCGCAGGATGCAAGCTGTCCACGGCGGCGAGCACCTCGTCGACAGTATACGGCGCCGCGCGCGGCGGCAGATCGCGTCCCATGCGGAAAGCGAACTCGGGCTCGCCGACGCGCATCGCGTTGCCCTTCATCGAGGCTGTGCCGCCATCGGCGATCACGGTGTCGCTCATGATCCGACCGGCCAGCGGTCCCGTGACATTGATGTGCTTCTGTCCGGACTCGCTCGTCGCCGCGATCTTCCAGCCGAACAATGTCCCGCCGAGCGCCGCCTGCACGGCGTATCCCTCGGTGCGGCTCTGTGGCTGCAAGCGAGGCTCCAGCGCATCAAGCTTAATGCCGTCGCGCCAATGTTTGACCAGGACCTGCGAAGCGGCGGCGATCTGATCCTTGTCGAGCATGTGTCCTCACCCGATGATGATTTTTGTTTTTGGTCCCAGCCGCCGCAGCAATTGTCGCATCGCCGCTTTGGTCATCGAGACGCAGCCCGCGGTCGGGCCGAAATTGTCGCGCGCGAGATGCAAGAACACCGCGCTGCCCCGGCCGGCGATCCGCGGCCTCGTGTTGTGGTCGATTTCGATGATGAAGTCATAGAGATGGTCGGCCCGCTTGAGCCGGTCACCGCCCTGCCCCTCGCCGAGGCGGATTCCCTGATTGTAGTGACGGTCCTTGGGATCCTCGCACCAGGCGTCCTCGCCGGTGATGATCCGGGCCGGCAGGAAGGTCTGCGGGCGGCTGTGCCGGTCGCCCCGCCACCACAATCGCCTGGGACGGAAGCTGCCCCTCGGGGTGCCGCCATCGCCCTCGCGCTTGTTCGCCAGAATGCCGCCGCGTCCGAGCGCCACCGGAATCGTCAGCGCTCCCGCGGTCAGCCAGCCCCGGCGCGGATTCCCGGCGGCAGCCTTAACGCGGATCGCCGACAGCGGCCCGGCCCTCCGGTTCATGGTGTAACTAGCTGACGCAGCTTTATTTTTCATGTGAACGTGCGATGTCGAATTCATTACAGGACATTCATCAAAACGGCCTGCTATTCTGGGTTAGAGTGGTTCTGGCTTGTGAATCGGTAACAGCCCACTACTTCAAGACGAACAACAATAATAATTGCGACCCCTAAACTTCCCTCTCGGCTGGGTGCAGCATGGATGCGCGCCGCGCCGGACCCCAAAAGGATGACCCCCTATGGCCAATGCCCGCAAGATCCTGATCGTGGATGACGATACCGATCTGCGCGATACGTTGGTGGAGCAATTGTCGCTGCACGAAGAATTTGAAGCCTCCGCGGTCGATACCGGCGCCAAGGGCGCCAGCGCCGCGAAGGCCAATGCCCCCGATCTCGTCCTGATGGATGTTGGCCTGCCCGACACGGATGGCCGCGAAGTGGTCCGTTCATTGCGCAAGGGCGGGTTCAAGGCTCCGATCATCATGCTCACCGGGCATGACACCGATTCCGACACGATTTTGGGGCTGGAATCCGGCGCCAACGACTATGTCGCAAAACCCTTCCGCTTCGCCGTACTGCTGGCGCGCATCCGCGCCCAGCTCCGGCAGCACGAAGCCAGCGAGGACGCGGTGTTCTCGGTTGGCCCCTACTCTTTCCGGCCCGGCTCCAAGATGCTGACCGCCGCCAACGCGCGCAAGGTCCGGCTGACGGAGAAGGAAACCGCGATCCTCCGCTTCCTCTACCGGGCCGGCCAGATGCCGGTCTCACGCGAGACCCTGCTCCAGGAGGTCTGGGGCTACAATTCCGGCGTTACCACCCACACGCTGGAAACCCACATCTACCGCCTTCGCCAGAAGATCGAGAAGGATGCCGCGAACCCGGAAATCCTGGTCACGGAAGCCGGTGGCTACAAGCTGGTGCCGTGATACGCTTCTGGGGCGTGCGAATCGTTTTAGATTGCGTGCCCTTGAGCTCCGGACCTGAATGTCAATCGACGACGATGTAGCGCTTCTCGAGCGTGTCCCGACACTGCGCCTGTTGGGAGACGCTTCGTTGCGCATGCTGGCGATCGGTTCCGAGCAGCGTGACTTCGTCCGCGGCGACGTCTTGTTCAATCTTGGCGACGATGCCGATGCCGGCTTCGTGGTCCAGCGCGGCGCCTTCCGGGTCGACGACGGCGCCGGCGCGGAGATGATCGCAAGTCCCGGTGCGCTGATCGGCGAGCTCGCGCTGATCGTGCCGATGAAGCGGCCGTCGAGCGCGATTGCGATCGAGCACGCCTCCGTCATCCGCGTCGCGCGCAGCCTGTTTCAGCGCGTGCTCGAAAGCGACCCCCCCGCCGCCGTTCGTCTGCGCGATGAATTCGCGGTGCGCTCCAGCCAGATCGCCAGTGATATATTGATGGCGGGCGCGAAGCTGACGTCATGACTGTCGTAGCCCGGATGGAGCGAAGCGCAATCCGGGATTCTCGCCTACGGAAAAACTGCCCCGGATTTCGCTTCGCTCCATCCGGGCTACAAGATCATACATCGAGCGTCACGGTCACGGGCACATGGTCCGACGGACGCTCCCAGCTCCGCGCCTCGCGCAAAATCTTGAAATCACTGACCGCATCTTTCAGCGCGCGCGAGACCCAGATGTGGTCGAGCCTGCGGCCGCGGTCGCCGACGGTCCAGTCGGCGGAGCGGTAGCTCCACCACGTGTAGACCTTTTCCGACATCGGAATGCGCTCGCGCGCGACGTCGACCCACTCACCGGCGGCGAGCGCGGCTTGCAGCTTCTCGGTTTCGATGGGCGTGTGCGACACCACCTTCAGAAGCTGCTTGTGCGACCAGACGTCGTTCTCATGCGGGGCGACGTTGAGATCGCCAACCAGGATGTGGCGATCCTCGCCGCGTGGATGCAACGGCTCGCACGCCTTCATCTCGTCGAGGAAGCGGAGCTTGTGATCGAATTTCTCGTTCAGCGCGGGATCGGGAATGTCGCCGCCGGCCGGCACGTAGAAATTATGTATGACCAGCGGCTTTGCGATCCCGGCCTTCTCTCCGAACGACACTGAGATGTGGCGTGAATCCACCTTGTCGCAGAAGGTGCGGATGTCCTTTGACTCGAACGGAATTTTCGAGACGATGGCGACGCCGTGATAACCCTTCTGCCCGTTCAGCGCGACATGCTCGTAACCGAGCCGCTTGAAGCGCTTCAGCGGAAAGGCGTCGTCGATGCACTTGGTCTCCTGGAGACACAGCACGTCCGGCCGCGCGCTCTTGAGAAATTTTGCCACCAGATCGATGCGCAGCCGCACCGAATTGATGTTCCAGGTTGTCAGGGAAAAACGCATGAGGGATGCGTCTTAGCATGGATTGGCGTGGGGAAAATGCTTGTCCACAGGAGTGGAATCGTAGGGTGGGTTAGCGTAGCGTAACCCACCATGCTTCCACATTTGCGGACCGAGATGGTGGGTTACGCTTCGCTAACCCACCCTACGCACCGTCAGCCCGGCGACGGGCCGTAATTGGTGAAGTCGATCTTGAACATGCCGGGATCGAGCTTCTTGCTCGTATCCAGATTATAGACCGCGATCGTGGTGTCGTAGCCCTGCGGGTCGGTGACGGTCCACTGCTTCAACTGGCCGTCCTTGGCGCCGAACATCAGCAGGAGCCGGCTGGTGCCGACCAGCGCCTGCTTCTCCTCGATGGTGACGCTGACGAAGACGTCGTCGGCCGAGACGTTGACGACGTTGGTGTCCTTCATCAGGTCGATGCGGTCGGACAGCAGGAAACGCAGCGGCGTCTGCGACAGCGGATAGACGTCCTGCGTCGCGAGCTTGCGGTCGCGCACCACCAGCGACGAGCCGTCGGCGACGATGTCGATCGGGCTCGGCGCGTCATATTCGAAGCGCACCTTGCCTGGCTTCTGGATGTAGAAGTCACCTTGCGTCTTGCTGCCGTCGGGGCCGACCTGGACGAAATTTCCGACCAGCGTCGACAATGACGACAAATAGGCGCTGACCTTGGCGGCCTGGGCCTTCTGGTTCGCATCGAAGGTCTGGAAGATGCTGCTCGGCACGTTGCGGCGCGGATCCGGGATCACCGGATTGGGCGGCGTCTGGGTCGCGCCGGTGACCGCGGGCCCGCCACCGGCCGGACCGCCATCGCGGCCCTTCGGTGCAGGCTTCGGCACGGGAACAGTCTGCGCGAACGACGCCGTGGTCACCATCGCGGCGGTGACGAGAATCACGCCGGCCATGCGCGCGCTCCGCGCGGCGATGATGGCAGCGAATCGAATGTCCTTATGTCTGATCAACGCGTCGTCCTGTGTGGCTGGGCGCCCTTTTAGCGTGATTTCGGCCAAAAGCAGATAACGTTTTTGCGTGAAATGGCGGTCTGAGGCGGCTCGCCTCACATATGGCTGTCTTCTTCCTCGACCAGAATCTCGCGCTTGCCGGCGTGGTTGGCGGGTCCGACGATGCCCTCGAGTTCCATGCGCTCCATCAACGATGCGGCGCGGTTATAGCCGATCTGCAGGCGGCGCTGGATGTAGCTGGTCGAGGCCTTGCGGTCGCGTTTGACGATCGCAACGGCCTGCGAGAACAAATCGCCGCCGCCATCCGCGCCCATGGCGGAGGCGTCGAACACTGCGCCGTCCTCGTCCTCGGTAGGTTCTTCGGCCGTGACGGCTTCGAGATATTCCGGCTGTCCCTGCGTCTTGAGGTGGCGCACCACCTTCTCGACTTCCTCGTCCGACGCGAAAGGTCCGTGCACGCGGCTGATGCGACCGCCGCCGGCCATGTAGAGCATGTCGCCCTGGCCGAGCAGCTGCTCGGCGCCCATCTCGCCCAAAATCGTACGGCTGTCGATCTTGGACGTCACCTGGAAGGCGATGCGGGTCGGGAAGTTCGCCTTGATGGTGCCGGTGATGACGTCGACCGATGGACGCTGCGTTGCGAGGATCACGTGCAGGCCGGCGGCGCGCGCCATCTGCGCGAGGCGCTGCACCGCGCCTTCGATGTCCTTGCCGGCGACCATCATCAGGTCGGCCATTTCGTCGACGATGATGACGATGTAGGGCAGCGGGTCGAGCGAGAGCTTCTCTTCCTCGTAGATTGCCTTGCCGGTTTCCTTGTCGAAGCCGGTGTGCACCGTGCGCGTGGGCTCTTCGCCCTTGGCCTTCAATTCGAGCAAGCGCGTGTTGTAACCGTCGATGTTGCGCACACCGAGCTTGGCCATGTTCTTGTAGCGCTCTTCCATCTCGCGCACGGCCCATTTCAGCGCGACGACCGCCTTCTTCGGGTCGGTCACGACGGGCGTGAGCAGATGGGGAATGCCGTCATAGACGGAGAGTTCGAGCATCTTCGGATCGACCATGATCAGGCGGCACTGGTCCGGGCGCAGCCGATAGACCAGGCTGAGGATCATGGTGTTGATGGCGACCGATTTGCCGGAGCCGGTGGTACCGGCGATCAGCATGTGCGGTGTGCGTGCGAGGTCGATGATGACGGGATCACCGCCGATGGTCTTGCCGAGGCAGAGCGGCAGTTTCGCAACCGAATCGACGGTCTCCTTGGCGACCAGCAGCTCGCGCAGATAGACCTTTTCGCGATGCGCGTTCGGCAGCTCGATGCCGATGGCATTGCGTCCGGGCACGACGGCGACGCGCGCCGACAGCGCGCTCATCGAACGCGCGATGTCGTCGGACAGTCCGATCACGCGCGAAGACTTGATCCCCGGCGCCGGCTCCAGCTCGTACAGCGTGACCACGGGACCCGGATGGGCCTTCACGATCTCGCCGCGAACGCCGAAATCCTGCAGCACGCCTTCGAGCGCGCGCGAATTGGTTTCCAGCTCGGCCTTGCTGAGCGGCTGGCGATCGCCGGCCTTCGGCGCGGCCAGCACCGACACGGACGGAAGCTCGAACTTGTCGGAGGATTTCTTGGAAGCGGCCTTGGGCGCGGCCTTCTTGCGCGGCGCGCGGGCGGCGGGCTCCTCCTCCTCTTCCTCGTCTTCCTCGACCTCTTCGTGCTCGTCGTCGTAGTCCTCGTCCTGGGCCTGCGGCGAGATCGATGGCGCGGCGCGGCCGCCACCGAGCTTCGGCTCCTGGCGGCTGAATGCAACGGCCTTGGTCTTCGGTCCGCTCGAGACCAGCGAGCGGTAGGCAGCGCCAAGCAACCAGATCAGCCGCGCCTTCGTGCTCATCAAGGCGTGGAATAGCCAGCCCAGCGATACCGAACCGCGATCGCCCTCATCGTCCTGGTCGAGCGGCTTGTCGTCGTCCTCGATCTCCGCGAGTTCGTCGTCATGCTCGCGTGCGCCAAGGCCGCAGGCGATCAGGAAGGTCGCCGCCATCGCGGCGAACAGGATGGTGCCGAGCACGACGCGATAGATCATGCCCGGCGGTCCGAAGATCACCGCGGGCGCGCGAACCAAGGCATCGCCGACCACGCCGCCGAGGCCGGTCGGCAGCGGCCAGGCGCCGCCATGTGGCCAGCAGCTGACGAAGCCCGCCGCGATCACCGTGCAGAGAACCCAGGAGCCGAGCCGCAGCGCCTCGCGGTCGAACGGGCGGTGGGTCAGCATGCGCCAGCCCCAGACCGCGACCGTCAGGACCAGCATGATCGCGCCGAGCCCGAGGATCTGCATCGCAAGGTCGGCGCCGATCGCGCCGGCATAGCCGAGAATGTTGCGGATCGGCCGCGACGTTGCGTGGCTGAGGCTGGGATCCTGGACCGACCAGGTCATCAGCGCCGCCGAGGCGACGCCCGACAATGCGATCAGGCCGAGACCGCTGAGCTCGCGCACGCGCCGCGCCAGCCCCTCGCGGATCGAGGGCGGCAGATGGCCGACCAGGGGAATGACACGTTCGATTGTCGACATGCTCACGGGCCCCGCCTAACCCAGAGTCTCGACCAGGCGGTGCAGCGCCTGCGCCGTGGTCTCGCCATCCTGCACCAGCGCAAGGCGAATGTAGCCTGCGCCGGGATTGAAGCCGTCGGGCTGGAGCCGCGCCAGATAGCTGCCGGGCACCACGCGCACGCCTGCTTCCTTGAAGAGTTTCAGGCACACAGACACGTCATCGCCGATTTCGGACGTGTTGAGCCAGACGCAGAAGCCGGCGTCGGGCCGGCGATAGCCGTAACGACCGCCGATGATCTGGTCGGCGAGATCGAACTTGATCCGGTAGAGCCTGCGGTTCTCCTCGACATGCGCCTCGTCGCCGTAAGCGACGGTCGCGACATGCTGCAGCGGGACCGGCACCTGCGGCGCCGCGATGTTGCGCAGCTCGAGGAACATGCCGATGAGTTTTTTGTCGCCGGCGGCGAAGCCGACGCGCAGGCCCGGCAGGTTCGAGCGCTTCGACAGCGACTGGAACGCCACCACGCGGGTGAAATCAGGACCGGCGCATTCAAGCGCGCTGCCGGGCGCTTCGCGGGTGTAGATCTCCGAATAGCACTCGTCGCTGAGGATCACGAAGCCGTAGCGGTCGGCGAGCTGCTTCAGGCGCGTGAAATAATCGCGCGAGGCGACCGAGCCCTGCGGGTTGGCGGGCGAAGCCAGATAGAACGCCACCGTACGCGCCAGCGTCGCCTCGTCGATGGCGTCGAGATCGGGCAGGAAGCCGTTCTCGGCGGTGGTCGGCAGGTAGACCGGCTCGCAAGCGGCGGCGCGGGCGCCGGCGCCATAGACCGGATAGAACGGGTTCGGCATCAGGATCGCAGGCTTGCCGGGACGCGGGCCGACATAGCGCGCCGCCGCGATCGCGGCGAGGAACAGGCCTTCGCGGCTGCCATTGAGGACGAGTATCTCGCTCTCGGGATCGAGGGTGCGCGGCAGCTTGAAGCGCGACGACAGCCACGCGCCCGCAGCCTTGCGGAACGGGTCGGTGCCCTTGTTCGCGGGGTAACGGCCGAAATCGGCGATGTGCTTGGCCAGCACCGGGCCGACGAAGTCGGGCACGGGATGCTGCGGCTCGCCGACGGCAAGCGAAATCAAAGGCTTGCCGGGCTGATGCGGCGCCAGCAGTTCGTTCAGCCGAACGAAGGGAGAGCGTTCGCTATCGGAGCTTCCGCTGTCCTGCGGCGCACGGGATGAAGCGGTCATAGCCATTCTGGACGCCAGCACTCTTGGAACAGCCGGTCGCGACCAAGGCGCCGGCGGGAAGCGGTTCAGTTCACCATAGATAGGGCGAGGTTAAGACGCGATTAACCATCGGCCGTCGGCTCCGTCCACAGCAGGAATAATGAGGCCGGATAACAAGGGGATGCGCCGCGGTTCTTGCCGCTCCCGCTTGCGGGAGAGGTCGCGCCGGAGGCGCGGGTGAGGGTTCTCTCCATCCAGGGACTGTCCCGATGTTGAGGCACCCTCTCCCCAGCCCTCCCCCGCATGCGGGGGAGGGAGCGCGCCGTCATCGCGGTCTTAGTGCGCCGGCAACTTCTCGAATGTCGCCATGCCCGCGGGGATCGCGTGGAAGTCCTGCTTGTCGCAGGTGTAGATCGCCATCTGCGGATGGAACTGCGCAGGTTCGTCCAGCGTGCCGACCTTCAGGATCGCGGCCGGCAGTCCCGGAACCTTGGTCACCAGATGGGTGCCGCATTCGCCGCAGAATTCGCGCGTGACGGCGCGTTCGAGGTCCTTGCGCGTGAACTGCTTGGGCTGCCCGGTGATGTAGCTGAAGCCGGCCGCCGGCATCGCGATGAATGTGTTGGGCGCACCGCCCGAGATGTACTGGCACTCGCGGCAATGACACTGCGCCTGCATCATCGGGTCGCCCTCGGCGACATAGCGCACCTCGCCGCAATAGCATCCGCCTTCCAACCGCATGACGACCTCCCTTTTGTTGTTTGTTGTGGTCGATATTTCTGCGCCGGTTGTCCGGAATGGCAATCCTTTTCTTCGCGTTTCTTCCCGTCTAGCCGGACAAAAAGAAAGGGGCTCCAACTTGCGCTGGAGCCCCTCAACGGTCGGGACATTGCCGGGTATGTGCCCCAAACCGTAGTTGTGAGCGCGACCTCCGAGGAGGCCACGCCCGGGAGGAGACTTACATGTTGTAGGCGCGCTCGGTGTGCTCGGTGATGTCGAGGCCTTCACGCTCGCTTTCGACATTGGCGCGGAGGCCAACGATCACATCGACGACCTTGTAGAGGATCGCCGAACCGATACCCGACCACACCAGCGTGGTGCCGACGCCCCAAATCTGGGAGATCATCTGCGCTGCGAAGTCGTAATCGGCAACCTTCGGCGGGATCGCGGTGTAGTCGATGATGCCCGCACCACCCAGCGCCGGATTGACGAGGATGCCGGTGCCGAGGGCGCCGATGATGCCGCCGACGCAGTGCACGCCGAACACATCGAGGCTGTCGTCGTAGCCGAGCGCGTTCTTCACGACGGTGCAGAAGAACAGGCAGACCACGCCGACCACGAGACCGAGGACGATCGCACCCATCACGCCGGAGAAGCCGGCGGCAGGCGTGACGGCCACGAGGCCCGCGACAGCGCCGGAGATGACGCCGAGCACCGATGGGTGACCCTTGATGATCCACTCCGCGAACATCCACGACAGCGCGGCGGCTGCGGTGGCGACGAAGGAGTTGGTCATGGCCAGGGCTGCGCCGCCGTTGGCTTCGAGGTTGGAGCCGGCGTTGAAGCCGAACCAGCCGACCCAGAGCAGCGAGGCGCCGATCATCGACATCGTCAGCGAGTGCGGAGCCATCAGCTCCTTGCCGTAACCGACGCGCTTGCCGATCAGCAGAGCGCCGACGAGGCCTGCGATGCCGGCGTTGATGTGCACCACGGTGCCGCCCGCGAAGTCGATCGCGCCCTTCTTGAAGATCCAGCCTGCGTCGGCGTTGATCTCGTCGAGCTTGGCCTGCGCCGCGGTCTTCGCTGCGCCATCAGCCGCAGCAGCCAGAGCCTTGGCTGCGTCCTGGATCATGTCCGGGCCGGGCCAGTACCAGACCATGTGCGCGATCGGGAAGTAGATCAGCGTGACCCAGAGCGGAACGAACAGCGCGAGCGCCGCGAACTTCATGCGCTCGGCGAAGGCGCCGACGATGAGGGCGGGCGTGATCGCCGCGAAGGTCATCTGGAAGCACATATAGATGAGCTCCGAGATGTTGGCGTCGACCGAGAAGGTCGCGGCCTTCGAGTCGGTGGTGACGGCCATCATGAAGGCCTTGGAGAAGCCGCCGATGAAGTCCGAGCCGCCGGTGAAGGTGAGGCTGTAGCCGTACACGGCCCAGATCACGGTGACGACGCAGACGGTGTAGAACACCTGCATCAGGACCGAGAGCATGTTCTTGGAGCGGACGAGGCCGCCGTAGAACAGCGCGAGGCCGGGGATCGTCATCAACAGCACGAGCACTGTCGATGTCAGCATCCAGGCGTTGTCTCCCTTGTTGACCGTTGGCTCGGCGTAGGCTGCGGTCGCAGCGAACAGGCCGACTGCGAGAGCCGCCAATCCCGCGCCATAGGGACGCTTAAACGTCATTTCATTTACTCCTGATTGAATTTTGATTGAGCGCGAAATCAAAGGGCCGCAGCATCGGCCTCGCCGGTGCGGATACGAACCGCATGGTCGAGATTGATGACGAAGATCTTGCCGTCGCCGATCTGCCCGGTTTTCGCGGCGGTCGTGATGGCGTCGATGGTCTTGTCGACCTGGTCGGAGGCGACAGCGACCTCGATCTTGATCTTGGGCAGGAAGCTCACGGCATATTCGGCGCCGCGATAGATTTCCGTATGGCCCTTCTGGCGGCCATATCCCTTGACTTCCGTCACCGTGAGACCGTGAACGCCGATGGCGGTCAGGGCGTCACGGACTTCTTCCAGCTTGAATGGCTTAATAATCGCCATAACAATTTTCATGGGTCCTATCCCCGCTTGGGCCCGGTCCGGACGTGGCCGGGCGTTTCTCGACTGGTTCGCCACGAGGGAGAAAGTTCACTACGCGGGCACAGCCAGGACCCATAGAATCAAATGCCGTGCCAGATCGGGCGTGTTGCCTAACGGACTATGAAAACGGGTGTTTTCGCGTTTGACGCGTATTGCGGTGCAGTGCGCCATTACGTCGCGCTCAATACCTGACCATGCCTGATTAAAATAAAGGCACGACAAGCTGCCGACACATTGGTGCTCATGCGTCGGGCATCAGAATGGTATTTCCGTACGGCGGACGCCTATTGCAGGGCTTGTCGTGCGGCGAAATATCAGACCTCTGCCTCGTGTGCTCACGGAATGCGCGCAACCGGCCAAACAGCTTAAGCGGGGCGAGGCTCGCCGAATGGTTGCAGGCAGAGACCGTCAGGCGGCGCTGCGTTCCGCGAATACCCGGTCGATCAGCCCCCAGTCGACCGCCTGCTGCGCGGTCATGAAGTGGTCGCGGTCCAGGGTCCGTTCCACGTCCGGCTCGGGGCGCCCGCAATGTTGGGCATAGAGCCGGATGATGCGGCGCTTGGTTTCCTGCATCTCGGTGGCATGGATCAGGATGTCGGACGCCTGGCCCTGAAAGCCGCCGAGCGGCTGATGCACGTGAAGGCTCGCATTGGGCAGGGCGGCGCGGTGACCGGGCTCGCCCGCCATCAGCAGGAACGAGCCCATTGAGCGCGCGGTGCCCATGCACAGCGTATGCACCGGCGCCTTGATGAATTGCATGGTGTCGTACATCGCGAGGCCGCTGGTGACCACGCCGCCATAGGAGTTGATGTAGAGATTGATCGGCTTGTTCGGATTCTCCGCCTCCAGAAACAATAGCTGCGCGCAGACCAGTCCTGACATCGCATCATTGACCTCGCCGTTGAGGAAGATGATGCGCTCGCGCAGCAGGCGCGAATAGATGTCGAACGATCGTTCGCCGCGGGCGGATTGTTCGACGACCATGGGGACGAGCTGAAGCATGTCGCGCATCGGCGACCTCCGTTTCTGCGGGGTGATGAAGTGGTGTCGGTGTCAGGCGGCCGCGCGCATCAGGCAGCCATTGCTGTTGGCCGGCTGCGGCAGCTTCATGCCGATCTCGCAGGCTTGCTGGATGATGCGGAAGCGGGTGCCGCCGTCTTCGTTCGGCTCGATCCGGAAGATGACATGGCTTTCGCGAAACGGCGGTTCGGAATCGCGAAGCCGGTAGCGCACCTCTTGGCCTGGGATCGACGTCTCCGGCTCGGCGCCCGCAAGATCGCAATCCGGCAGCCAGCGCTCGCGCAAAGCCGGAATGGTCACCGCGCGCCAGACCTTGGCCGGCGGCGCATCGAATTCATATTCGAGCACGAGCGCTGCGTCGGAGGGATCAGGCTTCACGGCGTCACTCATTGATCCATCTCCTTCAAGAGATCGGCGAGGGCATCCATGCGTTTCGGCCAATAGGCGCGGTAGCGCGCAAGCCAGGTCCCGATGGCGGAGATTCCTTCGGGATCGACCTCGTAATTCACAAAGCGGCCCTGCCGCTGTTCGCGCACCAGGCCCGCCCCGCGCAGCACCGCAAGATGCTGCGACATCGCCGGTTGGCTGATCTCCAATCCGTCGCGCAAGGCGCTGGCATTCAGGCTTCCGCCGGCAAGCTTCTCAAAGACCTTGCGGCGGGTCGGGTCGGCCAGCGCCTTGAAGATGTCGGCTTCGATCATGGCAACACATAAGCATGTGCTTATGTGTTGCGCAAGCCCAATTACTGCAGCGCCTCGCCGTGCTGCGAAATATCCAGTCCTTCGAGCTCGTGCTCGCGGGAGACGCGCAACGGTACGAACAGGCCGACCAGCTTGAGCAGGACGAAGCTCACGCCGGCCGACCAGGCGAAGGTGACGGCGACCCCATACAGCTGGATCAGAAGCTGCTGCGGATGGCCCTCGATCAGGCCGGCAGTGCCGCCGATCGCGCTGGTTGCGAACACGCCGGCCAGCAGGGTCCCGGTCATCCCGCCGATGCCGTGGACGCCGAACACGTCGAGCGAATCGTCATAGTCGAAGCGGTGCTTCAGCCAGGTGCAGGCCCAGTAGCAGACAAGGCCTGCGATCACGCCGATGACGATACCGTGCCAGGGCGCCACGAAACCCGAGGCCGGCGTGATGGTGCCGAGGCCGGCGACCGCGCCGGAGATCATGCCGAGCACGGATGGCTTGCGCCGCGTCGACCATTCGATCGCACCCCAGGTCAGCGCGCCGGAGCAGGCTGCGAGATGGGTCGCAATGATCGCCAGCACCGCGCGCGAATTGGCTGCGCCCGCCGAGCCGCCGTTGAAGCCGAACCAGCCGACCCACAACAGGCCGGTGCCCATCACCGCGAGCGACAGATCGAACGGCGAGAGATTTTCAGTGCCGTAGCCGTGACGGCGTCCCATCACCTTCGCCGCAACGAGGCCGGCGGTGCCGGCCGACAGATGCACCACGAGGCCGCCGGCGAAATCCAGCACGCCCATGCTGGCGAGGAAGCCGCCGCCCCACACCCAATGCGCCAGCGGAATGTAGACGAAGATGAACCATGCGACCGAGAAGAGGAGATAGGCGGAGAACCGCATCCGATCGGCGACCGCGCCCGCGACCAGCGCCACCGTGATGATCGCAAACGTCATCTGGTACAGCATGAACAGCGCTTCCGGGATCGTCTTCGCCGCCGGGTTGACGCTGTCCATGGTCATGCCGGCGAGAAACCAGCGATCGAGCGTGCCGATCCACGGGCCGTCGCCGACGAAGCACAGCGAATAGCCGAACGCGACCCAGAGAATGGAGATGATCGTCACCGCGGCGAGGCTCTGCGCCATGGTCGCGAGCACGTTCTTCTTGCGCACCATGCCGGAATAGAACAGCGCGAGCCCCGGGATCGTCATCATCAGCACCAGCGCGGTGGCGACGATCATCCAGGCGGTGTCGGCGGTGTTGATCTCCGAGCCCGCGGCGCGCGCCGGCGAGACCATGATCGACACAAGCCCGATCGGCGCGGCGATAGCAGCCGCGCGGCGCAACAATCCCGCCATGTCGTTTCCCCCAGCTATTGATTGCGTCGCACGCTGTGGCGCCGTTGCCCGGTGCGATCGAAGAAGAGCGTTTTCGAGCGAAGCGGATACCGGTTCGCGAAAGGAAAACGCGTCAAAGCAAAAATCTAGAGCGCGTCGCTGTCGGTCTCGCCGGTGCGAATGCGGGTGGCGTGGTCGATCGGCGTGACGAAGATCTTGCCGTCGCCGATCTGGCCGGTGCGCGCGGTCGCGGTGATCACGGCGACGGCCTTCTCGGCGATATCGGAGGCAACCGCGATCTCGATCCGCAGCTTCGGCAGGAAATTCACGACATATTCGGCGCCGCGATAGATCTCGGTGTGGCCCTTCTGGCGGCCATAGCCCTTCACTTCGGTCACGGTCATGCCGTGGACGCCGATCGCCGTCAGCGCCTGGCGGACTTCATCGAGCTTGAAGGGTTTGATGATCGCGACGACGAGTTTCATGGTCAGGCCTATTCCCCGGGGATGCGCTGCGCCGTATGTCCCCGGCGCAGCGTCAATCTGGCATCTTTCCGGGCAAATGGCATAAAAATGTTGCAGATTGAAGCGGAAAATCGTTGGGCGATGTGAACGACCGCCTCTGTACAGGGCAGCCGTTCATCCTCCACAATGCGTTTTTGGAATGGATGCGATGAACCCAAGCGTCGCGGCCGGTACAAAACTATGTTCGAGGGGGACGTTTCATGGCGAGTTGGTTCTACGCATCCGAGGGTAAGCAGCAGGGGCCCTATCAGGAAGGGCAATTCCGCGACCTCGTCGCCCAGGGTGTCGTGCGTCCGGATACGCTGGTGTGGTCGGAGGGCATGGCCGGCTGGCAGAAGGCCGCCGAAATCCCCGGCCTGATCGGCGGCGGCGGTGCGCCCCCGATGATGCCCGCCGGCGGACCGCCGATGATGGGCTCCGGAGGTTACGGCGGCGGAGGCGGCGGCGGATCGCTGGCGGTCGATTTCGGCATCCTCGAGTTCACCTGGCGCAGCATCGTGATGCTGATCGGCATGTGCTTCATCATCCCGGTGCCGTGGGTGTTCGTCTGGTACACGAAATGGATCGTGTCCTGCGTGAAGGTCCCCGGGCGGCCCAATCTCAGCTTCACCGGCAATGCGATGGCGCTGGTGCCCTGGTATTTCGGCTTCATCGTTCTGGCGATCGTGATCGGGTTGATCGGCGTCCCCTTGCTGAGCAATTTGCTGTTCTTCGCCCAGATCGCTCTCTACTGGCTCCTGATCAAATGGATGGTCGCGAACCTCGCCTCCAACGGGCAGCCGCTCGGCCTGAGCTTCACCGGCACGGTCTGGGCCTATGTCGGCTATAGCCTGCTGTTTGCGATCTCCATCATCACCATCATCGGCTGGGCCTGGGTCGCCGCGGCTCAGATGCGCTGGTTCTGCCGCAGCATCGAAGGCACGCGGCGGGAGATCGTCTTCAACGGCAGCGGTCTCGGGATTCTCTGGCGGGGCATCGTAGCCGCATTCCTGTGCGGCTTCATCATCCCGATCCCGTGGGTGTATCGCTGGATCATGAACTGGTTCGCGTCGGAGACCGTCCTGGCTCCGCGAGGATCGCTCCGGGCATGACCTCGAGAGGCATAAGCGCGCGATCGATCGTGCTTATGCCTCCTAGGCTCTCCGTTCGCGCACCGAGCCTTCCTGCGCGACGGAAGCCACCAGCGTGCCGTCCGGCTTGAAGATCGAGCCACGGGTCAAGCCACGGCCGCTTCGGGCACTCGGCGAATCCTGTGCGTAGAGCAGCCATTCGTCGGCGCGGAACGGGCGGTGAAACCACATCGCGTGGTCGAGGCTCGCGGGCATCATGCGCTTGTCGAACAGGGTGCGGCCGTAGCGCGCCATGATCGCATCGAGCAGTGAAAAGTCCGACGCGTAGGCCAGCGCGCACATGTGCAGCGCCGGATCGTCCGGCAGCGTTGCCGCGGTCTTGATCCAGACATGGATGCGGCCGTCCTCGATCTTCTCACCGAAATAGCGGCCGAGCTCGACCGGGCGCAGCTCGATCGGACGGTCGGATTCATAGTAGCGGCGGATGAACTCCGGCATCTCCTTGAACATCGGCTGCTTCGCCATCTCCTCCGCCGTCAGCTTTTCCGGCGGCGGCACGTCGGGCATCTTGTCCTGGTGATCGAACGCGCTCTCCTCCTCGGTATGGAACGACACCATGATCGAGAAGATCGCGTTGCCGTGCTGAATCGCGGTGACGCGGCGCGTCGAGTAGCTCTTGCCGTCGCGCAGGCGCTCGACCTGGTAGATGATCGGAATCTGCGGATCGCCCGGCAGGATGAAATAGCAATGCAGCGAATGCGGCAGCCGGCCCTCGACGGTGCGGCACGCTGCAACCATCGCCTGCCCGATCACCTGGCCGCCGAACACCCGCTGCCAACTGGTCTTCGGACTGTTGCCGCGGAACAGATTCACCTCGAGCTGTTCGAGGTCGAGGACCGAGATGAGATCGATCAGGCTCTTGGACATGGAATTCAGCTTTCGCCTTGCCGCCCCGGCTTCGCTGCTCCGGAATGACACAATGGGGGCTTTCCGCCCTTGTTTCACTGCACTGTTTCGCCCACCTCAAGTCTGGTAGCAAGACCAAGAAAACGCGAAGACTTAGCCGGGAATTGGGTATGTCGGTACAGGGTAGCATTGTCATCGGTGGCGGCGCGTTTGCGGGCCTGGCGCTAGCTCTGGCGCTGCGCCAGGGGCTCGGCCCCGAGATCCCCGTCATCGTCGCCGACCCCGCGCTCTCCACACGTCCGAGCCGGGACCCGCGCGCCACCGCGATCGTGGCGGCCTGCCGCCGCCTGTTCGAGGCGATCGGCGCCTGGGACGACGTCAGGGGCGAGGCGCAGCCGATCCTCGACATGGTCGTCACCGATTCCAAGCTGGAAGACGCCACCCGCCCGGCGTTCCTCAACTTTGCCGGCAATGTCGCGCCGGGCGAGCCCTTCGCGCATATGGTCGAGAACCGCCGCCTGATCGATGCGCTGGTGGTGCGCGCCGAGGCCGAGGGCATCGATCTCCGCGCGACCACCGTGTCGTCTTACGACGCGCGGGCCGAAGGCATCGACGTGACGCTCGGTGATGGCAGTGTGATTGCAGCGAGCCTCCTGGTTGCGGCTGACGGTGCGAAGTCGAAACTGCGCGAGCGCGCCGGCATCGCCACCCATGGCTGGGAATATGATCAATCCGGCATCGTCGTCACCGTCGGGCATGAGCGCGATCACGAGGGCCGCGCCGAAGAGCATTTTCTGCCGGCAGGCCCGTTCGCGATCCTGCCGCTTTCAGGCAAGCGCTCCTCGCTGGTGTGGACCGAGCGCCGCAGCGAAGCCGCGCGTATCGTTGCGTTGAGCGACGAGGAATTTCACGGCGAGCTCGAGCAGCGCTTCGGCCTGCATCTCGGCGAGGTGAAGGCGCTCGACAAGCCGCGCGCGTTTCCGCTGTCCTATTTCGTCGCACGCTCCTTCATTGCCCAGCGCCTCGCGCTGGTCGGCGATTCCGCCCACGTCATCCACCCCATCGCGGGACAGGGTCTCAACATGGGGCTGAAGGACGTCGCCGCACTGGCCGAGGTCGTCGTGGATGCCGCGCGGCTCGGCATGGATCTCGGCGCCGCGGACGTGCTCGAGCGCTACCAGCGCTGGCGCCGCTTCGACACCATGGCAATGGGCGTTGCCACCAACTCGCTGAACTTCCTGTTCTCCAATCAGTCGACCTTGCTGCGCACGGTCCGCGACATCGGCCTCGGCCTGGTCGACCGCGCCCCGCCGCTGAAGAACCTGTTCATCCGCCAGGCCGCGGGTCTGACCGGTGAGATCCCGCGGTTGTTGAAGGGCGAGGCGTTGTAGAATTTTCGGTAGCCCGGATGGAGCGCAGCGTAATCCGGGGCTGCTGCGTCACACGAAGAACCCCGGATTTCGCTGCGCTCCATCCGGGCTACAAGTCTCTCAACGGGCCACAAGTCTCTCAATCGATCTTGCGGGCCTCTTCCGGCAGCATGATCGGGATGCCGTCGCGGATCGGATAGGCCAGCCTGGCGCTGCGCGAGATCAGCTCCTGCTTTGCAGAATCGAACTCCAGCGGACCCTTGGTCAGCGGGCAGACCAGAATCTCCAGCAATTTGGGATCGACGCTGGCTTCGGGGCGTTCGGTGGGCGCGTTCATGGGGGTCTCCGGCGGTCGGTTGCCTCTAGCATAGAAAATCGTAGCAGCCCATCGCGTCGCTTAAGCTGAAACCATCCGCAGGATCTCGTCGAGCAGGCCCTCGAGCCGCGCGGCCGGCGATGGCGGGCCCGACAGGGCGAAGCCGAGAAACGTCCAGTACAGGATTTGCGCGCGGGCTCGCGCGGTCGCCGCCTCGAACCTGCGCTTCCTCAGCAGCTCCTCGATATAGTCGAGCCTGCGCCGGTCGATGGCACGCACCGCCGATTGTGCCGCCGCATCGAACGCCGCCCAGTTCCGCACCGCGCGCTCGAGGTCGAGCCGCGCGCCAAAAGTCCTGCGCAGCAGCGCTTTCAGGGGCTCGTCGCTGTCCGTCTCGACATCGGCGATGATCTGCTCGGCCGCGATCTCGCGCCAGCGCTTCAAGAGAGCAGCATGGAACGCGCCGAGATCGACGAAATGCCAATAGAAGCTGCCGCGCGAGACCCCCATGGCTTTCGCCAGCGGATCGGCCTTCAGCGCGGTGAAGCCGTCTCTCGCGAGCGCCTTCAGGCCCTGCTTGATCCAGTCGTCGGCGGTCAGCTGTTCGGCCATGTCGGGGTTCCGGATTCCAAACATACACTAGTGTATTGACAGCCGACAGGCCAGCGCCTATCTCCCCATACAGAACTGTATGGACCATATTTGCGAGGAGCTTTGACGATGCGTGATCTCTTGCTCCAGTGTGCCGGGGGCGTGACCATTGCCGTGGCCCTCATTCATGGCATTCTCGGCGAGACCAAGGTCTTTGCCCGCGCCCGCATCGAGCCGGAACGGCTCCGCACCCTGATCCGCCTGGTCTGGCAGGCCTCGACCGTCGCCTGGATCGGCGGGGGCGTGCTCCTGATCGCGGCGCCCTGGATGCAATCGGAGCCGGCGCGCCACTGGATCGTCGTCACCATGGCCGGCGTGTTCGGCTTCTCCGCTCTCGCCAACGCATGGGCCACGCGCGGCCGGCATTTTGGATGGATGGCGCTCAGCGCCGTCGTCGTCATGGCGATCGCCGGCTACTGAGCGACGCGCCCGATCAGCTTGCCATCAAACCGTGAGACGTAAGGCCGCAGTGTCGTCTCAAATGCGCGCTGCATACGGAGAGCGCTGAGCTTTTTCGGATCGTTAGAATAACTCTAAAGCGAGCCGGCCGCGAACCGCATTGACTTCATCATGTGCTTTGCTTCCTTCGGTCCCGCTTCGCCTCAGGGCGTAGCGCCCACGACAGAAGAGGAGACGTTCGTGAAGGTTATTCGTGTTGTTGCCGTTGCATTGACGATCGGAATTGGCATGGGATCGGCAGCCTTGGCCGACGGTTTCAAGGACTGCACCAAGCTCGACAAGGCGTCGTGGAAGCCGGCGAGCGACGCCGAAGCCAAGGCCAAGGCGCTCGGCTACGAGGTGCGGCGCTCAAAGATCGAAGGCTCGTGCTACGAGGTCTACGGCGTCAAGGAAGGCAAGCTTTACGAGCTGTTCTACAGCCCCGAAGATCTCAGCCTGAAGCACACGATTGCGAAGTAGACCGCGCCAGATGGTCTGCGCGCAAATGGTCTGCGCAAAGTCATGCCTGAGGGTGGTCCTCGCTTGATCGAAGAAACGGTGCCGCACGCACGCGGGGAGTCCAACCGGACCCCCGCGGATCGAACCGCTTCGCGGACAGTCGCGGTCTGGGACCTTCCGCTGCGGCTGTGGCACTGGGCGCTCGCGGCTTGCGTCCTGGCCGCGTGGTTCACGCCGACCGTCTATGACGGACTTCACCGCATCGTCGGTTATACCGTACTCGGGCTTGTTGCGTTCCGTCTGGTCTGGGGTCTTTGGGGAAGCCGCTATTCGCGCTTCCGCATGGTCGGCGTCAGGCTTCGGGCCGCGCCGAATTATCTCTGGAATCTGCGCCGCGGCATCACCGGCCGCTATATCGGGCTCAATCCCGCCGGCACGTTGATGCTGGTGGCGCTGCTGGTCTCGCTCGCGGTCTCGACGATATCAGGCGCGATGTCGGTGACGGTGACCTTTTTCGGCGTCTGGTGGGTCGAGGACACCCACCACTATTCGTCGGACGCGGTCATCGTCCTGGTCGTGCTGCACGTCTTGGGCGTGCTGATGATGGGGCGTCTCCAGCGCGAGAACCTGATCAGCGCGATGATTACCGGACGGAAGCGCATCCGCGGTCATTCGTGAGCGTGCAGGCACCTGTCACTGCAGCGGCGGATCGCCGCTGGTGCGCTTCTTCGCGAGATCCATCTCGGTGACCGCGATCAAAATTTCGGCGCGGGTTTTCAGGTCGGGCGCTTCCAGCATCGCTTGCTTCTCGGCCACGCCGTAGGGCGACATCATCGCCAGCGCGTTGACGAGCGCTTCGTTGGGGGCGGTCTCGACGCCCTCCCAGTCGACCTTGAGGTTATTGGCCTTCAAAAAATCCGCCAGCACCGTCAGCAGCGCCTCGCGATCGACTTCGTCCTCGCCCATGCGCGGCGTGAAGTCGTCGACGAAGGCGAAAAAATCCACCTTGCACTGGCGGTAGGCGGTGAGCACTTCGAGCTCCTCGAGCACTTTGAAGCGCGAGACACCGGTGAGCTCGAGGATGTAGCGGCCGTCGCCGGATTCGGCGAGCTGGGTGATGCGGCCGACACAGCCGACGCTGAACAGCGAGGGCTTGTCGGAGTTCTTGGCCGAATGCGCGATGTCGGGCTGGATCATGCCGATCAGACGATGGCCGTCGCGGAAGGCATCGTCGATCATCGCGAGGTAGCGCGGCTCGAAGATGTTGAGCGGCATCTGCCCGCGCGGCAGCAGCAGCGCGCCCGGCAACGGAAACACCGGAAGGATCTCCGGAAGGTCGGCGGGCCCGCGATATTCGATGTTGATCGGCATCTGCCCGGTCCCCTGGCCTTGCCAGCGCGCGTCAGGAAAACAGGATGATCGACAAGCGCTTGCGTCCCTCGACGGTTGCATCGTCCGTGCCGCCCCAGGCCTCGAAGAACTGCACCAGCTGCTTGCGGGCGCCGTCGTCGTTCCATTTGCGGTCGCGCTTGATGATCGCGAGCAGCTGCTCGGTGGCCGCTGCCCGGTTGCCTTGGGCGTTGAGCGCGATCGCGAGGTCGAATCGGGCCTGATGATCGAGCGGGTTTGCGGCGACTTTCTGTTCCAGCTCGGCGACGGGCCCGAGCTGCTCAGCCTGCTCGGCGAGATCGATCGCGGTCTGCACGGCTTTCACGGCCGGGTCGTTGCGCTTGGATTCCGGGACCATGGCGAGCGTCTGCTTGGCCTGCTCCATCGCACCGGAGACGGCGTAGCATTTCGCCAGCCCGGCAAGGGCTGCGATGTTGGTCGATTCGAGCTGCAGCACTTCCGCGTAGATCTGGGCGGCGGCGGGGGCATCGCCCTCGGCGAGCACGGCCTCGGCCTCCTGGAGGATTTCCGCGATATTCGGCTCACCCGGCGCGGTCACGCCCTTGGTCAGCTTCTCGATGAAGGCGTTGAGCTGGCTCTCCGGGACCGCACCCATGAAGCCATCGGCCGGCTGGCCGTTGACGAAGGCGATCACCGCCGGAATCGACTGGATGCCCATCTGGCCCGGGATCGCCGGGTGCTGGTCGATGTTCATCTTGACCAGCTTGACCTTGCCCTTGGCGGCCTTGACCGCTTTTTCCAGCAAGGGCGTGAGCTGCTTGCAGGGGCCGCACCACTCCGCCCAGAAGTCGATCAGCACCGGCTGGCGCTTCGATTCCTCGATGACGTCCTTCACGAAGGTCTGGGTGGTCGTGTCCTTGATCAGATCGGCGGCAGCCGGGCCCGCTGCTCCGTTACCCTGGTCGATGATCGTCACGGCATCCCCTCGTCTGATGTCTGGAATTGGCGGGTCTTTAGCACGTCGCCAATTCATATGCTTCGCTGTTGGCCCTAAATTGGGCCGGGACGGCCGAATTTCAATCCATGCGGGCCGATTCGCCGGTTCCGGGGCGTTTTTGGGTCATTTGGCCGCGTTCGCGTCGATATCGGGCCTCCGATTGCAAATCTATGCCGCCGGTAGCTGTTGCATTCCCCTCCCGCTTTTGGCATACGACAGCCGTTGCCGGCGCAGTCATGCGACCGACACAGGATGCGGGTGTAGCTCAGTGGTAGAGCACGACCTTGCCAAGGTCGGGGTCGAGGGTTCGAGCCCCTTCGCCCGCTCCAATTTTCTCCCAAAGCATCCAGCTGGACCGGACGGGCACGTGTCTTCCACGCGGCTGGCGGCTGTATTGGGTCGCGAATGACAATTCTGGTCACAGGCAGCGCGGGCCATCTCGGTGAAGCCCTTCTCCGCACGCTCCGCGGGCGCGGGTCGCCTGCGCGTGGGATCGACCTGAAGCCATCGCCCTTCACCGATGCCGTCGGCTCGATCGTCGATCCAAATTTCGTGCGGGGCCAGATGGACGGTGTCACCGCGGTGATCCACACCGCGACGCTGCACAAGCCGCATGTGGCGACCCACAGCAAGCAATCCTTCATCGACACCAACGTCACCGGCACGCTCAACCTGCTTGAAGCAGCCATGGCCGCCGGCGTGCGCAGTTTTGTCTTCACCAGCACCACCAGCGCGTTCGGCTCGCAACTCCGCTCCGAGGCGGGACAGGCCGCGGTGTGGGTCACCGAGGATCTGCCGCCGATTCCGAAGAACGTCTACGGCACGACCAAGCTGATGGCCGAAACTCTCTGCGAGCTGTTCCATCGCGAGCGCGGCCTGCCTGTCGTGGTCTTGAGGACCTCGCGCTTCTTTCCGGAAGACGATGACGATCCGGCGATGCGGTCGGCTTACGCGCCGGAGAATGCGCAGGCCAACGAGCTGCTCTATCGCCGGCTGGATATCGCGGACGCGGTGAGCGCCCATCTGCTCGCCGCCGAGCGCGCGCCGGACATCCGGTTTGCCCGCTACATCGTGTCGGCCACGAGCCCGTTCGAGCAGCGCCATCTCGCGGCGCTGGCACGTGACGCGGCCGGCGTCGTGCGCGAGCTCTATCCGGATTGTGCGGAGCTCTATGCGGCGCGCGGCTGGCGGCTATTCCCCGCGATCGACCGCGTCTATGTCAATGAGCGTGCGCGGCGCGAACTGGGCTGGCAGCCCGAATTCGACTTCGCGCATGTCCTGAAATGTCTTCGCGATGAGCGCGATTTTCGCAGCACGCTGGCGCGCGCTGTCGGCTCGAAAGGCTATCATGAGTCGATTTTCGACGACGGTCCCTACCCCGTCGCCCCGTAGTCGCCACCTTTGCTAATTCGCTCGACACGTCAGATGTCTACCCGGCGTCACCGGCAGCAAGATGGCCAGAGCATTTCTACTGTGCATGGGGTTGTTTTCGCGTTTTTTTGTTCCGGACCTCCCGCTGCCTGCAAATTAGCCGCGCGTGATCTTGATTCCGCGCTGCAGCGAGAGCGTTGTCGTCGCGGCATTCGCCATCATTGACTTTCCGTCTCAATTTTTACTGAGCGCTATCGCAGCGCACGCGGCGCGCTTCTCACGGCTCGCAGATGTGCTAACCTTCCGCGCCTGTCCTCTCGACAGTCCGAACTTCGCCTCTCGATAGCAAAATAAAATAAATGTGCAGCCCTGATGGCTGCCTTAGGGGAGTGACGCGATGAAATTCCATCGATCCGTCTTTCAATCCGTTCTGGCGCTTGCAGCGGTTGCCCTTCTCGCGGGGACAAGCGCCGGTCACGCGCAGCAGCAGGACAAGAACAAGCCGCTGAAGAAATACGAATCCGGCACCAAGGAGTTCTGGACCCATCCGCCGGACGACTGGTTCCTCGGCGACGAGACCGAGGCGCAGAAGGGCCTGGCACCGCCGTCGGGGCCGCCGACCGGCGCGTCCGATTCCGAGCTCGCCAATATCGTCAAGAAGGTCAAGCTGCCGGCGGGCTTCAAGATGGAGGTCTACGCGTCCGGTGTGCTGGCGGCGCGGCAGATGGCCTGGGGTGACAAGGGCACCCTGTTCGTCGGCTCGTTCGGCCTCGGCAATGTCTACGCCATCAAGGACAACAACGGAAAGAAAGAGGTCAAGACCATCCTCAAGGGGCTCAACATGCCCACCGGTCTGGCCGTCAAGGACGGTGCGCTCTACGTCATCGCGGTCGACAAGCTGATCCGCTACGACGACGTCGAAAACAAGCTCGACAATCTCGGCGAGGGCAAGGTGGTCTACGACGACATGCCGTCCTATGCCGCGCATGGCTGGAAGTACATCGCGGTCGACAAGGAAGGCTGGTTCTACATTCCGTTCGGACCGCCCTTCAACATCGGCGTGCCCCCGACCAGCGTCTCGCAGATACGCCGCGTCGATCCCAAGACCGGCAATGCGGAAATCTATGCGCTCGGCGTTCGCAACTCGGTCGGCGGCGACGTCGATCCGCGCACCGGCAAGTTCTGGTTCACCGAGAACGCCCGCGACTGGATCAGCGACGATCTGCCCTCGGACAAGCTGAACATGATCAGCAAGATCGGGGAGCACTTCGGCTATCCCTACTGCCACCAGGGTGACCTGCCGGATACCAAGTTCGCGATGGGCCACAAATGCTCCGAGTTCACGCCGCCCGTGCTGAACCTTGGCGCTCACGTCGCTCCGCTCGGCATGAAGTTCTATACCGGCGATCAATTCCCGGCCGAGTACAAGAACAACATCCTGATCGCCGAGCACGGCTCCTGGAATCGTCACAAGTACCAGGGCGGCCGCATCATGCGCGTGATCGTCGGTCCCGACGGCAAGAACGCCAAGCAGGAGGTGTTCGCCTCCGGCTGGATCGAGGGCGACCAGGGCTATCTCGGCCGTCCCGACGACATCATCCTCGCCAAGGACGGCTCGATGCTCGTCGCCGACGATTGGGCCGGCGCGATCTACCGTATCAGCTACAGCAAGAAGTAGCCTAGGACGACACGAGGCTGCGGTGCCGAGGGGCGCCGCAGCCTTTCTCATTTCAATTTCGCACGCTGTCGTTCCTGCTTACGTAGAAGTCCGGAACCCATAGTGACGAACGGGGGTTATCGAACTCCGGGCACGCGCTTCGCCGCCCCGGAATGAGCGTTCGACAGATCGGAAATTCCAATCATGCGCCGGCAGTTCATCTCGCACGCAATCAGCGCGGTTGCGCTTCTCGCGCTCGGTTCTCTCCCCACAAGCGCCGCGGACAATGCCGCGATCAAGGAGAAGGCCGCCGTCTGCGCCGGCTGTCACGGCGAGAACGGCATCTCGCAGACCGAGAATATCCCTTCGCTCGCCGGCCAGCCCGATCAATTCCTGCAATGGCAGCTCGTGTTTTTCCGCGCCGGCTCGCGCAAGAACGACCAGATGCAGCCTATCGCCGAGGAAATCACCAACGAGGACGTCCGCAATCTCGGCGCCTATTTCGCTGCGCTGACGCCGCCGACGGCGGCGGAAGACAAGGATCCGGACCTGTCGAAAAAAGGCGCGCAAGTGGCCGTCGGCCGCCGCTGTGCCTCATGCCATACGGATAATTTTGCCGGTACCAAGGCGGTCGCGCGGCTCGCGGGCCAGCGCGAGGAATACCTGGTCAAGGCGCTGCACGACTACAAGAGCAGCCAGCGTGTCGGCGGTGGAGGCGCTGCGATGGCCGATGTCGCCTATCACATGAGTGATGAGGAAATCACCGCCGTCTCGCACTATCTCGCATATTTCAAATAGCGGAAGCTGCGTCAGCTAGCCCGCTGCTTCTCATACGCCTTCAAATGCGTGTAGGCGATGCGCAGCTTCGGGACCGGCACCTTGGCGGCGTCGGCGCGGGCGATGAGGTCGCCGATGACGTGATCGGCTTCGACCGGCAGACCCGCCTTGACGTCGCGGAACATCGAGGCCGTCATCGGTGAACCCTCGGTGGTGAGGTTGCCCTTCACGCGCTCGAAGAACGGCCCGCCCGGCGTGTAGCCTGAGGCGGCGGCGATCGCGCTGGTCTCGTCCAGCATGCCGAGCAGGAAATCCCTGCCGCCGGGCGCGGCGAGGATGTTGCCGACAGAGGTGCGCATCAGGCTGGTGGACGCCGCCAGCGAGGACAGGAACACCCACTTCTCCCACATGTCCTGCATGATGTTCTGGCTGGCGGTGGCCCCATTGATGCCGCTCTTGAAGGCCTCGTCGATCGCCTTGACCCGATCAGACAGCTTGCCATCGCGCTCGCCGTAATTGATCGACTGCATCGGCTGGAGCTGCACCACCTCGCGCTTCTCGTTGAGCGTTGCGGCGATGGCGCAGAGGCCACCGAGCACGCGCTCCTTGCCGAACTTGTCGTCGAGGATGTCGAGATGCTTCATGCCGTTGAGCATCGGGATTATCGCCGTGTCGGGCCCGACTGCTGCCGCGAACGACTTGATGGCGTCGTCGAGGTCGAAGGCCTTACAGCTGAGCAGCACGACGTCGAACTTGTCCTTGAGCGCGTCGGCCTGGACGGTCGGCGGATTTTTCAGCGTGACGTTGCCGTTCGGGCTCTTGATGACGAGGCCGGCGCTCGCGAGCTCGCTGGCGCGCCGTGGCCGGACCAGGAAGGTGACGTCGCGACCGGCCTGCAACAGCCTGCCACCAAAATAGCCGCCGATGGCGCCAGCGCCGACCACGAGGATACGCATGGGATCGTCCTTGTTGTTCGTTCTTTTTCGTCGTCCTGGCGAAAGCCAGGACCCATTACCCCGACTGCCTCTTGTCGGACAAGTCGGAGCCCCAGCCTATCGCCAAACGCGATTTGATGGTTATGGCTCCTGGCTTTCGCCAGGACGACGTCCGAGATGATGGCTCGATCCGTCCATCATACGAAAATCACTTCCCCGATACCATCTCCTCGACCTCGCGCAACTGCTCCTTGCCGAAGAACATCTCGTTACCGACGAAGAAGGTCGGCGAGCCGAACGCGCCGCGCGCAACGGCCTCCTCGGTGTTCTTGATCAGTCTGCCCTTCACCTCGGGTTCCCCGGCGCGGGTGAACAGCTTTTGCGCGTCGAGGCCGGAGGACGCCAGCGCCTTCGCCGCGATTTCCGGATCGTCCATCTTCTTCGGCTCGCGCCACATGTGATGGAAGGCAGCCTCGACGTATGTCTCGAACACGCCTTCGAGCTGCGCCGCGATCGCCGCGCGCATCAGGTTCAGCGTGTTGACCGGGAAGAACGGATTCCAGACATAGGGCTGCACCTTGAAGCGCCTGACGAAGCGTTCGGTCTCGACCGCCTGGAATTCCCGCTTGTTCTTGACGCCGGCAAGCGTCTCGGCCGGCGACTTGTTGTTGGTCGACTTGAAGATGCCGCCGAGCAGGATCGGCACGTACTCGAACTTGACGCCGATGCGCTGCTCGATCGCGGGAATCGCGAGATGACTGAGATAGGCATTCGGACTGCCGAAATCGAACAGGAATTGCGGGGCTGTGCGGGTCAAAATCATCCTCCCTGACGTCGCTTTTTCGCATTGTGGCGCAGCGCGCGCCGCGGGTCCACCTTTTAATGACGGTCATAATCTCTTGATGATGTCGTCAGGTCAGACGCCGGATCGTTCGCTTGCGCCATACCAGAAGGTAATAGCCCATCTGCAAAAGGAACATGGAGCAGAACACGATCGGATAGGCGGCCCACACACCCTCAAGGCCGATCGTGCGGCTCAGGATCACCGCGGACGGCAGTTCGATTGCTCCAATGGCGAAGATCGCGAGCAGCATTGGCGTCAGTGCCACGCCGGCGGCGCGCATTGCGCCGGAAAACACCGTCGCCAGGCCGAACGGCACCGAGCTCCACAGTGCGATGTTGATCAAGCCCTTCGCCAGATCGAGCACGGCGTCATCAGTGATGAAGATACCGAGCACGGCGCGCGGCGCGAGATAGATCAGCGCCACCAGCCCGCCCGTCAGGACGATGTTGAACGCAAGTCCGGTGCGCACGATGCCCTCGAGCCCCGTTCTGTCGCCGCGGCCAACCGCCTGCGCGCCGAGGATCGAGACCGCGATTGAAATCGACATCGCCGTGAACTGCGTGTAGCCCATCACCTGGTTGACCGCGCCATAGGCTGCGGTTGCGCTCGAGCCGAAGCCGTTGACGAGGCCGAGCAGCACCAGCTCGGCGATCGCCATCACCACCATGCCGATTGCGCTCGGCAGTCCAATGCCGAGAATTTGCCCCAGTACCACACGATTGAGCTGCAGATGACGCAGCAGTGCAGCGTCCGGTGCCAATGCATGTTTTCTCCGCAGCAGATAGGCGGCCAGCGCGACCAGCGTCAGCGCGTTGGCGATCGCCGCCGCCCAGGCCGGGCTGGTGATGCCGGCCGCCGGAAATCCGAACGACCCGCGGATCAGCATCGGCGTCAGGATCAAGCCGATCGCGGTCGACAAGGCCAGCGCCAGCAGCGGCGTCAGCGCGTCGCCGACGCCGCGGATCATCGCCGTCATCAGCAGGAAGACGAAGCCGAGGGGCATGGTGAGCAGCATGATGCGGGCATAGGCGCTGGCCTGGTCGAGAATGTCCGCGGGCGTTGCGAGCATCATCATCAATTGCCGGCTAAAGATGCCGCCGGTCAGTGCAATTGGAATCGAGAGCAGCAGGCCGATCGCGAGCGTCGTGCCCACAATGAGCTTGATCCGGCCCTGCTCGCCAGCACCATAGGCCTGGCCGATCAGCACCGTGGAGCCGGTGCTCAGGCCCATGACGAAGGCGAACAGGAAGAACATCACCGGAAAGAAAACCGAGACCGATGCGAGCGCGTCGATCCCGATCATCTGGCCGAGATAGACGTTGCTGACGGTGCCGAACAACGATTGCAGCGCGTTGCTCAGCATCAACGGTGCGAGGAAGCGCAGAAAAGTCTTCCAGAGCGGCTTGGCGGCGGACATGGATCGGCCTTTCATCAGGGCGTGCGAAACCGTCGCCACGCGAAGCGCGCGCGGCCCGGCCGTCGATAGGTTGTGAGAAGGCGCGCGCCTAAGCGCGGTCGCTGTAGGCGAGCTTGACGATGTGGTCGCGGATGTCGGCGGGCCAGTCTGCGATCAGTCCGGTGAAACGCCGCCGGTCATCCGCAAACAACGCGCGCGAAGCTTCCTCGAACTGCGGCAGATTGCCGGCCATGGTCGACATGAAGTGATAGGCCGCATCGCGCGCCTGCCGCTCGCGGTCCTTGTCGCCGCTGGCGCGCCGCGCCTCTTCGACAAGTTTCCGCAGCGCGACCGAGGCGCCGCCTGGCTGCGCGCTGAGCCACTCCCAGTGCCGCGGCAGCAGCGTCACCTCGCGCGCGACCACGCCGAGCTTCGGCCGGCCGCGGCCGCGCGGCTCGCTCGGCGATGCGGTCTCCTCAACCGGGGGCGGCACAAGCTTCGCCAGCCGCGCCAGCACCTCGCGGTCTCCGCCGCGCAGATCGAAGTCGATCGACCGGCCTGTAGCGTCCTCGAAGATGACGATGGGTTCGTCCGGCCGCTCCGCCATCCGCTTGATGACCAGCGCGACCTCTCCGGCAGGCCCGGAGACCAGGCGGCGATGCCCTTGGAAAGCGGTGAAAGTCTTCTGCATTGGAATCATTGCCATATTGGTCACGGTGGCGACTTTAATACCCGGGTGAATTACAAAGGTCAATATACCCGGATGAAAATATCCGACCGGACGGCTCGACATTGCGTTCCCGGGCTGGCACGAACGCGCGGCCGATCGACCATGCCTAGCCCCGGGGACCACGCGATGCTGACCGTTCATCACCTCAACAATTCCCGCTCGCAGCGCGTGCTGTGGCTGCTCGAGGAGTTGGGCGTGCCCTACGAGATCGTGCGCTATCAGCGCCAGCCGGACATGCGCGCGCCGAAGGAGCTCCGCGCCATCCATCCGCTCGGCAAGTCGCCCGTCATCACCGACAACGGCAACGCCATCGCCGAGTCAGGCGCGATCATCGAATATCTCATCGCCACCTACGGCAACGGCCGGCTGGTCCCGCCGCCGAACACGCCGGAACGGCTGCGCTTCACCTATTGGCTGCACTATGCGGAGGGCTCGGCGATGCAGCCGCTGCTGCTCAAGCTGCTGTTCACGCTGATGCCGAAGCGTGCCCCGGCGTTGCTGCGCCCGCTGGTGCGCAAGGTTTCGAACCAGGCGCTCACCGCGCTGGTCAATCCGCAGCTCAAGCAGCACATGGATTATTGGGAAGGCGAGCTTGCGAAGAGCGAGTGGTTCGCCGGCAACGAGTTCACCGCCGCCGACATCCAGATGAGCTTTCCGCTCGAAGCAGCCCAGGCGCGCGGCGGGCTCGAGCTCGGCCATCCCAAGGCGATGGCGTTCCTGGAGCGCATTCACGCGCGGCCGGCGTACAGCCGCGCCCTCGAAAAGGGCGGGCCGTATCAGGTCGGACGGTAGCTAGCCTGCATCAGTCCGCGTGCAGCACGCGCCCGCGCGTCTCCGGCAGCGCGAAGGCGGCGATGAAGAACAGCGCGTAAGCCGCCACCGCGAACATCGCGATCGCATTCGCAAGCGACGTCGTCGCCGACAGCGCTCCGACCAGGAACGGAAACAGCGCGCCGATGCCGCGGCCGAAATTGTAGCAGAACCCTTGGCCGGAGCCGCGCAGTCGCGTTGGATAAAGCTCGGTCAGGAACGCGCCGACGCCGGAGAAATAGCCCGAGGCGAAAAAGCCGAGCGGGAAGCCGAGCACCCACAGGATTTCGTTGGTGAGCGGCAGCTGTGTGTAAAGCAGCACAACCGCGATCGCGCCGATCGAGAAGGTCAGAAAGAGATTGCGCCGTCCGATCCGGTCGGCGAGCCAGGCGCCGGTGAGATAGCCGATGAAGGAGCCGATGATCAGCGTCGAGAGATAGCCGGTCGAGCCGACGATCGACAGATGCCGCTCCTTGGTCAAAAACTGCGGCACCCAGAAGGTGACGGCGTAGTAGCCGCCCTGGCAGCCCGTCGCCATCAGCGATGCCAGGATCGTGGTCTTCAGGATCCGGCCTGAAAAGATTTCCCAGAGCGCCGGGCGATTGCCGCTCGCGGCCTGCTTGGCGCGGGCCTCAGCCGCGATCTCCGGCTCGGTCACGGAGCGGCGGATGTAGAACACCAGCAGCGCCGGCAGCGCGCCGATCACGAACATCCAGCGCCACGCTGTCTCCGCGGGCAACGCCGAGAACAGGATCGCCTGCGACAGCACCGCGAGGCCCCAGCCGACCGCCCAGCCCGACTGCACCGAGCCGACCGCACGCCCGCGATATTGCGGCCGGATCGCTTCACCCATCAGCACGGCGCCCGCCGCCCACTCTCCGCCGAAGCCGAGGCCCAGCACCGCGCGTGCGATCAGGAGCTGTTCGAAATTCTGCACGACCGCGCAGACCAGTGAGAAGAACGAGAACCAGATGATGGTGATCTGGAGCGTTCTGACCCGGCCGATATGGTCCGAGAGATAGCCGCCGAGCCAGCCGCCGATCGCGGAAGCCAGCAGCGTCACGGTGCCGGCGAGTCCGGCCGATCCCGCATCGACTTTCCACAGCGCGATGATGGTGCCGATCACCAGCGGATAGATCATGAAGTCCATGCCGTCGAGCGCCCAACCCGCGGCGCAGGCCCAGAACGTCCGCCGCTCCGGCGCGTTCATGTCGCGATAGAAGGCAAGAAGGCTGGTGTCCTCGATCTCGGCGCGCTCGATGCGCTGGTTCGGATCAACTGTGGTCATGTGCGTTTCCCGACAGTGTTTTCTTTGGCAGTTTCTTCTGGCCTCGCGGTGGTAGCACGCGCGGTGGCGCGCGCAAGCCGGCCGCCGGCCTTCGCGCCATGCAAGGACAGAGTTACTGCCCCGCTGCTTCCGCACCCCGGCTACGCGGATCGGGCGCCCCAAGCGGACCGTTGGCGGTCACCGCGATCGAATTCGCCGATGTCTGCCCCATCGGCGCGACGATGAGATGATCCATCGCCTTCAGCTCGAGCAGCACATGATCGGGGAAGCCGCCCTCGACCCGGACCTCGTCGGGCAACCATTGGTGATGCAGCCGCGGTGCGGCCACGGCAGCCGCGACGTCCATCTTGTAATCGAGGACGTTGACGATCACCTGGAGCACGGTCGAGATGATCCGGCTGCCGCCGGGCGAGCCCGTCACCAGCACCGGCTTGCCGTCCTTCAGGACGATGGTCGGCGACATCGAGGACAGCGGCCGCTTGCCAGGCCCGGGCAAATTGGCCTCGAAGCCGACAAGGCCATAGGCATTGGAAGCGCCGACCGCCGCTGTGAAATCGTCAAGCTCGTTGTTGAGCAGCACGCCGGTGCCGTCGGCGACGAGGCCGAGGCCGTAGCTGAAGTTCAGCGTATAGGTGTTGCTCACCGCGTTGCCGCTGCCGTCGACGACGGAAAAATGCGTGGTGTTGCTGCCCTCATGCGGTGAGGTCGCGGTGGAAACGAGCTGTTTCGACGGCGTGGCGCGATCGGCAGAGATGGTTGCCCGCAGCTTCGCGGCGTAGTCTTTGGCGGTGAGCGTCCCGATCGGCGCGTTGACGAAGGCGGGATCGCCGAGATAGCGCGCCCGGTCCGCATAAGCGCGCTTCATGGCCTCGATCAGCAGATGCAGCGAGGCCGGCGATCCCTGCTTCAGCTCGGCGAGCTGAAAACCTTCGAGGATATTGAGCGTCTCCACCAGCACCACGCCGCCCGATGACGGCAGCGGCATCGACACGATGTCATAGCCGCGATAGGTGCCGCGCACCGGCGCGCGGATGACCGCCTGATAGGATTTCAGATCGGCCGGCGTCATGATGCCGCCCGCGTCAGTCACGGCCTTGGCGAGTTTTTCCGCGACCGGCCCCTCATAGAAACCGCGCGGGCCCTGTGCGGCGACAGCCGACAACGTTTCGGCGAGATCGCTCTGCACCAGCCTGTCGCCTTCGCCGAGCGGCGTGCCATCGGGCCGCGAGAAGATCCTGGCCGAGGAGGGCCAACGCACCAGCCGCTTGTGCCAGCCCGGCAGCGTGTCGGCGATGTCGTCGCCGACGAGGAAGCCATCATGGGCGAGCGCGATCGCGGGCTCGAGCAGTTGCGCCAGCGTGAACCGGCCCGAGCCATATTTTTCCAGCGCCAGCGCAAGTCCCGCGACAGTGCCGGGGACGCCGACGCCGAGCGCGGAATCCCGCGACTTCGCCGCGTCGGGCTTGCCGTCGGCGCCGAGGAAAATCTGCGGCGTGGTCGCAGCCGGCGCGGTCTCGCGATAGTCGATCGTGATGTCTTCGTTGCGCTCCGTGGAATGAATCACCATGAAGCCGCCACCGCCGATATTGCCGGCGCGCGGATAGGTCACGGCCATCGCAAAGCCGGTCGCGACCGCGGCGTCAACGGCATTGCCGCCGCGCCGCAGGATGTCGGCGCCGACCTGCGCGGAGATTTTCTCCTGCGCCACCACCATGCCGTGCTCGGCGGGAACGGCATGCACCGTGTCGAGCGCGGGCGGCACATAGGCCCGCCGCGCATCCTGCGCGGTCGCGGCCGGAAGTCCGACCGCCAGAGTGGCAAGGAAGGCGAAAAATGTCCGCCGTGTCGAGAAAGACGACATCATCAAACTTCCGCAATGGCCATGGGCAGTTCACATGCAGCGCTGCAATGCTATACGGTTTGCCCTGACAGAGGCAAAACTGTTCGTGATGAGGATTGTGCAGTGACGACGATCGCCCCGGATGCGCGCATCGCCGGCGCGCAGCGGACCTATCCGCCGCGCAGCGCCGTCGTCAGCTGGATCTTCTTCGACTGGGCCGCGCAGCCTTATTTCACCCTGATCACGACCTTCGTGTTCGCGCCCTATTTCGCCACCGGCATTGCGCCGAATCCCGCGACCGGGCAATCGCTGTGGGGCTTTGCGATGGCTGCCGCGGGCCTCGCGATCGCGCTGATGTCGCCGGTGCTGGGGGCTATCGCCGATGCTTCGGGCCGCAGGAAGCCATGGATCGCCGGATTCGGCGCAGTGCTGGTGCTGGCATCCTGCACGCTGTGGATCGGCAAGCCCGGCGATCCCTCGATCATTCCGCCGCTGCTCACCGCGGTCGCGCTCGCCAGCGTCGGCGCGGAATTCGCCACTCTCTTCAACAATGCGATGATGCCGACGCTGGTGCCGCCGGAGCGCATCGGGCGGCTCTCCGGCACCGGCTGGGCAACGGGCTATGTCGGCGGCATCGTCAGCTTGATCATCGTGCTCGGCCTGCTCGCCGCGAATCCCGAGACCGGCCGCACGTTGCTCGGTCTCACGCCTCTGTTCGGGCTCGATCCGGTCAGCCATCAGGGCGATCGCGCCGCCGGACCGTTGACCGGACTTTGGTTCATCATTTTCGTGACGCCGATGTTCCTGTTCACGCCGGACTATCCGGCGAAGCGTCCGGTGCGCGAGGCGCTGCGCGAAGGCCTGTCGGAGCTGAAGCAATCTATCAAGGGGCTGCCGCAGCAGAAATCGCTCGCGGCATTTCTGCTCGCCAACATGATCTATACCGACGGTCTGGTGTCGCTGTTTGCCTTCGGCGGCATCTATGCTGCCGGTACGTTCGGCTGGCACACGATCCAGATCGGCACGTTTGGCATCATGCTCGCGATCGCCGGCGCGTTTGGCGCGTGGTTTGGCGGCAAGCTGGACGATCGCTTCGGGCCGAAGCGCGTGATCGCCGGCAGCATGCTCATCCTGCTGCTGGCGCTGGCGGCGATCCTGCTGGTCGACAAGGATTCGATCTTCTTCATCAAGGTCGCGCCGCCCGCGCCCGGCGGGGCAATGTTCGCCGCTGCGTCAGAGCGCGCTTATCTGGTGCTGGGTTGCCTGATCGGTGCAGCCGGCGGTCCGCTGCAAGCCGCCTCACGTACGCTCCTGATCCGTCTCGCACCGAAGGACCGCATCGCGCAGTATTTCGGTCTGTTCGCACTGACGGGGAAAGTGACGTCCTTCATCGGCCCGCTGCTGATCGGCGTGATCACCGCGGTGACGGCAAGCCAGAAGGCCGGTATGGCCGTGCTGGTGGTCTTCTTCGTCGCGGGGCTGGCGTTGTTGATGCGGGTGCGGGAGTAATTTCGTAGCCCGGATGGAGCGAAGCGCAATCCGGGAAAGTCTCTCCGAGAGGCGAGAACCCGGATTTCGCTTCCGCTCCATCCGGGCTACCGCCAATCAATCAATGCCTGAAGTGCCGCGTGCCCGTGAACACCATGGCGATGCCGTGCTCGTCGGCGGCCTTGATGACCTCGTCGTCGCGCATGGAGCCGCCGGGCTGCACCACGGCGGTGGCGCCGGCCTCGATGCAGGCGAGCATGCCGTCGGCAAACGGGAAGAACGCATCCGACGCCACCACCGAGCCCTTGGTGAGCGGTTCGGCGAGCTTCAGCTCGGCGGCCGCATCCTGAGCCTTGCGTGCCGCAATCCGCGCTGAATCGACCCGGCTCATCTGGCCGGCGCCGATGCCGACGGTGGCGAGATCCTTGGCGTAGATGATGGTGTTGGACTTGACGTGTTTTGCAACACGGAAAGCAAACTTCAGGTCGCGCATCTCCGCGTCCGTCGGCGCACGCTTGGTCACGACCTTGAACGTCATGTCGTCGACCACGGCGTTGTCGCGGCTCTGCACGAGGAGACCGCCCGCCACCGTCTTGGCGGTGAGGCCGGGCGCGCGCGGATCGGGCAGGCTGCCGGCGAGCAGAAGCCGAAGGTTCTTCCGCGCGCCGATGATGGCGATCGCTTCCTCGCTTGCGTCGGGCGCGATGATCACCTCGGTGAAGATCTTCGTGATCTCGCGCGCGGTGTCGGCATCGAGTGCGCGGTTCATCGCGATGATGCCGCCGAACGCCGAGGTGGAATCGCAGGCCAGCGCCTTGCGGTAGGCGCTGACGAGGTCGGAGCCCTCCGCGACGCCGCAGGGATTGGCATGCTTGACGATGACGCAGGCCGCGGTGCGCTTGGCGTCGAACTCGCCGATGCATTCATAGGCGGCATCGGTGTCGTTGATGTTGTTGTAGGAGAGCTCCTTGCCCTGGAGCTGCCGCGCGGTCGAGACGCCCGGCCGCTTGTCGGGGGTCGCATAGAACGCCGCGGTCTGGTGCGGATTCTCGCCATAGCGCAGCGACTGGAGCAGCCGGCCGCCGAAGGCGCGGAAATCGGGCGCGTCGATCTCGAGCTGGCGGTTGAACCAGTTCGAGATCGCGGCGTCATAGGCGGCAGTGCGCGCGTAAGCCTTGGCGGCAAGGCGCCGACGCAACTTCAGCGTGGTCGCACCTTTGTTGGCGGCGAGCTCGTCGAGCACGGCCTGATAGTCGTGCGCCTCGACCACGACGGCGACGTCGTCATGGTTCTTCGCGGCGGCGCGGATCATCGCGGGGCCGCCGATATCGATGTTCTCGATGCAATCCTCGAAGCCCGCGCCTTTGTCGACGGTCGCCTCGAACGGATAGAGATTGACGACGAGCAGATCGATCGGCGCGATGCCATGCGCCGTCATCGCGTCCGCATGGTCCTTGTTGTCGCGGATCGCGAGCAGGCCGCCATGCACCTTCGGATGCAGCGTCTTGACGCGGCCATCCATCATTTCCGGGAAGCCGGTCAGTTCGGAGACGTCCTTCACCTCGAGGCCGGCCGCGGCGATCGCCTTCGCGGTGCCGCCGGTCGAGACCAGCTCGACATCGTGCGCGGCAAGTGCCTTCGCGAATTCGATCAGGCCGGTCTTGTCGGAAACGGAGAGAAGGGCGCGAGTGACGCGGCGGGGATGGTCAGTCATGAGCAAGATCCTCTGTCTGAAGGAGTGTCTATGCCCAGGCGCGCGGCTTCTCAGTCTCGCGCTTCCCGATGGTGCTCCATCCAAGGTCGCCAGTCGCGCGAGCGAGGGCTCGATAGCAGTTTTCGATCGCTTTCACAACGTTCAGATCGGGCCGAATCACATGCGTCTACAGCGGAAGTTCCGGCTCCCGCCGCGCATTTCTGCGGGCATTCGTGATCGCCGGCGAGGCGGTGGAGCGGACAAAACTCCAGCGGATCGAGGGCGCCTGCCGCGCATCCTGACGGATCACGATCTGCGCGGTGCGGCGCGGGCCGTCATTGCCGGCCAGGGATACGCTGTCCTCGAGCTCGACCTTGTCGTCGAGCGCCTCGAAGGTCCAGACGTCGCGGTTCGGCAGCACCAGCATGACCCCGCGGGCATCGGACAGCCGGCTCGCCTTCACCGCCGGGTGCAGATGGAATCGGAGCGCGAAGTCGGCATCCGGACCCTTGAAGCGTCCGCCTTGCGGCGGCGACAGCGTGTCCTCGCCGTCGATGCGTGCGCCGTCATTGGCGATCATCAGCACGCGGCGGTGGATCGCGCCGAATTTTGTCAGGTAACCGTCATGCGACGTCGTGAGCAGCGTGCCGTTCTGCACGATTTCGCGATAGCTCTCGACCTCGACGGGGCCGCTGGTGACCGGAGCACCGTGCAAGAGCCGCTTCATCGCCGACATCTCCACGAACTGGCATGACGAGGTGTCGTGATAGGTCAGCGTCGAATGCGCCGCCGTGCCGCGTGCGAACGGCCGCCAATTGTCGCGGCCCGTGGTCGGCATGCCGCAATTGGTGACGATGCGGCTGATGCCGGAGGATAGTTCGAACGACAGGCAGCCGGCATGGGCGTCGTGGCTGACGCCGGCCGCCGGCGGCGGACCGGTGTCGATGATCAGCGTGGTCTGGCCGGCATCGAGGCGCTGGAAGCCGGTATGCGGCATGTTCGACATCGGCGCGCCGTGGGTGTCGTCATAGGCAAGCAGCGTCGCGAGCAGGTCCGAGGGCGTCGCGCTCATGCCGTTGAACAGCGCGAAATTGCCGTCGCCGTGGCGGAAGAACCGGAGCATCGGCATCATGCGATCGATCGCGTTGAGCAGCGCGGGCGGCGGCGCGATGTTGCGCGCGGCAAAGGTCTGCCGCAGCGGCAACAGGTCGATCAAGAGCTCGATCAGCGCGCCCGGGTTGCGCGAGACATGCCCGCCGTCGGGCAGGATCTGCCGCTGCAATTCATCCGAGAGCTTTTTCGAGGTGCTGCGGATGTGACTTGCCTGGTTGGCGAGGCACAGCGCCGCATAGCACAGCGCGATCAGCACCTGGAGCTTCGGCACTCCGTCGGGAATGTTGACCATGGTGTAGCGCAGCAAGCGGATTTCACGTGCCAGCGCGCGCAGATAGCGGCGGTAGAATTTGTTGTCGGTATCGTTGAGCACCAGCGGCGCCTGCGACAGCAGGGAGATCACGCGTCGCGCCAGCACGTCGGCGCGTCGCGCGACGGGACGGCGCTTGCTGGCAGGGTTGCCGATCCAGTCCTCGATCAGCGAGCGCGCATTGGCGCGCGTCAGCGCGGTGTCGGCGGCGCGCAAATGGCGCAGCCAGCCGAACCCGAGCAGCGCAACCTCCCAATCCTCCGACGGCGGCTCGAGATCGAAGATCGAGCGGCCGTGGCAATTGACGATCTTGCCGGCGAAGACGAAGCGGCCGGCATAGATCTCGGCGGCGCGGGTGGCATCCGCGGTGCGCAGATCATGTGGCGCGATGATCAACCGGTCGGCGCGGCCGGGCCAGACCCGCGACAGGGCAACGGAACCGCCGCTCGCGCGCGCGAGCATGTTCCGCGCGAAGCGGTTCATCACCAGCGTCGAGATACGTCTGCGTTGAGCGACCGACACGCCTTGCCTTGATGGGGGAGAGGATTCCGACGAATCCTTATTAATCCCAAAATCGGACGGCCGACACCACCTTGAACGACGCGAATCAGCGCTGTGGTTGCAAAATCCAGTGCAAAATCAGGATTTAACGAGCCGGGCCGCGAAAAATCCGTCGAGCCCGCCGAGCTTGGGATCGGCGTTCGGTAGATGGCTGGGCAGGGTGCGCAAATCGCCCTCGGCGGTGATGATCTCGCTGAGTCCCGACACCTCGGACGCATCGATCGGAACCCGGCGAAGCCCAGGCTCTGCGGCCAGCAGCGCGGCGACCGCATGCTCGCCCTCTTCGGGTTCCAGCGAGCAGGTACAGTAGACCAGCGTCCCGCCGGGCTTGAGCAGCGAGACCGATTTTTGCAGCAGCCGCCGCTGGAGCGCGGTCATCGCGGCGATGTCGGATTCCTGCCGAAGCCAGGATACGTCGGGATGGCGGCGGATCGTCCCGGTCGAGGTGCAAGGCGCATCGATGAGGATGCCGTCAAAGCCATCGGGAGGGCCGGACCATTCCGCGGCGTCGGCGACGACGGTCTCGGCCTGGAGCGACAACCGCGTCAGATTCTCGCGCAGCCGCGCCACCCGGGCAGGCGAGCGGTCGATGGCGGTGACATGGGCGCCAGCCTGAGCCAGCTGCGCGGTCTTGCCGCCGGGAGCGGCGCAGAGGTCGGCGATGGATTTGCCCGTGATGTCGCCGAACAGCCGGGCCGGCAACGCAGCGGCGGCGTCCTGCACCCACCATTGTCCTTCGGCGAAGCCGGGAAGCATGGTCACCGCGCCGTGCAGCACCGTACGCACCGATCCGGTCGGCAGGACTTCGCCATGGAGCCGGCTCGCCCATTGCGCGGCGTCCGACTTCACGGTCAGATCCAGCGAAGGATCGTGGCTGAGTGCGAGCGCCATGTCTCTTGCGACTGTTTCGCCGTAATGCGCGCTCCAGCGCGCGACCATCCAGGGCGGCAGGTCCAGCGATTGCGCGGCAACCTCGTCCACCAGCGCTTTGCCCTCGCGGGCGCAGCGGCGCAGCACGGCGTTGACGAGGCCGGCATAGCGCGCGGCGCGGCGGTCGGATTGCACGAGGCGAACGGAGAGATCGACGGCCGCGTGATCGGGCACGTCCATCCAGAGGATCTGGGCGGCGCCGATCAACAGCGCGCTCTGCGCGCGCGGCGCGTCGGAGGGAATGCCCTTGTCGAGCAGGCGGGACAGCACATGGCCGAGCGTGCCGAGCCGGCGCAGCACGGTGGCGACGAGGCGGCGCATCAGCGCGCGGTCGCGGTCGGGGAGCGTCTTCAGTCCGGGATGGGCGCCGCTGCCGTCGAGCTGCTCGTCAAGCGTGCGGTGCTTTTGCAGCACGCCATCGACGATGTCGGCGGCAATCCGCCGCGCCGCGAGACCGGGCACTTCGGATGGAGGGGCGAAACGTTGAGAAGGCATGCGGAAACAAGGTTCTGAGCGAGCGGCAGTTCGCCGTAATGGGCGCATGCCTTGAGGAGGCGATCTTTGGCACGCGAATATGCCAAATGTAAGAATCGCTTCCGGGTTTTTCAGCCCTTTCGGAGCCATTTCAGGAATGCGTTATTGGGCGTCGCGCCGCGGGCCATCACGCGCTAGAAAGCCGACGATGAGTGACCAGCCTTCCGTTCCCGACCGCAAGCAGCTCACGCCGGCCGCCCAGCGTGCGCTGGCCGAGGCCGAAGCGCGCCGGCAGGCCGCGGCAGTCCGAGCCAAAAACGACGCCGAGGCGGCGCCAAAGGAGTTGCAGGGGCCAAAAGGACCCGAGCCGACCCGCTATGGCGATTGGGAGCGCAAGGGCATCGCTTCCGACTTTTGAAGCTTGCCTTGGAAGCTGACTTGCCGGACTGCCCGACTCACCCCTAGCGTGCGGGGATGTCGCGTTTCGATCCAAGCCATCCGTATCGGCCTTCATACAGCGGCTCGCCATTTGCTCGCCGGTTCTCAGGGCTGTTGCCGTGGATGTTCGTGGTTGGAATCGTGGTGGCCGTCGTGTTCACGTTCCGGCACGGCATGAACTGGCCCTTCCCTCGTGCGACCGACGGTCAATCGAGGGACGCCGAGATCGTACTCCAGCAAAGCGGCCATCTCGATCGTCGCCAGCCCGTCGACGTCATCCGCACCATCGACGGCGACACCTTTCTCGCGCGCGTGCATCAGCAGGGCGGCCGCGACCTCGTCGCGCGCGTTCGCCTGCGCGGCATCGATGCACCTGAGATGAAAGCCTCCTGCCAGGAAGAACTCGACAAGGCTGAAGCCGCCGCCGCCGCGCTCCGCGACCTGCTCGGCCAGGGTGGCGTGACGATTACCAATCTCGGGCCTGACAAATACGGACGCGTTCTCGCTGACGTGGCGACCAAACGTACGGCCAATGTCTCGGCGGCGTTGCTCGCCGGCGGCTACGCGCGGAACTACAATGGCGGCCATCGCGACGGCTGGTGCGCGCGGAGCTGGCGCTTCTGGTAACAAAAAAGCCGCGTCGAACGACGCGGCTCTTGCCGTCTCGCCCCGATGCCGGCGATCAGCGCGTCACGACCACCGTCGTGCCGACCGAGACGCGGCTGTAGAGATCGGTGATGTCGTCGTTGAGCATGCGGATGCAGCCATAGGAGACAAAGCCGCCGATCGAGCCCGGCACGTTGGTGCCGTGGATGGCATACTCACCGCCGGACAGCGTCATCGCCGCGACGCCCATCGGGTTGCGCGGCGAGCCGCCCGGGATGACGTCCGGGATGCTCGGCTTGTCGCGCTTCACCTCGGCAGGCGGCGACCAGGCCGGATTGCGGTACTTGCCGTCGATGCGGGTGGTGCCGGCCCACTGCTTGCCGGACTTGCCGACGCCGACCGGGTAGCGCACGGCGTGGCCGTTATCGAGGACGAGATAGAGCCGACGCTCGTTGGTTTTGACAACGATGGTGCCTGGCGAATAGTCGGCCAGGTGGGTCCCCACCATTTCCGGCCGCGCCTGCGCCGCCGTCGACATCAAGACCCCAGCCCCGACGGTGGCGGCCAGCGCCACAGCAATCCTTATCGACATCGATTTTCCCCTTGCCCCGAACGGACCGTCCAAAATTACGCAAAACCGGCAATCGCTGGCCCGCCAAGTCCTTGTCGCAAGTCCTTGTTGCAAGTCCTTGTCAGGGGACATTCTTAACCGCGCTTGTTAACCGGATGGTTTCCACGCACGGCCGCCAAGGGCCAGCCAGCAGGGGGAACAAAGGAAATGTTCGAAACAAAGTAAATGACCTGAAAACAACACTCAGCCGGAAAGATGCCCGGGCGCCGGGGCGCGGTCTGACAAGCGCGTGAGGATGTGAACGGCCGTTGATTCCGGGGGCGCTAACGCGGGGATGGGTCTCGCGTCCCGGACACGGCGCAGCGCCAAGCGGTGCGACGCAAACCCGGGACCCAGAAAGCCACAGAGTCTGTCGTTGCATGAGCCCCAGCTCAGCAGCGCACGGCGAAGTGCGCGCTGCGCTGCGTCCGGGGCACGAGACTGCCTTTACGCCGACTTCTTGTTCTGCCGGTTCTTGACGAGGTCGTCGACCACGCCGGGATCGGCCAAGGTCGAGGTGTCGCCCAGGCTGCCCGGCTCGTCCTCGGCGATCTTGCGCAGGATGCGGCGCATGATCTTGCCGGAGCGCGTTTTTGGCAGACCCGGTGCGAACTGAATCTGGTCGGGCGAAGCGATTGGGCCGATCTCCTTGCGCACCCAGGTGACGAGCTCCTTGCGCAGATCCTCGGTTGGCTCGATGCCGGCCATCAGGGTCACATAGGCGTAGATGCCCTGGCCCTTGATGTCGTGCGGGAAGCCGACCACGGCGGCCTCCGAAACCTTCTCATGCGCCACCAGCGCGCTTTCGACTTCGGCGGTACCCATGCGGTGGCCGGAGACGTTGATGACGTCGTCGACGCGGCCGGTGATCCAGTAATAACCGTCGGCATCGCGTCGGCAGCCGTCGCCGGTGAAATACTTGCCCTTGTAGGTCGAGAAATAAGTCTGCTCGAAGCGGGCGTGGTCGCCATAGACCGTGCGCATCTGGCCCGGCCATGACCGCGTCAGGCACAGATTGCCTGATGTCTCGCCGTCCAGCACGTTGCCGTCGGCGTCGACGATCTCAGGCACCACGCCGAAGAACGGCTGCGTCGCCGAGCCCGGCTTGAGCTTCGTGGCGCCGGGCAGCGGCGTGATCAAAATGCCGCCGGTCTCGGTCTGCCACCAGGTGTCGACGATCGGGCAACGGTCGTCGCCGACGACGCGGTGATACCACTCCCACGCTTCCGGATTGATCGGCTCGCCGACCGAGCCGAGCAGGCGCAGGCTGGCGCGCGAGGTCTTCTTTACGGGCGCGTCGCCGCTCTGCATCAGCGCGCGGATCGCGGTCGGCGCGGTGTAGAAGATGTTGACCTTGTGCTTGTCGATGACGTTCCAGAATCGCGAATTATCCGGGTAATTCGGCACGCCTTCGAACATCAGCGTGGTCGCGCCGTTGGCGAGCGGTCCGTACAGAATGTAGCTGTGCCCGGTGACCCAGCCGACGTCGGCGGTGCACCAGTAGATGTCGCCGTCATGATAGTCGAAGACGTATTGATGCGTCATCGCGGCGAACACGAGATAGCCGGCGGAGGTGTGCAGCACGCCCTTGGGTTGGCCGGTCGAGCCCGAGGTGTAGAGGATGAACAGCGGATCCTCGGCGTGCATGTGCTCGACCGGGCATTCCGTCGTCACCATTTTGGCGGCGTCGTGGTACCAGAGGTCGCGCGAGGGATTCATTTCGACCGCGCCGCCGGTGCGCTTGACCACGACGACCCAGTCGACGCCGTCTGCCTTGGCGAGTGCCGCGTCGACATTGGCCTTCAGCGGCACCTTCTTGCCGCCGCGCAGGCCCTCATCCGCGGTGATGATCACCTTGGACTGGCAGTCGTTGATGCGCTGGGCGAGGCTGTCGGGCGAGAAGCCGGCGAACACCACGGAGTGAATCGCGCCGATCCGCGCGCAGGCCAGCATCGCGTAGGCCGCCTCCGGAATCATCGGCAGGTAGATGGTGACACGGTCGCCCTTCTTGACGTTCCGGGTGCGCAGGATGTTGGCCATCCGGCAGACCTCGTCGTGCAGCTCCTTGTAGGTGATGTGCCGGGATTGTGAGGGATCGTCGCCTTCCCAGATGATCGCGGTCTGGTTGGCGCGGCTGTGGAGATGCCGGTCGATGCAATTATGGGCGACGTTGAGAACGCCGTCCTCGAACCATTTGATCGAGATATTGCCGGGCGCGAAGGAGACGTTCTCGATCTTGGTCGGAGCGTGCATCCAGTCGATGCGCTTGGCCTGCTCCGCCCAGAAACCGTTCGGATCCGAGATCGAACGGGCGTACATGTCCTTGTACTTGGCCTGGTCGACCCAAGCGCGCTTCGCCCATTCCGCGGGGACGTCGTAGATCTTCTCGGACATGTTTCCCTCCACATACGGCAAGCCGAGCACAGGCCAGCCGACTTGATCGTTGAACCGATTATGCGTCGGGCTAACCGGACCCGACAAGGTGCACAAGCTGGACCTTCGGCGAGCAGCCGGCCATGCGGAGGATCAAGCCGCTTCGTGCGACTGTCGCAGTTTTGAAACAGGGCGACCGGCAGCTTTCGGGTCTTTACCCCGATCCTCGGAATGGGCCGGCGCAGAGCGCCATGCTCCCGGTAGCGGTATTTAGAAACCGCCCTCACTGATTCGGGACTCGCAATGCGGTTCGGAACACCCTAAGTGGCTAACCCGGGTCCAACGAGACCCCTTGGAACAAAAATCAGAACAGCGGCATTGACCGATAACAAACAGGGCTAAGGCATAAGACTATGATGGATCAGCAGAATCTCGGGACTTTGCGGCCCGCTTCAGCCGATCCTGCTGCCATTGCACTGGCCAAAGCCCTCGGACAATGGCCGAAACCGGCCGGTTCCGGCCGTCCCAGCCCGAAAAAAGCGTTCGACACGGCCCCTGCAGCGACGGTCGAGGCCCTCGCCAAGGAACTGGGCCTGCGGCTCGGCGACCAGAACGAGCTGACCATTCGCCGCATCAGGCGCGGCAAGGGCTATTCCTTCGTGCGGCCCAACGGGGTCCACATCCGCGATGCCCGTACTATTCGGCGGCTGCATTCGATGGCGGTGCCGCCGGCCTATCGCGAGGTGCGCTACTCTGCCGATCCGAGCACGCATCTCCAGGCGGTGGGACGCGATGCCGCGGGCCGGCTGCAATATCGCTATCACGCCGATTGGGAGAAGGTCCGCGAGCAACGCAAGGCGCATCGCCTGGAGAAGCTCGTCGGCGCGCTGCCCAAGATCCGGCGCAAGGTCTCGGCGTTCCTGTCGGGCGACGAGCCGACCCGCGAGTTCGCGCTCTCGGCCGTCATCGAATTGATTGCGCGCACCGCGATCCGCCCCGGCAACGAATCCTATGCCCGTCTCAACGGCACCCGCGGCGCCACCACGCTGCTGAAGTCCAACGTCTCGCTGGAAGACGACAGCTTCGTGCTGACCTTCAAGGCGAAGGGCGGCAAGGCCGTGCGCAAGGAGTGCGACGCCGCCAAGCTCGTGCGCGCCATCGGGATTTTGCAGGGCGTTCCCGGCAAGCGGATGTTCCAGTATCGCGATGCCTACGGCATCGTGCGCGCGGTCAGCACCACGCAGGTGAACGCGTTTCTGCGCGAGATCGCCGGCATCAAGATCTCGCTGAAGGATTTCCGCACGCTGATGGCCTCTGCCGTCGTCGTGGAATCGCTGTCGCGGATCACGCCGGCGACCAGCCAGCGCGGCCGCAAGAAGCAGGTGCTGGAAGCGATCCGCGGCGCCGCCGATCAGCTCTCCAACACGCCGGCGATCTGCCGCAAGAGCTATGTTCACGACACCATCGTCACCGCGTTCGAGGACGGCATCCTCGAACGCTTCGCTGCGACCATGAAGGGCCAGCGCTCGCAGGCCAGGCGCGAGCAGCTTTTGCAGCAGGTGGTGGCGACCGCGGCGGTCTGACCTGGCGTCGTTACGCCTTGGTGGAAACGCCGTTGTCGGGACCGGGATTGCCGCCCGCGGCTGCGGTCGTGAGTCGTCCCAGATAGTGCGCCCATCCCGTTGCGTGGGCGGCAGCCTGTTCCTCGGTCGGCAGTCCGCTATGGGTCATGCGCAGCAATGTGCCGCCGTCGCGTTCGATCAGGTCGATCTCGATCAGGCTCGAGCCGGGCGGCACTTCCTGGCCGCCCTCCCATCCAAACGTGTAGGCGAGACGATGCACCGGCACCACTTCGCGGAACGCGCCGCGGGCAACGCCGCCGCGGGGGCCGATGCCTTTGAGCAGATATAGCCCGCCGGGATGCGGCTCCGTGGTCGCGTCGGAACCCATCCAGCTCAGAATCTTCTCGGGGTCGGTCAGGTAAGCGAAAACGGTGGCGCGTGGGGCGGCGATCTGGGTCTCGCGTCGCACTATGAACGGTTCGGGCATCGGCGATCATCCCTGGGCTGATCGTGGGACATGGCGGCGCGCGAGGGGCCCGTCAAGGATTGCCCGTGACAAAGACCGCCTGCGTTCGTCATGATCGGGCCATGCACCTCTCGCCGACGCTCGCCTGGCTTGTCGATGCCGCCGCCGATAGCACCGGGGCCGACCGCCTGCTCGCGGATCTCGGCGCACAACTGGTCGCCGACGGCGTGCCGCTTGCGGCAGGCAGCCTGACGCTCGAGGTGCCGCATCCGCTGATCGCGAAGCGGACATGGTTGTGGCGCGCGGAGAACGGCCGGGTGATCGAAGCGCTCGGCTTCGCACCAGGCGGCCTCGCGCCCGACCCGCCCAACGATGCCGGCCGCCGCTGGCTGCGCGACATCGCGGAGGGTGAGGTGCACGAAGACGCGGTCGGACGGCCCGACGGGCCGTTGCTCGGTTGGATCGGGCCGCGACCGTTCACCGCAAACGAGACCAAGCAATTGCGCCAGGCCGCGCGCTTCGCCGCGACGCCCCTTGCGGTGCTTGCCGCGCGTGCAACCTTGCGCGCGACGCTGGATGCTTATCTCGGCAAGCGCAGCGCGGAGCGGGTGCTGGCGGCACCCCTGCGGCGCGATCTCGGCGAGACCATACAGGCCGCGCTGCTCTATGCGGATCTGCGCAACTTCACGCTCCTGTCGGAAACCAATCCGCCTGCCGACGTCATCGCGGCGCTCGATGCCTGGTTCGATCGCATCGCCGGCGCGGTCCACGCCTTCGGCGGCGAGGTGCTGAAATTCATCGGCGACGGCGTGCTCGCGATCTTTCCGGTGGTCGGGGCGTCACCGCGCCAAGCGTGCGATGCGGCGCTGCGTGCCGCGAGCGCAGCCGAAGCCGGGATGGCGTATCTCAACGCGGAGCGTCGTGCCCAAGGTCTGCCGCCGCTCGCGTTCGGTGCGGCGCTGCATCTCGGCGAAATGCTGTGGGGTAATATCGGCGCCGCCAACCGGCTCGATTTCACGGCGATCGGTCCCGCCGTCAATCTCGCCAGCCGGCTCGAAGGATTGTGCAAGCCGCTCGGCAGAACCGTGCTGGTGTCGGGCGCGCTCGCCGCGGAGACCGACATGCCTCTCATCGCGCTCGGATCGCATTCGCTGCGGGGCATCGCCGCGCCATGCGAGGTGTTTGCGCTGCCGGAGAAGCAAGCTCCGATATCGTAGCCCGCATGAGCGTAGCGACATGCGGGATCGCAGCAGTAGTCCCGGATATCGCTTCGCTCATCCGGGCTACAGCGCCTAATCCTACATCCCGCCCATCTTGCAGACGAGCTTCCATTCCTCGGCCGTCACCGGCTGCACCGAGAGGCGCGAATATTTCACCAGCGCCATGTCGGCGAGCTTCTTCTCGGCCTTGATCGCGGCCATTGTCACCGGACTCTTCAAGGGTTTGTCGGCCTTGATGTCGACGCAGACGAATTTTTCCGTCTTGTCGGTCGGATCCGGATAGGCTTCCTTGACGATCTCCGCGATGCCGACGATCTCCTTGCCCTCGTTGGAATGATAGAAGAACGCCTTGTCGCTCTTCTTCATGGCGACGAGATTCTGGCGCGCGGTGTAATTGCGCACGCCGGTCCAGGCTTCGCCCTTGGCGCCTTTCGCCACCTGCTGGTCCCAGGACCACACCGATGGCTCGGATTTCACCAGCCAGTACGCCATGTTCATTCCTCTGCCTTGAAAGGTCGCGTCATGAGCCCCGAGATCGCGGCGTCGATCGTGCTTCTGCCGGTCAGGATCGACGCGACGGCTTCCGATACCGGCATTTCGATGCTTTGCGAAGCCGCGAGCTCGATCAGTACCGGCGCGGTGGATTCGCCTTCGGCAAGCTTGCCGGCGGGCGGCTGCTCGCCGCGGCCAAGCGCCAGGCCGAGCGCGAAATTGCGCGATTGTGGGCTCGAGCAGGTCAGGATCAGATCGCCGAGGCCAGACAAGCCCGTGAGTGTTTCGCTGCGTGCGCCGAGCGCGCGGCCGAGGCGTGTCAGCTCGGCAAAGGCGCGGGTGGTGAGTGCGGCCTGGGCGGAAGCGCCGAGCTTGCGCCCGACCGCGATACCGACCGCGATCGCCAGCACGTTCTTGGCGGCGCCGCCGATCTCGACGCCGCGGACATCAGTGGAGTGATAGGGCCGAAACGTCGGCGAGCCCAGCGCCTGCACCAGGTGGTTGGCCAGCGTTTCTTCCCTCGCCGCCAGCGTGACCGCGGTCGGCAAGCCACGCGCGACATCGTCGGCAAAGCTCGGACCCGACAGGATCGCCGGCTGCGCGTGAGGCGCGGCCTCGGCGATCACGTCGGTCATGAATTTATGGGTGCCGTGCTCGATGCCCTTGGCGCAGGCGACGACAGGCACCGGTCTAGCCAGATGCGAGGCGAGCATGTTGACGGCACCGCGCAGATGCTGCGCGGGCACTGCGATCAGCAGCATATCCGCGCGCGTGGCGAGCGCCAGGTCGCTCGTGACGATGATCTCCGGAGCAAGCCGCACGCCGGCCAGCCGCGGATTGTCGCGGCTCGACGCGATTCGCGTCGCGTGCTCGGGATTGCGCGCCCACAGCGTCACGTTCCGTCCGGCCCGCGCCGCCACCATCGCCAGCGCCGTGCCCCAGGCGCCCGCGCCGATCACTGCGACAGATCGGAACGCTGTCATTGCTAGAATCCCGCGCGTGTCTTGCCGTATCCGGCCGGTGCCGTCGCGTTCGCATCGAGCAGCCAACGCGCGCGGGGCTGTGCTTCCATCGTGTCGGTCATGCCGAGTGCGAGACGTTCGGCGCCGGCCCATGCGATCATCGCGCCATTGTCGGTGCAGAGCGCCGGCGGCGGCATGATCAATTGTGTACCGGCTTTCCTCGCAACCTCATGCAAGGCGCCGCGGATCGCCTGATTGGCGGCAACGCCGCCGGCCGCCACCAGCGCACGTGGCGCACCGAACTGCTCGCGGAAGAGTTTGAGACCGACGCTCAACCGGTCGGCTGTGGAGTCGAGCACGGCAGCCTGAAAGCTCGCGCAGAGATCGCTGACGTCCTGCGGTGTGATCTCGGCCAACCGGCTCGCTTCGTTGCGCACCGCCGTCTTCAATCCCGATAGCGAGAAGTTGGCGTCGGGGCGTCCCTGCAGCGGCCGCGGAAACGCAAATCGCGCCGGATCGCCGTTGGCTGCCGCGCGCTCGACCTGCGGCCCGCCCGGATAGGGCAGCCCCAGCATCTTCGCGACCTTGTCGAAGGCCTCGCCGATCGCATCGTCGACGGTGGTGCCGAGCCGCACATACTGGCCAACGCCGGTGACGGCGACGATCTGGGTATGGCCGCCAGAGGCGAGAAACAGGCAATAGGGAAATTCGAGTGCGTCGGTCAGGCGCGGTGTCAGCGCATGCGCTTCCAGATGGTTCACCGCGATCAGCGGCGTGTCGTGCACCATCGCGATCGCCTTCGCGGTGGTGAGCCCGACGATGACGCCGCCGATCAGTCCCGGGCCCGCGGCGGCCGCGACACCGTCGAGCTGGGCGAAGTCGATGCCGGCCTCAGTCATGGCCCGGTCGATGATGCCGTCGAGCAGGTCGACATGGGCGCGGGCCGCGATCTCCGGTACCACGCCGCCGAAACGGGCATGCTCCTCGACCTGCGACCACACGATGTTGGACAGGATCTTGCCGCTGCCGTCAGGCGCACGCTCGATCACCGCCGCGGCGGTCTCGTCGCAGGTGGTTTCGATGCCCAGTACCAGCATTGGCGAATTGTTATCCAATTTGCGCCCTTCTCACCCCCCTTGCGCTGATCCGCAAAGCAGAGTTCTGGTACGTCCGGTAGCATTCCGGGGTCGGCCAACGCAATCGTCACGCGCGGCCGTCCCTCGTGAAAGCGCCACCGCCACGTGGTTCGGGAACACAAGCGATGTCCATTCTTGTCACACGGCCGCATCCCGACAATGAGGCGACGTCGGAAAATCTGCGAGCGCGGGGTCATGTGGTGCTGCTCGCGCCGGTGCTCAAGTTCGAGCCGGTCGCCTTCCATGGCGAGAGTGAAACGAGCTACAGCGCCGTCATTGTCACTTCAGCCAATGCAATTCGCGCCGTCGCGCCGCAATTGCAGGAACTTGGTCTGCTGGAGCTGCCGCTGTTTGCCGTCGGCGAGCACACGGCTGCCGCCGGGCGCGATGCCGGCTTTGCCGAGGTGATCGTCGCTGGTGGCGACGGTGCTGCCCTGCGCGACAAGGTGATGCAGAGCGCGCGCGACAAGCGGCTGAAGAAAAAGGGCACGTTGCTCTATCTCGCGGGCGCGGATCTGTCGCGCGACCTCGGCGGTGAGCTGGGCGCCGAAGGCTTCAACGTCGTCACGCAGACGATCTATCGCATGGCGCCTATCAAGCTGTTGCCGCGCGATGTCTGTGAGGGCTTTGCCGCCCATGGGATCGAGGCGGTGCTGCATTACTCCCGGCGCAGCGCGCGGGCTTTCCTGGAGGCCGCGCGGGGCGAAGGCGTCGAAATCTCGGCTCTGGCGATCCCGCAATGCTGCCTGTCCGAGACGGTCGCGGGCGTGCTGCGCGAGGCGGGTGCCTCGCAGGTTCTGGTGGCGGCGACGCCGGACGAAAATGCCTTATTTGACACCTTGGAGCGTGCTTTGCGCACCCGTTTGGCGTAAGAGGTCGGGCCGAATCCGACGCAATCGGATCCGTTCGTTCAGGGCATGTAAGTGTGAGGAACCGTCACGATGGCCGACGACAAGCCTGAAGACGCAGGATTGGCTCCCGAGTCCGGCCGCGCCAAGCGCATCCCGCCCACCATCGACCTCCAGGCAACCGAGGTCTCGACCCAGCCGCAGGAGGTGGCGGGCGAGCCTGAGGCAGCGACCGAACAGGCCGCGCATGAGCAGGCCAAATCTGAAGAGGGCAAGTCTCAGGAAGAAAAGTCTCAAGAGGCAAAGTCTCAAGAGGCAAAGTTCGAAGAAGCTCATGCCGAGCCGCAGCCCGAACCTGCCGAGGAAGAATCTTTCGTTGCGTCCGCGTCGGTATCGCCGTCGATTTCACCCTGGGTTATCGCTCCGTTCTCCGGCGCCGTGGCAGCCGCCGTTGTGATCGCGGTCGGCTGGATGCTGGGCTGGCCTGCGGTGCAGGCGCCGCCGGCTGCTCCGCAAGTGACGGGCGCAACCGTCGAGGCGCTGAGCGGGCGCGTTGCTGCGGTCGAAGCCAAGGCGGGCAAGCCTGCCGCCGATCCGGCCGTGGTGGCGCGGATCGATGCGCTGGAGAAATCCGCAACGAGCCTGCGCAGCGACATCGCCAGTCTGCGCGCACAATCCGACAAGACCGCGGGCGCCCTCAACGACACGAAATCGGCGCCATCTGCTGCCGCGCCAGATCTTGCCGCTCTCAACGACCGCCTCGCGCAGCTTGAGCGTGCCAGCAAGACCGAACGTGCGGAACTCGCGCAGCAAAGCGAGAAGATCGCCGACGCCAAGGCGATGGACGACAAACCGTTGCGCCATGTGGTGGCGGCGGCTCTGCTCGACGTCGCCGTTCGCCACGGCGATGCTTACGTATCCCAGCTCGCCGCCGCGCGGTCGCTGGCAGCAAAGCCGGATATGCTGAAGCCGCTTGACACTTTTGCTTCGTCAGGCATTCCGACGCCGGTCGCGCTCAGTCGCGAGCTCCTCAACATCGTGCCGAAATTGTCGCCGCCAGCGGAAGCTCCGGCCAGCGGCACCGGCATCGTCGAGCGTCTTCAGGCGGGGGCGTCGAAACTCGTCCGCATCGAGCGTACCGACGGGGTCGGCAACGATCGCGGCGCCATCGTCGCGCGGGTGACGGCGGCTGCGCTGCGCAACGATTTCGTCGAGGCACGGCGCGAGTTGAAGACGCTGCCCGAGGCCGATCGTGCACCGGCACAAGCCTGGCTCGACAAGGCCGATGCCCGTGACGCGGCGCTCGCCGCCTCACGCAAGTTCGCCGACGCCGCCATGGCGGATCTCGTCAAGCCTGGTCAATAAAGGTTCGCGCAACAATCAGCGCGTATAGGGATCGTCATGCTTCGCATCGTCCTCTTCCTCGTCCTGATCGCGCTGGCGGCGGCCGGCGCGGCCTGGGTTGCCGACCAGCCCGGCGACCTCGTCCTGACCGCAGGCGCCTTCCGCGCCACGACGACGCTTCCCAGATTCGTGTTCTTGCTTGGCCTCTTTGCCGCGGCAGTCGTGCTGGTCTGGAGCCTGCTGACGATGGCCTGGCGCGCTCCGGGGCGTCTGCGCCGCCGCCGTCACGAAAAGCGTCATGCGCGCGGCCGCCACGCCATTACCCACGGGCTGCTTGCGATCGGCCATGGCGACACCGCGCTTGCCCGTCGTCACGCCGATACCGCGCGGCGGCTGGCCGCAAACGATCCGCTCGCGCTTCTCTTGCATGCGCAATCGGCGCAGCTCGAGGGCAATCGCGACGAGGCCCAGCGCGTCTTCCGTGCCATGGCCGAGCGCGAGGACACGCGCCTGCTCGGCCTGCGCGGTCTGTTCATCGAGGCGCAGCGCGCCGACGATGCGGTCGGCGCGGTGATGATCGCCGAGGAAGCGATCAAGCTGTCGCCGTCCTCGACCTGGGCCTCGCATGCGGTGCTCGGCTTCCGCTGCGCGCGCGGCGACTGGAGCGGCGCGCTCGCGATCCTCGATTCGAATCTGTCCGCGGGCCTGATCGACAAGCAGGCCTATCGCCGCCACCGCGGCGTGCTGCTCGCCGCCCGCGCGCTGGAACTGGAAACGATGGACCGCGACGTCGCGCGCGAGAGCGTGATGCAGGCGGTCAAGCTCGCGCCGACCCTGGTTCCGGCCGCAGTGCTTGCTGCAAAATTCGAGAGCGAGGCGCATCAGGTGCGCCGCGCCATGAAGCTGGTGGAAACCGCCTGGCTCGCCAATCCGCATCCTGATCTCGCGGAGGCCTATGCGCATGTGAAGCTCGGCGATTCCGCGCGGCAGCGTTTGCAGCGGGTCGAGACGCTTGCGGCCAAGATTCCTGCCGACAAGGCTGGTTATGTCGAGGGCCAACTGGCGATCGCGCGCGCCGCGATCGATGCGTCCGAGTTCGCCCGTGCGCGCGAGGTGCTGGCGCCTTACGTCAACGATCCGACCCAGCGCGTGGCACTGCTGATGGCGGAGATCGAGCGTACCGAGCATGGTGACGGCGGTCGGGCCCGCGCCTGGACCTTACGCGCGGTGCGCGCCCGCCATGATCCGGCCTGGACTGCGGACGGTTATGTCAGCGACCGCTGGCGTCCGGTCTCCCCGGTCACCGGCCGGCTTGACGCGTTCCAGTGGCAGACGCCGGTCGCTAGTCTTCCGTCCGACAGGGGCGCCATGATCGAATCCTCGGCCTTCGAGGAAGCCATGCTGGCGGCTCCGCCGCCGAAGCGGGTGACGGCGGCCCCGAGCGAAGGCCCGGCGGAACCGGTTGTCACGGCGCCGGATCCTGCGCCTGCCGCGCAGGACAATTCGCCGCCCCTCGAGGCCCAGGAAATCTTAGAGGAAACCGTCAAGGAGACCGCCAAAGAAACCGTCAAGGAAGAGCCGGTCGTCACGCCCGCCGAGCCGGTCAAACCGGCCCCTGAGATCGTCGAATCATCGCCGGCGGCGGCGACGCCGGTGTTCCGGACCCGCGCCGATCTCGGCAAGCCCACACCAGCGCCTATTCCCGCCGTCATCCCGATCGTCCGCGCCCCGGATGATCCAGGGATCGACGACGAGGGTCCGAGCGATGAATTTACGGAACAAATCGGCACGCCCAGGGACCACGCAAAGGCCCAGGCCGGCGGCTGGCGCGGATTCTGGTCTCGCTGGGGCGGGTGAGCGGCATTTCCAAGCCGGCGCCACCTTGCCAATTCGGGCCATGCCCGATATCAGGAGCGCGCGTAACGGGACCGGCCTCGCGCGGGCCCCGGCAAGGTTCGCCGCAATAGCTCAGTTGGTAGAGCACGTCATTCGTAATGACGGGGTCGGGGGTTCGAATCCCTCTTGCGGCACCAGCGCCCCAGTGTGTCCGGCCCGAAGACATGGGTAACGGAACGTACCTAAGACATAGGTGACAGCCTCGTGCCGAACGGGTTGTCGAGGGGTTGCAGGGTTTTCTGCTCCAGGTCGAAGTATCCCAGATCATAACGCATGAAGCTGACGAGCCAAATGCCGTCGTCGACCTCTTTGATGCCGAGCTTTTGGCCCGCCAGCACGGTTGAGATGTTGATCCGCTTGCGATGCAGGCAAAG